>NZ_WIWC01000044.1 GCF_009600315.1 Pseudomonas helleri | reverse complement strand
CGCCAAAGCCGAGGCGGCTCCTGCCTCGGCCGCAGCCCCTGCGCCAAAAGGCGGCAAGGTTCATGCTGGCCCTGCCGTGCGTCAACTGGCCCGCGAATTCGGTGTCGAGCTGAGCGCCGTGTCGCCAACCGGCCCGCACGGGCGTGTCATCAAGGAAGACGTGCAAGCGTACGTCAAAACCATGATGCAGAAGGCCAAGGAAGCGCCAGCAGCTGGCGCAACCGGTGGTGCGGGCATCCCGCCGATTCCGACCGTCGACTTCAGCCGCTTCGGTGAAGTGGAAGAAGTGGCCATGACTCGCCTGATGCAAATTGGCGCGTCGAGCCTGCATCGCAGCTGGCTGAACATCCCGCACGTGACTCAGTTCGACCAGGCTGACATCACTGAGCTGGAAGCCTTCCGCGTCGCGCAGAAAGCCGTCGCCGAAAAAGCCGGTGTGAAACTGACTGTACTGCCTCTGCTGCTCAAGTCCTGCGCGCACCTGCTCAAGGAAATGCCGGACTTCAACAGCTCGCTGGCGCCAAGCGGCAAAGCGATCATCCGCAAGAAGTACGTGAACATCGGCTTCGCCGTAGACACGCCGGATGGCCTGCTGGTGCCTGTGATCAAGAACGTTGATCAGAAGAGCCTGTTGCAGCTGGCAGCGGAAGCGGCGGCACTGGCTGCCAAAGCCCGTGACAAAAAGCTCACCGCAGACGACATGCAAGGCGCCTGCTTCACTATTTCCAGCCTCGGCCACATTGGCGGCACCGGCTTCACGCCGATCGTCAACGCGCCTGAAGTGGCGATTCTGGGTGTTTCCAAGGCAACTATTCAGCCGGTCTGGGATGGCAAAGCCTTCCAGCCCAAACTGATGCTGCCTTTGTCGCTGTCCTACGATCACCGTGTGATCAACGGCGCTGCGGCGGCACGCTTCACCCAGCGTCTGAGCCAGTTGCTGGGCGACATCCGCACCATCTTGCTGTAAGCCACGTCCCGGCCTTCTTCACCGAAGGCCGGGGCTGCGCACTGTTTTCCGAGCGCCACGCTCGTACCTCAACCCCGCTCTTTTGGCGGGGCTTTTTTTGCCTGCGATTTACGCAAAGCCCCTCACCCTAACCCTCTCCCAGAGGGAGAGGGGACTGATTGGTGGTGTTCCTAAGCCCTCTCTCGCTTTGGGAGAGGGGACTGTTTTTTAGCCCCCTCTCCCTCCGGGAGAGGGCTGGGGTGAGGGTCAAGGTACAAACAAACTCCAGAATCCCAAACCCCTGCCGATAGCCTTCAATAGCACTTAGCCTTCTTGTTCACTTGTCAGCGCCGTGAGCTTGATGCAACCTTGCCGCAGACCGCAGGATCAGGGCAGCCGCCCGTGCGCCATCAGCATTTGTGAAGCGAGTGTTCAATGAAAAGCCAACCCGATGCTGCCGTGCGCATGGCATCCGAGGTCGTGACCCAGCTACCCGTGCCTTCGCGGCTCGGTATGCTGCGTTTCGAGCGGCTTAATGACGCCAGTTGGGCACTGCTTTATCTCGACCCCAACTGCGAGCGCCATTTCGGCGCTTCAGCGAGTGATCTGTGTACGCTGGTTAGCTCGCCCTACGCCAGCTTGATGGAGCCCAAGGCCCGCCATCACTTGCATGAGTCCATTACCCGACAACTCACTAACGAGCCTCACTACGTCGTGCATTACACTTTGCACACGCAACAAGGCCCACTGAAGGTTATGGAAGCGGGCGAAACCTACAAACACCATAATCGTCACTTGCTGCGCGGCTACCTGCTGGTGCTTGAAAACCCACCCTCTTTTGCCCTGACCGAGCCAGAACCCCAGAACAGCCGACTGCATATGGCGCTGGAGCTCAACCAGCGGGCTCAGCAAGAACAACTCCAGCACCTGGAGCGCGTACGCGCCCAACAGGATTTGATTCTGCTGCTCGCCCGTCACCGCTACAGCCAGCACAATTCGCTGCAAGAGGCGGCCGAACTGATCACCCGTAGCGCCTGCGACATTTATCAGGTTGATGGCGCGAGCCTGTGGAACCTTGAAGGCAACTACTTACACCCCGTTTCAGCCTTCCAGCGTGAAAGCCAAAGTTATGTGCTGCTCGAGTCACTCGACATCAGCCATTTCCCGGACTATCTCGAAGCTCTGCATACCAGCCGTTCAATCGACGCACACAACGCCAACCGCGACCCGCGCACCCGCGAACTCATCGCCACCCAGAGCCACCACGACACCAATGCCATGCTGGACGCCAGCATCCGCATCGACGGACAGGTCGTGGGGGTGCTGTGCCTTGAGCAAATCGGCAAAAGCCGGGTGTGGCAATCGGATGAAATAGCCTTTGCCGGTGAGTTGGCCGACCAGTTTGCGCAAGTCATCAACAACCACAACCGGCGCACCGCCACCAGCGCCCTGCACCTGTTTCAGCGGGCTGTCGAACAAAGCGCCAACGCCTTCTTGCTGGTCAACTGCGAAGGCGTGGTGGAATACGTCAACCCCAGCTTTACCGCCATTACCCAGTACAGCTCAGACGAAGTCCAGGGCCAAAAATTGAGCGAGCTGCCCGCGCTGGAGAACCTCAGCGACCTCTTGTTCGATGCGCATTCGAGCCTGAGCAAAGGCAATAGCTGGCAAGGCGAGTTCAAAAGCCGACGCAAAAATCTCGAACCCTATTGGGGCCAAATGTCGATCTCCAAGGTTTACGGTGACAACCGGGAACTGACCCACTACATCGGCATTTACGAAGACATCACCGAGTCCAAACGGGCGCATCAGCGCATTGAACGTTTGGCCTATACCGACAACCTGACCAGTCTGGGCAATCGCCCTGCGTTTATCCGTACCCTTGATGAGCGCTTTGCCCGCACCAGCACCGCCCCTATTTGCCTGCTACTGGTCGATATCGACAACTTCAAGCGCATCAATGACAGCCTCGGCCATCAAACGGGCGACAAACTGCTGATCAGTCTGGCCCGACGCCTGCGCAATACCCTTAGCCCCGCAGACATTCTGGCGCGTTTCGCCAGTAACGAATTTGCCATACTCCTTGACGACACCGCAGTTGAAGCCGGCCAGCACACCGCCAACCAACTGCTGATGACCCTGGACAAACCCATGTTTGTCGATAACCAGCTCATCAGCGTGACCGGTTCAGTCGGCGTTGCCTGTGCGCCTTTGCACGGGCTCGATCCGCAAACACTGATGCGCAACGCCGGGCTGGCCCTGCACAAAGCCAAAGCCAACGGCAAACATCAGGTACAAGTCTTCACCGAGGCCCTGAACGCCGAAGCCAGCTACAAACTTTTCGTCGAGAACAACCTGCGCCGCGCCCTCACCCAAAACGAACTCGAGGTGTTCTATCAACCCAAGCTGTGCCTGCGATCCGGGCGTTTGCTCGGCATGGAAGCCTTGCTGCGCTGGAACCACCCTGAAAAAGGCATGATTCGCCCGGACCAATTCATCAGCGTGGCGGAAGAAACCGGGTTGATTATTCCGATTGGCAAATGGGTGGCACGCCAGGCCTGCCGAATGAGCAAGCACCTGAGCGACAGCGGCCTGGGCAACTTGCAAGTGGCGATCAATCTGTCGCCCAAGCAGTTCTCCGACCCCGATCTCGTGGCCTCCATTGCCAGCATCCTCAAGGAAGAACAACTGCCTGCGGGCTTGCTGGAACTCGAACTGACTGAAGGCCTGCTGCTCGAAGCCACCGATGACACGCGCTTGCAGCTCGATCAATTGAAAGAGATGGGCCTGACCCTGGCGATGGACGATTTTGGCACCGGCTATTCCTCGCTGAGTTACCTGAAAAAATTCCCGATCGACGTCATCAAAATTGACCGCAGCTTCGTCAAAGACATTCCCGACAACCAGAACGACATGGAAATCACCTCCGCCGTGATCGCCATGGCCCACAACCTCAAGCTCAAAGTGGTCGCTGAAGGGATCGAAACCGCCGCACAGCTCGCTTTTCTGCGTCGCCATCGGTGCGATGTGGGTCAAGGCTATCTGTTCGACCGCCCTATCCCCGGCGACGAACTGATGGAAAAACTCAAACGCTACCCACGTGGCCCTTTGGCCTGACAGCGCGGTAACACTCGGGCACACTGCGGGTCTGACTTATGACTATCTGACTGAGAGGACTCGAAACATGGTCTTGCGCTCGGAAATACTGGTGAATAAAAACGTGCTACCTACTCAAGAACAAGCCCTGCCGGGCCGCGAAACCCCCATGCAACTGCCTGAATACCACTACGTATTCAAAGACACCCCGCTGCTGGGGCCATTTTTGGGCAACGTCGGTTTTGCGATTTTTGGCCTGGGCTGTTTCTGGGGTGCAGAACGCAAATTCTGGGAACGCGAAGGCGTCGTCAGCACGGTCGTAGGGTATGCGGGGGGCTACACGCCAAATCCGACCTATGAAGAAGTTTGCTCGGGGCTGACCGGCCATACCGAAGTGGTCTTGGTGGTCTACGATCAGGACAAGGTCAGCTACGGCGATCTTCTGAAAATGTTCTGGGAGCTGCACAACCCGACGCAAGGCATGCGTCAGGGCAACGACATCGGCAGCCAATACCGCTCGGTGATCTACTGCACCACCCCAGAGCAACTGGATGAAGCGCTGGCCAGCAAAGCGGCTTACCAGGCTGAGCTGGACAAGGCCGGTCTGGGACAAATCACCACCGAAATCGAACAAGCTCCGACCGTGTATTTTGCCGAGGCCTACCACCAGCAATACCTGGCGAAAAATCCGCAGGGTTATTGCGGCATTGGCGGCACCGGCGTGACCTGCCCTATTTGACGAAAACGATCTCCGTAGCAGCTGCCGCAGGCTGCGTCCGGTTGCGAAGCAATCGTTAAATCAGACAGCTCGGTGGCTCTTAAACACCGTGCTTTCGGATTTTGCGACGGCTGCGCCGCCGAACGCAGCCTGCGGCAGCCGCTACGAGACCCATTGCGGCTTATTCCGCGATCAACCATTCCATCTGCCAGCCACCCTGGGTTTGCCCCAGCTTTTTGGCCAACCACGGCATCAGCTCGCGCAACTCTTCTTCAAGACCCCACGGTGGATTGGCAATCGCCAAGCCCGAGCCATTAAGACTGTTCGGAGTATCCAGCGGGTGTACGAACAACTCGACCTGTAGCAGTTTCGGCGCGCCTGAACCTGCCAAATCCTGATAGAAGCGACGCAATTGGCGTTTATCTTTTATCGGATACCAAATCGCTACCACGGTCTGACGCATACGGCTGATCGCATCTTTCAAGGATTCAGCGCAGCGTTTCATCTCGTCCAGCTTTTCAAACGGTGGGTCGATCAGCATCAGCGCACGTTTTTCCGCGACCGGCAGCAAGGCCCTCGGCACATGCCAGCCTTCACCTAGATGCACGGCGACGCGGCGATCGCCTTTCATATTGTCTTTGAGCATCACACCGTCTTCCGGGTGCTTCTCGTTCAATAGAATGCGGTCTTGAGAACGGGTCAAACGACGCGCCCACTCAGGGGAGCCGGGGTAATAGCGCAACTCGCCGTCCGGGTTCATTTTGTGCAGCACCTGCATATAGTCCGCGGTTATCGCGGGCAGGTTTTTCTGATCCCACAGACGGGCGATGCCTTCAAGATACTCGCCGGTTCGATTCGCCTGATCGCCCTTGAGGTCGTACAAACCAATTCCGGCATGGGTATCCAGATAGGCAAAAGGCTGTTCTTTACGCGACATCAAGGCGATCAGTCGGGTCAAGACGATATGTTTGAATACGTCGGCGTGGTTGCCGGCGTGGAAGGCGTGACGATAGTTCATGATTGCTCCTGCGCAGGGGGCGAAGTTTACCCTGCACAGCGAGCCGCGTCAGGCGTTAAGCCTGAGGCGGCGCTAAACGGCGCTCTTGATCAAATGTACTGAGGCAGCAAAACCAGCTGTTGTACCGTAGGAGCGTCGCCGTGGCGGTCGACCGGAAAACGGTGATCCGCATCTGCGATTAATACCTGACCATCTAACACTTCAACGCGAAGGCCGTACATCTGGATCTCACCCGCCACTAAATGATCGTCGATATGAAACATAAAAGCCCAGGGCTCTTTGATCTCGGTAGGCTCACTGATCAAGCCCAGTTGCTTGGTGCTGCCATCGGCTTTCACGCCAGTGAGCTGTATGGTCCAGACGTATTGGCTTTGGAACTGGAAAGGAATCTCACGAAGCGAGATCTCTCCTTTTATAGTTTTACCACCCATAGAAAAGCTCCTTGATAGGGCGTCCGAAAGCGAACGCTGACGTAAGGCTAGCCGCCCTTTAACGCTCAAAAGCACGCTCAGAACTTTCCACGGTAACACCCCGTATGTTCATGCAATGAGCACTGAGAAAGCCTACGGCGTCAGGCGAAGCACACACAAAAACGGCCCGCATCCATAAGGAAGCGGGCCGTTTTTATGAGCTACTTAGCGAGCCGGAGCTCAGCCAATTAGCTGTTTTGCTGGAAGTCTTTCTCGGCAGCGTCGAAACGCTCGACCATCTTCTTGCTCGGGCCTTGGCCCATAGCGCTGACCAGCCAAATGGCCAAGCTGGCGAAGATAAAGCCCGGAATGATTTCGTACAGACCGAACAAGGCAAAGTGCTTCCACACGATCACGGTGATTGCACCGACCAGAATACCGGCCAGCGCGCCCTGACGTGTCATGCCTTTCCACAGTACAGAGATCAGTACCACCGGGCCGAATGCAGCACCGAAGCCTGCCCACGCGTAGCTCACCAGACCCAGCACGCGGTTTTCAGGGTTAGCGGCCATGGCGATAGCGATCAAAGCCACTACCAGCACCATGATTCGGCCAACCCACACCAACTCGAGCTGGGAGGCATTTTTGCGCAGGAATGCTTTGTAAAAGTCTTCAGTCAGGGCGCTGGAGCAGACCAGCAACTGACAGCTCAAGGTGCTCATCACCGCCGCGAGAATAGCTGACAGCAGCACCCCGGCAATCCACGGATTGAACAGCAACTTGGCCAGTTCGATGAACACCCGCTCAGGGTTTTCAGTCACAGGGCCAGCCAGCTCCGGGTGTGTCGAGAAGTAGGCAATACCGAAGAAACCCACCCCAACCGTACCGGCCAGACACAGGATCATCCAGGTCATGGAGATGCGACGCGCCTTGGCAATCGACTTGACCGAATCCGCCGCCATGAAGCGGGCAAGGATATGCGGCTGACCGAAGTAGCCCAACCCCCAGCCCATCAGCGAGATGATGCCGATAAAGGTGGTGCCTTTAAGCATGTCGAAGTTGCTAGGGTCTTGCGCTTCGATAGCCAGGAATGTGGTGTCCACACCGCCAGTCGCCAGCAGCACGATGATTGGCGTGAGGATCAGCGCAAAAATCATCAGTGTGGCTTGCACCGTGTCAGTCCAGCTTACTGCCAGGAAACCGCCAATAAAGGTGTAAGCAATGGTCGCAGCAGCACCGGCCCACAATGCAGTGCCGTATGGCATACCGAACGTGCTTTCGAACAGACGGGCACCGGCCACGATGCCAGAGGCGCAGTAGATGGTGAAGAACACCAGGATCACGATGGCCGAAATAATGCGCAGCAGCCCGCTGTGATCTTCAAAACGACTGGAGAAATAGTCTGGCAGCGTCAAGGCGTCGCCGTTGTGCTCGGTTTGTACGCGCAGACGACCAGCCACAAACAGCCAGTTCAAATAGGCACCGGCCACCAGACCGATGGCGATCCAGCTCTCGGACAGCCCGGACATGTAAATGGCACCGGGCAAACCCATCAGCAGCCAGCCGCTCATGTCGGAGGCGCCAGCGGACAGTGCAGTCACAACGCTGCCCAGGCTACGGCCACCCAAAATGTAGTCAGAAAGGTTGTTGGTGGAGCGATAGGCCATAAGGCCGATGAGGACCATTGCCGCGATATAGATCACAAACGTGATCAGGGTTGGGTTACTCACACTCATTACATTAAGCCCTGGCATTGTTTTTATGGTTAGCAGCGGTCTGGTTGAACGCTCACAAACGTCCTGTTTGAGACGATGAACAAAGCCCTGCATTTATGACTGACGTTCCCCCAGGAAAACCATCAGTTGGTACATCAGCATTAAAGCGGTTGCACCTTGGCTGCGAATGCTATGCAACAAAGCAAATAAGGTGCAACCAGTTTTTGTCGGGCAAGTTGCACCTTGTCGCCTTTTCGTCTCAATTCAGGGGTTTTGCGCCTTTTAGGAGCAAGAAACCCACAAGACCGAACCATAAGCACCAAGGTTGTGCACGGAATTTGTCGGTGGGAAAAAATCCTGACGAAGCGCAGAAAAAACGGGTTGCACTAGGTTGCACCTCTCTCTGCGCAGCGCTAATCTTGCCGCCAGCTGCTGCCGCGCAACTGCGGCACCCATGAGGATAAAAATATGGCTACCACCACCCTTGGGGTCAAACTTGATGACCCAACCCGCGAGCGCCTCAAGGCCGCCGCGACCTCGATTGATCGCACGCCTCACTGGCTGATCAAACAGGCAATTTTCAATTACCTGGAAAAACTCGAGGGTGGTGCAACCCTGACCGAGTTAAGCGGCGTGCCTGGCGATGACGCTGACGAAGCCCCCACCGATCACGCGCATCAGTGCTTCCTGGAGTTCGCCGAAAGCATTCTGCCGCAGTCCGTCCTGCGCGCGGCCATCACCTCGGCCTATCGCCGCCCGGAGCCTGAAGTCGTCCCTATGCTCATCGAACAGGCTCGTCTGCCTGCGCCGATGGCTGCTGCTACTCAAGCCCTCGCCGCCTCGATTGCCGAAAAACTGCGCAATCAGAAGAGCGCCGGTGGTCGCGCCGGAATCGTTCAAGGCTTGTTGCAAGAATTCTCCCTGTCGTCCCAGGAAGGTGTGGCCCTGATGTGCCTGGCCGAAGCGCTGCTGCGCATCCCAGACAAAGGCACGCGCGACGCATTGATCCGCGACAAGATCAGCACCGGCAACTGGCACCCGCATTTGGGCAACAGCCCGTCGCTGTTTGTTAACGCCGCGACCTGGGGCCTGCTGCTGACCGGCAAACTGGTGTCGACCCACAACGAAGCGGGCCTGACCTCTTCGCTCAGCCGCATTATCGGTAAAAGCGGCGAACCGATGATCCGCAAGGGTGTCGACATGGCCATGCGCCTGATGGGCGAACAGTTCGTCACCGGCGAAACCATCGGTGAAGCCTTGGCCAACGCCACGCGCTTTGAAGCCAAAGGCTTCCGTTACTCCTACGACATGCTCGGCGAAGCGGCACTGACCGAGCATGACGCTCAGAAATACCTGGCCTCCTACGAGCAAGCCATCCACTCGATTGGCAAAGCGTCCAACGGCCGTGGCATTTATGAAGGCCCGGGCATCTCGATCAAATTGTCGGCCCTGCACCCTCGTTACAGCCGTGCCCAGTACGAGCGCGTGATGGACGAGCTGTACCCGCGCCTGCTGTCACTCACCGTGCTGGCCAAGCAATATGACATCGGCCTGAACATTGACGCCGAAGAAGCTGATCGCCTCGAAATCTCCCTCGATCTGCTGGAACGCCTGTGCTTCGAACCGCAACTGGCGGGCTGGAACGGTATCGGATTCGTCATTCAGGCGTATCAGAAGCGTTGCCCGTACGTGATCGATTACGTAATTGACCTCGCACGCCGCAGCCGTCACCGCTTGATGATCCGCCTGGTAAAAGGCGCGTACTGGGACAGCGAAATCAAACGCGCTCAGGTTGAAGGCCTGGAAGGCTACCCGGTCTACACCCGCAAGGTGTACACCGACGTGTCCTACCTCGCTTGCGCGAAGAAATTGCTGGCTGTGCCCGAAGCGATTTACCCGCAGTTCGCCACCCACAACGCCCAAACGTTGTCGGCGATTTATCATATTGCCGGTCAGAACTACTACCCCGGCCAGTACGAATTCCAATGCCTGCACGGCATGGGCGAGCCATTGTACGAGCAAGTTGTCGGCAAGTTGGCCGAAGGCAAGCTGAACCGTCCGTGCCGCGTGTACGCACCTGTTGGCACTCACGAAACGCTGCTGGCGTATCTGGTGCGTCGCTTGCTGGAAAACGGCGCGAATACTTCGTTTGTGAACCGCATCGCTGACCACACCATTTCGATTCAAGAGCTGGTCGCCGACCCGATCTCACAGATCGAGCACATGGCGGCGCAAGAAGGCGGTTTCGGCCTGCCCCACCCGCGCATTCCATTACCCCGCGATCTGTACGGCAGCGAACGCGCCAACTCCAGCGGTATCGACATGTCCAACGAACATCGCTTGGCGTCGTTGTCCTGTGCCCTGCTGGCCACGGCCCATAACAACTGGAAAGCAGCACCGATGCTGGGCTGCGCCTCCAGCAGCGAAACGCCTGCGCCGGTGCTCAACCCGTCCGACCTGCGTGACGTGGTCGGCCATGTACAAGAAGCCACGGTTGAAGATGCCGATAACGCGATCCAGTGCGCACTCAACGTCGCCCCCATCTGGCAAGCCACGCCACCGGCCGAACGTGCGGCGATTCTGGAGCGCGCGGCTGACCTGATGGAAGGCGAAATTCAACCACTCATGGGCCTGCTGGCACGTGAAGCGGGCAAGACCTACGCCAACGCCATTGCAGAAGTCCGGGAAGCCGTCGACTTCCTGCGCTACTACGCCGTGCAGGCGCGCAACGACCTGACCAATGACGCCCACCGCCCACTGGGCCCGGTGGTGTGCATCAGCCCGTGGAACTTCCCGCTGGCGATTTTCAGCGGCCAGGTCGCTGCTGCGCTGGCTGCCGGTAACCCGGTATTGGCCAAACCCGCAGAGCAAACGCCACTGGTGGCGGCTCAAGCGGTACGCATCCTGCTCGAAGCCGGTATTCCTGAAGGGGTGCTGCAATTGCTGCCGGGTCGTGGCGAAACCGTGGGCGCACGCCTGGTGGGCGATGATCGCGTCAAAGGTGTGATGTTCACGGGTTCCACCGAAGTCGCGCGCTTGCTGCAACGTAATATCGCGGGCCGTCTGGATGCACAAGGTCGCCCAATCCCGCTGATCGCCGAAACCGGCGGCCAAAACGCAATGATCGTCGACTCCTCGGCGCTGACTGAACAAGTGGTCATCGACGTCGTGTCTTCGGCATTCGACAGTGCCGGCCAGCGTTGTTCGGCCTTGCGGGTACTGTGCTTGCAGGAAGATTCAGCAGATCGCGTCATTGAGATGCTCAAAGGAGCAATGGCCGAATCGCGCATGGGCAATCCGGAGCGGTTAAACGTGGACATCGGCCCGGTGATCGACGCCGAAGCCAAAGCCGGTATCGAGCAACACATTCAGGGCATGCGCAGCAAAGGCCGTAGCGTCTACCAAATGGCTATCGCCGACATTGAAGAGTGCAAACGCGGCACCTTCGTCATGCCGACCCTGATTGAACTGGAAAGCTTCGACGAGCTGGAACGCGAAATTTTCGGCCCGGTGCTACACGTGGTGCGCTACAAGCGCAAAGACATTGACCAGTTGATCGCACAGATCAACGCCTCGGGTTACGGCCTGACGCTGGGCGTGCACACCCGCATCGACGAAACCATTGCCAAAGTGGTCAACAACGTCAATGCCGGTAACGTCTACGTTAACCGCAACATCGTCGGTGCCGTGGTCGGCGTGCAGCCGTTCGGCGGCGAAGGCTTGTCGGGCACAGGCCCTAAAGCCGGTGGCCCGCTGTACTTGTTCCGCCTGTTGTCGACCCGTCCCGCTAACGCGATTGAGCAATCATTCGCCAAAGTCGATGCGGTGACCGTGCCTGACACTCAAGCTCGCGAAGCTCTGAGCAAACCGTTGAAGGCGCTGCAAGACTGGGCCAACAACAATCAGCAAGCAGCGCTGGCCGAGTTGTGCGACGAGTATGCCGCCCACTCGCAAAGCGGCATCACTCGCCTGCTCAACGGCCCTACCGGCGAACGCAACAGCTACGCCATCCTGCCGCGCGAACACGTGTTGTGCCTGGCTGAAGTCGAGAGCGACCTGCTCACCCAACTGGCGGCTGTACTGGCCGTGGGCAGCTCGGCGGTACTGCCGGACAATGAGCTGAGCCAAACCGTGGTAGCGCGCCTGCCTAAAGAAGTGCAAGCACGCATCAAACGGGTTGCAGACTGGACTCAAGACGATGTGATCTTTGACGCTGTCCTGCACCACGGCGATTGCGATCAACTGCGTGACGTGTGCCAGAAAGTGGCCAAACGCGCAGGCGCTATTGTCGGTGTACAAGGTCTGTCCCAGGGTGAAACGTCTATTGCACTGGAACGTCTGGTGATTGAGCGCGCGCTGAGTGTTAACACCGCAGCAGCAGGTGGCAACGCCAGCTTGATGACCATCGGTTGACAGCAGGCTGAAACATCAAGAACCGGGCACCTGAAAAGTGCCCGGTTTTTTTATGCGCCACATCCGGGCAATTATCCTGTGTAGACCAACACATAAAGCGCCAGAAGTGCCACTGACACAGCCCCGGCTAACGCCCAGAAGACATTGCCCACATTGAAGTTGCAATTACTGCCTCCCAGGCGGTCGTTTGCCAAAAGATTGATGGCGCGCTGGGCGCCGACAAACAAAAAAACACTCACTGTGATCAGCACTGCATTGGCAATAAACACCACTCCAGCGTCTTGCGGATCATCAAAAAACATCGCAAACAGGGTCGAGATCATGACCATCAACATAATCAGAAGCGCTCTGGGTTCAGGGTGCCACCGGCACGGTTTGCCGGCCAGATCCAGACCGTTCTGAATTTTGTCGAACAGCTCAAGAATAAAAAACGGCCATAGCACAGCCCGTACAAGCGGGAAGATGTCCGCCCCGACTCGTTCTTTGTAGGTTGCCCAGTTGCGGTATGACCAATAGACGATGTACCCACCGCCCGTCAGCAGATACAACACAACAAATTTGGTGACAGAAACGACATACAGCTCGCTTGGACCCAGACCCAATAGTCTATTTACATCAGACACCGGATCTCTGATCAAAGAGGTAGGTTTCATGATTCATCCATTGGCTAATAGAAATGTGACATAGAGATACAATTTGCCGGGCCAAAATAATGCAGTCTCGGTCTGTCTCTCTTGTAAGAAAAAGCCTCAGACCCTCTGCGATTACTTTGCGAGCCAGTAGGTGCAAACCATTCAATGTGAGTGAAAAACGGCTGCACCCACGCAAGTTCATATCTTGAAAACCTTTTTGACAGCTGGCCAATCGCGCAGGTTAGAATCGCTGGCACGTAGACTGCATAGGCCGTCTACGCCCTGTCTTTTCAGTCTTCTGGAGTACTGCCTTTGAATGCAACGACCATCAACAGCCTGTTCTTGATCGGCGCGTTGCTGGTAGGTGCAAGCATTCTCGTCAGTTCACTGTCCTCACGTCTGGGCATCCCGATTCTGGTCATCATTCTGGCGGTGGGCATGGCCGCAGGCGTCGATGGCGGCGGGATCATTTTCAACAACTATCCCACCGCGTATCTGGTCGGCAACCTCGCTCTGGCGGTGATCCTGCTCGACGGCGGCTTGCGCACACGGGTGTCGAGCTTTCGCGTGGCGTTATGGCCGGCGTTGTCACTGGCCACGGTCGGGGTGATGATTACCACCGGCCTGACCGGCTTGATGGCCGCCTGGTTGTTCAACCTCAACCTGATTCAAGGCCTGTTGATCGGCGCGATCGTCGGTTCAACCGACGCTGCCGCCGTGTTCTCGCTGCTGGGCGGCAAAGGCCTGAACGAACGGGTTTCAGCCAGCCTGGAGATTGAATCCGGCAGCAACGACCCAATGGCCGTGTTTCTCACTGTCACCCTGATCGACATGCTTGCCAGCGGCGAAACCACCCTGCATGCCAGCCTGCTGCTTAACTTGCTGCGAGAATTCGGTATCGGCGCCGCAGTCGGTCTGGCCGGTGGCTGGCTGTTGCTGCAAATGGTTAACCGCATCCACCTGGCCAACGGTCTGTACCCGATTCTGGTCATTGCAGGCGGGCTGGCAGTCTTTGCCCTGACCAACGCCCTGCACGGCAGCGGCTTCCTGGCGGTCTACCTGTGCGGCCTGGTGATCGGCAACAGTCCAATTCGCAGCCGCCACGGCATTTTGCATATGCTTGACGGCATGGCCTGGCTGGCCCAGATCGGCATGTTTCTGGTCTTGGGCCTGCTGGTCACCCCCCATGACTTGCTCCCCATCGCGATTCCCGCTCTGGCCCTGGCGCTGTGGATGATTCTGTTCGCCCGGCCCCTGTCGGTGTTCGTCGGCCTGCTGCCGTTCAAGGCCTTTCACGGTCGCGAAAAAGTATTTATCTCCTGGGTAGGGCTGCGTGGTGCCGTACCGATCATTCTGGCGGTCTTCCCGTTGATGGCCGGTTTGCCCAACGCACAGCTGTATTTCAACCTGGCGTTCTTTATTGTGCTGGTATCCCTGCTGGTGCAAGGCACCAGCCTGCCGTGGGTGGCCAAGCTGCTCAAAGTCACCGTGCCACCCGATTTGGCACCGGTGTCTCGTGCAGCCCTCGAAGTTCACCCAACCAGCGAGTGGGAACTGTTTGTTTACCGTCTGGACGCACAAAATTGGTGCGTCGGGGCTGCTCTGCGGGAACTTAAAATGCCCGATGGCACCCGCATCGCCGCCCTGTTTCGCGACCAAAAACTGCTCCACCCGTCGGGTAGTACCACCCTCGACGTTGGCGATTTGCTCTGCGTAATCGGCCACGAACACAACTTGCCGGCCCTCGGCAAACTGTTCAGCCAGCCCCCTACTCGCGGCCTCGATCTGCGCTTCTTCGGCGACTTCGTCCTGGAAGGTGACGCCCGGCTGGGCGCGGTCGCTGCCTTGTATGGTTTACAGCTCGACGGCATTGACCCTGATTTGCCACTCAGTCGCTTCATTGCACAAAAAGTGGGCGGCGCTCCGGTGGTCGGCGACCAGGTGGAATGGAACAACACCATCTGGACCGTTGCGGTCATGGACGGGAACAAGATAGGCAAAGTGGGCGTCAGATTCCCCGAAGGAAGTGCACCGGGTCCCGGGTTGTTCCTCTAAACTCCAATTTTCCTACGCTTGTCTGATCGGTACCTATGTCACTACTGCGCACGTTAGTCGTTACCGCATGGCTCGGCCTGAGCCTTTCTGTTGGCACACTCCAGGCCGCCGAGCCCCCGTCGCCCGAATCGGTGCAGCAAAGCCTCGACAAAATTGCCGATCGAAAACTGCCAGAAGCCGACCAAAAAGCCTTGCAAGGCGTGTTGCAGCAGACCCTCACGCTGCTGGGCGACAAAGCCGACTACGAGCAGCGCCTGACCGATATCAAGCAGCAACTGGCCACGGCGCCTGACCAGACCGCAGAAAACCAGCGCGAACTGGCCCGCCTTAAAGCCAGCCCCGCCGTGCCAGTCGCCCAACGCTACAAAGACCTGTCCGTTGCGCAACTGGAGCAAATGCTGGCTGATCGCACGACGCAACAAGGTGAACTGCAAAAAGCCCTGGCCATTGCCAACAGCCAAAGCATTGCCGCCCAGACTCGCCCGGAGCGGGCGCAAGCCGAAATCAGCACCAGCCAGACACGCATTCAGCAGATCAACAACATCCTCAAATCTGGCCGCGACAATGGCAAATTGCTG
The DNA here is from genome assembly GCF_009600315.1 of Pseudomonas helleri. Taxonomy (GTDB): domain Bacteria; phylum Pseudomonadota; class Gammaproteobacteria; order Pseudomonadales; family Pseudomonadaceae; genus Aquipseudomonas; species Aquipseudomonas helleri_A. Next base: position 27,335 of record NZ_WIWC01000044.1, on the reverse strand, counting down.
AATGCCGATCAACGCAATCAGCTCACTGCCGAAATCGCCGCACTGAACGCACTCATCGCCTTGCGTCGTCAGGAACTGGCAGGTAACAGCCAACTGCAAGACTTGAGTGGCAGCCAACACGACCTGCTGCTGGAAAAAACCACACGTCAGGACCAGGAAATTCAGGACCTGCAAACCCTGATCAATCAGAAGCGGCTGGCTCAATCGCAACAAACGGTGACCGAGCAATCCATCGAAGCTCAGAAATCAGGCAGCAGCAGCCTGCTGGCTACCGAAAGCGCGATCAACCTGAAGCTTTCTGACTATTTGTTGCGCAGTACTGACCGCCTCAACGAAGTCACGCAGCAAAACCTCGAAACCAAGCAGCAACTGGATAACGTGACCCAGAGCGATCAGGCGCTGGACGAGCAAATCAGTGTGCTCAAGGGCAGTTTGCTGCTGTCCAAGATTCTTTATAAACAGAAGCAAGCCCTGCCGCGTTTACAGAAAATGGACAAAAACCTGGCAGACGAGATTGCAGACATTCGCCTGTACCAGTTCGAAATCAACCAGCAGCGCGAGTTGATCAGCAACCCGACCGGCTACGTCGATAACCTGCTCAAAACCCAGCCCGCCGATCAGGTCACCCCGCAACTGCGTAAAACACTGATAGATCTGGTCAATACCCGCAGCGACCTGCTGGACCGCCTGAACCGCGAACTCAGCTCACTGCTCAACGAATCGATCACCCTTCAGCTCAACCAGAAACAACTGCTCAGCACCGCGCAAAGCCTGCGGGCCACGCTCGACGAGCAAATGTTCTGGATTCCCAGCAATAAACCGCTGGACCTGGAGTGGCTCGAAGGCGCGCCCCGTCAACTGAAACAGCAGGTCGTCACCCTTCCATGGACCTCCAGTTTCAGCGAACTGGCTGATGGTTTGCGCCAACGCCCGCTGTTGTTTTTGCCGCTGGTGCTGTTGATTGTCGCCCTGCTGTGGAAGCGCAAATACCTGTACGGCAAATTGAATGAAATCCATCAGGACATTGGCCATTTCAAGCGTGACAGCCAATGGCATACGCCGCTGGCGATCCTGATCAATATCCTGCTGGCCATGCCGATTGCACTGGCGCTGGCCCTTTGCGGGTACGCTTTACAAAGCGACGCCCGCGGCATGAATGCCAACGCCGGCGCTGCCCTGATTCAAATGGCGCAAGCCTGGCTGGTGTTCTACACGATCTATCGGATTCTGGCGCCGGGTGGCGTGGCCGAGCTGCATTTTCGCTGGGAAAAGCCGCTGGTCGAGTTTCTACAAAAATGGATTCGCAAACTCGGATTTGTCGTCCTCGCGCTGGTAGCTGTCGTCGCCTTTGCCGAACAACAGCCCGCAGCGTTGGCTGATGACGTGCTGGGCATCCTCGTTGTGCTGAGCTGCTATGCGGCCATGAGCTGGCTGCTGTTTCGCCTGCTGCTCAACGACCAGACCGACAAAAAAGCCTATCGCGTGCGTAAAACCCTGGGCTTCCTGTTTGCCCTGCTGCCGCTCGCCTTGTTTGTCGCCGTGTGTTTTGGCTACTACTACACCGCGCTCAAACTCAGTGATCGCTTGATCAACACCCTCTACTTGCTGATGTTCTGGCTGGTGGTTGAAGCCGCATTTGTGCGCGGTCTGGCCGTGGCCGCACGGCGTCTGGCCTATCAGCGCGCACTGGCCAAACGTCAGGCAGCCAAAGAAGCCGGCGAAGGCAACGACGTCGTGCTCGAAGAACCGACACTGGACATTGAACAGGTGAACCAGCAATCACTGCGCCTGATTCGTCTGGCCTTGCTCGCAGGTTTTATCGCTGTGCTGTATTGGGTGTGGGCTGATCTGATTTCAGTATTTTCCTACCTCGACAACATCACCTTGTACGAATACACCAGCGGCACCGGCGCCAACATGAGCATGGTGCCCATCAGCATCGGCGACGTGATCGGTGCGCTGGTCATAATCGGCATCAGCATCGCGCTGGCGCGCAACTTGCCCGGCCTGCTGGAAGTGCTGGTGCTGTCACGGCTTGATCTGGGCCAAGGCAGCGCCTACGCCACCACGACCCTGCTGACCTACGTGATCATCGGCATAGGCTTTGTGTCCACACTCTCGACCCTGGGCGTGAGCTGGGACAAGTTGCAATGGCTGGTGGCCGCGCTGTCGGTAGGATTGGGCTTCGGCATGCAAGAGATCTTCGCCAACTTCATCTCCGGCATCATGATCCTGTTTGAGCGCCCGGTGCGTATCGGCGACACCATCACCATCGGCAACCTGTCGGGCACGGTCAGCAAGATCCGCATCCGTGCGACCACCATCACCGACTTCGACCGCAAAGACATTATCGTCCCGAATAAAACCTTCATTACCGGGCAACTGATCAACTGGTCGCTGACCGACACCATTACCCGCGTCACCCTGAAGCTGGGGGTCGATTATGGTTCCGATCTGGATCTGGTCAAACAGCTGCTGCTCAAGGCCGCGCAAGAAAACCCCCGCGTCCTCAAAGACCCTGAGCCGCATGTATTCTTCCTCAGCTTCGGCCAAAGCACACTGGACCACGAACTGCGCATGCACGTGCGTGATCTGGGCGACCGTAACCCGGTCATTGACGAAGTGAACCGCTTTATCAACCGCGAATTCAAAAACCACAACATCAACATCTCTTTCCAGCAGATGGAGGTGTACCTTAAAAACCTTCAGGGCCAGGAATACAAGCTGGTGCCTGTCGGGCCGGAAGTACCGGCTCAAAAGCTGACGCTGGATAAGCCTAACCCGACGTAGCAGTTGCCGAAGGCGACGTCCGATTGCGCAGCGATCGTAAACCCTGAGTGCCGGATTCAACGGACTCACTGAGGCGTCTGAATGTACGACGGCTGCGCCGCCGGACGCAGCCTTCGGCAGCTGCTACGCAAGCTGTTGCCCCCCATGCTGGAGCTCCACCTTGAAAACGCTGAACGAACTGACCTTCGATAACCGCTTCGCCCGTTTGGGCGACGCGTTCTCGACGCATGTGCTGCCTGAGCCGATCGATGCACCGCGCGTCGTGGTGGCCAGCACCGCCGCCCTGGGCCTGCTCGATCTCGACCCCGCCGTGACGCATGACCCGGTTTTCGCTCAGCTGTTTGGCGGCCACACCCTGTGGGCCGACGCCGAACCCCGCGCCATGGTTTATTCGGGCCATCAGTTCGGTTCATACAACCCGCGCCTGGGCGATGGCCGAGGCTTGTTGCTGGGCGAGGTGTATAACGACGCCGGTGAGCACTGGGACTTGCACCTCAAAGGGGCCGGCATGACCCCTTACTCGCGCATGGGCGATGGCCGCGCGGTACTGCGTTCCTCTATTCGCGAATTCCTGGCGTCCGAAGCCTTGCACGCGCTGGGCATCCCCAGCAGCCGCGCCTTGTGCGTGATCGGTTCAGACACCCCCGTGTGGCGAGAAAAACAAGAGCGCGCCGCCATGGTGCTGCGTCTGGCGCCGAGCCATATTCGTTTCGGGCATTTCGAATACTTTTACTACACCAAGCAACCCGAACAGCAAAAGCGGTTGGGTGAACACGTCTTGGCCCTGCACTTTCCCGAATGTCTGGAACAGCCGGAACCGTATCTGGCGATGTTTCGCGAAGTGGTCGAGCGCAACGCTGAACTGATCGCCAAATGGCAGGCCTACGGCTTTTGTCACGGGGTCATGAACACCGACAACATGTCGATTCTGGGCATCACCTTCGATTTCGGCCCGTTCGCCTTTCTGGATGATTTCGACGCCAACTTCATCTGCAACCACTCTGATCACGAGGGTCGCTATTCATTCAGCAATCAAGTCCCGATTGGTCAATGGAACCTCAGCGCACTGGCGCAGGCACTCACCCCGTTTATCAGCGTAGAGGCCTTGCGCGAAACCCTTAGCCTGTTCCTGCCGATGTATCAGGCCCATTACCTTGACCTGATGCGCCGTCGTTTAGGCCTGACCACCGCCGAAGACGGTGATCAACATTTGATCGAAACCTTGTTGCAACGCATGCAAGGCAGCAGCATCGACTACACCCTGTTCTTCCGCCGATTGGGTGAGAAACCTGCAGCGAAAGCCGTGGCGCGGTTGCGTGACGAGTTCGTCGACCTCAAGGGCTTCGATGAGTGGGCGGCGCAGTATGTCGCGCGCGTTGAACGTGAAGGGATCAGCGACGAAAACCTGCGACGCGAGCGCATGCACGCGGTCAACCCGCTGTACATCCTGCGTAACTACCTGGCGCAAAAAGCCATTGATGCCGCTGAAGCAGGGGACTACAGCGAAGTGCAACGCTTGCATGATGTGCTGACCCGGCCATTTACCGAACAACCGGGTATGGAAACTTATGCCGAACGCCCGCCGGAGTGGGGCAAGCATTTAGAGATCAGTTGTTCTTCCTGACCTTCCCGTCCCTGTATGCCAGCGCTGTAAATGAACAAACTTCGCTGGCTTTATTGCTAACGCCAACCCTCTTCCCAGGCAATTAATAATCAAACTAAAGCCAGACCAGCCAAACAAATTCGACGCCCCTGTTAGAACTGATAGTAGACGCTACTGGATATTGTGCTTATTTTGCTTCAAAGCATTTAGCCATACCCACAACCCACTATCAAACAGAACATACAACAATGCCAAACTTAGTACTCAATGGTGATTTCTCGTCTCGCGGTGATCACTGGACTTTTCAAACAACTTCCTTTGATGGCAATGTTGCAAACGTTGCTAATATTGGTCATATTAAACAAGCGATCACATTAGAAGCCCCGCTAAAAAAAGGGGACGCAGTCAGAATCAAATTCAAAGTGAAAGCCATGTATGGCAGCCAAGTGACTGTTAGTGTGACGGGGGGCTCATACCCTGCGATCGAGAAAGAAGATGATCACGATATTGCAATTACACTCACCGAGGACATGACAACCAATGTTTTAACATTGAAATTCCAGGCCACCAATGCCTTTACTTTGGACAACGTGTCACTCGAGCTGGAAAATAAATCGTGCACACCTAAAGATGTTATTAAAAATGGTACTTTCTCAAACCCGGGCTCCCCAGGTGAACACTGGACAACGGGTGGCATCACAACATTTACAAACGGCAAAGCTAATGTGGCCAGGGTCGGCCATGTCAAACAGTTAGTCACGTTAGATCGACCACTGGTGAAAGGCGACATCGTTAAAGTCAACTTCACAATTTCGGATCTCTATGGCTCCGTGACGGTCAGCTTGCAGGGTATATCGTATCCACTGTTCACAACGGTTGGCGCAAAAGAACTTGCATTACCTATCTCCTCCGACCACACAACCAATGAGATCACCTTGAAGTTTCAAGCGTCTAATGCTTTCGGGCTTGATAATGTCGAGATGATTGTCTGTTTGTAAGCACTTAATTATCATTGATTGAGCATCCCTCTCAGGAATCTCATACATGGCCAATTCAATACCTGTATTGAATTGGCCTTGTTGTTTACATAACAGCGGGACCGGCCGAAAACTCTCAGGCTTATACTTACGAGCACATACCCGCAGCGCCATTAACCTAATGGCAATGTCGAACGAGCAACAACCAACGCGTAGGTTTTTCGTTTAATAAAGATGTTTTTTCAAAAAACTAACGCTTGTGATCTTCATGCCCCGCCGGAACATCCTCTGATTGACCCTCACGCAGTCAGCCCCTATCCTCGCCAACGTCACGACACATTCGTGATCCGGTTTGACGGTCGGGCTCTTCATAGTGGAACGCATGGTCTAAAAATTCGTTCGTCTACTTCATAGCGGAGTTTTCCAATGCCCGATCTAACCCTACAAAACCCAACACCTTTCGGCCAAAGCTTTACAGGCGAACCCTTGTTCAGCGTAAATCCCGGCATCCCGATCAAGCTTGCGCTTGAGCTAACCGCGCAGTTACTCGGCAGCGCAGCGGTGTTGAGCGCAGAAAGCCAGCTCGCCTCCCCTCAAACCAGCCACAGCTTGACCTTCGCCAGCCTGCAATTGGTTGAAATGAGTAAGGGGTTGATCGATGCCACGCTGGACAGCGTGGTGCAGGCTCAAAGCGTTAAATAAACATATCCACTGGCACGTTGAAGTAATCGGCCAGCCAGCGAATTTGCCGTACGTTGAGCTGGCGTTTACCGCTGAGAATTTCGGACACCACCGACTGTGTACCCACACCCCGGCAGATCACTTTGGGTCAGGCCGTGCTCTTGCATCACTGAACGCAGAACATCGACACCACTGGCCTTGGGCATCGGATGATGCTCAAGGTCATAGGCTTCGACCCAGTCGCCAATAATGTCTACCAGCCCCATTAGTGGATGGTTTTCATCATCGCCCATCAGGTCGGTCAGTTCATCAAGGACGACGACCAACGCGTCGTAATCCGCCTCGCTTTTGGGCTTGCGTAGCAGGGGCGCTACAAAAGGCCAGTGCTGTATAGCGTGTTCGATCTGTGCATTCATGGGGTTATTCCTTCCATTTGCCCCTTGCAGGTTAGACCCCGGGTCTGAATATCGCAATCCGCGATATTTACTACATGACCTAGGTGCTTCAGATGCCGACTTAACAGCCTGACCACGGCGATTGACCTGAGCGCCAGCCGTGTATGAGCAGATGCGTCACGCATCAGTGGCAGGTTGGGCAATGATCTGCTGAACTGCACGCCATACAGAACCCGCTTTGATGGAGTGCCCCCATGACCGAACCGCTGCTGATTCCCTGCCCCCACTGCAACGGCCTGAACCGCATTCCTGCCGAGCGCGTGGGTGACCACCCCAAATGCGGGCGCTGCAAAAATGAGGTGTTGCTGGCCAAGCCGTTTGACCTGCGCCAAACCGACTATGCCAGTCAAATCAAGGGCGACCTGCCGCTGTTGCTGGACGTGTGGGCCGAGTGGTGTGGGCCGTGCAAGGCATTTGCACCGGTGTTTGAGCAAGCCGCCAGCCAGTTGCTCGGCACATGCCGGCTGGCCAAGCTGGACAGTGAAGCCAATCAACAATTGGCGACCCAACTGGGGATTCGCTCAATCCCCAGTTTGATTCTGTTCAAAAACGGCAAGGAAATCGCTCGCCAAAGTGGAGCCTTCCCCTTGCAGCAACTCAAGGCATGGCTGCAAAGCCACGGGGTGCGGGCTTAAGCGTTCTGATCCAGGTAGTCGTGCAACTCAACAAATTGTTGCGTCAGTTTGTGCCGCGGGTCGAAATACACCAGCGGCTTACTGGCTTGGTGTGACTCGCGCATTTTTACTGAGCTGCTGAGGTACAGCGGCAAGACGGGCAACCCTTCACTGATCAGTTCGTCCAGCATTTGCTGCGGCAAGCTGGCCCGCGACTGGAACTGGTTCACCACAATGCCCTCAACCAGCAAGTGCTCGTTGTGATCTTCTTTAAGTTCTTCGATTTCAGCCAGCAGGCCATACAGCGCTTGGCGCGAAAAACTGTCGCAATCAAAGGGAATCAATACACGATCGCAGGCAATCAACGCCGATACCGCATAAAAATTCAGTGCGGGCGGTGTATCGACATATATCCGGTCGTAATCTTCTGCCAGTTCATCCAGCAACTTACGCAGCTTGTTGATCTTGTGCTTGGCCTCAAGCTTGGGCTGCAAATCAGCCAACTCGGCGGTGGCCGTGATGATGTGTAAGTTTTCGTAGGGTGTTTCGTAAATATCGACCCGATTCTTCTTGGAACCAACACTCGCCGACAGGCTGTGTTTAAAGAAATCGGCAATCCCCATCGGAATCTCGTCGCCGGTCAGCCCGGTGAGGTATTGGGTGGAATTGGCCTGGGCGTCCAGGTCTACCAAGAGGGTCCGATACCCCTCACTGGCACTGACGGCAGCCAAATTGCAGGCGATGCTGGACTTGCCCACACCGCCTTTTTGATTGAACACCACGCGCCGCATTTCAAGACCTCCGTGTATCAATAAGTGCCCGAGTGTAGATGTCATTTGTGAAGCTTCGCTACCTTGCACCGAAATGAACTACGTCTCCAGAGAACATATCGTCTTTTTGCAAGTCATAAGGGCTACCCGGCAATTCAATACTGGCAAAATGACAGCTATTGCGTTCAGACTTGTTTAATAATCAGCATTGAACGGTAACGGGATGTTTGCTACGAACCAACCGCACCGGGATAATGCCGGCACTTTTAAAGGTGTCGCCCAGGGTCTGTACGAGATGTTTTCGAGCGAAGGTTAGGCAAGGCGAAAACAGGCGAGGAAGCGGAGTTAACGTGTTGTTAATGAGCATTCCGAGCCTGTTTTCAACGCCGCATAACCGAGCGCAGATACATTTCGTAAAGAGCATAGATCGCTGCCTACCGCCACATCATGTAAGCCCGCAAGGGCGGGATAACACTCCAGTGATTACGTTTAATATTGCCGCATGGCACGCCTGGGCCCCGGGCCTCGAAAGCGTGGCCGCTTGGCAGGCCTGGAGCCAGCAACCCCGCGTGCTCGCTGCCAGCGACAGCGCGCCTGATGTGTCATTTTTACCGGCCATGCAGCGGCGGCGCCTCAGCAGGTTGGCGCGCATGGCGTTTAGCGTCGGCTGGCCGCTTGCAGAAGGCCATGCAGCGCTGCCGTTGGTGTTTATTTCCCGTCACGGCGAAACACCGCGTACGTTCGACATCCTCAGCGATCTGGCCACCGACCAGCCCTTGTCCCCTACCCAATTCAGCCTTTCGGTGCATAACGCGGTGATCGGCCTATGGTCGATCATGCGCGGCGAAACCAGCGAAAAGACCGCCCTCGCTGCGGCGGGAGATGGCCTGGAGCACGGTCTGATCGAGGCTTGCGCCCTGCTCAACGAAGGCGCGCCCGCGGTGTTGCTGGTGATCACCGAAGAACAGCCGCCCCACGCGTATGCCCACTGGGTCGATGATGTGCCCTTCCCTTACGCCGTCGGCCTGCTCCTGACGCCTGGCTCGCAATGGCAACTGTCACTGGATCGACACTCGGGCGATACCGTCAAAACTCCGTGGCCTCACGCGTTGCAGCTGGTGCGTCATTTGCTCGATGAGCAAACCTGCTTCCAGCACACCTGGAAACACCGCGTCTGGAACTGGCAACGTAGCGGTGAGTAATCGACGCGACGCTTACTACTGGCGCCTGATCGCCACCGGGCTGAGCTTTGCGCTGTTCGGCTTTGGCGGACTGTGCCTGCGGCTCATCGTTTTCCCGGTGCTGGGCTGCTTGCCGGGTGACGCCATTCGCCAGCGCGAACGTGCCCGCGCCACGGTCAGCCGCTTATTCTGGCTGTTCATTCGCAGCATGGCGCGCATGGGCGTGCTCACCTATGAAGTGCAAGGCGCTGAGCGACTGGGGCGCCCCGGGCAGATGATCATCGCCAACCACCCGTCGCTAATCGACGTGGTGTTTTTGATCGGTCTGGTGCGCAACGCCAATTGCGTTGTCAAACAGAGCCTGTGGCAAAACCCCTTCACCCGCAGCCCGGTGCGTGCCACGCAATACATCAGCAATGACGGCAGCGTCGACATGCTCGACACCGCGGCAAATGCTCTGCGCGAAGGCCAGACACTGATCATTTTCCCCGAAGGCACCCGCACGCAACCGGGGCACCCGCCTGCCTTTCATCGCGGCGCGGCCTCGATTGCCCTGCGGGGTGCGAAGATCCTCACCCCGGTGATCATCAAAGTCAGCCCTACCACGCTGACCAAGGCCGAACCCTGGTATCGCATTCCCGATCGTCGCGTGCACTTCAGTTTTCGTGTCGGCGCCGATATAGACCCAAACACCTTTACTGCGCTGGGCCCGCCACCCAAAGCCTCGCGCCTGCTCAATGACTTCGTGCATGACTACTTTATTAAGGAGCTCGCCACAGATGAGCGATCTGAACACGCAAATCAAACAACTGATCATCGACGCCCTGGGCCTTGAAGACATCAGCGTCAGCGACATTGATGACCAACAAACCCTGTTTGGTGAAGGCTTGGGGCTGGACTCGGTCGACGCGCTGGAACTGGGCCTCGCCATCCAGAAAACCTACGGCATCAAAATAGATGCCGACGCCAAAGACACCCGCAATCACTTTTCCAACGTGGCCAGCCTTGCGGCTTTCGTCACGGCCAAACAGGCAGCCTGAGACCGAACCATGCAAACCCGCGACGACATTTTCAATACCCTGCGTACCGCATTGGTCGAGCTTTTTGAGCTGGAACCCGAGCGCGTCACCCTGGACGCCAATCTGTATCAAGATCTGGAAATCGACAGCATCGACGCGGTCGACCTGATCGACCATATCAAACGTAAAACCGGCAAAAAAATCGCCGCTGACGAATTCAAATCGGTACGTACCGTCAACGATGTGGTTGAGGCGGTTTACCGTCTGGTTCATCCCGTCGAATGAGCCGGCTGATCAGCCTGGGCTTGTTACTGGCGGGCGTTCTGTACCCCTTTGCGGTGTATTTCGGCATGGCCCATTTCGCCCCGTGGCAGTTTGCACTGCTGCTCGGCGGTCTGTGGCTGGGCCGCGCGCTGACGGGCGAGCGACGTCCCGGTGGCCTGTGGATGGCCGTAGTCGCGCTGGTGTTTTGCGCACTGTTGGCACTGTTCAACAGCCCGGCCTTGCTGCGTTGGTACCCGGTGCTGATCAGCGGCTTTATGCTCAGCCTGTTCAGCCTGAGCCTGCGTTTCGGCCCGCCGATGGTTGAGCGTTTGGCCCGGTTGCGCGAACCGGAGCTGCCCGACATTGCGATTCATTACACACGGCAGGTGACCAAAGTCTGGTGCCTGTTTTTCCTGCTCAACGGGCTGGTCGCGGCCAGTTTGACCCTCTGGGCACCGCTGAGCTGGTGGACGCTGTACAACGGCCTGATCGCCTACGGGTTGATGGGGCTGCTGTTTGCCATTGAATGGCTGATACGGCAACAGGTAAGAGGCCGGGCATGAATTGGATAAAACTTGAGCACTTGGTGCTGAAGGGGCACGCAGAGCGTGCCGTAACTTTTGATCCGGCACTGGATCATGCGCGGCTGTGCGAACAGGCTTTGCGGCTGGCGGGAGGGCTGCAACGACGCGCGATCAAACACGTGGCGATCCACCTGGAGGATGCCGCTGAGCTGGCGATTGCCTTGCTGGGCGCCTGGCGGGCCGGGGTCAGCGTGTTATTACCCGCCGACCTGCAAGCCCAAACCCGCCAACGCTGGGACGCGCAGGTCGACCTGTGGATAACTTCAACGCAAGCACTCGAAGCCTTGTTTGATGCGCCATTAAACGCCGCCGAACTGAACCTGGACACCTGCCACCTGAGCCTGTGTACATCGGGTTCCAGCGGCGAGCCCAAGCGCATCGACAAAACCCTGCGCCAGATGGCCAATGAAGTGAACGCGCTGGAACAGCTGTGGGGGGCCGAACTGGGCACTGCCTGCATCATCGCCAGTGTGGCGGCACAGCATATCTACGGGTTGTTGTTCCGCGTGTTGTGGCCGCTGTGTGCGGGCCGAAGCTTTGTGCGCACACAATTGGCCTTTCCCGAGGACATGCAACGCGCCAGCCGTGAACATCCTTCATTTGCTTGGGTTGCCAGCCCCGCCATGCTCAAGCGCATGGCTGACAACCTCGACTGGCCTGCCTTAAGCGCCGTGCAGCGGGTGTTTTCCTCGGGCGGTGCATTACCCGCCGAGGCCGGGCAGGCCTTGCACGCGCGTTTAGGCCAATGGCCCACTGAAATCTTCGGCAGCTCCGAAACCGGCGGCATCGCCTGGCGTCAGGGGCAAACCCTTTGGCAGCCGTTTGTCGATGTGCAACTGAGCCAGAGCGACGACGGCGCCCTGCGCATCACCTCCGCCTACTTGCCGATCGGTCATGTCGAACACACGGCCGACGCGGCCCGCATTGAGGCTGACGGACGCTTTGAGTTGCTCGGGCGCCTTGACCGTATCGTCAAACTCGAAGAAAAGCGCATCTCCCTGCCCATGCTCGAACTCGCGCTGACCCACCACGACTGGGTGGCGGAAGCCCGACTGGGCGTTGTGCACGAAAACCGGGCGTCGCTGGGTGCGCTGCTGGTGCTCAGCGACAGCGGTCTGTATGCCTTGCGCGAACACGGCCGCCGGGCGCTGACTCAAGCCTTGCGCCAGCATTTGAGCGACCACTGCGAAGCTTTGGCTTTGCCACGTCGCTGGCGCCTGCTGCGTAACTTACCCCTTAACAGCCAGGGCAAACTGCCTCAGGCGCAGGTCGATGCCTTACTGCTCGCACCCCGCCCCAAGCTGCCCGAAGTGATGAGCCAGCGTGAAGACGCGGGCCTGTGGACACTCAACCTGTCGATACCGCCGGATCTGGCTTACTTCAGTGGCCACTTCCCCACAACCCCGGTATTGCCAGGTGTGGTGCAAGTGGAGTGGGCAATGACGCTGGGCCAGCAAGTGCTTGACCTGCCGCCGCGCTTTGCCGGGATGGAAGTGCTCAAGTTTCAGCAGTTGGTGCGTCCCGGCGACGCCATTGAACTGACCCTGCGCTTTGATCGCGAACGCAGCAAATTGCACTTCGCTTATCGCAACGCCACGGCGGCGTGCGCCAGCGGCCGTATCGTGCTGGAGGAGGCCCGTGGATAACACCCACCGCCTGCCCGTAGCAGCTGCCAAAGGCTGCGTCCGGTTGCGAAGCAATCGTAAACCGGCTTGCACGATTTTCCTGACACACCGAGGCGCCGGACTTTACGGCGGCTACGCCACCGGACGCAGCCTTCGGCAGCTGCTACGAAAAATCCATAACGGTCTGGAGGTTTCTTCTCATGTATAACCCCTGCGCCGTTATCCCGGTGTACAACCATGAGACCGCCGTGCCCGCCGTGGTCGATGCCCTGCTCGCCGCTGGCTTGCCTTGCGTGCTGGTGGACGACGCCAGCAGCCCCGCCTGCGCAGCGGTGCTCGAACAACTGGCGCAAGGTGAACACATCCACCTGATCCGTCTGGCCGTCAATCAAGGCAAGGGCGGCGCGGTCATGGCCGGGCTGCGCGAAGCCTCGCGTCTGGGCTTTACCCATGCGCTGCAAGTGGACGCCGACGGTCAACACGACTTGCGCGACGTGGCCACCTTTATTCAGGTGTCGCAGCGCAACCCCGAGGCGCTGGTGTGCGGTTATCCACAGTACGACGCCAGCGTGCCCAAAGGCCGGTTGTATGCACGCTACCTGACCCACGTGTGGGTGTGGATCAACAGCCTGTCGCTGCAAATCCCCGACTCCATGTGCGGCTTTCGCATTTACCCGCTGACACCGACCCTGGCGCTGATCAGCTCGGTCAAGCTGGGTAAACGCATGGATTTCGACCCCGAAGTTTTGGTGCGACTCTCCTGGCGCAATCAGCCCATGCGCTGGCTGCCGACCCGCGTGCATTACCCACAGGACGGGCTGTCGCATTTTCGCCTGTGGCATGACAACGCGCTGATCAGCAGCATGCACACGAAGCTGTTTTTCGGCATGTTGGTGCGCCTGCCGAGCATCCTCTGGAGGCGTTGGCAGGCATGAGCGAACCTCGACAACATTGGGCTGATCACAAGGAACGTGGCAATTTGCGGCTGATGCAGCTCACCGCATTCGGGGTCAAATTGCTCGGGCGTCGCCTGCTCAGCCCGGTGCTGTACGGCATCGTGCTGTACTTTTTTGTCTTCGGTGGCCGCGCCCGGCGCAGCATTGGGCAGTACCAGCAGCGGCTGGCCGACTGGAGCGGGCAAAGCGCCCTGCGCCCCACCCGCCGCCGGGTATTTGGCCAGTTCATGGCGTTTGCCGACGCCTTGCTCGACAAGCTCGACGTGTGGAACGGCCGCCTCAAGATCGAAGACATCGACATCATCGACCCGGCCCTGCTGCGCAATCAGTTGCGTGCTGAGCGCGGGCAGATGCTGGTGGGTGCTCATTTGGGCAACCTTGAGGTGTGCCGCGCCCTCGCCGAGCTGGGCGAAAAAGTCACCATGAACGTGCTGGTACACACCAAGCACGCCGAGCAATTCAATCGCCTGCTGGGCGAAGCCGGGGCCAGCCATTTACGCCTGATTCAAGTCAGCGAGCTCAACCCCGCCGTCATGCTGCAACTCAATCAGCGCCTGGAAAACGGCGAGTGGCTGGCGATTGCCGGTGACCGCGTGCCCCTGCAAGGCGGGCGTCAGGTGCGGGTCGATTTTCTCGGCCAGCCTGCTGCCTTTCCGCAAGGCCCATGGTTGTTGGCCGGGTTACTCAAGTGCCCGGTCAATCTGATGTTTTGTTTGAAACGCGAAGGCCGTTACCGAGTCATCCTCGAACCCTTCGCAGAGGCCGTCGTGTGGCGGCGCAGCGACCGCGATCAGGTCATCGCCCATTGGGCTGGCCGCTACGCCGAACGGCTCGGGCATTACTGCCTTCAAGCGCCGCAACAGTGGTTTAATTTTTACCCTTTCTGGAAGACCGATGACGACGCATCCGCATGAGCCAGTAACCTTCGGCCAACCCCCGCTGCGTATTGAAGACGTGCTGGCAGTGGCCAATCGTCAAGCACCGAGCCGTTTGCAAGACGACGCCGAGTATCGCGAGCGCATCGCCAAGGGCGCGCGTTTCCTCGACTCGTTGCTGGATAAAGAAGGGGTGATCTACGGCGTGACCACAGGCTACGGCGACTCGTGCGTGGTGGCCGTGCCCCTGGAGCACGTCGAAGCGCTGCCGCGTCATCTGTACACCTTTCATGGTTGCGGGCTGGGCAAGTTACTCGACGCGCAAGCCACCCGCGCCGTGCTTGCCGCGCGCTTGCAGTCGCTGTGCCACGGCGTGTCGGGCGTACGTGTCGAGTTGCTGGAGCGCCTGCACGATTTTCTCGCCCACGACGTGCTGCCGCTGATTCCCGAAGAAGGCTCGGTCGGCGCCAGCGGCGACCTGACACCGCTGTCGTACGTGGCTGCAACCTTGTCCGGTGAGCGTGAGGTGATATTCAAGGGTGAACGTCGTTTTGCCGCTGATGTACACCGCGAACTGGGCTGGACGCCGCTGGTACTGCGGCCCAAGGAAGCCTTGGCGCTGATGAACGGCACCGCCGTGATGACCGGCCTCGCCTGCTTGGCGTATGCCCGCGCCGACTACCTGCTCAAACTCGCCACCCGCATCACCGCGCTCAATGTCGTGGCGCTGCAAGGCAACCCCGAGCACTTTGACGAGCGCCTGTTCGCCGCCAAGCCGCATCCGGGGCAAATGCAGGTGGCCGCCTGGCTGCGTCAGGATCTGGCCATCGACGCCCCGACCGCGCCGCTGCATCGCCTGCAAGACCGTTACTCGCTGCGCTGCGCGCCCCACGTGCTGGGCGTACTGGCCGACAGCCTGAACTGGCTGCGCGGGTTTATCGAAATCGAGCTCAACAGCGCCAACGACAACCCGATCATCGACGCCGAAGAAGAACGCGTGCTGCATGGCGGACACTTCTACGGTGGCCATATCGCCTTTGCGATGGACAGCCTCAAGACTCTGGTGGCCAACGTTGCCGATCTGCTCGACCGCCAGCTCGCGCTGTTGGTGGACGTGCGTTACAACCACGGCCTGCCGAGCAACCTGTCGGGCGCCAGCGCAGAACGGGCGATGCTCAATCATGGGTTTAAAGCCGTGCAGATTGGCACCAGTGCCTGGACTGCCGAAGCCCTGAAAAACACCATGCCGGCCAGCGTGTTCTCGCGTTCGACCGAATGCCATAACCAGGACAAAGTGAGCATGGGCACCATTGCCGCCCGTGATGCGATCCGTGTGCTGGAACTGACTGAACAAGTGGCGGCCGCCACCCTGCTGGCCGCCAACCAAGGCGTGTGGCTGCGCAGCCGTGTCGAAGAGGCCCGCCCGTTGCCGCCTGCGCTGGCGCAGATGCACGCCGAACTGGGCAAAGACTTCCCGCCCGTGGTCGAAGACCGTGCACTGGAAGCTGAACTGCGCCTGTGCCTGAGCCGAATTGCCCAACAACACTGGAGGCTGCATGCGTAGCAAAGGCGTACTGCACGTTGATACCGAAGTGTTGGTGCCGTTTTTCGACATCGACACCATGCACGTGGTGTGGCACGGGCATTACGTCAAATACCTCGAAGTGGCGCGTTGCGCGCTGCTCGACCATATCGGCCATAACTACAGGCAAATGCTTGCAGCGGGTTATGCGTGGCCGGTAATCGACATGCAGCTGCGCTATGTGAGCGGGGCGACGTTTGGTCAGCGGATCAACGTGCGCGCCAGTCTGGTGGAATGGGAGAACCGCTTGAAGATTAATTATCTGATTACCGATGCGGTCACGGGCGAGCGTTTGACTCGGGCGGTGACGGTGCAGGTGGCGGTTGAAATTGAGAGCCGGGAGATGCAATTGGCTTCGCCTGGGTGTTTTGTTCAAGCGGTTGAGCGGGTGCTTTCATGAACAGATCAAAAGCCCCTCTCCCTAGCCCTCTCCCAGAGGGAGAGGGGACTGACCGAGGTGATTTCAGCCCCTCCACATGTCAGCTCCCACTCATTGACTGTCGAAATGTCCGCCACTCCACACATCAGCCCCCTCTCCCTCTGGGAGAGGGTTGGGGTGAGGGTAAAGCCCGCACACGTCTCGCAGCCCTGTTCACCGTACTGCTGGCGTTCACCCCACTGGCCCACGCCTTCGACCTGCAACAGCTCAGCGACCAACTGGCCAAACCCCACGTGATCCAAGGCCAGTTCACGCAAGAAAAACACCTGCGCGCCCTGCCCAAACCGCTGACCAGTACCGGCACCTTTGTGCTGGCCAAAGACCACGGCCTGCTCTGGCAACTGAAAACCCCGCTGCAACAGGATTACCGCATCACCGCCCAAGGCATCGCCCGACGCAACGGCACGCAGTGGCAGATGCTCCCCGGCAAAAGTGCCGGTGCCGAACAGAACCGTTTATTCCTCGCCGTGTTGCAAGGCGACAGCAGCGGCCTGCAACGGGATTTCGACCTGCAACTGCAAGGCGAACCCACCCGCTGGACGCTCACCCTGACCCCACGCTCGCTGCTGCTCAAGCAAGTGTTCAATCAGATCAACATTGAAGGCGGCGAGTTGGTTCAACGCATCGAGCTGCAAGAAACCCAAGGCGACAGCACCCTGCTGAAACTGCAAAACAGTGTCAGCAATCAACCCTTGAGCGACGCGGAGCAACACGATTTTGCGCAGTGAACGCTGGCTGCCACGGGCTTTTTTGATTGTGCTGCTGGCCGTGTTGGCGCTGGCCGGCTGGCAATGGCGCCACGGTGCGCCGTTATCGGCCAACCTGATGGAACTGGTGCCCGGTGACGCACCCGACGCGCTGGAGCTGAGCGCCGAGCAGCGTATTCAAGAACCCCTGAACCGCGAAATGCTGGTGCTGGTGGGCAGCGCGGATCGCCAGCAGGCCATCGCCACCGCTCAACAATTGGGCGAGCAATGGCAAGCCAGCGGCCTGTTTGAAAAGGTCCAGTGGAACCTGCAAGCCGACCTCCCGGCCCTGCGTGAGCAACTGCTGCGCGGGCGCTTGGCGATGCTCTCGAGCGCTGACCGCACACAGTTGATCGAACACCCCGACGCCTTTATCCAGCAACGGGTGCAAGCGCTGTTCGATCCCTTTACCGGATTCAGTCTGGTGCCGAGTCAGGACGATTGGCTGGGCCTGACCGGGCGCATCCAAAACAGCCAGCCGCAACGCGGCGCGGTGCAACTGGACATTGGCAGCGGCACCTTGATCGCCGAAGCAGACGGCAAAAGCTGGGTGCTGTTGCGCGCCCGCACCCAAGGCAACGCGTTCGATATGAAACTGCCGCTGCGGGTCGCCGAGCTGCTTGAGCAGAGCCGTGAACAGGTGGCTAACAACGACGTGCAGTTACTCGCGGCCAGCGGCCTGCTCTACGCCGCCAGCGGGCAACAACAAGCCACTCGCGAAATCACCTGGGTGGGCGGCGGTGCCACCGTGGGCATTCTTCTGCTGTTACTGCTGGCGTTCCGTCGCTGGCGCGTGCTGCTGGCCTTTGTTCCGGTGCTGGTGGGCATGCTGTTTGGTGCGGTGGCCTGTGTCGCGCTGTTTGGCAGCATGCACGTGATGACGCTGGTGCTGGGCTCCAGCCTGATTGGCGTGGCGGTGGATTACCCGCTGCATTACCTGTCCAAAAGCTGGAGCCTGAAACCGTGGCGCAGCTGGGCCGCCTTGCGCCTGACCTTGCCCGGTCTAAGCCTGAGCCTGGCCACTAGCTGCATCGGTTATCTGGCGCTGGCCTTTACCCCATTCCCGGCCCTGACCCAAATCGCCATCTTCTCCGCGGCCGGGTTGATCGGCGCTTATTTGAGTGCCGTGTGTCTGTTGCCGGCGCTGCTCAAAGGCGTCGAATTGCGCCCGGCGCAATGGCCGCTGCACATCGCACAACGCCTGCTGGATGCGCGCGCGGCGCTGCTGAAAAAAGTCCCGACGCCTGCGTTGTTGGCAGGGCTGCTGATCTTTTGCGCGGCCGGTTTGTGGCAGCTGACCAGCAAAAATGACATCCGCCAGTGGGTCGGCGCGCCAGCGCAGTTGATGAACGAAGCGCAAGCCATTGCGCGCATCACCGGCTATCAACCCACCAGCCAGTTCTTTCTGGTGCGCGCCGACAACGAGCAGCAGCTGCTGGAGCGCCAAAGCGCCCTAAGCCAGCGCCTTGAGTCGTTAATAGGTGCAGGCCAATTGCAGGGGTTTTTAGCCCTTGATCAATTGGTCAGCCAGCCCGGCGAGCAGCAACACCTGCGCGCCGCACTTAATGCGTTGCCTCAACACTGGCAGCCGCTGTTGGCCGTGGGTGTGCCTGAAAGCGCCTTGCAAAACGAGCTGACGCAGTTGCAAGCTTTGCCCGTTCAGTCCATCGACGACGCCCTGAAAGGCCCCTTGGCCGAACCCTGGCGGGCGCTTTGGCTGGGCAAAAATCCCGAAGGCGTCGCCGCCATGGTCAGCCTGCAAGGTTTGAATGACGCCAGCCTGTTACGCGCGCAGGCGCAGGACTTGCCCGGTGTGAAACTGGTGGATCGTCTGGGCGACTTAAACAAGGTGTTTGCGGCCACACAAATCAGCGCCGCCGAGTTGAAAATGTTGTCGTGCGTGCTGATCGTTGTGCTGTTGATTGCCCCGTTCGGCTTCGGTGGCGCGCTGCGCATCGTCGCCCTGCCGCTGTTGGCCGCCTTGTGCAGCCTTGCCAGCCTTGGCTGGCTGGGTCAGCCATTAACCTTGTTCAGCCTGTTCGGGTTGCTGCTGGTTACGGCGATCAGCGTCGATTACGCCATCCTGATGCGCGAGCAAATCGGCGGCGCCGCCGTGAGTTTGCTCGGCACCTTGCTGGCTGCGCTGACCACATGGTTGTCATTTGGCTTGCTGGCGGTGTCGAGCACGCCTGCCGTGAGTAATTTCGGGCTGTCGGTGAGTTTGGGGCTGGCGTTCAGTTTCATGCTCGCGCCGTGGGCCGGTAAACAGGCGCACACGCCATGCTGACCGAGTCAGTAATCCCACTGATGCTGATGAGCCTCATCGCCACGCTGTTACCGGTGTTGGCGGGTATGAGTAAACCCCCTTTGAAGTCTGCCGTAATCCCCGGCAAGGAGCGCCTGTGTCAGGAATAGAATTGGAACGTCGTCAGGTGGTGGTGATTGGTGCCGGACCGTCCGGCGCCATAGCCTCGGCCTTGCTCAAACGCAACGGCCACGATGTGCTGGTCATTGAGCGCCAGCACTTCCCGCGTTTTTCCATTGGCGAAAGCCTGCTGTCCCATTGCCTCGACTTTGTCGAAGAGGCCGGCATGCTGGAGGCTGTGCAGGCGGCCGGTTTCCAGCTCAAAAACGGCGCGGCCTTCGCGTGGGGCGAGCAGTACAGTGCCTTCGATTTTGGAGACACGTTCAGTAACGGCAAGCCCACCACCTTCCAGGTGCAACGCGCCGACTTCGATAAGTTGCTGGCGGATCAAGCGGCCTTGCAAGGCGTCGACATCCGCTACGGTGAAAGCGTGATCGCCGCCGATGTAGAAGCGGGCAAACCCTTGCTGACGATTGAACGCGAAGACGGCAGTCGCTATCAGGTAGACGCTGACTTTATGCTCGACGCCAGCGGCTATGGCCGCGTGCTGCCACGCCTGCTGGACTTGGAAGCACCGTCCAATTTCCCGGTGCGCCAAGCCGTGTTCACCCACGTCGAAGACCGTATCGACTGCGCCCATTTTGATCGCAACAAGATCCTCGTCACCACCCACCCGACCCAGCGCGACATCTGGTTCTGGAGCATCCCGTTCAGCAACGGGCGCACCTCGGTTGGCGTGGTGGCGGCGGCCGAACACTTTGCCGGGCGCAGTGAGAATCTCGACGATTGCCTGCGCAGTTTCATCGACGAAACCCCGAGCTTGCAGCGCGTATTGGCCAATGCCGTATGGGACACGCCTGCGCGCACCCTAAGTGGCTACTCGGCCAACGTCAAAACCCTGCACGGGCCAGGATTCGCACTGCTGGGCAATGCCGCCGAGTTTCTCGACCCGGTGTTTTCTTCGGGCGTGACCATTGCCATGCGCTCGGCGAGCATGGCCGCGGCGGTGCTGCATCGCCAGTTGCAAGGTGAGACGGTGGACTGGCAAACCGAGTTTGCCGAGCCGCTCAAGCGCGGCGTCGACACCTTTCGCTGCTACGTCGAAGGCTGGTATGCCGGCACCTTTCAGGACGTGATTTACCATCCTGACAGCAAGCCACACATTCGCCGCATGATCAGTTCGATTCTGGCCGGCTATGCCTGGGACGAGACCAACCCCTTTGTCAGCGAACCCAAGCGCCGATTGCGCATGCTGTCAGATATCTGCGCCACGGAGCCCGCATGAAACCTCTGAGCGACACCTACGTTGAAGAAACCCGTTTCGGCTTTTGGTTCTTACGCAGCCACACGTGGCAACACCACGTACTGCGGGTGGCCATCAACGACTTGCGCAGCCTGTTCAGCCAGCCACTGCCCAAGGCGCCGGTGATACTGGATGCGGGTTGTGGTCAGGGCAAATCGTTCCAGTACCTGCAAAAAACCTTTGCCCCGCAGCGCCTGATCGGTCTGGATGCCGACCCGCTGAGCCTGCGCATGAGCCGCGAAGAGGCGGAGCGTCAGGGCATCGAAATCGAGCTGATCGGCAGCGATTGCGCCGAGCTGGAAGTGCCGGACGCCAGCGTCGACATCCTGTTCTGCCACCAGACCTTTCACCATTTGGTGCAGCAAGACCGGGCGCTGGCCGAGTTCTACCGCGTGCTCAAACCGGGTGGCTATTTGCTGTTCGCTGAATCCACCGAAGCCTATATCGACACCTGGGTGATTCGCTGGTTGTTCCGCCACCCCATGCATGTGCAGAAGAGTGCCGCGCAGTATCTGGAAATGATCCGTGATCAGGGCTTTGAATTTGAGGCGCAGAACGTCTCGTACCCGTACTTGTGGTGGAGCCGTTCCAAGGACTTCGGCCTGCTGGAACGTGCAGGGTTGTTGAAGCCAAAACCGGTGGGCCAGCGTGAAGAAACGCTGGTCAACGTGGTGGCGCGCAAACCTTTAAATGGCCTACCGCAATGATCAACACACCCGCTGTAGTCACTGCCGCAGGCTGCGATGGTGTGCGCAGCAGGCCTGTTTTCAGGTTTTTCCTGGCATTGCTCCTGCTTATAAGCGGCTGCACCAGCCTACCCTTGCCCAGGCAAACGCCCACACTGGCGTTGCCGATGCAGCTGCATATCCAGCGCGAACAGGCCGAGCAGCGCCAGGACTGGTTGCTGGTGATTCAGCAACAAGACACCGCACTGCGCTGGTCGCTGATGGACCCGCTGGGCATTCCGCTGGCGCGACAGTTGCTGCAAGACGGCCGCTGGCACGCCGACGGTCTGTTACCGCCCAATCCCGAAGCCCGTGAGTTGTTTGCCGCGCTGCTGTTCGCCCTGACTCCAAAGAACGAATTGCAGGCCAATTATCCGCAAGCCAACGCCGAAGCAGACCTGCGCTTTCTGGCGAAACGCTGGCAGGTGCAGTATCAGCAGCCGTCGGTGTTTCGCATTGATATGAAAGGCGATCTGCATTACCGCGTCAGCCCCTTGGGGGCGGCGCCATGACTACCTATCTGAATGCCTTGGGGGTGATTTGCTCGCTCGGGCGTGGGCCTGACGACGTGGCGCGCTCACTGTTTGCTGGCGACTGCTCGGGCATGCAGCGCGAAAGCGGCTGGGTGCCCGAGCGCTCGCTCACCGTCGGCGCCGTCAAAGGCGAACTGGCGGCCATCCCGGCTGAACTCCATCAACAAAAAAGCCGCAACAACCAGTTGCTGCTCGAAGCTGCCTTGCAGATACACGACGACATCGACCAGGCCATTAAGCGCTATGGCCGTGAACGTATCGCCGTTGTCCTGGGCACCAGCACCTCGGGCATTGACGAAGCCAGCCGCGGCATTGCCCATTACTTGCAGGAGCAGCAGTTCCCGGCCGACTACGATTACCAACAGCAAGAACTCAGCGCACCGGCCACCTTTCTCGCGGACTGGCTGAACATTGGCGGCCCCGCCTATGTGATTTCCACCGCCTGCACCTCCAGCGCCCGCGCCTTGATGAGCGCCCAACGCCTGCTCGACCTGAACCTGTGCGACGTGGTGCTGTGCGGCGGCGTCGACAGCTTGTGCGCGCTGACACTCAATGGCTTTAGCGCACTGGACGCGGTAAGTGACGAGCGCTGCAACCCGTTTTCGGCTAACCGCCACGGCATCAATATTGGTGAAGCGGCGGCGCTGTTCGTCATGAGCAAACACCCGGCTGACGCTCATGGGATCGCCCTGCTCGGCGCTGGTGCCAGCAGCGATGCTCACCATATTTCCGCGCCCGAGCCCAATGGGCGCGGCGCGGCTCAAGCCATGCACAAAGCCCTGAACCGTGCTGGCTTACATCCCGCCAACATCGGTTACCTGAACCTGCACGGCACCGCCACCCAGCACAACGATGCGATGGAAAGCCACGCGGTCGCGCAGGTATTCCCCTTGGGCGTACCGTGCTCATCGACCAAGCCCATGACCGGCCATACACTGGGTGCAGCCGGTGCGCTGGAAGCGGCGTTTTGCTGGCTCAGCCTGACCCATGACAATGCCCTGGCACCGCACCTGTGGGATGGCCAGCCCGACCCCACCTTGCCCGCGCTGCACTGGGTCACACCCGGCCAAACCCTCGCCGCCTCGCCACAACGCTGCCTGATGAGCAACTCGTTTGCCTTCGGCGGTAATAACGTCAGCCTGATTATCGGAGACGCCCCATGATTGATTGGCCGCTCGCCGAACTGCTGCCCCACGCTGGCGACATGATCCTCATCGATCACGTGCTGGCGTTTGATGAAGAACAGATTGAAACCCGCCTCACGGTACGCGCCGGCGGCTTGTTCAACCGTGAAGACGGCAGCCTGCCCGCCTGGGTGGGCGTCGAATTGATGGCGCAAAGTGTGGCCGCGTTTGCGGGTTGTCACGCACGCGCGCAAGGCCATGAAGTGGTACTGGGGTTTTTGCTCGGCACCCGCAAGTTTGAATGCAACGTCGAACACTTCCCGCTGGGTGCCGAGCTGCGTATCCATGCGCAACGCTCGCTGGAAGACGACAACGGCATGGGCGTGTTCGAGTGCCACCTCACCGGCACCGGCATCCAGGCCAGCGCCCGCCTGAACGTGTTCCGACCGCCTGAGCCTGAACAGTACCTGACTCAAACAACCGAGGAGACCCGCCATGACTGAGTCCATTTTGGTCACAGGCTCCAGCCGTGGCATTGGCCGCGCCATCGCTTTGCGCCTGGCACAGGCCGGCTTTGATCTGGTGCTGCATTGCCGCAGTGGCCGCTGCGAAGCCGACGCGGTCATGGCTGAGGTTCACGCCTTGGGCCGCAATGCCCGTGTGTTGCAGTTCGATGTGTCGCAACGCGACGAATGCAAAGCCATGCTTGAGGCCGACGTTGAACAACACGGCGCTTATTACGGCGTGGTACTCAATGCCGGACTGACCCGCGATGGCGCTTTCCCGGCCCTGAGCGAAGACGATTGGGACGTGGTGATGCGCACCAACCTCGACGGTTTTTACAACGTATTGCACCCGGTGATGATGCCCATGATTCGGCGTCGTGCAGCCGGGCGCATTGTGTGCATCACCTCGGTTTCCGGCTTGATCGGCAATCGCGGTCAGGTGAACTACAGCGCCTCCAAAGCAGGCTTGATCGGCGCAGCCAAGGCCTTGGCCATCGAACTGGGCAAACGCAAAATCACCGTAAACTGCGTCGCGCCGGGGTTGATCGACACCGCCATGCTCGACGAAAACGTGCCCGTAGAAGAACTGATGAAAATGATCCCGGCCCAGCGCATGGGCACCCCGGAAGAAGTCGCCGGGGCCGTTAACTTTTTAATGTCCGCCGAAGCGGGCTACATCACCCGTCAGGTTCTGGCCGTCAACGGAGGGCTGTGCTGATGAAACGCGTTGTCGTCACCGGCATGGCCGGCATCACCTCGCTGGGCAGTGACTGGGCCAGCATCGAAGCGCATTTTGTGGCCGGGCGCAGCGGCATCCGGCGCATGGACGAGTGGGATCGTTTTACCGAACTCAACACGCGACTGGCCGGCCCGATTGATGATTTCGTGGTGCCCACACACTGGACTCGCAAACAACTGCGCAGCATGGGCCGGGTGTCGCGGCTGGCCGTGGGCGCCGCCGAACAGGCGTTGCAGGATGCGGGCTTGCTCGGCAATCCCATCATCCGCGACGGCCGCATGGGCGTGGCCTGCGGCTCGTCCACGGGCAGCACCGACGAAATCAAAGCCTTTGGCAACATGCTGCTTAACTCGGTGGCCGATGGCCTTAACGCCAACAGCTACGTGCGCATGATGCCGCATACCACCGCTGCCAATATCAGCATCTTTTTTGGTCTGACCGGGCGTTTGATCCCCACCTCCAGCGCTTGTACCAGCGGCAGTCAGGGCATTGGTTACGCATACGAAGCGATCAAATTCGGGCGTTTGCCGTTGATGCTTGCTGGCGGCGCCGAAGAACTGTGCCCCACTGAAGCGATGGTCTTTGACGCGCTCTACGCCACCAGCCTGAAAAACGACGCCCCGCACACCAGCCCACGCCCCTATGACATGGGCCGTGACGGTCTGGTGATTGGTGAGGGCGGCGGTATGTTGGTGCTTGAAGAACTGGAGCATGCACAGGCTCGCGGGGCGCACATCCACGCCGAAATCGTCGGCTTTGGCAGCAATGCCGACGGCCAGCACACCACCCGCCCGGAGGTCAGCACCATGCGCCGGGCGATGGAACTGGCGCTGGAAGACGCGGGGATTGGCGCGCAGGCCATCGGCTATGTAAACGGCCACGGCACCGCCACCGAACAGGGCGACATTGCCGAGACACTGGCCACCAGTGAGTTGTTTGGCAAGCATATGCCGATCAGTTCGCAGAAAAGCTTTCTGGGCCACACGCTGGGTGCCTGCGGGGCACTGGAGTCGTGGTTCAGCATCGAAATGATGAACCGCGATCGCTACATCCACACGCTCAACCTCGATGAGGTCGACCCGCGTTGTGGCGAACTGGACTACCTGCGTGGCGAGTGCCGGGTGATGCATAACGATTACGTGATGAACAACAACTTTGCCTTTGGCGGGGTCAACACGTCGTTGATTTTCCGCCGCTGGTCTTGAGTGACCGATCAACCTTAACAACGCTGTTCTTCCCCAACGTCAAGGAGACACCATGCAATTCAAAACTCTGGCAACTGCCGCCGCACTGCTACTGGGCACCCTGCCTGCCATTAGCCAGGCGCGCGACACGACGCTATTTTTGCCGTTTGATCAGGTGGTGACCGAAGCCATCAGCACCGGCAAGATTGATGGCAGCGTCAAGTTTTACCTGGCGGGCAATACGCCAGCGGGCAAAGCCAGCGTCGTCACACCGGGGGTGGTGACCAACAAAAAAACCAATGCCTTTAACAAAACTGACTATCAAGCCTGCTCCTGGGCGTTGCAGTCCGCGTTGATCACCTTGCATCAAGCGGCGAAAAACGTCGGCGCCAATGCCGTCACCGACATCGCCAGCTACTACAAAAAGAACGAACGCAAAGATCCGAAAACCTACGAATGCCATGCAGGCGCAGTGATTGCCGGCGTGGCACTGAAAGGGAATCTGACGAAGGTGGAGTGAGAAAAACAGAGCGTTCAAAAACGACAAAGGCGCCTTTCGGCGCCTCATTCACAAACAGACTGGCTTGTCATCGCACTGCGTCTGCCCGGCTCTGTGATGGCTGGTTGCCCAGGATCCTCAGAGTCTCACAAGCCCCTTGCGGGAACGTGGCGAGTATCGCGCCGAGCAAAAAATTAGGCAACCGTCTATTTTCCGGCTCATCGTTTTCTGCCTGTGCATCACAACCCCAACGCGCACCGAACCGCGGCTTTGATGGCAATGAATTCATGTGTTTCAAGTTGTGAAACCACATAAATACGACGCCCTTGTCTGTCACGGGTTTTGATCCGGTCCAGTCGAGACAGGCTAACGGTGGCCACCATGTCACATTTTGCCCAGCAGACAGGACTCGCTCCCTGCAAATGACTCTGCAACTCAAGATGATGGTTCAACATGGATTGTGGCTCGGTGGTGCTTAAGGGAATGACCGTCACCAATTGACGATTGGTGCGGTGTTTACGCACGACCACAACGGGACGCACCTTGATCATTTCCGGCACTTCAAAGCCCCTGAAATCACAAATAAGCACACTGCCTTCTTTCGGCTGATAGAGGAGGGACATTGGCTGAACCCGAAAAAAGAAGCGATTTTGCGCAGCTTTAGTTTCAACATTCCAAGGTCGTTGTATGACGGCGAATGTCCTGTTTTATCACTCGGTAACAATGCCTGCGGGCGCGGTCTCTTTCCTTTGAAGGACGATTCCTAGAGAATCCTTTGGCCTTGCGCCTGCCTCTTTCGATCAATAGCCTTCGGTACGTCATCCCCCATGGGTGACCGGACGTGCAAGTTCGAATCGAGTAAGGAACATGGATCACCGCCACCTATTTAGCTTTATGGCGGCTGTACGTGGGAGGTCTTCGCACCTGCCGGGATTGCGTTCCTTTCGACCGGTCTTGCACACCCGCGTACAGCTGCCACCCTCTTTGTGTGCAAGCAAATGGCGTCAGCTCTTAACTCACGAAAGGAACTGCACCATGACTCACACTCCCGACTACGAACAAACCCTCGAACACACCCATGAATTGCTGCGCTGCGCCCTAGCGACCGCGTATGCCTCTGCCGATAATCTGCAAGGACTTAACCGCGACGTGGCGTTGGCCGTGGTGCATTTGATTGCTCAGGTGAAAGCGTCTGT
>NZ_WIWC01000043.1 GCF_009600315.1 Pseudomonas helleri | reverse complement strand
GCGACCGTGCAGTCCACTGCACCGGTCAAAGTGATCACCGTGCGTGCTACCGGTTTCGACCCGGTTGCAGCAGAAGGCGGCTCGGCCGCAGTTGAAGCGGTGAGCGCTGTTCACGATGCAGGGACTTCGTCGTTTGTTGGCGAAGAACTGGCCAAGTCGGACCGCCCTGAACTGACCGCCGCCAAAATCGTCGTTTCCGGCGGTCGTGGCATGCAGAACGGTGACAACTTCAAACATCTGTACGCACTGGCTGACAAGCTGGGCGCTGCGGTTGGCGCTTCGCGTGCGGCTGTGGATGCAGGCTTTGTACCCAACGACATGCAGGTCGGTCAGACCGGCAAAATCGTTGCACCACAGCTGTACATCGCGGTCGGTATCTCCGGCGCGATTCAGCATTTGGCCGGTATGAAAGACTCCAAAGTGATCGTTGCGATCAACAAGGACGAAGAAGCACCGATCTTCCAAGTGGCCGATTACGGTCTGGTAGCGGACTTGTTCGAAGCAGTACCTGAGCTGGAGAAGCTGGTCTAATCCAGTTGCTTCACTTATAAAGAGCCCGGTCGTTTGGGCCGTGGGAAAAGCGCAACACTCTGTGTGTGCGTATTTCCTGCGGCGTGAGCCACCGGGCTTTTTTACGCCTATGAATTGAGTGTGCGGAGTGCAGGGCTATGGATGTGCGTCAGATAAGCAGGCTGCTGTTGGGTTTGGTATTTATGCCACTCCTGTCCCACGCTGCGGGCAAGTGCGAACGCTTGGTTGTCACGGGCAGCCCGGATGCACCGCCTTATTTGTGGCGAGATCCCGCTGATCCTGCGCACTTGATCGGTGCCAGCGCCGATCTCTTGCAACAGGTCGCTCAGGAGCTGGGCATCAAGGTTGACATTCTCTACGGCGGCAAGCGTTCACAGGCGCTAGCCGAGGTTCAAACCGGACGAATGGACGTGCTGCTGGATGCTCCATTGACAGTGGCAGGGCTTTCGACACTGGACTATATCCATCCGCCGCTGGTGCGAAATGATTATCTGGTCTGGACCCGTAAGGACTCGTCTTTAACCTATGAAACTCCAGCCGATTTGCACGGGCATTTGGGGGCGCTGTCTGAAAAAGCGCGCATGACGGAAGCCTTCGACGATTTTGCCCAGCACCAACTCACCCTGGAGCGCCAGCCAGGTTTGCCACAGGCGGTTCAGAAATTGCTGCTTGGCCAAGTCGAATATGTACTGGCGGGCCGTTATGCGGGTATCGCCACCTTGCAAGCCCTTGGTTTATCGGAAGATCTTGTGGCGCACCCGCAACCGATTGATCAGCCGGGCCTGTTTTTGGCGATCTCCCATGACTCCGCCTGCAACGAGCCGTGGCTACGCGGACAGCTCGCCAAAAAGATGACAGAATTGCCCGCCTCCGGCGTGACCGAGGCGGCTTTGCAACGCAATCTGGAGCGCTGGAAGTCGCAGTTACAGCAACCGCTGGCGTCCCAAAACAGTAGGAATCCTTAGTGACAATTCGACCTCTTTTCGCTGCCTTGGCTGTTGTGGCTCTGGCGGGTTGCGCCGCTGATCCAGCGCCGAATGAACAATTGCGTTTGACCGAACAGGCCCTTGAGCAAGCCCGGGCGGTAGGCGCCAGTGCTGACACGGTGGCTGAACTCAAGCAAGCCGAAGACAAGTTGGCTCAGGCTCAGGCCGATATGGCTGAAGCCTCTTACAAAGACGCTCGTACGCAGGCTGAACAGTCCGAGCTGGATGCACGCTTGGCAGAAGCTCGCGTACTGACCGAAAAAAGCCAGGAACAATTGAACGTGCTCAATACCCGAATTACCCGCTTGCGCAAGCAACTGGCGGAGGTGCAATGAACCTGGTGTCTGGAGGTTTAAGCGGTGCCTTGGTAGTGGCTTGCATCGGCCTGGCAGGTTGTGCCTCGCACCCCGACAGTGAGCAGGCGTTGCAGCAAGCCAGCAGCGAATTTCAAGCGGTCAAGGAAGACAGCAATGTGCTGCGCATTGCTCCCAAGGATGTGATTCGCGCCGGGGAATCCCTTGCCCGCGCTGACCGGCTTTCTTCTTTTTGGGGCAGTGGCAACGATGTGGCGCATTACGCGTATCTGAGCCAGCGTTACAGTGATATTGCCCGAGAGCACACTCAGCAAGTGCTCAATCAGGAGCG
Source organism: Pseudomonas helleri (assembly GCF_009600315.1). Classification (GTDB taxonomy): domain Bacteria; phylum Pseudomonadota; class Gammaproteobacteria; order Pseudomonadales; family Pseudomonadaceae; genus Aquipseudomonas; species Aquipseudomonas helleri_A. The sequence goes on along the minus strand of NZ_WIWC01000043.1, from coordinate 41,957 downwards.
GGCGGCCAAGCTTGAACTTGAGCGTCAGCGCCTGCAACTGGCCTTGCGAGAAGCCAAATTGCTGAGTGTTCAGCAACAGGGGCAATGGCTCGAAGAGCAAATCATCAGTCTGGCTACGACGCAGACGGATCGTGGGTTGGTGATGACCTTGGGCGATGTGTTATTCGATACCGGCGCAGCGGAACTCAAGAACTCGGCAAACCGTACGGTGCTCAAGCTGGTGCAGTTCCTGCAATTGAACCCCAAGCGCGTGGTGCGCATTGAAGGTTATACCGACAGTACGGGCGGCAAGGACGACAATATTAAGCTGTCACTTGCGCGTGCACAGGCAGTGGCCGACATGCTGGTTGATCTGGGGATCGACGAAAAGCGCATCCAGGTCGAGGGTTATGGTGACGAATACCCAGTGGATGTAAACGCCACAGAGCGTGGACGAGCGCAGAATCGCAGGGTCGAAATCGTATTTTCTGACGATAAAGGTCAACTAGGCGCCGCGCGTTAATTGCGGTTCGCAAGCGTCTAGGCTTAGCGCAATGGGTACAGGCTCTGTACCCATACAGTTACGCCTCATCATGGGCTGTACGGCTTAGATGAGTGACAACTGTGCCCGTACACTTCTAAACTGTTCCGGTATTGTTCGACACAAAAACAAAGCCTGAACAGTGAGTGCTACGCCATGACCAATCTGTTGCTCTATCAACGTATTGCTCAGCAATTGGCTGAGGATATCCGGCGTGGCGTTTATCAGCCGGGTGAGCGCGTGCCTTCAGTGCGCAAAATGAGCTCTCAGCTCAATGTCAGCCACGCAACCGTGTTGCAGGCTTACGCCAACCTTGAAGATCAAGGTCTGATTCGCGCACGACCGCAGTCGGGGTACTACGTACATCAGACTCCGGCATTAACGGCGCCCACCCCGGACATCGCTCGTGTAGAGCGTCCCGGCCTGGTTACCCGCAGTAGCATCATTCAACAAGTGCTGGTCGAGTCCCGTCGCGAGGGCGTGTTTCCGCTAGGCGCTGCTGTGCCGAGTGTCGACTATTTGCCCGTGCGGGCGTTACACCAACAACTGGCCAAGGTCACGCGCTTTCACAGCCCGCGAGCGTTCAGTTACATGTTCAGCCCTGGCTTTGAACCGCTGCGCCGGCAGGTTGCGATCCGTATGCGTGACGCAGGGGTTGTGGTCGATCCTTCGGAAGTCATCATCACTCACGGTTGTGTCGACGCCTTACAAATGTCATTGCGGGTACTGACGCGTCCGGGGGACTTGATAGCAGCCGAATCACCGACCTATTACGGGTTACTGCAACTCGCGGATCTATTGGGGCTGAAAGTCATCGAAATCCCCAGTGATCCTGCCACGGGCATGAGCCTTGAAGCTCTGCAACTGGCCGCTAACCAGTGGTCGATCAAAGCCTTGGTGTTGACCACGCGCCTCAGCAATCCGCTGGGAGGCACCATGCCGGAAGAACGGCAAAAGCAGCTGCTGCGTTTGGCGTCGGATTTCGACATCCAGATAGTTGAGGATGATATTTACGGCGAACTGATGTTTGAGGTGGGGCGCACCAAAGCGTTGAAAGCTTATGACCGTCTGGATCGTGTGATTTACTGCTCAAGTTTCTCGAAAACATTGTCGCCGGGTGTACGAATCGGCTGGATGATAGCCGGTAAATTTCAGCAGGAAATCCAGCGTCTGCAAACTTTTACCACGCACTCGGCCTGTAGCGTGACGCAGATGGGTGTGGCGGCCTACCTTGAAAATGGCGGTTACGACCGCCATTTGCGTTACATCCGACAGGAGTACCGCAAAAATCTGAGTGCATTCCAGTTGGCCGTTCAACAGCACTTCCCTCAAGGCACGCAAATGTCGCGTCCCAGTGGGGGCTTTATTTTGTGGGTAAGCTTGCCTGGGCGAGTTAATACCCAGGAATTGCATGTACGGGCTTTACAGCAGGGGATCAGCATTGCGCCGGGGCTGATTTTCAGCAACACCGAGCAGTTTAATCACTGTATTCGACTAAACTGCGGCATCCCCTGGAATCGCGAAGCCGAGCGGGCGTTAATGACTCTGGGAATGTTGGCCAGTCAGCTGTGCCAAGAGACAGCAAGTCTTTACTGATTGAGCTGTGCGTCCCCGCATATACCGGGTGCTGAAATTCGGCTTGTCAGGCTATGACTAAAAGGCCAGCATTTGCACCTTAACCGTAGAAGCTGTGGAGTTATGAAAGCGAGATATTGTCTGGGATTCATACTGGCGGGCATATTGACTGCGTTGAATGCTGCTGCGGCTACCGCTGCTCAGCCGCAGGCTGAAGCTTCCAGTGTCAGGCCGCATGCCACTCAGCCCGCGGCAAAATCTGCGGTCAGCGCGAAACAGGCAGCGGCCCAAAAAAAATCGTCTGCGGCGTCCAAGTCCAGAGCGGCACGCAAGAGCGCGAAAAAGCCTTTGCCCACTGCCAAACTGGATTTAAGCTTGCCGCCCGATATGGTCCGCCAACTCAGGCCTTTGGGTACTGTTCCAATGCCTGCACATAAACCGTTGCTACCGAACATGTTTGGCGACAAGACGGCTCAAGACAGTCCGTTTCAATTGAACGGGCGCCTCATCAGCAACGAGATGGGCCTGCAACTTCGTAACGAAGCACGACAGAATGAAATTGAAGGTGCGGCGTTGGAGTTTGAATTCAAGCAGTAAGGCTGTGAAATGCGGCGGTTATCCCCGCGTGTCTGACTGAAAACTGACTGTTCAGTCACCTCGTTTTCTGCTGAACGGTCAATTTCAAACGCCTGTTCCAGCGAGTACTATCCCTTGTCATCAACCCACTTTGCCCCTCAATGAGACGCTTATGAATTGCCGTGAAGGCTGTGGCGCTTGCTGCATCGCCCCCTCCATCAGTACACCCTTGCCGGGCATGCCCAACGGTAAGCCGGCCGGTGAGCGTTGCGTGCACCTCTCAGTCGACGCGCTGTGTGGATTGTTTGGTCAGCCTGAGCGCCCCGCGGTATGCAGTGATTTCAAAGCCAATATCGACGTGTGCGGCAACGACCGGGAAGAAGCTATCAATCTGATCGGTTGGTGGGAGCGAATGACTGCGGCTTAGTGTGTTTAGGCTCAAAGAACAAACCTCAACAATAAGGAATAAAACAATGGGTTCGTTGCATCAAGTTGCACTGGCATGTGGTTTTAGTGTTCTGTTGGCGGGTGTAGCCCACGCAGAAGACTGGAAAGTAGCAAAGGATGAAGACGGGATTAAAGTCTCCTTGATTGAAGTTCCAGGATCGCAGTACAAGGCTTATCAAGGTGTCACACTTATCAACGCGCCGGTCGCTAAAATCAGTGCCTTGCAAGAAGACGTTGCAGGTGCTTGTGCCTGGATATACGAGTGTAAAACGCAAAAACTGCTCAAGCACGAAGGCGATAAAAGCTGGACCTATACCCAATTCAATACGCCCTGGCCAGTGACACCGCGAGATTCAGTTCTATTGGTTACCACCAATAAAGCATCTGATGGCACCTTGACTCGTACACTCGAAGGACTGCCAACGTATCTTCCTGAAGAGAAGGGTTTTGTCCGTGTTGCCCAGGTCAAAGGCTTTTGGAAGCTGGTGCCTAAAGGTGCCAATCAAACTGAAGTCACTTATCAGGTGCACACCGAGCCAGGTGGTAGCGTGCCTTCGTGGTTGGCCAACAAATTTGTAGTGGATGCGCCCTTCAATACCTTGAAGGCACTTAAAGAGCGCGCGCAGAAGTAATACATTTTACCGGAGCGACTGCCCGGTTCTGAACAGCGCATCTGTGCAGGGTTCGGGCGACGCCGGTAAGTTTTTCTTTAATCGTAAGTTTTTTTGTATGGCGCTGACTTGGCAGTTCATGCCACAGAGGACTACTCTGCTTCCAGGTCGCAGGTGTATTCGACCGATTCTGATCTTGTTCGCTACATGCTTATTACTCCCGACTCGGCAAACCCTTGCCCTCTCGGGAGCGCTAAATGTCTATCCATTGCGAGGAGGACGTTTCATGAGCACAGCCCATCAAGAAGACCTCAGCAGCTACGTGCTGCGCCGCATGAAAGAAGGCGGTTTTGATTTTGCACGCATTCATCCCATTGAGTTTTACGCCATCTTCCCGGACGAGGAGCGGGCACGCAGGGCTGCAGGGAAATTTTGTGGAGAATGTCTTAATGCCCAGGTCAATGTGCGCGATGACGGCGCCTGGCACCTTGAGTTGAGTAAGGTGATGTACGCAACCTACGGCGGTATTGGCGAGTTTGAGCAGGACTTCGAAGCGGTCGTTGTTCCGCTGGGAGGCGTTATTGAAGGGTGGGGGGTCAAGCAGGAGGTTCGTAGCCTGCTTAACTAAATCCGAGAGTGGTGATCAACGGCTGGCCTTGGGTCGGCCGTTGTCGTCTAGAAGTCACAGTGCGAGAGTCTGTTCTGAGCTGACGAGGGCGGGTCATCCGATAACCTTGGTCAGATTAGGCAAAATCAGCAGCAATGTGGTGGCGAAGAGAATAAGTCCAGCCTGGCGTACTTTCGTATGTTTAAACATGGCGACCTGCCTTTTGTTGTTATTCCTGAACGGCGACGCTCCATGACAAGGGCGCGCCCCCTGAAAAGCGCCTGACCCGTCAACAAAGTTAACCTTAGAGCCCCATAACACATGACTTAGAACCGTTTCACATCATCTAAGTGCAGTAGGTTTCTAAAACGCTATTACCAGCGTTACCCTTGCCCTGTCAGGCCATTGCTAGACGCGGTGGGCAATTGGCTATCACCCATGCTTAGGCACCTACCGTTCGTCAGGGAATGTTTTTCAGGCGTCATTTGATTGTCGAAAGTGCTCTAGTGGGTGTAAGTGATTGGCCTTTGAGGGGGCGTTCAGTGCTTGCCATGAAATGTCGTACAAGGCAGGCTGGACACGTTGTCCTCTTCAAAATCGCCGTTATCGTGCCAGGAACTTTTATGTCGCTACGCATTTGCATTCTGGAAACCGACATCCTGCGTCCAGAGTTTATTGATCAATACCAAGGCTATGGGCAGATGTTCAAACATCTGTTCTCCCAGCAGCCCATTGCGGCCAGCTTCGAAGTATTTAACGTAATGCAGGGTGACTACCCTGCGGATGATGAAGTGTTTGACGCTTACCTGGTGACAGGCAGCAAGGCGGACTCTTTCGGTACGGATCCGTGGATACAGGTACTCAAAGCCTATTTGCTCATTCGTTATGAGCAGGGCGATAAACTGCTGGGCGTGTGCTTCGGTCATCAACTGCTGGCGCTTCTACTGGGCGGCAAGAGCGAGCGCGCCAGCCAGGGTTGGGGTGTAGGAACTCATCAGTACACGCTGGCGGCCAAGGCGCCGTGGATGAGCCCAGTCGTTGAGGACCTGACGCTGTTGATCAGTCACCAGGATCAGGTCACGGCATTGCCAGAGAATGCTACGGTCATTGCATCCAGCGACTTCTGTCCATTTGCCGCCTATCACATCAATGACCAAGTGCTGTGTTTTCAAGGGCATCCCGAGTTTATTCATGACTACTCACGAGCCTTGCTCGATCTGCGTCATGAGCATCTGGGCGATCAGATCTATTCCAGCGGCGTTTCCAGCCTGGAGCGAGAGCATCACGGTCGTACCGTTGCTGAATGGATGATGCGTTTTGTCTCCCAGCCACACAAGGTTTGACGTTAATTACTGACATACAGAAACGGGGCCATACGGCCCCGTTTGCTGTTTCACAGAAGGTGCGTGTTATAGCCAGCCAGAGCGTTTGAAACTGGCCCATAACCCCGTGACGCCCAGCGTTATAAACCCGAGTACACCGAAATAACCGTAATGCCAGGTTAGCTCTGGCATGTTCTGGAAGTTCATCCCATATATGCCGGCAACCGCCGTTGGAAAAGCCAGAATAGCTGCCCATGCGGCGAATTTACGCTGCACGATGCTTTGTCGTGAGGATTCCAGCAACACCACGATTTCAATGGTTTGCGTGGCGATATCGCGCAGGGTGGTGAGGTCTTCCATCTGGCGCGTGACGTGAATTTGCACATCACGAAAATACGGACGCATGTTTTTGTCGATAAAGGGAAAGGTCAGGCGCTGTAATTCCTCGCTGATCTCGACCATGGGTGCGACATAGCGACGTAAACGCAGAACATCACGACGCAGGCTGTGCAAGTGCACGATGTCCGCTTCATTGAGGGTGTTGCCGAGAATATTGCGTTCCAGCTGCTCGATTTCGGCGTGGATGGCTTCACTGACTGGTTGATAGCTCTCGGTCACAAAGTCGAGCAAGGCATACAGTACAAAATCCTCGCCATGCTCCAGGAGCAACGGGCGTGCCTCGCAGCGCTGACGTACCGCTCGGTAAGAGGCTGAGTGACCATTGCGGCAGGTGATGATGTAGCCATTGCCAGCGAAGATATGAGTTTCGATGAACTCTAGAATGCCATCCGTTCGAATCGGCGAATAGATGACGATGAACAGGGCATCACCGAAGGTTTCGAGCTTGGGGCGACTGTGTTGTTCCAGTGCATCTTCGATGGCCAGTTCATGCAAATGGAATTGGCGCTGCAAGTCTGCTAATTGTTGCGCGTCAGGCTGTTCCAGGCCCATCCAGACAAAGTGGCCGGGCTTTTGAGCCCATGTGCTGCTTTCGTCCGGTGTAATGTCTGTGATTTTCTTGCCCGCGTTATAAACCGCAGCTGCAATAACTTTCCCCATAGTTCTAATCGCTTCTTCTTCAAAGGGTTAAGGCACGCAGCAGCTTAGCGCGCAATGCCTCCCTTTGAGTCAACAAACATTCAGAGGTTCGGGTTTGACGCTGTGGCTTTGGGTTTAGGCGGCGCAGACAGGCGACGGTTATGCAGAGTGAGGAGCTCTCGATCCATCGCCTCGATGCAGTCACGCATTTGCTCGCGACACTGTTCCATCAGGGCAGGCATGTCATCCAGCGTCAGGCCAGCGGTTGGAATGGCAGGCAAGGAGCGAATCTGAATATCGGCACTGCGCCAGCGGTTAAGTTTCAAATGCTGTGAGTACGTGCTCACACATACCGGCACGATAGGCACGCCAGCAGTGATCGCCATTTGGAACGCGCCTTTTTTGAAGGGCAGCAAGGTTTTGCCTAAATTGCGCGTGCCCTCCGGGAAGACCCAGATCGAGGTGTCTTTTTCCTGGAGCGTGCGGGTCGTCATTTGCATGGATTTGCGCGCTTTGTGGGCATTGCCTCGATCAATCAGCACATTGCCGGCCAGCCAGAACAGCTGCCCAAAGAGAGGCACCCATTTAAGGCTTTTTTTGCTGATGCACACCGTGCGGTGGGGTACTACATTGCCAAACACAAACAAATCATAGTTGGATTGATGGTTTGCGATGATTACGCAGCTCTGCGGTTTGTCCATCAACGGACCGACTTCTGTCTTGAGGGTGTAGCCCAAAATCCACTTCGCAGGCCAGGCATAAATCCGGGCACAGAGTCTGCTGTTGTCCGGATTGAAAGGTCGGCACATGCCGAGCAGCACGCCCAAAATACCCGCTGCCACGAAATGCAAGCTCAGTAACAACATACGTAACGAAAGTAGCATTTACAGAATCGCCGAAATCAAAGGTGGCGCAGTGTACGGATGTGCTCCGTATTCGGCAATTACCCCGATACACGAAGGAGATTACTGATGTTTAAGCATTTGTTTCAACGAGGGCTCTGAAGTACGGGCTAGAGGTGTTTACCGTGCGTAAACAGCCTGAGAGTCAATCCCGATTGCCTGTAGCATTCGGGATTGACCGTTCGGGAAAGATTAAAGTGCGTGATGTTGATCCAGCTCGATAGCCTTATCCAGCGTATCCAGCAGTTCTTTGCGCACTTTGAGCTTGGTGTTCTTGTGGGCCCTCATGTTGATTTTCTTCAATTGGCCCGCTACTTCCCGTGCTGTCTCCAGCAATGCTTCAGGCTTGACGACCTGATCGAGAAAACCTGCGTCGACAGCACTCACCGGGTTGAACATTTCCCCGTTGATAACAGAGCGGTGGAACGCCGATTTACGCAGGCGATCGCGGGCCAGCTCAATGCCAGCGTGGTGCATGGTCATACCGATTTGCACCTCGTTCAGACCAATGCTGAACGGGCCTTCAACGCCGATCCGGTAGTCGACTGAAAGCAATAGAAATGCTCCTTTGGCCACGGCATGGCCCGGGCAGGCAATTACCACAGGGAAGGGGTGCGACAGAAGACGTCGCGTCAGAGAGGAGCCCTGACGAACCAACTCAATCGCCTGTTCCGGACTTGCGGTCATCACCTTCAAATCATAGCCGCCCGACAGTATCCCTGGCTGACCGGTAATAATGACCACCGCGCGATCTTTCTCGGCTTGATCCAGTGCCGCATTGAAAGCAGATATCACCTCAGGAGAAATGGCGTTCACCTTGCCATTGCTCAAGGTCAGGGTGGCGATGCCTTCATCCAGATGATAGGAAACCAAGTCACTCATGGCGCAATTCCTTGTAGTTAAGTGAGGCAGACGTTACCCAGCGCAGTGCCGCAGGTAAAGCGCTGTGACTGACTGGTGAGTCAGGCCGTTTGCAAGCGCCTTCTATATAGAAGGCGGCGCGTCTACAGTTGGGGTTGGGATGGGTATTGGGCCAGACTGGAGTTTGGCTGATTAGCCCTCTTGATTGGCCCTTCAAAATAGCTATTTCTGTAACCGCATGAAAAATCTGAAAAAAACATTTGTCATATCGAAAGCTTTCGACTACATTAGCGCGCCTCGACAGACAGAACTTGTTTGACGAGATACGGTGAAGTGTCCGAGTGGCTTAAGGAGCACGCCTGGAAAGTGTGTATACAAGAAATTGTATCGAGAGTTCGAATCTCTCCTTCACCGCCACATTCTACAAACACAAACCCCTGATTTTCCTAGAGAAAGTCGGGGGTTTGTGGTTTCTGGCGTCTGGAAAAGGGCGATGTGGGACAGATCTGGGGCTGATAGTTGGGTTCGAGCATGCGGGCGAGGGCGGGAAGGTATCCTTGGCACCAATGGTGGTGACATGTTTCTAGTAGTGCAGCTTTATAGGCTTGTACGGTAGCGCAGCTACAGGCGTGCTAAGTGCAAGGCTCTGATCTTGCATTGCAGGCACGGGCAATTACCAGTTTTCTTGTCGCTCCGTGCTCTGGTGAAGAATACGCAGAACTTGCACCTCGTTATGCATCAGTCTGTACGGCGCTATAAAAGGGAATTTGGCCAGAATCAGCTCCCGCACATCGGGCGTTTGTGAAGGGCGCCCAAGGCCGGTGAAGGTTCCCAGTTGCTCCAGCGCTTCAATGATCTGGAGCAGTGCGGCATTCGCTGCGGCAGAGCCTAAGCGTGATTCGTAATACTCGTGAATCGAGTCGAGATCACTGCTCGCTTTGTCCGTCAGCGCGATGTTTGGCACGGTTCACCCATTTGTCTTTGATGGTTTTAAAGTCTGTCAGGTTGCCTGCGTCAGCATCAGCGATGCCTTCGGCAATGGCTTTGATGTGCCAGGACTCAGCCTCGATGTAGCGAGCCAAGGCACGCTTGAGGTGGTATTGGCGGTCGCGATCCGTAGCTTCGGACAGCTGATCAAGCTGTTCCACCAGCGTCTCTTCGACACGGAATGACAGCACTGGAGAAACCATGATGTTGTCCTCGTCAGGTGTATACAAAGTTTTGATGGTTTTGACTGTATACGCTAATTTTTGAGTGGAATAGTCCTTTGTCGACTGACCTGACGAGCGAGCATAAGGGGGGAGGTTGACCAACAGCCTATCTCTTATTACTCATAAGGCCTGCCATCTTTATGCGTGAAGTGCCACTTGCCGTCAGTACCCTCTACGGTTTGTAGGTCGTCAAACGGGTAGGTCACGCAGTCTCCCGCACTGCGGTCGCCCACCTCAAGGATGATGCACTCCTGGTCAGATCGATTCTCCAAGTGGTGTGCAAGGCCTTGGGATGGAAATCCCGCAATCATTCCGGGTGCGAGTTGTAAGGTCGTCTCCCCGCGAATCAAGGTGGGATAACCTTCCAGGACATAGATAAATTCATCTTGCCGCGAATGTGTGTGGTGAAGTGCTGAGAGGCTTCCCGGTGAGAGATGGATCAGGTTCACGCCAAAGTTTTGGAGATTGAAGAGGTCGCCCAGCGGCCTTTTTTTGCGCCCCTGCGTGAGGGCGGCAAAGGGCTCAGGGTAGTTGCTGGGACGGAGCCTTTCTGGAGCGTCTAATGCGCTGATTGGGCTTGGCTCTGACATTGCGGTCATCTTAAGTTCCTGAGCGAGTTTTCATGGGTTGTGCTCTCAGGTTGGCGCTTTCTGGCACGCATCACCGTTCCGCTCGTCAGAAAAGTGCGACCTCATCTAAACCTTTGCCCCTCCCGGCCTTCAGATTCTGTGCAAGGAATAAACCTGCCTTTTTCTGGAGGATGTTATGAATACCCTGAAGGGTCTTAATCGCTTTGTCGGCGGCTGTGCTTTAGCGTGTTGCGCGTTGGTAGCCAGTCCAGCGATGGCAAATAGCCCGGCCGAGTTTGTTGAAAAGGCCTCCGCAACCGGTGTTGCCGAAATTGAAATCAGCCGAATGGCAATTGGTAAAACCTCGTCCACCGATATCGAAAGTTATGCAGTCGAAATCATCAAGGATCAGACAGACGCCAACCGTGACTTGAAGAAAATTGCCAGTGAACAAGATCTGCCCGTTCCGACGCACGAAGAAGTACTTAACAAAGCCAAGCCCTTGATGCTTGAGGTGCAGGAGGACGATTCATTTGATGCGGCCTATGCCGCCAGTCAGGTGAAGGCGCGTGAAGATGCAATCCAACTGTTCAAGCAGCAAGTGGATAAGCCCGCGTCGCCCGCACTGAAAGCCTTTGCAGAGAAGTATTTGCCTAAATTTGAAATGCACTTGGTGATGGCCAAAAAGCTCGTTGATGCCCATCACAAGTCCTGATGCTCTGCGCTCGGCTACCCATGGCTACAGCTGGCAGTGGCGAAAGCAGGGCATCACTGCGTTTTGGTGAGGGTGGCTTTGACGGAAGTTTCAGTGACGTTCAATTGCATTTCCTGATCCTCGCCCATCCGTTGGTACTGTTTGCGGATTGCTGTGAGTTCTTTCGCCGTGAGCCTATCCAGGCCCAGTACGGCGTTCTGTGCTTGCTGGGTGGCGCGCAGCAGCTCGTCAATCTTGATGTGCAGCACATCGTTGTCCCGGTTTTGGGTGTTCTGGATCAAGAAAACCATCAAAAACGTGATGATGGTGGTGGAAGTATTGATGATCAATTGCCAGGTATCGTTGTAGTGAAACCACGGGCCAGAGGCTGCCCATAGCACGATCATGAAAAGGGCGAACTGGAAGGTTCGGGGGCTCCCGGCCATTTTGGACAGGTTTTGGGAGATTTTTTCGAAACGCATGACAGCAATCCATAAAGGGGTAGGTCAGTTATGACCTCAGCCTTCATCTGAAATTCTGTTTACGCTGGGTCTTGTTGAATGAAATTGAACGATGGGAACAGGCTGCATCGTCTGAGACGCAGCCTGGCTTGGCTTAAGGTTTCATCGTGCCTGAAGGTGCGGGGATCGCACTGGCAGGGCTGTCATCGTCGTCACCCATAGGGCCATTACCGTCTGTATTCATACCGCCTTGACGGCCAGGGTCATTGCCCTGCATATGCGGGTCCACAGAAGGATGTGTAGGTACATCCGAATCGTTGTGGATCTTGGCGTCGGGGGTAATGGTTGGTTTTATATCTTGGCCCGCAGGTGGCTCCTGAGGGTTGGTGGGTACAGTCGGGCCTGGCGGCGAGGCGGCGAAGGCGTTTGTAGAGAGCGCACAGAGCAGTGCGGCCAACGGGAGCAGTTTGAGCGGCGAGGTCATCATGGTTGCGTCTCCAGACATTGGGGAGTCGTACCTGATATTGGTGTGCTGGCGTAGTGATTTAGTGCAGTGCAGGTGACGAACGGCGATTTGCTGGCCGCGTGTCGCCTGCAAGCGTGACGGCATCAAACCGTGATGTCATTGAATCCGCAATATTCTTCCCAGCTCATGTCCAGTGCTTCAGCGACTTCCTGATGGACTTCGAGGCGCATGGCCTTGAGTTCTTCGGGACTGCGAGCGATCAGCTCCAGCGCCAGCTCCCAAGGGTCAAGCCCGCGGTTTTGAGCTTCATCTTCGAATGCCCAGAGAATTTGTTGCTGACGGTCTTCAGCGCTCAGGTCTTTCATTTCTTCAAGCAGCTCAGGGTGCGACTTGATGAAGGTGTCCAGGGCCAGCTCGTTACGGGATTCTTTAGGGATCATGCGGCGTCTCGAAACAATAAGGCGACCCGCTTGGGCGAGCCGTCTTCAGGTGGGTTACGCATCCTAGCGAGTTACCCGGGGGATGAAAAGTGTTGCAGCAGTGCTTACCCGACAGGTTGTAATTTGCTTTCGCGTTGCAGGCTAAATCCCCATACCGCCAGTGCCAGTGTTGCCACTACCGCCCCTACGATGACGATGCCGTCCCAGCCAAATGCCGGATAGGTCTGCGCGCCCACCAGTGAGCCTAAAGCGCCACCAATGAAATAGCAGGTGATATAACCGGCGTTCAGGCGATTTCGTGCGGCTGGACGAACCTTGAATACAGCGTTCTGGTTGCTGACGTGTACCAGTTGTACGGCAAAATCGAGGGCCAGCACGCCAATCAGCAAGGCGGCCAGTGAATGCCCGGCATACGCCATTGGCAACCAGCTTGCGAGTAAAACCAGCAGGCCGATGGTTGTGGCCAGTTGGCCTTTGCCGCGATCGGCCATACGCCCGGCCCAGTTTGCAGCCACTGCGCCGACGGCGCCCGCGAGGCCAAACAAACCAATGACCGCGTCGGAAAAGTTGTAGGGCGGCACGGCCAGTAGAAAGGCCAACGGTGTCCAAAACAAGGCGAACAGTGAAAAGGTCAGCAAGCCCAGCAGTGCGCGCAGACGTAGCACAGGTTCTTCGACAAACAACCTGAACACCGAGCCGATGAGTTTTGGGTAGCTCAGTCCGGCGCTGTGGTGATGGTTGGGCAGTGCGCAGAACAGGGCAATGGCACTGATCAGCATCAGCGCTGCGGCGAGCAGGTAAATAGCTCGCCAGTCACCGGCTGATGACAGGGCGCCCGCGACTGTGCGAGCCAGCAAAATGCCCAATAGCAGACCGCTCATCAGCGTGCCCACCACACGGCCGCGACTCTGCGGGTCTGCCAGGCTGGCCGCCATGGGCACAAGCACCTGCGCCGAGACTGAAAACAACCCCGTCATCGCTGTACCCACCAATAGCCAGGTCAGTGAGGGTGCGAACGCGCTCATCAACAGGCCCATGGCACTGAGTACGGTCATGGTGACGATGAGCCTTCGTTGCTCAAACAAATCCCCCAGCGGAACCAGCAGCAATAAACCAACGCCGTAACTGAGTTGCGCGGTAATCACCACGGTGCCGGCGCTGCTCATGCTCAGGCCCAGCTCTTGGGCGATGGTGTGCAGCAAAGGCTGGGCGTAATAGTTGCTGGCGACAGCCAAGCCCGTGGCGGTGGCCATCAGTAGAATCAGGGCCATGCTTAGAGGTTTGGTTGCAGGGGTGGAGGCGGACATTGACTGTCTCATTGGCAGGGTGGGGCGATGAATTATCCGGGTTGTTGGCTTTGAATGTAATTAAATATGTCTAGGTTCCTGGTTTTTTAACCAGAAAAGCCCCTCTCCATGACAGAGAGAGGCTTTCAGTGTGCCGCTACGATGACTAGTTGCGGCGGCCCAACAACAGGCCTACCACCAAGCCGAAACCGGCTGAGATGGCCACGGTTTGCCAAGGGTGGCCGCCGATATAGTTTTCGGTCGCATCGACCACAGGCTTGGTGCGTTCACGCACATTGCTCACCGAGTCCAGCGCCTGTTTCAGTTTCAGGCCAACTTGTGCACGCAGGGTTTCGCCTTCTTCGCCCACCAACGATGCGCTGTCACTGAGCAGCTTTTCGGATTCGGCAATCAAATCTTGCAGTTCGCTGAACGCTTGATCCTTGATTTGATCTTCAGCAGCTTGTACGGCGTTTTTACGAGCCATTGCGGTACTCCTAGCAGGTCAAAGGGTGATGAGTTATGGAGTCAACCCGAGACTAAAAAGTTGCATCGATTTGCGGGTTGTTTTTTGAGGGCGGATTGAGCCTGAGGTAACAGCGTAGTTAAAAACCAGACTGAGACACTTCTTTCGAGGGTGTAAGATGTCGCCTTATTTACACCGCAGGAAATTCACATGAGCTTCAACCTCGCCAACAAGCCCCTCGCTGAGCGTGCGGCGCTTGAAGATGAAAAATCCCGTTTGTATGACCTCTGGCAGAGCAATCTGGGCAAAGCCAAAGGGGATGCGGCACGCCTGTTTGGTGAGCGCGCCAAGCGCAAGGGTAACTGGTCGCAATGGGTGCGCGCCGAGCTGGATGCGATGTCGCCCCCGGAGTACGCGAATATGGTGCGCAGCGAAGTCAATCGTTTGATGGCTGCCAAGTAACGTCAAGGGATAGTCGCCAGACCTGCGTCAGAGGGTGTCGCAAACAGTAAAGGTTTGCACTGCACCGCCTACGCTGATCTGCACGTCGTCGTCAGGTTGCTTGCGCACCAGTGCGGCGCCCAAGGGTGAGCGCGGGGTGATGACGGTGATCGTCTGCGCTTCATGCATCAGCTTGAGCCCGGCGGCATCAGGGGTGAGATACACCCACTGTTCGTTGCCGTTGGCGGCCTCCAGCTTGATTAAATCCCCGACCTGAATGCCGTGTGCTGCATCGAATGCGGCGCATGTCATGGATTGGCAGTTTTTAAGCGCCTGACGTATTTCTTCGACCCGGCGCGCTTGGCCTGTCGCCAGATACGAGGCTTCAAGCCCAAGGGTGTCGTACTTGTTCTCGGCAATATTTTCTTTGTCGGTCGCGGCTTCGTACGCCGTTTGCGCTGCGCGTTGGAGCACATCGAGGTCAACTTCGAGTTTTTTCAACAGCAACAGGTGCACAGCGTTTTTATTCATGGTTTTCAATCAAGCAAGACGACAGGCGGCGATTGTCGCACGACTGCCTGACAGATTATTCCGCCTTAAGCCTTCTGTGTGCGTTGAAAGATACGGACAATCAGCCCTTTGAATGTGGGAGCCCGGAATGAAAGCCTCCTGGGATATTTTTTGCAGTGTGGTCGATAACTACGGCGACATTGGCGTGACTTGGCGTCTGGCCCGGCAATTGGTTGCCGAGCATCAGCAGTGCGTACGACTGTGGGTGGATGACTTAAGGGCGTTTGTACCCCTTTGCCCAGAAGCTGACGCTGGCGTCGCGCAACAATGGCAGCAGGGGGTTCAGGTATGTCAGTGGCCCGAGCAATGGCCTGAGGTGGAGGTCGCGGATGTGGTGGTTGAGGCTTTCGCCTGCAAGCTGCCAGAAGCTTATTTACATGCCATGAAAGCCCGCCCAGCGCCCCCTTTGTGGATCAACCTGGAGTATTTGAGCGCTGAAGACTGGGTCAGTGGTTGTCATGGCTTGCCATCACTGCGGCCTGATGGCTTGAAGCGTATGTTCTTTTTTCCAGGGTTTGGAGAGGGCACTGGCGGGCTGCTGCGTGAAGCGGATCTACTGGCTCGGCGACGTGCTTTTGATCAAAGTCCCCAAGCGAAACAGGCATTTCTGCAGGGGTTGGGTGTGTATGCGGCTGAGAATGCCTGCCTCATTTCCCTGTTCGCTTATGAAAATTCCGGCTTGGCCAGTTGGCTGGATGCGATGGCCGCAGGCAACAAGCCCACTCATCTGCTGGTGCCGCAAGGCCGGATTATGGGCGATTTGTTGCGCTGGCTCGGGATGGAGGCGCTGGCGCCGGGGGCGGTCGAGCAGCGGGGTTCATTGGTCGTTCAGGCGTTACCGTTTGTCCGTCAACAGGATTACGACACGTTGTTATGGTGCTGTGATTTCAATGCAGTGCGCGGCGAGGACTCGTTTGTGCGGGCGCAATGGGCGGGGCGGCCGTTTCTTTGGCACATCTATGAGCAGGAAGAAAATGCGCACTGGGACAAACTCAATGCATTTCTCGCGTTGTATGTGAAAGACCTTACGCCCGCCGCGGCTCATGCGTTCACAAGCCTGTGGCATGCCTGGAATGCCGGTTCAGATATGGCCTCAGGCTGGAATCTGCTGCTTGAGCACTGGCCAGAGCTTACTGCGCATGCTGAACGCTGGTGTCTGGAACAGTCATTGCAGGCTGATCTTGCGCAAGCGCTAGTACTGTTTTATAGAAATTGGATATGATACGCGGCCTAGATTTTTGTAAATCTCAATCCAAATTCGGATACTCGCAATGAAAACTGGTAAAGAGCTTAAACCCGGTACAGTCATCAAGCTCGAAAACGATCCTTGGTTGGTTCAGAAAGCTGAATTCACCAAGTCCGGTCGTAACAGCGCAATCATGAAGACCAAGCTGAAGAACCTGCTGACTGGCTACAAGACTGAAATCGTATACAGCGCTGACGACAAGCTGGATGACGTGATCCTGGATCGCAAAGAAGCGACCCTGTCCTTCATCAGCGGTGACACCTACACGTTCATGGACACCACTGACTACACCATGTACGAGCTGAACGCTGAAGACATCGAAGCCGTTCTGCCTTTCATCGAAGAAGGCATGACCGACGTTTGCGAAGCTATCTTCTTCGAAGAGCGTCTGGTATCCGTAGAGCTGCCGACCACTATCGTGCGTCAGGTTGACTACACCGAAGGTTCCGCTCGCGGCGACACTTCGGGCAAGGTGATGAAGCCTGCCAAACTGAAAAACGGTACCGAGCTGAGCGTTGCAGATTTCGTGGAAATCGGCGACTGGATCGAGATCGACACCCGTGACGGTGGCTCCTACAAGGGCCGCGCCAAGGTTTAAGCCTGGCGTTAACCGTACGTTGAAAAACCCGGCCTCAAGGCCGGGTTTTTTTTCGCCGTTAAAAAGTGCGCGCTTTAACGCTTTGCCGGGCGCTGGCGAGTGGATAGCATGCGCGTTCACGAAGAGGGGCCGTAATGTTGATGGATTTTGTAATGTATGGCGCCTTGGGTATCGCCATGGGGGCGTTGGGCGGGTTATTCGGGATCGGTGGCGGCTTGATCGCGATCCCGGTACTCGGGTTGTGGTTCGGGCTGGATCAGCAATTGGCGCAAGGGACTGCTTTGGCAATGTCAGTGCCCAATGTGTTTCTGGCGCTGTATCGCTATCAGCAGCGTAACCGGATCAATCTGCGTCAGGCATTGCCGCTGGTGCTGATGAGTTTCAGCTTCGCCTGGTTAGGCGCAATGCTCGCTGTCGGGGTTGACGGACGCATTATCCGCTGGGGATTTGTCGCCTTTCTGCTCGCGATCACCCTGTATAACCTGATCAAAATGTTCACCTTGTCGGTTTCACCAGTGACCGGGTCGCGCTTTGGCTGGCCGTGGTTTGGGCTGTTGGGCGCTGTCGCGGGTACCACCGGTGGGCTGTTTGGGGTGGGCGGTGCGGTGGTGGCGGTTCCCGTGCTGACCAGCGTCTTTGGCACCACCCAAGTAGTTGCTCAAGGCTTGTCGCTGGCGCTTGCTGCGCCGAGCACTACGGTGACCCTGCTGACCTATGCCGCACACGGTGAGGTTAACTGGGCCATGGGTGTGCCACTGGCGATCGGCGGCCTGCTAAGCATCAGTTGGGGCGTGAAGATGGCTCACGCCATACCGGAGCGTCTATTGCGCGGGCTGTATTGTGCCTTTTTGCTGCTGTGCGCGGCGTTGCTGGCAGTCAAAGCTTAAAGCCATCGACGATGTACTCGGCAAAACACTCGATGATGGGCGATGACACGCTGTTGGGTTTGCGCATCAGCACAATGCTGGCCGAGGGCAGCAGAGGCAGGTTTTCGGCCTCGCCAACAACCCGCAAATCGGCGGTCAGCAAGCTCTCCAGTTGAGCGGTGACGGCAAGACCGGTGCTCACCACCGCATTGATTGCCGCGAGGCTGGCGCTGGTATAGGCGACCCGATATTCACGTTGCATAAGGTCCAGTGCATTACAGGCCCAGGTTCTGCAAAAGCAGTCGGTGTTGAACATGGCCAGCGGCAACGGTGTTTGTTCGTGCGGTGCAAAGCCTTGGGCAATCATCCAGACGAAGCGCTCCTGACGCAGGATCTGGCCCATTTCAGTGCCGGGTTCTCGGGTCACGATGGTCAGATCCAGGTCATTGCGTTGCAGCAGCAGCGCAGAGGGTTCGCAATGCACTTCGACATTGATCAGTGGATAGTCCTTGGCAAAGCGCGTTAACACACCGGGTAAAAAGCGCATCACGTAATCATCGGGCGAACCGATTTTGACGGTGCCGACCATGTGCGGTTGGCGCAGCGTGTTGAACACTTCGCTGTGCAGTTTGAGGATTCGCCGGGCATAGCCCAACAACACAAGACCTTCAGTCGTGAGGCTGACATTACGCCCGTCGCGCTGGAACAATGCGCACTTGAGCACATCTTCTTCCAGTCGTTTCATTTGCATGCTCACCGCCGATTGCGTGCGGTTGACCACTTCAGCTGCACGGGTAAAGCCGCCGTGATCGGCAATTGCGGCGAAGGTGCGCAGCAAGTCGGTGTCGATGCTGGGGAAGTCGGTCATGCATCAATCTCGTAGATGTATCGCATAAGAAACATTCGTTGGATTGATCTTAAGCCCGCGCAGAGACTTGAGCCATCCCTATGGAGGTGGCAAGTGATGAAAGGTCAAAGAGGTCGAGTGTGGTTTGCCCAGGTTGCCCGCTGGTATCAACTTTCGCGGGAAAGAGCGTGCCTGAGGCGGATCAGCGAGGCGGCGTTGAAGGATCTAGGGCTGAGCAGGGCGGATATAGAGACTGAAAGTCAGAGGGCTTTTTGGGATGATCCGTTTAACAAATGAGTAGGCGGTGTCAGAGGCCCCCAACCCTTTCCCAAGGGGGAGGGAGCTAAAGCAACTACAGATTTTCGGGAAAGGGTTAAAGGCTTTTAGCGTTTAACCTGTTTCAGCGTTTCGGCGATCAAAAACGCCAGTTCCAGCGATTGGTCGGCGTTCATGCGCGGGTCGCAGTGGGTATGGTAGCGATCTGATAACCCGTCTTCAGTGATCGGGTTAGCCCCGCCGATGCACTCGGTGACATTCTGTCCGGTCATTTCGATATGAATGCCCCCGGCATAACTGCCCTCGGCCTCGTGCACCTGGAAGAATTGCTTCACTTCACCGAGGATCTGCGCAAAATCACGGGTCTTGTAGCCGCTGCTCGCTTTGATGGTGTTGGCGTGCATCGGGTCGCAGCTCCACAGCACCTGTTTCCCTTCGCCT
The DNA here is from genome assembly GCF_009600315.1 of Pseudomonas helleri. Classification (GTDB taxonomy): domain Bacteria; phylum Pseudomonadota; class Gammaproteobacteria; order Pseudomonadales; family Pseudomonadaceae; genus Aquipseudomonas; species Aquipseudomonas helleri_A. Next base: position 22,620 of record NZ_WIWC01000043.1, on the reverse strand, counting down.
TCAACAGCGCGAATCAATTGCGGCAAGTGGTCACCTACCTTGTCAGCGCCCATGCGCACGATCAGGTTGAGACGGCCCGGATCGTTTTGCGGGTTGAGGATGTCGATCAGGCGAATCAAGTCCTCGTTGTTCATGCTCGGCCCGACCTTGACTCCGATCGGGTTGTTGACCCCGCGCAGGAACTCGACGTGGGCGCCATCCAGCTGACGTGTCCGGTCGCCGATCCATAGCATATGGGCCGAGCAGTCGTAGTAATCGTTGGTCAAGCTGTCACGGCGCACAAAGGCTTCTTCGTAGTTGAGCAGCAACGCTTCGTGGGCGGTAAAGAAGCTGGTTTCACGCAGCTGCGGCGAGCTGTCCATGCCGCAGGCACGCATGAACGCCAGGGTCTCGTCGATACGGTCGGCCAACTGGCTGTATTTTTCGGCCAGCGCAGAGTTGGCGATAAAGTCCAGATTCCACTTGTGGACCTGATGCAGGTCGGCAAAGCCACCTTGGGCAAAAGCGCGCAGCAGGTTCAAAGTGGCCGTGGACTGGTGATACGACTGCAACAAGCGCTCTGGATCCGGTACGCGGCTTTTTTCATCAAAGCCGATGCCATTGACGATGTCACCGCGATACGCGGGCAACGTGATCCCGTTGATCGTTTCGTCATTGGCCGAGCGCGGTTTGGCGAATTGCCCGGCCATGCGCCCTACTTTAACCACTGGGCAACCTGCGGCGAAGGTCATCACAATGGCCATTTGCAGCAACACTTTGAAGGTGTCGCGGATCTTGGCGGCTGAAAATTCCGCAAAGCTCTCGGCGCAATCTCCGCCCTGAAGCAGAAACGCCCGCCCTTGAGTGACCTCGGCAAACTGTCGGCGCAGCTCGCGGGCCTCTCCGGCAAACACCAGTGGCGGGTAACTGGCCAGGCTTTGCTCGACGCGCAGCAGGTGCGCCGCGTCAGGGTAGTGGGGTTGTTGCTGGATCGGCAGGGCGCGCCAGCTGTCAGGGCTCCAGGATTGGCTCATCGCAGACTCTAGTATTCAGAAGGGTGAGGCGCATGTTAGCAGCAATTAGTGCGTGACCTGTTAAGGCGCAATCGCTGACAATCGCGCCTTTGCGCTCAAGTTGAGTGGTTGATTTTTACAGTGCTGCGGGTGTGCCGGAGCGCGGCAAGGAGAGGAAATGTCTGAGGAGCGCGTGGAGCGTCTGCTCGCCGAAGTCCATGATGATTTCGGCATGATTCGAGTGCTGGAAGTGGCGGATTACCGCTTTCTCGAATTTGGTGATGCGATCGAGCAAAGCTGTGTGTTCACGGCGGACCCAAGCTGGCTGGAGTACGACTACACGCGCGCCATGCTGATCGGGGCGCTGTGCCATGAAGCGCCAGAGAGCGCGTTGTTTCTGGGGCTGGGTGCGGGCACTCTGACGCAGGCCTGTCTTAAGTTTTTACCTCTGGAAGACGTTGAAGCCATTGAGCTGCGTCCGGACGTACCGCGTCTGGCTATCGAATACTTGGGGCTGGATGATGACCCGCGGTTGTACATTCGCATCGGTGACGCACTAGAACTGCTGGACACCGCCGAGCCGGCCGACCTTATTTTCGTCGATCTGTATAACGATCTGGGGCCAGCCGCCGGGCATTTGGCGTGGACATTTTTGGAGAACTGCCAGAAGAAACTTGCGCCCAATGGCTGGCTCATCATTAACCAGTGGGCGACAGACGATGGCAAACCGCTGGGGGCAGCTCTGCTGCGCGGGCTTTATCACCGACATTACTGGGAGCTGCCGGTCAAAGAGGGCAATGTCATCCTGATGGTGCCTGCCGAACTTGACCAGACACTCGATCTGGAAGCGCTCACGGCCCGGGCTCAAGCCTTGGCGCCGCGTTTGGGCTATTCACTTGAGTCGTTGATCAAGGCGATTCGCCCAGCGACCTGAGGTGTAAAGATGAATCGTTTTAGCGTTTGCTCCCGTGCAGGCAGGCGTTTGGCCATTTTCAAACCGCGAAAATATCGTTAAAGCCCGGTCTACAGAGGCATACAGGCTATTTTGTCTTAAAAAAGCGCTTCTTTTTTTTGATAAATCCGGTATAGTGCGCGCCGGCCTTTAGCCGGGCCACGTTTAGGTGTCGCATTTCCCGAAGCACGCTTCGGCTGCTCGTCCGTTTCGCGGACAACCCTGAACGCTCCATTCATTTAAACGTTTTCGCAAATCCCCGCCGACAAAGCAGCCAGGGCGACTCTTGAGTCTTACACGGCATGCGCAGCTTTGGAGCATGGGTCTTTGCGGATGCACTTAGAGGCAGACCCATGACCCAGGAAACCGGCGGCTTCGCCGCTTTTAATCTTAATCCGAACATTCTTGCAGCAGTCGCAGCGACTGGCTACGAAGAACCTTCGGCTATTCAGCATCAATCGATCCCGATCATTATGGCCGGTCACGACATGATTGGTCAGGCGCAAACCGGTACGGGTAAAACCGCCGCGTTCGCACTGCCGATTCTGCATCGCATCGATCCTGCTAAGCGCGAGCCGCAAGCCCTGATCCTGGCGCCAACCCGTGAGTTGGCGCTGCAAGTAGCAACCGCTTTCGAAACCTACGCCAAGCAAATGCCGGGCGTTACTGTTGTAGCCGTTTACGGCGGCGCCCCTATGGGCCCACAACTGAAAGCAATCCGTAATGGCGCACAGATCGTTGTCGCCACTCCGGGCCGTCTGTGCGACCACTTGCGTCGTGACGAAAAAGTACTGGCGACTGTGAACCACCTGGTTCTCGACGAAGCCGACGAAATGCTCAAACTGGGCTTCATGGACGACCTCGAAGTTATCTTCAAGGCCTTGCCTGCGACCCGTCAGACCGTATTGTTCTCGGCGACCCTGCCGCAGTCGATCCGTGCCATTGCTGAACGCCATCTGCGCGATCCGCAACACGTGAAGATCCAGACCAAGACTCAGACTGTTACCGCGATCGAACAGGCTCACCTGTTGGTTCACGCTGACCAGAAGACCTCGGCTGTATTGAGCCTGCTGGAAGTTGAAGATTTCGACGCGCTGATCATGTTCGTGCGTACCAAACAAGCGACCCTGGATCTTGCCAGTGCCCTTGAAGCCAAAGGCTATAAAGCTGCTGCGCTGAACGGTGACATTGCCCAGAACCAACGTGAGCGCGTGATCGACTCCCTCAAGGATGGCCGTCTGGACATCGTTGTGGCGACCGACGTTGCTGCTCGTGGTCTCGATGTTCCACGTATCACTCACGTGTTCAACGTTGACATGCCTTACGATCCAGAGTCCTACGTTCACCGTATCGGCCGTACTGGCCGTGCCGGTCGCGAAGGGCGCGCACTGCTGCTGGTGACTCCGCGTGAGCGCCGCATGCTGCAAGTGATCGAGCGTGTAACCGGTCAGAAGGTCGCTGAAGTCCGCCTGCCGGATGCTCAAGCTGTTCTTGATGCCCGCATTAAGAAGCTGACCAACAGCCTGACGCCGCTGGTCGCTGATGCTGAATCGACTCATGGTGATCTGCTGGATCGTCTGATTGCCGATATCGGTTGCAGCCCACGTGCTTTGGCTGCTGCTTTGCTGCGTAAAGCAACCAATGGTCAGGCGCTGACTCTGGCTGCAATCGAGCGCGACCGTCCACTGGTGCCGAACAGCGCGCCGCGTGAGCGTTCCGAGCGTTCGGGTGACCGTCCGGACCGTGGTGATCGTGAGCGTCGTGCTCCGGTTCCATTGGCTGAAGGCCGTGCTCGCTGCCGTACTGCGCTGGGTGCGCGTGATGGTATTGCTGCCAAGAACCTGCTGGGCGCTATCCTCAACGAGGGTGGCCTGGCACGTGAAGCGATCGGTCGCATCCAGGTGCGTGACAGCTTCAGCCTGGTAGAGCTGCCGGAAGTGGGTCTGGAAAGTTTGCTGGCCAAACTGAAAGACACCCGCGTTGCAGGCAAGCAGCTCAAGCTGCGTCGCTACCGCGAAGATTAATCACTGTTGCAGTGATTGATCGCTAAAAAAATCCCCGACTGGTTCGGGGATTTTTTTTGCTTGAGATTTGTGCTGGTGTTAGCCAAAACGATAAATGTCCATCCCCAGCGCGCCCAGCGTCCAGCCTTTGTGGGCAACATTGAAAGTACCGCCCGCACCCCGGGCAACGTACAGCGGCAGCAGGTGCTCGTCGCTTGGATGATTGCGTGAGGCAAAGGGGGCTTGTCGGCGATAGTCATGCAGCGCCGCTTCGTCGTTGGCCGCCAGCTTTTCGATGATCCACTCGCGAAAGGCTAATGCCCAAGGCTCGGCGTTTTCAGGTGCAGCACGCCAGTCCAACTCGCCCAAATTGTGAGTGATGCTGCCGGAACCGATGATCAAGATGCCTTCCTCGCGCAAGGTGCCAAGCGCCTGCCCCAGCGCTGTCAGGCCTGACGGGCCAAGCGCGCTGGGCAGCGACACCTGCACAACCGGAATATCCGCATCCGGGTACATCAGTGATAACGGCACCCAGGCGCCGTGGTCAAAAGGCCGTTCAGGATCAAGACTGGCGGCCATGCCATGCTCGGCCAGTAGCTCTACGATGCGTGCAGCCAGTGCGGGTTCGCCGGGGGCGGGGTATTGCACGGCAAACAAAGCAGGGGGAAATCCGCCGAAATCATGCCAGGTGGCCGGGGCAGGGTGGCTGGCAACCTGCAAGTCAGCGCTTTGCCAATGCGCCGACACCAACACGATTGCTTTCGGTCGGGGCAGTTCGGCTGCCAGGCGTCTGAGCGCCGGGCCACTGGCGCCCGGTTCCAGTGCTAGCATGGGTGAGCCGTGAGAAATATACAGGCTGGGAAGCATGAACCATGTCCTCAAGATTAAGATGGCGCATCTTCATCCCGATCATTGATCTAAATCCAATATAAGTTTTAGCGCTTATTTATCGAATTTAAAGGTGAATCATGCAGCCCGAATTTTGGCACGACCGTTGGGATCGCAATCAGATAGGCTTTCATCTTCAAGAGGTCAATCCTTACCTGACACGTTGGTGGCCCTCTCTGGAGGTGGCGCAGGGCAGTCGCGTGCTGGTGCCGCTTTGCGGGAAAAGTCTGGATTTAAGCTGGTTGGCGGCACAAGGCTATGAAGTATTGGGTGTAGAGCTCACGCAGACGGCTGTGGAGCAGTTTTTCGGTGAGCAGAAGGTTATGCCTACGATTAGGCAGCACGGCGCCTTCAAGGTCTATGAGGCGGGCCCTGTGAGCATTCTATGTGGAGACATCCTGGAGCTCTCGGCGGCAGATGTCGCTGACTGTTCGGCGGTGTATGACCGTGCGGCAATGATTGCTTTCCCTGACGACATGCGTGCCGCTTATGCGCGGCATCTGACTCAGGTACTCCCGATGGGGTGTAAAGGCTTATTGATCACTCTAGATTACGACCAGTCGCAGATGAAAGGCCCGCCGTTTTCAGTGCCGCACGCAGAGGTTGAAAGTCTTTTGAGTCCTGCCTGGTCACTGGAGGTCGTCGAGCAGCCAGATGTACTTAATCAGGAATGGAAATTCCTCAAAGGCGGGGTTACGCGGCTGGTTGAGCGTGTCTATCGCCTGAAGAAAACCTGCACCCCTTGAATGCGGACACAAAAAAGGGCAGCCAGAGCTGCCCTTTAGTTGAACATGAGTGAATGTCAGCCGCGGCGACGCAGTGCGTCAATACGCTCTTCAAGGGGCGGATGGCTCATGAACATTCTGGCCAGACCTTGCTTGAGACCACCATTGATGCCAAATGCGGCCATGGTGTCCGGCATGTGCACGGGTAAGCCCTGTTCGGAGCGCAGACGCTGCAAGGCACTGATCATGGCGGTTGTCCCGGCCAACTGAGCGCCGGCTTCGTCAGCCCGGAATTCACGTTTGCGTGAAAACCACATCACGATGGCGCTGGCGAGGAAGCCCAGAACCAGCTCGGCGAAGATGGTCGCAACGTAGTAAGCGATCCCTCGACCTTCATCGTTCTTGAACACAACTTTGTCGACAAAGTTACCGATGATGCGGGCGAAAAACATCACGAAGGTGTTCACCACGCCCTGAATCAGCGCCAATGTCACCATGTCGCCGTTGGCGACGTGGCCAATTTCATGGGCCAGAACAGCCTTCACTTCGTCGGGCGAAAAACGCTCCAGCAAACCCTGACTCACCGCGACCAAAGCGTCATTTTTGTTCCAGCCAGTGGCAAAGGCATTCGCCTCATAGGCCGGGAAAATACCCACTTCGGGCATTTTGATCCCTGCTTCCCGCGAGAGTTGTTCAACAGTTTGTATCAGCCATTGTTCATGACGGGTACGTGGCTGAGTGATCACCTGGGTGCTGGTGCTCATCTTCGCCATCCATTTGGATATGAAGAGTGAGAACAAAGACCCTGCAAAACCAAAGACCGCACAGAATATCAATAGCTGACTGAGGTTCAGATCAACCCCGTTGGCCGCCATGAACCCGTCAAAGCCGAACAGGCTCAAGGTAATGCTGGCAATCAGCACGACCGCCAGGTTAGTGGCCAAAAACAGCAGAATGCGCATCATGGTTGTAAGAATCTCCTCGTCTTTAAGGTGTTGCCGCATGCGGGTATATAAGGTGCTACCACAGGCTATTCAACCGAGCGACTATTTCAAACTGTGTCCTACAAATGAATTCTAGTCACACGCAAGAAATTTCCTAATAAAGAGATCGGCTTTTTTGGTGTGGATTACCACGCCATAGCCAATAAAACCGGGGTATCAGGATTTTCAAAAAAGACTTTAGCCGTAGATTTCGGGGGGAGGAGGAAGGAAATGAAGAATATTTAATTCGACACATGCTGTGCGACTTTTCTGTCATCGCACAGCACAGGATGAAATTACTGACGGTAGTTTTTAAGAAAGTTTCCGATTCGACCGATTGCCATGTCCAATTCATCAACGCGTGGCAACGTTACAACGCGGAAGTGATCCGGCCATGGCCAGTTGAATGCGGTGCCTTGAACCACCAATAGTTTTTCCGAAAGCAGCAAGTCCAGCACGAACTTCTCATCGTTGAGAATCGGGCAAACTTTTGGATCGATACGTGGGAAGGCATACAGTGCGCCCATCGGTTTTACACAGCTGACGCCCGGAATGTCGTTCAGCAGTTCCCAAGTGCGGTTTCGCTGCTCCAGCAGGCGACCGTTTGGCAGCACCAGATCATTAATGCTCTGATAACCACCGAGTGCAGTTTGGATGGCGTGTTGGCTGGGTACGTTTGCGCACAGACGCATATTGGCCAGCATATCGATGCCTTCAATGTAGCTCTGGGCATTGTGCTTGGGGCCGGAGATAGCGATCCAGCCGGAGCGGAACCCTGCCACCCGGTACGACTTGGACAGGCCATTGAAGGTCAGGCACAACACATCGGGTGCCAATGATGCGGTGCAGATGTGGACCGCATCATCGTAAAGAATCTTGTCGTAGATCTCGTCCGAGAACACCACCAGGTTGTGCTGGCGTGCCAGTTCGAGCATGCCCAGCAGCACTTCCTTGGAATACACCGCCCCCGTCGGGTTATTGGGGTTGATGATGACCATAGCCTTGGTATTGGGAGTGATCTTGGCCTTGATATCAGCCAGGTCGGGCCACCAATTGGCCTGTTCGTCGCACAGGTAGTGCACGGGATGACCGCCAGCCAATGTGACGGCGGCGGTCCACAATGGGTAGTCCGGTGCTGGCACCAGGACTTCGTCACCATTGTTGAGCAGCGCTTGCAGCGACATCACGATCAGTTCGGACACACCGTTACCCAGGTAAACGTCTTCGATACCGACGCCTTCGACCTGTTTTTGCTGGTAGTACTGCATGACCGCCTTGCGCGCGCTGAAGAGGCCTTTTGAGTCACTGTAGCCTTGCGCCGTTGGCAGATTGCGGATCACGTCCTGAAGGATTTCATCCGGCGCTTCAAAACCAAAGGGCGCCGGGTTGCCGATATTCAGCTTGAGGATGCGATGGCCTTCCTCTTCCAGTCGTTTGGCGTGCTTAAGCACCGGGCCGCGAATGTCATAACAGACGTTGGCGAGCTTGTTTGATTTGCTGACCTGCATGGCGATGTGATCCCGAAAATGAACGATCCAGACTGTGTGAGTACCACAGCCTTGGGAAATTCTGCGTTTTCACGCAGTGGCAAACACCGCCTTGCCTCAAGAATCCGTTTGAATGCAGATAGAGCGGGTGCCAGACTGGCGCTTAACGAGGCGCAATCATACGTGCCACCCGATCACTGTAAAAGCCACTGGTCGGGCTTTTTCCGTTGCAGAGGCAGAACCATGGAAAAGTTAAGTAAAACCCAAGACGAATGGAAAGCGATGCTTGATCCTGAGCAATACAATGTGTGCCGCCTCAAAGGCACCGAAAGGCCTTTCTCGGGGAAATACAACGCGACTAAAACCGACGGGGTTTATCACTGCATTTGCTGTAATGAACCACTATTTGATTCCAGCACCAAGTTCGATTCCGGCTGTGGCTGGCCGAGCTTTTACGCGCCAATTGGTGACAGTGCGATGGTCGAGATTCGTGATGTCAGCCATGGCATGGTTCGAACCGAGGTGGTCTGTGCAAAGTGTGACGCGCATCTGGGGCATGTATTTCCAGACGGCCCGCCACCTACCGGACTGCGTTACTGCATCAACTCGGTGTGCCTGAACCTGGTTCCCCGCCACTGAGACACCGCCTGCGAGGCTGTACCATGATTGACGACCTGTTCACGATTCCCTGCACCACGCTGGGCGGCGAGCAAAAGACGCTGGCGGACTTTGCTGGCAAAGCTGTATTGGTGGTAAATACAGCCAGCAAGTGTGGCTTCACTCCACAGTACAAAGGCCTTGAGCATTTATGGCAGGCGTATAAAGACCAAGGTCTGGTGGTGCTTGGCTTTCCGTGCAATCAGTTCGGTAAGCAAGAACCAGACGATGAAGCGGCTATTTCCGAGTTTTGTAAATTGAACTTTGGCGTGACCTTCCCCTTGTTCAAAAAGGTTGAGGTCAATGGCAGGAATGCACATCCGTTGTTCATTGAGCTTAAAAAACGGGCTCCCGGGTTCTTGGGTACAGAAAGGATCAAATGGAATTTCACCAAGTTTTTGATTGGACCCGATGGCGGCGTTAAACGATACGCTCCGGCCACCAAGCCTGAAGCGCTTAAAGCGGGCATTGAAGCGCTCCTTGGAAACAGTTGAAGACCGGCGCACCTCGATGCAGGCCGTTGCGTTTTTTAAGGGCTAGCGAATATACCGCTTATGCTTTTGGCGGCACCCATGTGTCCAGTAAGGCCGCCAGCTCTTCGCGACGAAACGGTTTGGCCAGGTAATCATTCATGCCCGCAGAGCGGCAGCGCTCCCGCTCCTCGGGCATGGCATTGGCAGTCAGGGCAACAATCGGCAGCTCTGACCATCGACTGCTCTGACGAATTTGTCGGCTGGTTTCATAGCCATCCATGACCGGCATGTTGCAGTCCATCAGCACCAGATCAAATAAATCGTCTTCCAGCAGGCTCAAGGCTTCGCCGCCATGAGCTGCAATAACAACATCGCAGCCCAGCTTGCTGAGCATTCCCTTGGCGACTAACTGGTTCACAGGGTTATCTTCTACCAGCAATATGCGAGCGCGATGTTTGCTAGGCAAATCGCTGACTTGCACACTGAGGTTGGCGTCGCCGCCTTTATGCAACAGATGCTGCAAGGCTTGATAAAGCGCATGGCGTGACAGCGGTCGGGCTTTTTGCAGTAGCGGCGCCAGCGCATTGACTTGATCACCCGGCATAAAGTTGCCGTAGGCAGTGACCAGCAGAATTGGCGCGGTTAAGGCTGGTCGCACGCCCAGCAAGCATTCAGGACAGTCGGTTATCAACAGATTCAGATCAATGCCGACCAATGAAGTGTCGAGGTTGTGCCGGCTATAGTGCAGGCCCCAGAGGGGCAAATAGCTTTTTAACAGTTCGTTCAGGCCGCTGCCTTCAGCACTGACAGCAATCACTTGCCCTGACAGGGGGGCAAGTTTGATCGCGGGGGTATGGCAGGGCAATGGAAGTTCGGCACAAAATTGGCTGCCGAAACCAATTTCGGAGCTGATAGTCAGGCGGCCTTTCATGACTTCGCACAGGCTGCGGGTGAGCGCCAATCCCAGACCTGTACCACCATACTGGCGGTTTATACCGACTCCGGCCTGAGTGAATGGGCTGAAGATGCGCATTTGGGCTTCCTGCGCAATGCCGATGCCGGTGTCGCACACTTGGATACTGACTCTGTCGTCCTGTGCGCTCAATCGAACATCGACACGCCCGAAGCGCGTGAACTTCAGAGCGTTGGACAATAGATTGCTGACAATCTGGCGTACCCGTGTCGGGTCACCCAGTACCAATGCCGGGAAGTGCGGGTCGATCAAGCAGGTCAATTCAACACTGGGGGCCGCATTTTGCGACAGCAGATTGGCAGTGTCTTCAACCAGGGTTCCCAGGTCGAATGCAATGTGTTCAAGCTCCAACTGCCCGGCGTCGAATTTCGACAGGTCGAGAATATCGTTGAGGAGTTCGACCAGTACTTTGCCTGAGTCATGGGCAATCGACAGCTGCTGGTGTTGCTCAGCGTTCAGCGGACTGTCCAGACACAGCGCCAGCATGCCCAGAAGTCCGTTCAGAGGTGTGCGTATCTCGTGGCTCATTGTGGCGAGGAACGCTGAGCGCGCCTGAGCCATTTTCAACGCAGTGCTGCGTGCGGCTTCCAGCTCCTCATTTGATTGGCTGAGGCGCGTGTTGATTGCTTCGAGTTCCTGGGTGCGCGCTTTGACCATGTCTTCGAGTTGGGACAAATATTCATTCAGGCGATTTTCTGCGTTGCGCCGCTGCTCGATTTCTCTCGCAACTGCGTCAAATTGCTGATTGGCTGCGTTGACCAAAACACCTATTTCGTCGTCTTCGTGTCTGGGCGGGCACTGAATACGCGCTTGTTGCGGTTCTCCGGGTTTACTGCTGCTGAGTGCGCGTATGACCCGCACCAGTGGCTGCGTAAGCATGAAGTAGAACAGCCCCAGAAGAATGAACGTCAGCAACAAACTGCGGGCGAAACCGCTGAGTAGGGTAATTTCGGCACGGTGCAGAAACCGGCTACCAAAAGGGAATGTATCCACCTCAAGGTGCAATTCACCTACGCTGAGTTCGGGTAAGTGATTGAAATAAAGTCTGTCGTCAAAGCTGCGCATGGAGCCGAACAAAAAATCGCTGAGCGCCCGAAAGCGGCCGTTTTCAGGTTGCTCCTGGACGGCGGCGAGGACATTTTTATCGTTGTCGCTGATTTTTGCGCCTGTAATGGCCGGTGAGCGCAGCAGACCCATGACCAGTTCTTGTGCAAGTTCCGAGTCCAGGTTGTAGGCAATTCGCGACGCAGGATTATGACTGATATCCAAAAGGGATTGGATTTCACGATTGATGGCGGCGTTTTCGCTGGCATAATCGATACCAATTTGCACCACGCTCAGTATGGTGCCCAGAATGAAACCGACCAGCACTGTCAACCTTGCCTGTTTATAAGACAGGCGATGGGTGAGTTTTATGTCCATGAGTGCTGCACCTGATTCCATTCCCTTTGGCGGGCAAGAGTAATCGAAATGCCGCTTGACCCGCATCAATTTCGGGGTTGGCGGATTTGTCGTTTCTACCGCCTTGAGGGCGGGGACCCAGCGCTTAATTTCAATGCGCCATCATCTGTATCAGTCTGAGGAGATAGTGTGGAGTCTAAACTTGAGGCCTTTTTAGAGCGGGCTGAATCAGTCCTGGCGCGTCTTGAACCTTTACTGCCAGCGCATCGTGAGCCAATAAAATGGGGCGACTGTCTGGCAGCCCGTTGGCAGCGTGAAGGTCGCTCGGGCTACTTGATGCCGCTTAAGGTCAGCCTTGAGATGCGTCTTACTGACCTGATCGGCGTCGATAGCCAGCGTGATCAGTTGGGTCGCAATACTAAACAATTTCTAGAGGGGCTGCCGGCCAACCATGCTTTGCTTTGGGGCTCGCGCGGTACCGGTAAGTCTTCAATCATTCGCGCGCTGCTTGCCGAATACGCCCCGGCAGGCCTGCGTTTGATCGAAATTGAACGTGACCATCTGGCGGATCTCCCGCGAGTGGTCGAACAGTTGCAAGGTTTGTCACAACGCTTTGTTTTATTTTGTGATGACTTGTCATTTGAAGCCGGTGAAGGTGATTACCGGGTACTAAAAAGCGTATTGGACGGATCGCTTGAGCAAGCGCCAGATAATGTTTTGCTCTATGCCACTTCAAACCGTCGGCATTTGGTTCCCGAAAAAGAAAGCGACAACGAGAACTGGAAGAATGTTGATGGCGAGCTTCACCCTAACGAAGCGGTGGAGGACAAGATTGCATTGTCTGACCGTTTTGGCCTTTGGCTCTCGTTTTACCCGTTTACCCAGGATCACTTTCTAAGTGTGGTCGAGCACTGGATCGACGTGCTGGCCACCAAGGCTGGCTTGCAATGGCAGCGCGATGCAGCGTTGGATATTTTAGCTGTGCGCTGGGCGACCGGGCGCGGCAACCGCAACGGGCGCTGTGCTTATCAGTTCGCGCGTTACTGGGTTGGAATGAAATTGTTGGAGCAAACGAAATGATTGATTTGAACGCCACGGGCTCAGGCCTGGACGGTTACACCTTGTTGACGGCCCAGTTGGAGTCCTTGCTAGCGGATGAGCGGGATTTTATTGCCAACGCCGCCCAGTTCTCGGCTTTTCTGTACCACCAGATTGATGACCTGAATTGGGCCGGGTTTTACCTCAATCGCAACGAAGAACTGGTATTGGGGCCTTTCCAGGGGCAGATTGCCTGCGTGCGAATTCCATTCGGGCGGGGCGTGTGTGGTGCGGCAGCAGCGAGCAAGCAAACCCAACGAGTTGAAGATGTACACGCGTTCGCTGGGCATATTGCCTGCGACAGCGCATCCAACAGTGAATTGGTGGTGCCGTTGATTAAAGACGGACGTCTCATCGGCGTGCTTGATCTGGACAGTCCAAGCATTGGCCGGTTCAGCGAACAGGACCAGCAGGGTATTGAAGCGCTTGCTGCGATTTTTTTGCGTTTAAGTGATTGCTGATAGTGATTTAGTTTAAAGCCCGGCTTTGAGTAGTAGCGCTTCGATATCGACGGTGTCGATTTGATGTGGCTCAAGAAACTGCCGGGCGTATTGCATAAAGATTTGCTCGCGTACAAAAAGCTCGAATAGAGGCGCATCAATATGGGCGTCACGGCACATGCCAGTCATGATCTTCAGCGCCTCACTTAATGTTTTTCCGCGTTTGTAAGGGCGATCCGAAGCAGTCAGTGCTTCGAAAATATCGGCAATGGCCATCATCCGCGCCGCCAGGCTCATTTCTTCCCGTTTCAATCGTTTTGGATAGCCGCTGCCATCCATTTTTTCATGGTGACCACCTGCAATTTCTGCAATGTTTCCAAGGTAGCCGGGGAAGGGCAGGTGGCTGAGCATCAAAATGGTTTGCACGATGTGGTTGTTGATGATGTAGCGTTCTTCAGAGGTTAACGTACCGCGGGTGATGCTCAGGTTATACAACTCACCCCGATTGAACTTGAAAGCCGGAACGTCGAGTTTGAAGCCTGAAGGATTATCGGGGCTGATAAGTTCAGTCTCGGGCCTAACAAAAAGATGTTCCGGTTTGTCGTCCAGCAACCACTCGGTGACGGGAAGGCTCTGCTCCTCGCGGCCTTCTTGACGTTTGTTCTCTTCCCAGGAAACACCAAGCCGGTCATCCAGCGTCCGCGTCCAGGTGTATTTGGCAATGGCGCTCAAGCGCTGAAGGTCTGCTGCAGCCATGGCTTCACCGCCCAAATTGCTGCGTGCTACAAACGCAAAATCATCATCCAGTTGCGACAGGCGATTGTCACGTTGAGTGGTCAATTGTTTATCGTCAACACCCAACGCCCGTGCTTGCCAATAGTTGATCCAGGCGTCGCGCTTAAGCACTTCGAAGCGTGTACGAACTTCGTGAATGCGGTCATACAAAGTCTCAAGTTTGGTGGCTTTGTCGACCACATACTCAGGCGTAGTGACTTTGCCGCAGTCATGCATCCAGGCAGCAATGTGCAGCGCCTCCCACTCTTCATCCGTAGGGTTGTACTGAGCAAATTCAGGGAGCTGGCTCGCAGCGGCAGCTTCGGCCAGCATAAAGGTCAGTACCGGTACACGTTGGCAATGCCCCGCGGTATAGGGGCTTTTGGCGTCAATGGCCCCGGCCAGCAGTTTGATAAAGGCGTTAAGTAACTGTTTTTGTCGATCCTGCAGGCGCTGACTTTCAATCGAAACAGCGGCGGCTCCGGAAACGGCCTTAATAAAGGCAATTCGGTCAGATCGCAGGTGCTCCTGATCGGCAGGAGTTCCAGTGTTGTTCAGGAGTAGAGCCAGCACCCCGACGGTTTCGCCGTGGCGGTTGTGTAGACGAATGCCAATGACATGCACGCTCTGGCTGTCGAGAGTCTGCATCACCGGTTTTAACTCTGCCGCCTGCTCGACCGTGAAGGTACGCACAACGCTGTCATTGCCATCGCATAGCACCTGTAGCCACTCGGGGGGAGAGTCATCCTGGAGGTTGATTACGCTCGTAGCGAGCGAGTCCACGGTCTGGGGCTGGTCGTTGACGATCAGTCCCTTCAATACCAACTGTGTGCCCTCGTTCTCCATGAGATAGATCAAGCCAGCTTGGGCTTGAGCGATCTTGATGGTTTCAACCAGAACCGACTGCAAAAGGGGTTCAAAGCGAGTGTGTGCTGACAGGCTTGCAGTGATTTCAAAAAAACTCGAAAGGGTCTCTTTCATCCGGCGCATGGACATTTCAAGTTGATCTATTTCCAGCACCGGCGATTGTTGTTTGATGGGGTAATTGAAATCGAAGCGGCGAATGGCCTCCGCTTCCTCAACCAGGGTTTTAAGGGGTTTGACCATCAAGCGCGAGGTCAACCAACCCAAAGGCAAACACAGCAGCAATATCGCCAACGTCACGAGCATGCCCTCCCATCGAAGCTGGTAAGCGTCGGCAAGAAGTTCGTCTTCAGGAACCATTAGGGCTAGTTTCAGGGTGTTTGAGTCCTTGTCATTGATAGTGGCTTGAGACGTTATCCATTGGCGATTGCCGTCACTGAGGTGTAGTTGCTCGTCTTTTCCGTTTTGGGTCAACAGTTTCAATACAGGGTTCAAGGCGCCGATTTCAGGGAGTTCAGTCGCATTTTTATCCCTTAAAAACTGATCTGAATCCGGGTAAGCCACGACTCGGCCTTCGGCATCGAACAGCACGATTTGAGTATTGGGCGTTACCCGATGTCGAGCGAGTGTCTCGGACAGTTGCGATAGGCTCAGGTCGGCACCGATCACTGCTTTTGCCGTGCTGCGTTTGGATAGCGTGGTGCCCGCTTCCTGTGTGGAAAAAAACAGGTAAGGATCGGTCGTCGTATGGTCGGTGCTGGCTCGTGCCGGAATAAACCAGCTTCGCTGCCGCGGGTCGTAAGTCTGATCCGGCTCGTTGCGTTCTTCCAAAAGTGTCAGCGAATCATCAAAGAAAAGTTTTTTTGATTCCACCTCGGGGGAGTCCGTAAAGCGTTTGAGGGTCCACACGCTGTAGGCCGATTGTTGGGGGGCATTAAGGCGGGTCTTGATTGCTTGATTGCGCAAGGGCCTGACCAGGAAGAAGCTCCCTTGGTTATCACCTATAAAAAGCGCCGAAAGCCTGGGGTTATCTTTGAGGGCCTGCACAAACGGCTGCAGCAAACCCATCCGGGTCTCGAATGAGTCGCTCATGGCATTCGGGTTAAGTGCCAGCAGGTTTAACGCATGCCGGATGGGTTGATAAGTATTAAGCAGATCCTGCTGTACATCCTGAGCAATCTGATTGAACTGTTTTTGGCTGCTATCAAGAATGATGCGAGTGGTTTGCAAATAGTTGAACACCGCCAGGGCAATGCCTATTAATAACAGCAAAAGTGTGAACACAGCGCTGATGTGCACGTGCAGCGGGAATTGACGCTTTTTCAGGTAGGCAGTAAGGGACATGGCTGTGTCTGCTTGGATGGGAGAGCAACCGTATGCCTAAGCATAGTGAATGAGGGCCAATCTGCCGGAATATTGGCCTTGCACCCAAGGTGGCTCCCTCGCCGGTTTTAACTCCCCTTGGCCAGTTCGTTGACCATTGCTTTTTCCAGTGACTCCATGGCGCGCTGCACGGCGTTGCGGCACGCGAGCAGTGTTGAGGGGCTGGCTTGCTCCATGGCTTCACACTGTTTAATCAGGTCGTGGGCGCCGACAATTCGCGCTGCGCCCTTGATTCGGTGGGCCAGGTTATAAAAGGGTTCCAGATCTTCAGTAAGTGGCAGCTTCAGGAGCGATGCAAGGTCATCCCGGTTACTGCGCAGCAACTCCTCAAGCAAACGTTTAGTCCTCGATTCGTCACGCCCGGACAGAGAGTAAAGGCTTTCGAGATTGATAATTCCGTACAGCTGATCGGGAGGCTCAATTGCGTTTAAACGCTGGCTCAACAGTGTCAGGCTGATGGGTTTGAACAAACAGTCATTCATGCCGGCTTGCTTGCAGCGAAGGCGCTCTTCCGGCTGAGCGTTAGCGGTAAACCCTAATATGGTGCAGGGCGCGTGCTGCAAAGCCTGTTCGTGCTGGCGAATTGCTCGCGTTAGATCGTAACCATTCATGACGGGCATGTTGCAGTCTGCAATGACCAGATCGAATGTGCCTTCTTTCCAGGTTTCCAGTCCGTCAGCACCGTTGTGCTCTGTGGTAAATCGATGGCCCAAAAAGCCCAACTGCTGGCACATTAACAATCGATTGGCTGGATGATCATCAACCACCAGAACGTTCAATTGGCGCGTGCTGGGTGAGATGTCTGGTTCTGGCGTGACGGTATTCAGGCAAGGTGCCAATGTGGGGGCTTTTAGCGAGATTTGAATATGGGTGCCGATTGAGGGTTCGCTGGTTAAATCAAGGGTGCCACCCATCATTTCACACAGGCTGCGGCAAATAACCAGACCCAGGCCTGCTCCATTGAGTGCCAGTTGCCCCCTGTTTTCGACTTGTGCAAAGGGTTCGAACAAGCGTTTCTGATCTTGCTGGCTAATCCCGATGCCGGTGTCTTTAACGCTCAAACGAATCTCGACCTGTTCCGGGGTCTCGGTGGCCAGCATGTTGAGCTCCAGTGTTACTTGGCCGCGCTCGGTAAACTTGATGGCGTTACTGATCAAGTTAGTCAGAATCTGCTTGAAACGAAGCGGGTCGATCAACACATTCGGGGCTATACCTTCGGGTTTGAAAATAAATATCAGCCCCAGAGATTTCTGACGTGCAAGACCATCAAACACCCGAATGACCGAATTGGCCAACTCTCGCAAGTTAACGCGCTCCGGGGTCAGATTCATGCGGCCTGATTCGATGCGGGCGATATCGAGAATGTCGCCAATCAATTCCAGCAGATCTTTGGCTGAATTGTAGGCAACCTCAATTGAGGGTCGATCAAGGTGCCCTTGATCGGCGCGTTTGAGGGTCAGTTCCAGCATGCCTATGACGGCATTCATCGGCGTGCGTATTTCATGGCTCATCGTCGCGAGGAATGTACTTTTTGCACGATTGGCGTCATCGGCCAGCTCTTTGGCTGCACGCAGTTCATCAAGGAGCTGGCGCCGATCGCTGATGTCAATCCAGCCGCCGATGATGCCCTGAACTTCACCCAGCGAATTACGATACGGAAGTATCCAGTGATAAATGGTCAGGGTGGTATCGCCAATATGCAGAGGGCGATCAGTGATCAGAGGCAAGCCTTCGCACATCACTCTCAGGTAATCAGCTTGGTAGTCATGGGCTTCGTGAATATTGTTCAGCATGCTTTGGGTTTGCATCACTGTTTTACCAATGACGTCTTCACGTTTGGCTGAAAAGGCTTTCAAGTAGCTGTCATTGCAGGTTTGCAGAATCCCATCGCGATCACGGACATAGATCGGATGCGGTGTGCCGTCGACCAAAGCACGCATGAACTCGAACTGATCGCTGAGTGCGCGTTCTGCCGTTCTGCGTTGTTGAATCTGGCGCCGCATATAGGCATTCCAGATCAATGACAGGACCAATAAAAGGCTGGTACCCATAATGATTTGGTAGATCAGGCGATGGTAATTACGCCAGTAACTGTCTGATGCTGGAACGTATCCGCGCCAGCGACTGTTGATAATACCCAGTTCGTCCGGGGCAATACTTAACAGGGCCTTATTGAGAATAGAGCTTAATTCCGTGGCATCACGGGCAGTGGCCAGGGAAAACGTGGCGGGTTGGGTGCCAAGGGACGCGCTGATCTGTATACGGTCCTGGAATACCTGGGAAGACAACAGGTAATTAGCCAGAACCAGTGTATTGACTGCCCCTTGGACCTTGCCTTCAGCCAACAACTCAGAGGCTTGATAAATGTCGTCAGTTTCGACCAGCGTGATCTTCGGGTGCTCGGTGCGAAAATATTCCGTCAGAGGGTTTCCCTGTGTCAGTGCAAGTTTTTTGCCCGATAACTGTTCAAGGCTTGAAGGTTGTTCAGAGCCCTTGAGAGTGAGCAGGACAAAGGAGTTTTCCAGATAGGGCCGACTGAAGTTCAGCGCGTCTTCACGGGACATGGACGGGCTGATGGCCGAGATAATGTCTGTTTCATGTTTATTGATCATCTGAATCATGGTGCCGAGACTACGGGCACGCTGGATTTCAAAGCGCAGGCCGGTGCGCAGTCGAATGAGTTCGAGCAAGTCGGCAGTGATGCCTCTGAAGTTGCCGTCAGCATCAAAGAAAGTCAGCGGAGCCATCGTCTCATTCACTACCACTTTGACCGTAGGGTGCTGGGCGAGCCAACGTTCTTCGCGATCTGTCAGCTGGAGTTTTTGGTCGGTCAGCAGGATGTCGCTACCGGCACTCCAGCGCTTGGCAATACTTACTCGCTCGCTGTTAGGCACCGACTTGAGTGTGGCGTTGATGATATCGAGCAATTGTGTATTGTTACGGCTTACGGCAAAGCTGAAACCATAGGTTTCCTGCTTGCCGAAATTAGCCATTTTGATGTTCTTCAAATAGCCCTTGTTGATCATGTAGTGAGTGGACACCGTATCGCCCATGAACACATCAGCCTGGTCAAAAGCCACTGCATTAATTGCGTTTTGAACAGATGGGTAAGACTGGATGATCGCCTTGGGATAAAGGGCCTTTACCTCTTCCAGAGGAAGGTAGTGATAAACCATGCTCAGGCGCATACCCTCGAGCCCATCGGAGAGAGAGCGTGTCTCGCCCTCGCGGGTAACCAGTACGGGCTGATCAATGGCATAGGGAATGGAGAGCAATAGCTGCGGATGAGCTGCTTCGAAACCGTTGGAAGTGCCCAGTAAATCGATTTTGCCCTCCTCGAGCGCTTTGATTGCAGCGTCTCTTGTCGCAAAACGCTGCACTTTGATGGACACGTTAAGGGCGGTGGCCAAAAGGCCAGCGTAATCAGCGGTCAAACCTTCGTAGTCTTGTCCGCTGGCGGTCATATCAAACGGTGGATAGTCCGAGGATGATGTGCCCACAACGATTTGGCTTTTTTCCTGCAGCCAGTTACGTTGTTGTTTATCCAGTGCAACGCCTATGTGGTAGGTGCCCGAGCGGCTGAGCAGAGAATAGCTTTCAATTAGGGACTGCTCGGCCAACACGGATGTACACAGGATTAATCCTGTAAGCAGCGACAGATATTTCTTTAACCGCGTGGGCATCCTGGTTCTCACACTAAAGCGTTGCGTTTAGCCAGTTCAATTAGATCTACCAGGGAACTGGCTCTTAATTTTTGCATGAGCCGTTTTTTATACGTGCTCACGGTTTTATTACTGAGGAACATGCCAGTGGCAATTTCCTTGTTTGTTTTACCTTGAGCAAACAGCTTCAGTACCATGAGTTCACGGTCATTGACTTGTTTGAATAACTCGATTTCTGAAAGTGTGTCGCCCTCATTTTTTTCAGGGCACAGTGCCTGACTGGGAAAATAATTGTACCCGGAAAATACAGCCTTGATAGCACTGACAAGTTCACTTAAGTCTTCTTGTTTACACACATAGCCCGCAGCGCCGGATTGCATGCAGCGCATTGCAAACAAAGCGGGCGACTGAGCGGTCAAGACCAGCGTTTTCAGGGTTGAGTTCATCGCGCTGAAGCGTGCCAACACTTCAAGACCATCGAGTTTTGGTATGCAGATATCAAGAATGATCAGGTCAGGAACACATTCGCGGATCATTTGCATGGCATCTACGCCGTTGTCGGTTTCTCCGACTATTTCATAACCTTCATGCTCTAACAACATACGTATGGCTAATCGGATTACCGGGTGGTCGTCAACAATAAATACGGTGCTCATATGAATTTCCCATAAAGTACTGCATAGAAAGGGCGCACCTTAGCTCAGTTACACAGGCGCGGGCACGAAACGAGTAGCCTACAAATGTAGTATGGGAATATTCCTACATTAAATAAGGCGGCAGCTCACACTTTGTATGAGGATGTAAAATTGTTTAAAAGGTGGCAGCCTATTTTTTAAACAAGCTGAGTACTATGAGTTTTTTGTCTGGAGGCTTTTTCGCAATGTTGTTTATCTGTACTGGCAATGTTTAGTCGAGCTGTAAGAATCCAGGTGACTAAATGTAAGCCACAGATAGTTAGATTCGCTTTACGAGGAGTGCAGTTGCCCGCCCGGTTATTAAAGGGCGGGTCTTGTCAGGCAGGGCTGGAACGCCCGGTCATTTCTCTGGCCATTTGTGTGGCATAGCTGTCTGTCATGCCTGCAATAAAGTCGATTATTCGCATAAATGATCGATGCAGTGGCCACTGTGCGTTTGGTGCATTACTACCCAGCAAATCGAGGATACGGCGATTTTTGAATGACGGCGTACGCCCGCCATGTTGCTCAAGCGCTGCCCCACAAAATGCATTCAACAAAATTTCCAGGGTGGTATAGGCGCCGATTTCGTGAAGGGTCTTACGTTTGTCCTGGAATATTTTCACTCTTGCCATATTTTTGGCATCCAGTACACACCGCTGTGCTGCGCCGTGCATGTGTTCGACCAAATCCCCCTGTAAGGTTCCTGCCAATAAAGCGTCCTGCTGCTCCACAAAGGCCAGGGCGGCCGCATTGGTGAGGTGTTCAATGGCTTTTCCACGCAGAATCGCCAGCTTGCGTCGTTGCGAGTCTGAGGGGCCGAGCAGTCGATAGGTTTCAGGTAGATCATCGCCCACCAGGCCCAGCAACAAGGACTCCACCTCACGGTATTCAAGCAGGTCCATTTCCAGACCGTCTTCAAGATCGATGAGGGCATAGCAGATGTCGTCGGCTGCCTCCATCAGGTACACCAGTGGATGCCGCGCCCAGCGCTCGTCTTCTATTTGTGGCAAACCCAATTTGTGGGCAATGCTTTCGAGCAAGTGCAGCCCACTACAGGCAATTATGCAACCAAACTGAAGTATTGCTATCCGATTGATTTATATGGATAAAAGTTTGAGTATTAGGTTTTCTTTCAAAGGCCCGCACTATATGGACAGGCAGCGTTAGGGATAGGGAACCTCTTTAGGTAATCGTAGAACGTCGTCAGGAAGCGAGTTTTCTTGATAGTGGATAGACAACCCGTTGTGTCTATCCAGATGGTTTGGAGTGCGTCGGCTTTGCAGGCATGCGATGAACCATCAGTAACGCCCTTGGCGTTCCCATTACGTTAAACGACAATGAGGAACATCAAAGGAGTCGTCATGAAAGCAAATTGGATTTTGGCGGGAGTCGGTATTGCGATAGGGACCGGCGTTCTGGTTGCCATTGGTGTCCTCGGGGCTTATGGGTATTACCTTGGGCCGGTATCCAGACAAGCAACAGACTGGGGAAGCTTCGGATCAGTGATGGCGGGGGCATTCACGCTACTCAGTTCGTTCGCGACTATCGGGACTCTGCTTTTTCTTTACCTTCAACAAATGAAGAATGACGAAAAGCAAGAAAAAATCGATCTGCAAAACCAGCTTAAAGAGAAGAAACATGATGAGGTTGTAGAAAAACAACTGAAAGCTTTGACTTTTGAACAGTATTTGAATCACCGAAAATTATTTATAGAACGGCTAAATGAACAAGCAACATTTTTTAAAGATGAGATTGGATTCCCTAATCCTGAGCGTGTCTATAATGGAATATTCCCCAAAAATAGCCCAAGCCATTGTGAGTACCGGGTTGATCTCGTCGATCCCCAAGATGCCAAAGCTTGCGACCTAACCGACTGCGTGGAAATTTACCGATCAATCGGATTGCTATTGGAGAATTATGGAGACAAGGAGAAGCACTTAAAACTGGTTCAGCAGATCGTACATATGCAAGGGTGTCTCGGTATAAGTTATGCGGGAAATCATCGAGAAGGCGATATCTATTTCGTTGATTTGAACGCGGGCTTGAATATTTACACAATTGAGGAAACACTGATTCGTATAGAAAGCGTACTTAACTCAGTCCTGTTTTATACTGGGCGGTTGCAGGAGCTGAGTGCAACACGGTTATTGAATTGACGCAGGAGCATCATATTGCATAGCCAAGGCTT
>NZ_WIWC01000042.1 GCF_009600315.1 Pseudomonas helleri | reverse complement strand
TCCAGAAAGAAAATCGGGAGCACAGCATCGGGGGTCAGCTAAGCGCTTTGAATATGGGGTTCATGGAGCGCTTACGAAAAACCTAGAAAGCAGCCAACGACCTATCAACCGATTCAAGCTTGTGTGGGCATTAGGCATCGCACAAATCCTTGCTTGGAGTTCGACCTATTACCTGCCAGCAGTTCTTGCAACACCAATCACCAAAGAAACAGGATGGTCAGTTACGAGCGTAGTGATTGGATTATCTTGGGGACTGCTGGTCGCAGGAGCTTGCTCGCCCATGGTGGGACGATGGATCGATCAAAGTGGGGGACGCCCCGTGTTGGCAGCTAGCTCGTTATTTTTGGCGATGGGTATGCTGTTGATGGGCTTAGCCAGTCACTTGGCCGTTTATTACCTAGCATGGACGCTGATCGGCGCGGGCATGGCTGCTGGCCTTTATGACGCAGCGTTTTCGACTCTCGGACGACTACTTGGCGACCACGCACGTGCCTCGATGACTGGTCTAACCTTGCTAGGTGGGTTTGCCAGCACCTTAGGCTGGCCACTGATCGCAGGCCTAGAGCACCAGATCGGGTGGAGGTACAGTTGCTTTTCCTTAGCCGCAATGCACCTGGTAGTTGGACTACCAATCCATCTTCTGACAATTCCCAGCGAGAAAGACCCCCCAGCCGAATCTGCACCTCTTACAAGTCCCTCGTCCATTCCTAGGCTTTGTACGAAAAGTATTGCCGCATGCAACGTAGGCTGCAGGCCAAGGTGACCATGGCTGCAAAGCTCTTGGCCAGCTTGTCATAGCGAGTGCCGATCCTGCGATTTTCTTTCAGCCAGCCAAACATCCGCTCAATGATGTTCCGTTGCCGGTATTTGGGCCGGTCAAACAGTCGGGGCAAGCCAGGTCGAGGTTTGCGCGGCATAGCGCGCAATGGGATTACCGGCTGCATTCGGTAACGGTCGCAGTACTGGCGCAGGTGCTCGGCATCGTATCCCTTGTCAGCCAGCAACCACCGGCTACGTTTACGCGGTCGTCCTGGCTTGCCAGCAATTCTTACAGCATCCAGCAGCGGCTGAGCGTGGGAGACATCACTGGCTTGTCCTGGTGAAAGCCTGAAATGCAATGGCACGCCATTGGCATCGCACACCATGTGAATCTTGGTGGTCAGACCGCCTCGACTGCGCCCGAAGGCATGGTCTAACGGTTCTTCAGGCCCCCCTTTTTCCCGGCGCCTGAAGAGGCTCGGGTTGCTCGTACTGCGGTGGAGTCGATCATCCAGGTGTCCAAGTCGATCAGTCCTTCCCGGTTCAGCCGAATATGCAGACGCTCCAGTACTCGCTCGAATGTGCCGTCGTCGCGCCAGTCACGAAAACGCTGATACACCGTTGACCAAGGCCCAAAGCGTTCAGGCAGGTCGCGCCAGGGAGCGCCCGAGCACAGGATCCACAGAATTCCGTGGAGAACCTGACGATCATCGTTGCGAGGACGGCCCATTTTCTGTTCTGGAGAAACCAAATCCTTGATCAGCTCCCATGACGCATCAGAAAGCTCGTAACGCCTTGCCATACGGGCCTCCAACCGGTCATGGCGGCAATTTTAGCCACAACGACTTTTCGTACAAAACCTAATTCGCCCAGTCTAGGGGGCTATAGATCGCCAGTCATCAGTAGCTCTCTCAGTATGCTGAGATTTTTCCTGATTTCAGCTTCTACCTTTCCAGAATAATCAAGTGCCTCAAGCGTATTCTTTGTTTGGTTCATTGCCTCTGCTATTATATCAATGGCAGTTTTTCTTGATGCTGCCATATTTTCTAGAGTCTGCTCCCCTGCATCTAGCATTGTTACGATATCTTGTTTGCTTAACTTATCATAATTCACGTTACGGAGTTGCTCTAGTATTAACTCTTGATCCGACATATATGATCCTCTTTATTATTATCGATTTGTTGTTTGTGATAATATTAATTATTTCATTGTTCCAGAAAAAAACAGCTGGGATAGTGTATCATAAAAAATATATTTCGAGCGAATGGGGAAAGTCGGTCGAGCCATGCGCATAACCAATCCATGGCATTGGACGCACAGTATATCGTTACCGGTGGATAAATGAATTAACCGCTCAATCCACTAGGTTGCGACGACGCAATCAGTTCGTGGACGGTGCGGTTTATCTATTACCCCTCTAGATAAATGAGCAGGGACAAACTTCGCCACCCAAGATGGCACTTTTTCTACCGGCATGGGTTTCGCAATACCATAGCCTTGCGCTACATCACAACCTAGGTTCATCAGCAACACTCCGTGCTCAACCGTTTCCACCCCTTCAGCAATAACCTCGCGGTTAAACGATTTCGCTAGGCCGATGATCGCCTTAGTCAGCCCCAAGCTGTCTTTATCGATGAGTATGTCGCGTATAAAAGATTTGTCTATCTTGATTGACTGCGTGGGCAGTTGTTTAAGGTAGCTCAGCGATGAATACCCGGTTCCAAAGTCGTCCAACGAAAATGTCACACCCAGATCCTGGCAAGCAATGAGGCACTGAGTGACATGTGGTAAGTGTTCTATCACCACTGATTCGGTAATCTCAATATCCAACATCTGCGGCAAAATATTAGGGTGGCTGTCCAGCAAAAACTTTAGGGACTTTACAAAGTTTTCTTTTTTCAAATGTAATGCTGCAATGTTTACACTCACAGACCACGAATGACCCAAGTCCGCCCATTGTTCTATTTGACTGAGCGCCTGATCTATGACCCACTCGCCGATCTCCACGATCAGATCGCTCTGCTCAATCAACGGTATAAAATACTGCGGTAATATAAGTCCATCTCGCGGATGCTGCCAACGCAATAGTGCTTCAAAACCAATCACTGCCCCACTGCTCAAACTTATTTTTGGTTGATAATGCAAGCATAACTCACCATCATGTAACGCTTGGCGAACCCGTATTACGGTATCAAAAGCTGATTTATCCATCTTATCTTTTGATACATCAAACAAATGGAAACAGTTACGGCCACTTTGTTTGGCCTTATACATAGCCTGATCGGCATGACGTAGCAGTGTATCGGCATTCTCATTATCGTTTGGATAGAGCGTCACACCGATACTGGCGGAAATATTAATGCCTATGCCATCGATGATGTAGACGGCGGAAAGGGCAGCTAAAAGCCTCTGCAGGGCGCTTTCCAACACCTTGGGATCCCGCACACCCAAAATCAGCACGAACTCATCGCCTCCCAAACGGGCTACGGTATCTTCGATACGCATACTATGTTTCAGGCGATCAGCCACCGCCACTAACAGACGATCACCTATCTCGTGGCCATAGCGGTCGTTAATCTGCTTAAACCCATCGAGATCAAGCACGCCCACGGCAAGCGTGCTGGGCTGGCTCTTTGCTTTGACAATAGCCTGATCAAGCGCTTTGGACAGCAAAAAACGATTTGGAAGACCCGTCAGCTCGTCGTGCTCAGCCTGCCATTGCAAGGTTTCCAGAAACTTCCGCTTTTCGGTCACATCGAAACGAATGGAAACGTATTTCTGCACCCGCTGGCTGGCATCATCGTACATGGGTACAATGGTGCTCTCTACCCAATACAGGCTGCCATCCTTTTTACGGTTGCAAATTTCACCTTTCCATACCTGCCCACGTGAAACTTTTTTCCACATATCAATAAAGAACTCAGGGGGATGCTGCCCTGAGTTTAGTATGCGGTGGTTTTGCCCAATCAACTCCTGTGCGCTATAGCCAGAAATATCACAGAACTGTTCATTGACATAGGTGATTATTCCGGATTTATCGGTTTCCGAGAAAATAGCTGCCGCATCCACCGCTGCACGGTATCTTGCACTCATATATAAACCTAATTCACCAAAATAGTCATAAGGTCACTACCTGTTGAACCGTTCAACCAACGAGTTTAAACCACGGGATGTACTTTCAAGTTCGCGGCCACGAATCACGGCGGAGTTAGCATTCTTCGCTGTTCTCTCAACCGTTCCCGCTACGTTATTAATCTGCCGAGCAATATCTTCAGCGACACTAGCCTGCTCTTCTGAAGCGGCTGCCATTTGCTGGCTCATACCACTGATCCGTTCAACAGCATCGCGAATGCCTTGGAGAGCACACTGCGCCTCTATAACTTGCTGTACACCGTGGTCGGCCTCGCGAATACCGAGTTTGGCAATGCTCACAGCCTCATCTGCGCCTTTTTTAAGGGTTTCAATGACGTTTTGAATTTGTTGAGTCGATACGCGGGTTTTAGCGGCCAAGGCCCGGACTTCATCAGCTACTACCGCAAAACCACGACCCTGCTCACCAGCCCTAGCCGCTTCAATTGCAGCGTTGAGAGCGAGTAGGTTGGTTTGATCAGCAATGGCTTGAATCACCCCCGCAGCAGCCATAATTTGCTGGGTTTCATTGGCAAGGTAATCCACAGCAGTGCTGATATTCGTGACGGTACTGGCCAGCAACTGAATGGCCTCACGGGAAGTACCGGCGACTTTATCACCTTGTTCAGCCAGTTCATTTGCTGCTTGCGCTTCCATGGCGGTTTTTTGAACATGCCCTGCCACTTCGTTGATTGAGGCCGCCATCTCCGTCATGGCGGCTGCCGTCATGTCCGTTTCCGCTCGCTGCTCCAGCAAGGCATTTTCAGTTTGGTTCGAGAGTAAGGAGGAATGCGCAGCGGCTTCAGCCACTTGGCTGGCCAGATCGCTTAGCCGAGTCAGTGCGGTTTTAAGGCGTGCATCCTCACTAATCAATATCATTTCCAACTGCGCTGAAGGGCCATACGTATCGCTGTAAGTGATGGCGCTAATCGGATCTGAAAAAGCGTCAGGGGCGCATTTCATGATATGACTCAACTGATGTTCCAGCCGCGTATAGGACCACCATCCTGTAACGAGAAAGAGCACGGCAGTTACCGCTTGTGCTGCCAGGCTTGGCAGCACGCTAGCCGCACCTATTGCCAACGCAGCCGCAGTTGCAGGTAAGACCATCCTCCTCATGAATGCCGCATAATGACGATTTTGGGGAATGGAATTTTTACCTGCACGCAACCGGTCATACAGCTTTTGTGCGCGATCAATTTGCTCCCGAGTCGGCTTGACTCTAACGGACTCGTAGCCTGTTAAGCGGCCATCTTCGAGAATAGGTGTCACATACGCACTGACCCAATAGAAGTCACCATTCTTGCAGCGATTCTTGATGATACCCATCCAGCTTTTGCCAGCCTTCAGATAGCCCCACATCAGCCCGAAAACAGCTGGAGGCATGTCGGGATGACGAACCAAATTGTGCGGACTGCCCAACAACTCTTCACGAGAATAGCCACTTATTCTCATAAACTCGTCATTCACATAGGAAATATTCCCATTCGTATCCGTAGCAGAGATCAATCGCTGCTGGACTGGAAATATTTGTTCAACGGTTGTGACAGGCAGGTTCGAGCGCAAGATGAGTCTCCATGAGCAATAATGGCATTATGCCATAAGGCGTGACTAACGGGTCATGCGAAATAAAGGGAAATCACAGAGCACTGAGATGTTTGTACGCTAAGCCATGGTTCTCAGCTGCAACCATTATCTGACACTGGTGACTTCGGTTGAAGTCCCCCTGCCAGTGCGAATTAGGTTTTGTACGAAAAGTCGTTGTGGCTAAAATTGCCGCCATGACCGGTTGGAGGCCCGTATGGCAAGGCGTTACGAACTTTCTGATGCGTCATGGGAGCTGATCAAGGATTTGGTTTCTCCAGAACAGAAAATGGGCCGTCCTCGCAACGATGATCGTCAGGTTCTCCACGGAATTCTGTGGATCCTGTGCTCGGGCGCTCCCTGGCACGACCTGCCTGAACGCTTTGGGCCTTGGTCAACGGTGTATCAGCGTTTTCGTGACTGGCGCGACGACGGCACATTCGAGCGAGTACTGGAGCGTCTGCATATTCGGCTGAACCGGGAAGGACTGATCGACTTGGACACCTGGATGATCGACTCCACCGCAGTACGAGCAACCCGAGCCTCTTCAGGCGCCGGGAAAAAGGGGGGCCTGAAGAACCGTTAGACCATGCCTTGGGGCGCAGTCGAAGCGGTCTGACCACCAAGATTCACATGGTGTGCGATGCCAATGGCGTGCCATTGCATTTCAGGCTTTCACCAGGACAAGCCAGTGATGTCTCCCACGCTCAGCCGCTGCTGGATGCTGTAAGAATTGCTGGCAAGCCAGGACGACCGCGTAAACGTAGCCGGTGGTTGCTGGCTGACAAGGGATACGATGCCGAGCACCTGCGCCAGTACTGCGACCGTTACCGAATGCAGCCGGTAATCCCATTGCGCGCTATGCCGCGCAAACCTCGACCTGGCTTGCCCCGACTGTTTGACCGGCCCAAATACCGGCAACGGAACATCATTGAGCGGATGTTTGGCTGGCTGAAAGAAAATCGCAGGATCGGCACTCGCTATGACAAGCTGGCCAAGAGCTTTGCAGCCATGGTCACCTTGGCCTGCAGCCTACGTTGCATGCGGCAATACTTTTCGTACAAAGCCTAGTTCCAGCAAACTAACCAATCGCATATTCATCCTGCTGGCAGCGCTGCTGACATTCCAGTCGCTGGTTATTTCTTCCGTCTCAGTCCACCTACTTGATGTGCTAAAACTGCTTGGCATCGCAACTTCAACAGCACTGGCCATAGGAATGATGATTGGGCCATCTCAAGTCATGGCACGCCTTGCAGAGTTTTCGATTGGGCGAAACCTACACCCTACCTGGTCGGCTCGTATCGCCATCCTGCTATGCGGGGTGGGTATTGCGCTGCTGTTACCGGCCATCCCGTGGCTGGCCTTCGTAGCCTTGGCGCTTTACGGAGCAGGTAATGGAATTCTGACCATTGCTCGCGGAACATTACCCTTGGCTCTATTCGGCGCGGATGGCTACGGAGCACGTATGGGGCTGCTGGCTCGCCCGATGCTGATTGCCCAGGCTGTAGGCCCCATAGCAGCAGCACTTGCTCTAGAAAGATTTGGATCAATTCCGCTGTTAGTTGGAATGTGCATTCTAGTAGCAATAAGCTTTATTACGAGCCTTGCTCTCCCTGCCAAATGACTGGCTAAATGGGATTAGGCACGTATGCCGTGATCAAGCCGCATAATCTCGTCATGGATAATTGTGAATCCCATAGGTGTGCACAGCACCCTGCAGGGTGTCTGACGGCCTACACCTGCTACAGATCTTACAAGCCATCGCTGCGCCTTCTTTCGGCTTCCAAACACTTCAAGTGCGATTGAGAAGACCTGCTCGTAACGCGTCTGAAAACAGCGATGCCTAGCACTCCAGCAGCCAATCGGGGAGCGAACACATCGCCCGACAATCCTAAGCTCATTCATGCTTCACCCTCTGGTGATACTGGTCTGGTCGCCCCTCGTACTCTGTGCAGGGGGCATCCCGGCAGGGCCACCTCGTGGCGCGGCCCTTTAGCTCAGACGCAACGCTTACCATCGAATTGAAGATCTGCTCGCAGCTACCTATCACTCAGCACTGATCGTGCAAAGTGGGAAAGATTGGAAGCCCCGTCTCCATTCCTGCGCAACAGGTAACCCTTGATACCAACCTGGCCAGGCCCATCCCGATCACACCTTTCTGAGTCGCCAATCATGACGATCCGCCTCTGACCACTGAGCTCATTTTCTGGCCGGACATTAAGCAGATCGCAGGTGTGCTGATAGATGCCGGCTTGCGGTTTCATAACACCAATGCGATAGCTGAAACCATAGGCCCCAAGGTGCGGGAAAATCCTTTCCACTACGGGGCCGTAGGCCATTGCCAGGTTTGAACATACGGCCAGTCTCACCCCTGCAGCTTGCAGTAGCCCAACGGCCTCAACCGCGTCTGGATAAGGCTGAATGCTTGCCAGCTCTTCCTCCAAGCATTGATCAAGAAATGCGAGTTGGGAGGGCGAGATCTTGATACCAAAGGCCAGCGCAGCCTCGCTTAGAGAAAGGCAATGGGTCATGATCGTTCGGATGTCATCAGCGCGAGGCAAGCGGCCTTGGCGTCGCCCCTCTCGAAGCAACTGTCGAAACGGATGTGTCGGCTGCTGTATCTCTACCAGCGTTCCGAAGGCGTCAAAGATTACGGCACTGGTCTTCATCTGAGTTTCCTTCGCTGGTCACCGCCCGCAAGACAGCCAGCCACTCTAACGAGAATCAAGCTCAACAACCAAATAACCAATCTACCGAAGAGTAACGCCAAATTTTGAAAAATCATCCACCAGCGTTTTTCGACCCAGCATTTTCGGAAGCTTGAAGACGTTCCTGTACCCATACCACAAAAACATAGGAATAATGACAAGCCCAACTCCAAAGGTGGCCGTTGCAGCAATAATCCCAGCTGGAACCGCTGCTAGCGAAATAACCACACCCTTTACCAAAGTCGACCTTGCAATAATTCGCAGATCATCCAAGTCGCACTCAACTTTCCCACCAGCCTTCTCAAAAGCGACAACAATTATCGATTTCTTTGAGGCATGTTTATAGTACCAAGTTCGCGGAACATCAGTCGCCAAAGCACCATGCTTCGCAAGATACTTCAGCATCACAACCTCCTTGAAATAGAGCGTAGCGCCGTGTTCATCTTCATATCTAACACGTCGATAGAGAGCGTCTAGATCACCGCTCGCTTGAGCATCATAGTTCTTAACAGTCAATGTCAATTTCTTTAACTCGGACATGCTTCTTCCCTTAAACACACATTAACTATTAATGGATTAGATGACGGTGGGGCCTACTGAAGCAGGCTGAGACAGCGGCCTCGACGACGCGGGGGCACTCAAGCGGCGGCAGGCAATCGGCTGACCATGACGTAATGATCGTTGCCTGACACTGTCCGCAATAACGCCATGCCTTCGACCTCCGCTATCACCTCACTAGGGGGTGTGACAATTGTCATCCCATCAACCAGTTGCCCTGAAAGATCGCCATACACATACGCAACGAAACGATCGCCAACTTCAGCTGCATCTACCAGATACGCGTCCACTAGTGCACCCCAATCATGGGCCTGCGCAATCGCCAACTTAGCTGACACCAGACTGGGCAGTCGTATTCCGCCCTCAGCCGTCCAGTCCTGGGAATTCAGACAACTCATGGATTCTCCATCACGTTCGAATTTGAAACCTACTCACTTACTGAAAAAAGCTAAACGCCGGCAGCCCTGTCAGGCTTCATACACTGACAACTAGGTCTGGCCGAAAGCCAGTTTCTTCGGTGGGATAACCACGAGGATTACTCACAAACCGGACGCCATTAACAACCTCATCCACAGCTTCGTGGGTATGGCCAAAGATCCATAGATCGATCTTGAAATCCATCAGGCCATCCCAATTGTTTCCATAGGCTGCTCGCAAGTGAGGATCGGCTCCTTGGTCACTCACGAACTTCATAAGAGGCGGATGGTGAGTCACAACTACACGTTTACCGTTGAATGGCAGAGACAGCTGAGCCTCTAACCACTCCTTCGTCTCTCGATTTCTCGCGATCAGGTCGTCAGGGCGCAAACGCCGATACTGTTCACCGACACGGATAGCGCGAAAGTCATTCAGTGAGTCACGAGCACACCAAGAAGCAGCTACTGGGTCTCCGGTCGCGGCCAGGCTTGTCCAAGCCGTAGCACAGAAAAACTGCACATCACCGTACTCTAAAACCTGATTTTCCAAGACGTGGACGTGCGCCTCAGCAGCGTCAAGCAGCTTGCTGTGAGTTCGATCTATATTCCCGCTGTAGTGCTCATGATTGCCCATGGCGTAGACGACAGGCGTGCTGAAGGCCAGGCTGGCCCATCTGGCCCCCCTGGACTTCACGTGGATGTCGCCGGCTAATACGACCACGTCACAGTCCACCACAGGGGGGACGAAATCGGCGAACTCACAATGTAAATCAGACAGTATGTGAAGCTTCATCCCTAGCCTGCTGACGTCGACTTTCTAATAAATTGATCACTCCCTGGCCGGTCGCCCGGACGCGGCGAGGCTGTCATCTGTAGGCCCACGATAAACGATGGGCGCCATTATTGCCAGCTTTCGATATTTATCGACGCATGACGCTGTGGCCCTATTCTTCGTTTTGAGCGCTCAGCATGCAGAACGAGATAGCAGCAATAGTCCGAGCTCTGCGCGACCTTAGAGGATCGGCCCAGGAGGAGCTCGCCGAGATCAGTTCCCAAGCCAATCTGTCGCGATTGGAGCAAGGGAAAACGCAGGTCTCTTTGGTCAAGCTGAGCAAGATCGCGCGCACCCTAGATTTCGACCTCGTGGCTCTCGTCGCGCTATGCCAGGCTCTCCAGAATGGGTCATCACCTATCGATGTCATGGCGAAGGCTTCGCAGGATTTGGAGGGCTTCATAGCCCTGGGAGGCTTGCAGGGCCTGAAGAAGCACTGGGACGCAGGTGAAGGGCTGGTAAAGCGCACGCGAGGCAAACCCAGCAGCCCAGATCGAATCCGAGCTGTGCTAGAGCTCAAGGCCAGTGGCATGTCGAAGGCGGAGGTGAGTCGAGCGCTGGGTTTGCCTGAAGCGACTGTCAGGCGTTACTGGCTCAAAGAACTGCCTGGTTAGAAAGGGAGTCGTGGGGCACGAGCAAAGAAGCTCTCCACTTGTCCGATTCGATTTAGCGCGGCGGCAGATCCTTGAAGCGCAGCCTGGGATAGATCCGCCTTTCCTCAGCGCATTTGGAAATCTGGAAGAACGCTGACAGCAGTGCATCTTCCGAAGGGCAGTGGCGGGTCATCACCTCGAACTCGTTGTAATCGAAGGCTAGGACGCGGACACCAACCTCATCCATGAACTTCAAAATCATGGTGCTGTATTCATCGTAGTTGTCGATAAAAAACTCTCTGACCACGACAACTCCCACCAGGGGTCGTGCAGCAAGATCAATGTCCAAGGGCGTGCCGCCCACAAGCGCCAAGGCTGGATTGCCTTCTCGCTTGATCGTTGAAATAGCGCCACGTAGTTGCTGAAGACCGTTCTTCAACTGACTTGTAGCCTTCTTTCGCTTTCTCTCAAGCGTTGTGTTCAACGTCGCTGGGGTATTGGGACTGTCCTTCGCCTGCAGCAGTAAAGTCACTTCATCGCCCATTACCACTACGTCAGCCAGCTCCTCGCCATCGGAGACCTTCAAGGGGCCATGGATGATCCGCTCGGAGGTATATGCCCGCTGGAGCAGATAGATGATATCCAGTTCCTGAAACGTACCCGGCTCAGTGCGCTCCAACTGTGTATTGGAAAAGCCTTTGGAGCCTCGAAAGTCCTGGCGGGTCAGGTCGGTGATCAAATAGTCCGAGGGGAACAAATCCTCCCCTAGTAAC
Organism: Pseudomonas helleri; assembly: GCF_009600315.1. GTDB lineage: Bacteria > Pseudomonadota > Gammaproteobacteria > Pseudomonadales > Pseudomonadaceae > Aquipseudomonas > Aquipseudomonas helleri_A. Next base: position 35,249 of record NZ_WIWC01000042.1, on the reverse strand, counting down.
ACCGTTGCGGCACGAGCGTCGTCCTCATAGGTCGTGAGGCTGAACCACCTGTCCGCCTGCTCATACATCTTGGGCCAGTGATCTGCTCCAATTGGGCTGAGTGTACCGAGCTCCTTGCGGAGCTGACCAAGCTTCGCCTGGGCCTTACAACTGAACAGCTCACGGTTGTGCTCGTCGAAAAAGCACACACTGAACTCGTCAGGGAAGCTCTGCAGTGCCTCGGTGAGAGGGTCACCTGGGATGAGTGGGGTTTTGATCAATAGCGGGCTTTGTGGGTCATCAAAGCAGGCAGTGAGAAGCGTAAATCCCGTCGTTTCGTCTACCTTGTATGGCGCCAGGTAAAGCTTCAATTCGCGCCTTTGCTGAGCGGCCAGGATCAGCTCTTTCCCTGCCTTGATTACCAGCACGGAGCCCTCAGGGCCTTCAACGATCCATAATCCACGGGCTAATACAGCGATTTGCTGAAGCGATTGTGGCTTCATGATCGTGAGGTACATGTGAACTCCTTGGTGCCTGATTGCGTCCTGCATAACCTGAAGCCTACGCTGGAGGTCGCCCGAGAGATAGCCGCTCACTGGTATATCAAGATCGAAGTATTCACCTGGAGCAGGCCTGCCCGGCTATGCCTACCTGAAGGATGTGTTGACGCGCCTGCCTACGCAGCGAGCTAGTGAGATTGCCGAGCTGTTACCACACAGGTGGGTGACCGTTTAATCACGCAGGGTGTCTTGGACTTGTGCTTACCAAGCTTCTACATTTTGCGCCAGACCAAAGCAGGAATTGCTCGGATGTAAATTAGCTCGCTGACCAACTCAATCAGCGTTTGAGTGATAACTGCTGCCGCAGCGAGCCCTCTGATTTCTTCGGGCAAAGCCAGTGCCAGGGGCAGAACCACCAATGAATTTCGTGTCGAGCTACTGAACGCCACTGATCTTGCAGTGATGGCCGGCAATTTAAATGCCCGCGCAACCAGCGCACCGACCAGTGGTGCCAAGAGCATGAAACCGAGGTAGACGGGAATAACGGGCAGTAGCTTGTCCATGTCCCTGACCACTGCTGAGATCTGAGAGCCGACCACTACGACCAACACAGCCGCCATAGCTGGCACAGGCATCCAAGCCCATGCATTGTTCCAGCCCTCAACGACGCGTGACCTCTTTGCCCCGGCAGCTGTTGCTACTGCCAAGACCAAGGGTAAAGCGATCAGCACTACGAAGGCCTCAACAAATGGGCCGACCGATATAACCACCGCCGAGTCATTACCCACCATGAAGGCTAGATAGAGGGGCAGTAGCACAAGCTGAAGCAAGAGTAGTAATGGCGTTGCCGCCAGAGTCAGTTTGGAGTCGCCCTTACCGATATGGGTAAACACCACCACATAATCGATACAAGGCGTCAGCAAGACCAATAGTGCGCCCACCAAAATCGCCGGGTGGTCGGCTAGGCCCATCGTCAACGCCCAAACCAACAGGGGGATGGCGACGAAATTGGCGGTCAGCAGCGCGGTCATGAAACGCTTGTTTGCAAGCCCTTCGCGGAGATCCAGGAATGGGATCTGTAGAAACATGGCGTACATCAGCACAGCGATAGCTGGTGTCACCAACGCACCTAACGCTTGAGAGGCATCAGGTGCGAGCAGGCCTCCGATAGCCGCGACAATGACCGCGACGAAGTAAACGGGAATCTGGTTCTTCTCTAGCTGTTCTCTGTCCACGGAATGCCCTTAAAACGCGTGAAATCATTTTTCGATTGAGCAGGTTAATATCTGTAGCTACTACAGGTTCAAGAAAATGCTTGGGGAGTTTGGATGTCAGGAATCGGAGCGCTGTCGAAATCAACGGGTTGCCACATTGAAACGATTCGCTACTACGAGAAAATAGGCCTTCTCCCTCCGGCCCTACGGTCGACAGGGGGGCATCGAATCTATACCGAAAAGCATCGGTCACGACTCATCTTCATCCGGCAGAATCGTGAACTGGGCTTTCCACTCGACGATATCCGCGAACTCATTGCGCTCGCGGCAGATGCTGATCGTCCGTGTGCTGATGCGTTGTCGGTGGTCAAGAAGCACTTGGCAGAAGTGGAATCTAAGGTAGCTAAGCTCCAGCAGATCCGGATAGAGCTGCTCTCAATGGCAGGCACGTGTGAGTCAACATGCCTAGGCTCGAACACTCCAGACTGTACGATTGTTGAGTCACTGTTCGAACCCGCTGCTGGGGCTCGCTCTGGTTGCTGCTCCTAGACGAGTCAAGAGCATAGGGGGAGCAAGCTGCCATCGAAACCGAATAGCGCGATAGTCTCGACAGGGTGTTTCGAGCGTCCGTCTACACCAAGCGGGCTGGTGCAAGATGTGTTGGGCAGACGCTTGCAGGAGAGACGTCTAAAACGATGAGGCTAGGCCTAGACTTGCCATTCGACACCCGCATCCTGGCCAACCAAGATTGGCTAGCCAGGCATCGACTCAGTTAGATCGATACAGGAGCGGGGATATGAGGATGTGGGTCATAGCCCACAACCTCAAAGTCTTCAAATTTGTAGTCGTAGATGCTCTCTGGCTTACGCTTGAACACCAATTTTGGAAGAGGGCGCGGATCACGAGTCAGTTGCAGCTTAACTTGCTCAATATGGTTCAAGTAAATATGCGCATCACCCATGGTAACTACAACTTCGCCAACTCCCAAATCGCACTGCTGTGCGAGCATATGAGTTAGAAAACTAACTCCAGCCAAATTGTAGGGATTGCCAAGCAATAGGTCACTAGACCGAATATATAAGTGCGCGGACAACTTATTATTTGCCACATAGAATTGATAGAGCAGATGGCACGGTGGCAAAGCCATCTTCCCGTTCCGGGCATTCTCCTGAGGGCTCACAGACTCATCGGGAAGGTACTCGACGTTCCATCCGTGGAAGAGGATGCGACGGCTGTTCGGGTTCGTCTTGAGCGTGTTGATGACGTAGTCAATCTGATTGATGGTCTTGCCGTCCTGGGTAGGCCAGGCCGTCCACTGCTTGCCGTAGATCGGGCCGAGGTCACCGTCTTCAGTTGCCCACTCATCCCAGATGCTGACACCATGCTCCTTCAGCCATTTGGTATTCGTGTCACCATTCAGGAACCAGATCATCTCGTTGATGATGCTCTTGAAATGCAGCTTCTTGGTGGTGAGGAGCGGGAAGCCATCCTCCAGGTTGTGGCGGAATTGGCGACCAAAGACACTCAGCGTGCCGGTGCCGGTGCGATCGCCTTTCTCGACGCCATTCTCTAGCACGTCGGCCAGCAAATCGTGGTACATCTTCATTTCGGTTCCTCAAGGTTCGCGCTGACCAAATCCAGCGCGTCACGTAATTTCAGAATTTCGGCATCTTGCTCTTTGATCTTCCGGCGCAGCTCATCTGCGACCTGATTGAAATAGTCCCTAGACTCGCGGACAGTGTCCAATCTCTTCTTGAACGTGGCACAAGAGTTCTCAGATTCCTGATACCTATTGAACCAATAAAGCACTTCCAATCGACTCTTTTCAAGGCGTTGCATCAGAATCGTCTTAGGATCCTGCTTCTTCTCAGCCTTGACCCTCTGAGCAAGCACTGCAATGCGACGGTTGTCCTTGATCGCCTCAAGCCGCTGCGCCGGGAAGTCACGTTGCCGGATAGTGTTGCGATGAATGCCTGTGATGCGGCTCAGCTCCGCCATCGTCGGCTTCAGTTTCGGATCAGAGGCAATCTGCATAAGCCCCTGAGCCAGCAGCTCAGTGTTCCGGTCGTAGTCGAGCTTATTCTTGGCATCAAAGGCCTGGACTGTCATACCTCAACCTCCTCACCCAGATGTTCCAACACACCCTTGGCTTCCTCCATCGCCGCTCGCAATTCCTCCTCCGCGCCTGCTGAGTTCGGAGAGCTCAAGGCCAAGCTGTTCTGCACATAGATCTCCCGCCATTTAGGGGCATGAGCCTTTGTGACAACGGCGTTTTTGCACCGATTCGGATTGCAACGCAGCGATCCGATGCAGGGAAGAGACTCGTCAAATAGCTCGCGCTGACCGCCATAGCAGAAGCCTTGTCCCACATTGATGATCGCCATGCGCTTCTTGGCCATCTGGGCGATGATTTGCTCTTTGGTGTAGCCAGCCGCCATGTACCCGCTGAACACCTTCTTCATCCGCGCCTTGTGGCTCTCTGCATTGGGGCCGGCGTAGTTACCGTCAGGATCGCAGTAGCTCAGGATGTACTCCTCCTCCGCCATTTGTGTCGGCGCCTTACTAGAAGAACGCCCACCCTTGGACAAGATCTCAGCGATTGCTCCGTACCCAAGCGTCACCGCACTGAACGCCTTGTTCTGGCCAGCACTACCGATGAGGTCACCGAAATGCTTCAGCTGGTGAGAGATAAACGGAAGACCAAGCTCTGCCCTGGCCATCTGATAGGCCAGGGTGTGCCGCAACGTGTAAGGTGAGAACTCCAGGCTCTCGAACTCCTCGTCCGTCAGAATCTCCTCAAAAAACGTGCTGAACTGGCGAGTGATGCCGACGGAGGACATCGAGTTCGGTTCAGCCTCCTGATCGACGGTGTCCACACTGGAGAACAGGTAAGGGTTTTGCTTCACCTTAGCGATGAAGCAAGCAGCACGAATCGCGTCACGCACGATCGGAATCGCGATCCATTTGTCGTCGAACAGCTTGGCCAAGCCTTGGCGATGTTTGATCACGTTGCTGATCAGCAACCAGTAATCGCTCTCCTCCTCCATGCACGACTCAACCAGGATCTCTGAAAGCTCTGAAGGCCGCATGCCGGTGTACTGCGCCACAAGATAGCAGGCACTGTACGAGACGAAATTGATGTACCGACGAAACTCATCGTCCAATCTCGCACTGGTGAGCTTGACCAGGGTTTCAGGTGCCTTGAAATCATGCTGACCGATTTGCGACAGGTACTCAGGTCGAACCTCATCCAATGCTTCAGCCATCGCGTCGGACTCGTAGCCTTTCCTGCGGAGCCGCAGAGCCACGTAGAGATCGAAGTTATACCGCGACAGCTCCTGGGCCCTTGCCAACGAATAGCCACTGGCATTTTGGCGGGGCAGGGCAACCAGATCATCTACAGGCTCCCCTAGAGTGCTTAGGAAATCGACGACTGCGAACGACGCCTCGCGGGAAGCCTTCTCGAACACATCGTTCGGCAGAATACGGTATGTGCGCTCGGAATCAGGGACGTGCTTGAGTACCTTGGCCCAGGCCAGCGACTCCAGCTGAACGTACGGCAGTGGCTCTTCGAAAATCTGCTCCTCGAAAAATGGCGACCTGACCAAGGTAAAGAACTTCTTGAGATCAGGGCCAAAGGCGTAGGGATGAATGAGCGCTGCCTCCCGGTACATACCCGTGTCAAAGTACGTCAGACCATGGTGTGCAACCTCGAAGAACTCATCCGTCATCAGCTGACGCGCCTGCCCCGACATCGTATCCAGGAAGCTCAATCCAGCCTTCATGCATGAAATGGCGGTGTTGGCCTTGATGTTCCTTGGCGAGGCAAACGATCGGGTTGCCGCCGGCATCTTCAGCCAGCAATACAGGGCCACCTTGACCTCCAAGACCGCCGACTGATTGAGCAATGGATACGATTCAAAATTGAGCCGTAGCTTGGCTCCTTGGACGTTCCTGGCTGCGTTCGGATGATCGTCATTGAAGTCCCATACGGCGTCGCCCAAGACGGACGTCTTACTGACAGGCAACGCCATAAGCGCCTGGTACCAAGAGAGTGCTTCCAGCGACACAGGAGTCGGATCGGCGATGTTTCTGCGCAACTCAAGCAGCAGGGTGTGAGCAGCTGTACGCCACTGTTTGTACGCAGCGAGTTCAGGGATCAGAGCATGGTTCACAGCGTTACCCCCTCGGTCAAAATACTGACCTGCAGGTTTTCAGAGAGGCGCTCAGCCTTGGTCAACTCTTCTACGGAAAAGTCCGATGTCTCAGGATCTAGAAGGTTGTTCAGCACATCAAGGTTGTCCAGGATGACGGCTCCGTAAGGCGTATCGAGCACCCGGTTGACCTCAATCATTCTTTGGTAGTCGCGCCGCATGGCGAAGAGCTCCGGCAGGTGCGATACCGTGATGATGCTGTTGCTGCATGAAAGGCACTTGTTAAACAGCGTGCAGGGCTTGCTGGGGTCGTAGCTTGCCAAAGCCTTGATGAATGCTGGTGGATCAAAGACGTTCATGCAGGTCGCCAGGCCAGAACGCAGCGGCATAGCTTCAGGCGCGGACTCGATAGTCGTGGTCGGGATGAGCTTCGGGGCCTCCTCCAGCGTGTCTTGCTGCATTTCATGGAGAACCTTGTTCAGCATCCGGCGCGCCATGGGGTTGAAATCCATCTGATCCAGATAGGCCATGGTGGTGCTGAGGCTCTTATGTCCCAGGAGCACCTGAATCTCACGCGGAGAGACGCCGCGCTCGATCAGCTCGCTCACGAAACTTGGTCGGAAACGTGACGGTGATAGTTTGAGAGGATTGCCATCTTCGTCAAGCAGCCCGTGATCCTGAGAGAACTTATCCAGGGTCTTATTGAGCTGGTTGCCACCAGAGTTCTCAAAGGAATCTACAACACCGTATTTCCTGGGAGAGCTTGAACGGTAGATGAAGAGCTTGTTCTGAGCCTCGACAGGCGCATTCAAGCGGATCTCACGGGTCAGATGCTTCACATCGTCAAAGATTTTCTTGACCACACGGCCTTGAGACGTCGTCAGCCAAGAAATTTCCGCATGGAAAATATCGAGATGAAGCATCTTCGCGCCTTCAGAACGCTCTTTCCAATACAGCAAGCAAGGCCGATCGGTTAAGTCATGGCGTTCAATGAAATCATCCAGCTCCAGTCCAAGCAAAGAGTCAGCGTTCATGCCGGTGACCTGGGCAAGCCGAGCGATGTATGGCGCAATGACTCGACCATCGATCTGATACTGCACGCCCCAGCTTTTATAAACCTCGAAGATAGAAATTGACGAAGTCGAAATAATCGACATAAACGCCCGTTGATAGGGGTCGTTTTTATCTACGGATTCGAAGCTCAGGGGCTTGCAGTCGAGTTTGTTCTCAAAAATCCACCGCGCATTATCGAGAGTGTTAAAGCCTCGGCGTACTTTTCCGTCAGGGTTCAGCGGATTTTCCCCTACCTGGCTTGGAACGTAAGGCTGGGCCAAGCGATTGGTTTCCTCAATCTCTTGCTCAATGACTTTCGAGATTCGGTTTCGCACAGCCTGGGGATAAGGCTTGTACTGGTCAGTCTCACGTTCAGTATCAAACCCTGCAGCACCGACGAAACTGGTCAGCCCCAGGCCCTCAATCTGGATAGCGCGTGCCATCATTTTCCGAGCAGAGCTCATAAGGGTACTGCTGTGGCTGGTCGACAGTGAACGCTCAAGGATCTTGTCCTGGAGATATCCCCTGAGCTTAGGAAGGGAGTACGGCGTTACCAGCTCCCGGATATCCTCCTGGCCTGTGTAGTTGGCCTCCATGAGATAGGCTCGGAAGTATTTAAAAGCCTCGATGAAGTTGTTTTGACCAGACGTACTACTGCTCTTCATTGATGAAGCGCTGAATAGGTGCAGCAAGTGCTGGAAGGGATGCTCCGCTTCCGGGCTTGCGAGGTCAGACAGGCGATGGATGTGGACTGAGCGCAAAGCGCTGAAGACGTCTCGCAAAGATTTAGTGGGTTTGCTCTCTGTTTTCGAGGCAACCCGTTGCTCAACAGTTTGGTAGCTGGAATCAAGTACGCCGAGCTTTCGGAGGTCATCGACGATCTCCTCGAATGTCATCCTCACGAGTTCATATCTCGTCCTCGCGCCATTGAAGCCTGATAACTCAGGAATCTCGCTCAAGAAGCCTCGATCCTTGATGCTATTGCCAAACACCGGGATGGCCAACTTCTCCTCCATAGGCATGCCTTCATACCAAGCAAGCAACCTACGGCGCCAATCGCAAGCGTTCGACGAGTGACCTGGGACAATGATGCCTTCGGAGCGCATCGCATCGAAGATCGGCTCAAAGTATGAAGTGCGCTTAGAGATCGCCATTGGGCTGAGGTTGGTCTGTTCAATGACGTAGTTAGGGGCTACGGCCAAGTCCTCCCCCCTACTGAGGCATACCCTAAGCAACGATTCACGATCATCAGTGACGCGGGCCACAAACGATTCAATGACAGCATCTACCTGAGCGCTAGTCAGCCGACTCATTTCATATCTCCCGCATCAATTTTCAGGCGCGTCTGTTGGGAAAGCTTGGCCATCTCGCCTGCTTTCGTCTTGGTTTCAGTTCCGGGGCGTACGAGCTTCTGGTAGAGGTCGTATGGGATCTGGGTATAGGTTTCCGACGTGCTGAGGCGCGAGTGACCCAGCGTCTTTTGCACGGTCACTAGCCGGTCAAGGTAATCACTACCAATGTCTGGCGTCCTCAACAGGGCATAGGCGTTCCCGTGCCTCAACTTGTGGGGAGAGATCATCCTGTCGATTTTCAGCAGGTTCAGCGCTCGCTCGGATGTGCGCTCCAAGAGCTTGGAGATCGAGCGAGGGGTGTACTCACCCCCCTCCGCATTCAGGAAAGCAGGGGTGTTCTCAGCCCCCTTGAATTGACGCTTAGTCATTTTGTACAGCGGCGAAGCATGGTACTTCTTGATGCGCAGCAGCGTGGCGCGGCTGACCAACGTCTGACGGGGTTTGAAGGAGTCCGCAGGGCCTTTGCTTCCATCAATATGCAGCGGGCAGTAGTCCGCGTTCACCGGTTCTGAGACACCAGGCGAGATGAACAACGTGTCCTGGAATTGAAGGGCATCATCGATGGCTTTGAGGGTCACTCGCGGGACTTCTGAGCGGCGCACGCCTGCGTCGTACATGAACTGGAGCAAGCAACGCTCACGCTCACTCTGCGTGGCCAGGATGAGCTCTCTGAGATTATTCAGGGAACAGGCTACCACCAAGTTCTTGTTAGGACGGGGAGATAGGTACCCGGCAGTGTAAGGGTTAGGCGCGGTACGAGGCGCGGGTACGTCGTCCACTCCCCGGCATAGAGAATCGTTGAAAAACGCCATCAAAGACGAATCCCGGTTGCGCACCGTCGTCTTGGAAAGACCTTCTGCCTCGCGTAGGTGAGCGAAGTACTCCTCGATCACGTGGGTACGGATTTCCAAGAACGCTGAGTCACGCTCGCAATCACGGAACTCACGGCGGTTCATCAGGTACTCGCAGGTGTACCCGAGGTTGCGACCATAGGTGATGGCCGTCTGCTGGGATATATCGGCTTCCCGGAGCGCGTGGGATAGGTAGCCCGAAATCAAAGGCATTAGGCGCTCATCATCATCAAAGACGGCTGTCCCTATGACGTTCACGGCTTCCTGAATTGGGGATTCTTCAGATGGGTCGTCCCGCCTGGTTGGGGACTCTCTGAAATCTAGGGGGGTGCCCCTAACTGCGATGACCTTCACTGCTTCCGTTCTCCTCAAAGCGGCCCGTACTATACACAATGTGCATTTCGTACCGGGGCACAATAAATGAGCTTGGAAGTAAAGCCTTACTACGCAGCCATTGCGTACTGTGCAGGTTCTTCGAGGGGGTATAATAAAAACACATCCGAGCTGCGAATGTACAGCTGCATCGAAAGGTGCCCATCGTGAACGAAGGCCTGGTAGAGGACGTGACACGGAGGGAGTGCCTGGAGCCCGTTCCGAGCGTTCTCCTGCGGGCTCTTACGCTCGTCGGGAAGGTATTCGACGTTCCAGCCGTGAAAGAGGATACGACGGCTGTTCGGATTCGTCTTCAACGTCTCAACCATGTAATCAATCTGGTTGATGGTGCGACCGTCCTTTGTGGGCCAAGCAGTCCATTGCTGACCGTAAACCGGGCCTAGATCGCCCTCCTCGGTGGCCCACTCATCCCAGATGCGCACACCATTTTCGTTAAGCCACTTTATGTTCGTATCGCCGTTGAGCATCCAGATAAGCTCATTGGCAATGCTCTTAAAATGAAGCTTCTTTGTCGTCAGCAGCGGGAAGCCATCTGCGAGGTTGTGCCGAAACTGACGTGCGAACACTGCTTTGGTGCCCGTACCCGTCCGATCACCTTTGACCAATCCGTTGGTGATTACATCGGTCAGGAGATCTAGGTACGCTTTCATGATTGCCTCTGGTCTGCCGAGCGTCGGACGCGCGACTTATGAAAAAAAATGATGATACCGAAAAAAAAAGGGACGGTCTGTTTTAGGCCAGCAGTGAAAATGACACTAGACTTTGGTTGTCCACAAAATGGCACGGCGGCAGGGCCATCTCGTCAAGCTGGGCGCAGTTCCAGCCGTGGAACAGGATTCGGCGGCTGCCCGGATCATTGATGATGGTGTCGACACACTGACGCACCTGATCGATGGCCTTGTACAGCACCACGTAGGCCTGACCGTCTTCCTCACCTTCAGCAATCTGACGATAGCCCTGGCTCAGGCACAGCTCGATAGCGGCCACGTTGCTGCGGTCGACTTGCTTGTACGCAGGCCATTTGCGCCATTGCACGCCATAGATTTCGCCCAGATCGTCTTCGCCCTGACGAAACGGATTGGCCAGCCACTGAGCGTTTTCATTGGCGTTTTGGTCCCATACCTTACAACCCAGCGCACGAAAGTCCGCCGCGCTGTTGACGGGGCGCAAGAAACCGCACATCTCGCCAATGGCTGATTTGAAAGCCATACGGCGGGTGGTGATGGCCGGGAAGCCTTCCTTGAGGTCATAGCGCAACATAGCGCCGGGCAGACTGATGGTCTTCACACCGGTGCGGTTGGCTTGCAAGGTGCCATTTTTAATAACGTTGGCAACGAGGTCGAGATATTGCTTCATGGTTTTCCTACCGTTTGAATGCAGGGTTTTATAAACCCTGCCATTCGAATGTATTACGCCGCTTTTTGAGCCGCGGGGTCACGCTGGTAAGCCCACCAGATCAGGAACAGGCCACCCAAAATCATTGGTATGCAGAGAATTTGCCCCATCGTCACCCACCCAAACGCCAGATAGCCCAGCTGGGCATCGGGTACACGGACGAATTCGACGATAAAGCGGAAGATGCCGTAAAACAGCGCGAACATCCCGGAAACTGCCATGGTTGGACGCGGTTTGCGCGAATACAACCAAAGAATCAGGAACAACGCCACACCTTCCAGCGCGAACTGATAAAGCTGCGACGGGTGGCGCGCCAATTGTTGAGGGTCGGTCGGGAAAATCATCGCCCAGGGCACATCACTGGCTTTGCCCCATAACTCGGCGTTGATGAAGTTGCCGATACGCCCTGCGCCCAGACCGATGGGCACCACAGGAGCAATAAAGTCCATGATCTGGAAGAACGACTTGTTATTTCGTTTGCCAAACCACCAGGTGGCCAGCATCACGCCAATCAGGCCGCCGTGGAACGCCATACCGCCTTTCCACACTTCAAAAATAAGCAGCGGGTTGGCGATGTAAGCACTCAGGTCGTAGAACAGCACATACCCTAAACGACCGCCGACAATCACACCCATCGCCACCCAGAACACCAGGTCCGAGAGCTTTTCCTTGGTCCACGTGGGATCAAAACGATTAAGGCGGCGTGACAGGATCAGCCAGGCGGCGCCAATACCGATCAGGTACATCAAACCGTACCAATGGATTTTCAGCGGGCCGATGGCCAATGCCACCGGATCAATCTGCGGGTAAGGCAGCATTACGACTCCTCGTTAGATCAGGAAACTCAAACCGACACAGAACAACAGTGCGGCAAACAGCCGTTTCAGCAGGCGCGGCGACAGCGTGTGGGCCAAACGCGCACCAAAACGGGCAAAAAACATACTGGTCAGGGCAATCCCGAGCAGCGCCGGCAGGTAGACAAAACCCAGACTATGCGCGGGCAAGTCAGGATTGTGCCAGCCAATGATCATGAAACTTAATGCACCCACCAGCGCGATGGGTAAACCGCAGGCTGCCGAGGTGCCCACGGCTTGCTGCATCGGCACACTGCGCCAGCTCAGGAACGGCACGGTCAGCGAACCGCCACCTACCCCGAAAATAGCCGAGGCCCAGCCAATCACAGTGCCGGCGACCGTCAGTCCGATTTTACCAGGCACAGTGCCGCTGGCTTTGGGTTGCAGCCCCAGGGCCATTTGAAGGGCAATGAGGACGGCAAATACGCCAATTATTTTCTGCAAATAAGGGCCGGAAATGGCTTCTGCTGTTATCGCTCCGATGCCTGCGCCCATCAAAATACCGACTGTCAGCCAGATAAACAGCGGCCAGCGCACAGCGCCTTTGCGGTTGTGCTCACGAATCGAGTTGATCGACGTAAAAATGATCGTCGCCAATGACGTACCGACGGCCAGGTGGGTTAACACTTCACTGTTAAAGCCTTGCAAGGTGAAGCTGAACACCAGCACCGGCACAATGATGATCCCGCCACCGACCCCGAACAATCCGGCCAGTACGCCCGCAAAGCTTCCAAGCACCAGATAGAGCAGAAATTCCATGACGCCCCCCCAAATTTGACCCGCATGGTAACGGAGCAAAGGCCAAGGCTCCACTCAATGGCGCGACACGGCAGAGCAATCTATAAGTAGTGGGGTTAAAAAAACATTAAGGAGTGCCCTGCCTATGTGCCTGATTGTCTTCGCTTGGCGCCCCGGCCACGCACAGCCTCTGGTCGTTGCGGCCAACCGTGATGAATTTTACGCGCGCCCCAGCAAACCGCTGGCCCACTGGACCGAGGCGCCGCAGGTGTATGCCGGTCGTGATCTTGAAGCCGGTGGCACGTGGCTGGGGATTGGCGCCAACGGCCGATTTGCTGCGCTGACCAACATTCGTGAACCGCACAAGCCACCGGCCCGACGATCACGAGGTGAACTGGTGTCGGATTTTTTGAGCGGTGACAGTTCGATCGGCGAGTATTTCAACGAAGTGGGTCGACGATCGGTGGATTACGCCGGCTTTAATCTATTGTTGGGCACCACTGATCAACTGTGGCATTTCAATTCCCGCGAGCTGGCAGCCCAGCCCGTGGAGCCGGGGCTTCACGGCATCTCGAATGCCGGTCTGGATACCCCCTGGCCCAAGCTGCTGAAAGCCAGGGCGGCGCTGAATGAAGTGCTTGGCGATCCACAGCATGAAGCGCTGATGGCGCTGCTCAAGGATGCGCAGACTGCGCCCTTTAGTGAGCTGCCGGATACCGGCGTCGGGTTGGCGACCGAGAGTTTGCTATCGAGTGTATTTATAGCCAGCCCCACCTATGGAACACGCGCCAGCACGACGCTGATCGTCAATGCAGACGGCTCAAGAGGGATGGTGGAACGCAGTTTTGGACCATCGGGGGCGCGTTTGGGGGAAGTGAAGTTGGCGGTGTAACGGCTACCCTCACCCCAACCCTCTCCCAGAGGGAGAGGGAGCATTTTAGTCCCATCTCCCTCCGGGAGAGGGTTAGGGTGAGGGTGCTTTAGATTTTTCAGCGTGCCTTGCGCACACCTTCAGCCAGTGCCGCACACAAGCTCAACACACCATCTACCGCTTGCTCAGGCGTTGCCGCATTTTCGATCTTGTCGATCAACGCCGACCCCACCACCACACCGTCAGCCAGACGGGCAATCGCCGCCGCCTGCTCCGGGGTGCGAATCCCGAAACCAACGCTGATCGGCAAATCGGTATGACGACGCAGACGCTCAATCGCTGAGCTCACCTGCTCAGTCGTCGCAGAACCCGCACCGGTCACACCCGCTACCGACACGTAATACACGAAGCCCGAGCTGCCAGCCAAAACCGTCGGCAGACGTACATCGTCAGTGGTCGGCGTGGTCAGACGAATAAAGTCCAAACCCGCTGCCTGCGCCGGGTCGCACAACTCACCGTTGTGCTCAGGCGGCATGTCGACAACGATCAAGCCATCCACACCCGAGTCTTTGGCCTCTGCAATAAAACGCGCCACACCGTAGTGGTGAATAGGGTTGAAATACCCCATCAGCACCAGCGGCGTATCCGTGTTGCCTTCACGGAATTCGCGAACCATTTGCAGGGTTTTCGCCAGATTCTGTTTGGCGCCCAAGGCCCGGATATTGGCCAGCTGAATGGCCGGGCCATCCGCCATAGGGTCAGTGAAGGGCATGCCCAGCTCAATCACATCCGCGCCAGCCGCAGGCAGTCCCTTGAGGATGGCCAGAGAGGTGGCGTAATCCGGGTCTCCCGCGGTGACAAACGTCACCAGCGCAGCGCGGTTTTGTTCTTTAAGGTCGGCAAAACGTGTTTGCAGGCGGCTCATCAGTGTTTCTCCTGCTGGGACTGTTCCATGTGGTGCATCACGGTTTGCATGTCTTTGTCGCCTCGGCCCGACAGGTTGACCACCATCAGGTGATCGGCCGGCAGGGTCGGCGCACGCTTGAACACTTCGGCCAGCGCATGGGCGCTTTCCAGTGCCGGGATAATGCCTTCAAGACGGCAGCATTTATGAAATGCGTCCAGAGCTTCATCGTCGGTCACCGAGGTGTACTCAACGCGACCAATGTCGTGCAACCAGGCGTGCTCCGGGCCGATGCCGGGATAGTCCAGGCCTGCAGAAATGGAGTGCGCGTCGATGATCTGCCCATCGTCATCCTGGAGCAGAAAGGTGCGATTGCCGTGCAGCACGCCCGGCTCGCCACCATTGAGGCTGGCCGCATGCTTGCCGGTTTCAATCCCGTAACCCGCTGCTTCAACGCCGATAATTTCAACGCTGGTGTCATCCAGAAACGGGTGAAACAGGCCCATGGCATTGGAGCCACCGCCAATGCAGGCCACCAGACTGTCTGGTAGGCGGCCTTCCTGAGCTTGCATCTGATCGCGGGTCTCTTTGCCGATCACGGCCTGGAAATCACGCACCATCGCAGGATAAGGATGTGGCCCGGCCACGGTGCCGATCAGGTAGAACGTGTCATCAACATTCGTCACCCAGTCGCGCAGGGCTTCGTTCATCGCATCTTTGAGGGTGCCTGTGCCCGCCACCACCGGGATCACTTCGGCGCCCAGCAACTTCATGCGAAAAACGTTGGCCTGTTGACGCTCGATGTCAGTAGTGCCCATGTAAATCACGCATTGCAGGCCAAAACGCGCGGCCACAGTGGCCGTTGCCACGCCGTGCATGCCGGCACCTGTCTCGGCGATGATGCGTTTTTTACCCATGCGCCGGGCCAGTAGAATCTGGCCGATGCAGTTGTTGATCTTGTGCGCGCCGGTGTGATTCAACTCTTCGCGCTTGAGGTAAATTTTGGCGCCGCCGCAGAACTCAGTCAGACGCTCGGCGTAGTAAAGCGGGCTTGGACGACCCACGTAATCACGCTGGAAATAGGCCAGTTCTTTAATGAACTCAGGATCCGTCTTGGCCAGCTCGTACTCACGATCCAGATCAAGGATCAGCGGCATGAGGGTTTCGGCCACGTAGCGGCCGCCGAATGCGCCAAACAGGCCATTGGCATCAGGGCCGGTACGCAAAGTTGATTGGGTCATGTGACACTCCAGCTGAAAAGGTACGAAGGTCGATGGGCCTGACTTTAACCGCGACAGCGCTGGATGAAAACCGATAAGATCGCCACAACCTGTCAGGAAAACTCACAGATACCATGAGCCGCGATCTTCCCCCCCTCAATGCCCTTCGTGCGTTTGAAGCCACTGCCCGCTTGGGCAGTGTCAGCCTTGCTGCGGACCATTTAAATGTCACCCACGGCGCCGTTAGTCGGCAATTAAAAGTGCTCGAAGAGCATTTGGCGGTCAGCCTGTTCGTGAAGGAAGGCCGCGGCCTGAAGCTGACTGACGCGGGTATCCGGCTACGCGATGCCAGCAGTGAAGCCTTTGAACGCCTGCGCAATGTATGCGCCGAAATCACACAAAGCCACGATAATGCGCCTTTCGTTCTCGGCTGTTCAGGCAGTTTGCTGGCGCGCTGGTTCATCCCTCGGCTGGGTCGTTTAAATGCCGACTTGCCTGATTTGCGCCTGCACCTGTCAGCTGGGGAAGGCGATCTGGACCCACGCCGACCCGGCCTCGATGCATTGCTGGTGTTTGCCGAGCCACCATGGCCAGCGGACATGCAGGTGTATGAATTGGCCAGTGAACGCATCGGGCCGGTGATCAGCCCTCGTTTCGCCCGCTATGAGCAACTGCGCATGGCACCTGCCAGTGCGCTGCTTGAAGAACCGTTGTTGCACACCACGTCGCGGCCACAGGCATGGCCAAGCTGGGCACAACAAAACGCGTTAGAGCCGGGCGATTTGAAGTACGGGCAAGGGTTTGAGCATTTGTATTATTTGCTGGAGGCAGCGGTGGCGGGACTGGGTGTAGCGATTGCCCCCGAGCCGTTAGTGGCTGAGGATTTGAAGGCGGGACGCCTGGCTGCGCCTTGGGGCTTCAGAGAAACCCCGGCACAGCTGGCGTTGTGGCTGCCCAAGCGCGCCGCAGATGGACGCGCCCGGCAACTGGCGCAATGGCTCAAGGCTGAGCTTGCACGCAGCGCGGCAAATTAGTTACCGCGCTTGCACATCAGGAAGGCGGCCAGCAGGCCCAGCGCGCCAATTGCAACGCCCGCCGTGGCATACGGATGCTCCTGCGCGTATTCGCGAGTAGCCACTGCTGTTTCGCGGGTTTTATCTTTCACTTCTTCGTAGGCATCGCTGATCAGATGACGAGAATGCTTCAGGGCGCTTTCTGCATTGCTTTTGAGCACTTTCAGGGTCTTCTGGGACTCCTCGGAAGCGTCGTGCTTGAGGCCTTCCAGAGACTTGAGCAGGCTCTCGATCTCTGCTTCCATACTTTGCAATGATGCTTTACGTAGAGAATTGCTAGCCATTAGGGCTCTCCTGCATTGATGAGTGAGGTGCTTGTTAAGTCCGACTACAGGGGTTTGAGAAAGTGCAGTTGAACTGAACTTTTCCTTTCAAATCGTCCACAAAGTATTTAGCACAATCGCTGCTAGGCTTTGATCTACGACAAAGGAGAACGTTATGTCTGACCACCACACCTACAAAAAAATCGAACTGGTAGGCTCGTCCCCGAGCAGCATAGAAGACGCCATCAGTAATGCACTGGCCGAAGCCAACAAAAGCATCAAACACCTGGAGTGGTTTGAAGTGATCGACACACGTGGGCACATCAAGGACGGTAAGGTGGCGCATTATCAAGTCACGCTTAAAGTCGGTTTCCGGATTGCCAATAACTGATCTCAAGCAAGCCTTTGGACCTGCGGACTGGCCGATTGCCATAAAGTCCGCTAAACCATCAGGGTGCAACGTGGCACATGCGCGTTGCACCCTTTTGTTTTGACTGGGGAATGTGACCGATGAAAAAGATTTTATTGGCGGTAGGCTTGCTCAGCCTCGCCGGAACCGCGTTCGCAGCGGGCAAGCCGTGCGAAGAACTGAAAAGTGAAATCGCCGCAAAGATTGATGCCAAGGGTGCTGTTGGCTATTCGCTGGAAGTCGTTGATAAAGGCACCAGCGCGGATGGCAAAGTGGTGGGTTCTTGCGAAGCAGGCACCAAAGAAATCGTCTACAAGCGCGGTTGAGTATGAAAAAGCCGACATACGTGTCGGCTTTTTTTTTGTGGCTCGCAAACGTGAAGGGCTACGCCTCTTTTAACACCTGCGCCAGCAACTCATACGAATGAATGCGATCGGCGTGCTCATACAAATCACAGGTGAAAATAAGTTCGTCTGCCTGCGTTTGATCAACCAGCACTTCGAGTTTGGCGCGAATTTTCTCTGGGCTGCCGACCATGGCCAGGCCCAAAAAGCTCATCACTGCCTCTTTCTCGTGGGGTAGCCACAGGCCATCCATGGTCTTCACAGGCGCACGCTGAACCAGACTTTGGCCGCGCATCAGCGCCAGAATTCGCTGGTACACGGAGGTTGCCAGGTACTCGGCGTGCTCATCCGTATCGGCAGCGACCAAGGGCACCCCGAGCATCACGTAGGGTTTGTCGAGAACGGCTGAAGGCTTGAAGTGATTGCGGTACACACGAATCGCTTCATGCATTAAACGCGGTGCGAAATGTGACGCGAAGGCGTACGGCAAACCGCGCTCACCGGCCAATTGTGCGCTAAACAGACTTGAGCCCAGCAACCAGATCGGCACATTGGTGCCAGTCCCCGGCATGGCAATCACCCGTTGATCAGGCGTGCGTGGGCCTAAGTAACGGGCCAGTTCAGCCACATCTTCAGGAAAGTCATCTGAACTGCCGGAGCGCTCGCGACGTAGAGCGCGGGCGGTCATTTGGTCAGACCCCGGCGCGCGGCCAAGGCCCAGGTCAATACGGCCCGGGTACAGGCTTTCAAGGGTGCCAAACTGCTCGGCAATCACCAGCGGCGCATGATTGGGCAGCATGACACCGCCCGAGCCCACGCGAATAGTCGACGTGCCGCCCGCCAGATAACCGATTAACACTGAGGTCGCAGAACTAGCGATGCCGTCCATGTTGTGGTGTTCAGCCACCCAAAAACGGTTGTAGCCGAACTTTTCCACATGCTGTGCCAAGTCCAGCGAATTGCGCAGCGACTCAGCGGCACTGCCATTTTCACGCACAGGCACCAGGTCGAGAGTCGAGTATTTGATATCACACAAACGTGTCATGGCCGGCTTCTCCTAAGTGGACGCAGGCCATGACGCTCGCCAGAACCTGCCAGTGATACTTCAATATGGGCATATACCCGAGTTTCAATAGCCGCCTAAGAATGGACCTACAAAAAAAGACGATTGGTCTGGCAATGTGAACTTTGTGATGAGGTCTACCCTCACACCTTCAGTCAAGGCGTGAAACCTTCACGCCGCTCTTCAGGAGGCACGTATGAGTATCAAAAAGAAAGCATCGGCTCATTGGGAAGGCGACCTTAAAACCGGCATCGGCTCCATCTCCACAGAAACCGGCGTGCTGCGTGAAGCTCCGTATGGCTTCAAGGCGCGCTTTGAGGGCGGTAAAGGCACCAACCCCGAAGAACTGATCGGCGCGGCCCATGCGGGTTGTTTCTCCATGGCGCTTTCGATGATTCTCGGTGATGCCGGGCTTAAAGCCGACAGCATCGATACCACGGCTGAAGTAACCCTGGATCAAGTCGATGGCGGATTTGCGATCACCGCAGTGCACTTGATCCTCAAGGCTAAAGTGCCAGGAGCGACTCAGGAGAAGTTCACCGAGCTGACCACCAAGGCCAAAGAAGGCTGCCCGGTGTCCAAGGTACTGAACGCTAAAATCACCCTCGACGCGACACTACTGAGCTAAACCGGCGCTGGCTGCTCCGTTGTGCGAGAGCGCAACGCGGGTAGCCATATGGCCCTGGGTTGCGGCAGATCAGATGCATAGGGCGGTAAATGTGATTGGATGATCACCCATCGCGTCAGACCATGACTTAGCGTTGTGCCATAAGGGAGTTTCCACCATGAAACGTTCCCTTTAGCTGTCATCTGCTGCGCCATGACCACCTCGATACTCGCCGCGCCAAAGCCGTGCGATGAACTGAAGGCTGAAATCGAAGCCAAAATTCAGGCCAAAGGCGTCGCGGCTTACACATTGGAAATCGTGACCAACGACGAAGTACACGACCAGAACATGGTGGTGGGCACGTGTGAAAACGGCACCAAAAAAATCATTTATCAGAAGAATGACGCCTGATAGTCAAGGCAAGCAGTTAACCAATCGCTCTTCGGTCAACACCTTACCCTGTGCGTTGTACAGCCGGGCGTAAGCGTTGAATCCCAGCGAGCGCGCTTGCAGCCGGTAACGTTGTCCCGGCTGGAAGTTGCCGTAATCGAGGGTGATGTAACACAGGCGCTCCTGAGGGTCGTTGAACAGACTCCTGCCACCGACCATCACCTCGTAATCAAAACGCACCATCAACTCATGCGCTCCGGGCGTGACTTGAAAGTAGCGGCCGTCTGCCACACGCTGACCATCCAGACGTTCGGCCATCACCAACTTCCCGGTCATTGTCTGCAAGTCAATCCACGCCATGCTCGGGTCAACCGGGGGCAGCGGTGTGCTGGAACAGGCACTGAGCAGGCAGCCAACGAGCAACAGCAGAAAAGTTCGCATGGCGTAATCCAAAGAGTAATGAAAGACAAGCATAGCGTTCCACGCACGCAGGTGCTGCAAGGCTGTTCTCTTGCGTGTCCTGCCAGTAATCTTGCGTCACTCCCCCACTGGAAAGCCTTATGACGCTGCGGATTCGCTGCCTGTTGGCCATCGCCGTGCTGTTGCTGATCAGTGGATGTTCCAGTGCGCGCTATTACTCACAACTGGCCAGTGGCCAATGGCAGTTGCTGAACTCACGCGAGCCGGTTGACGCACTGATTGCAGACCCGCAACAGCCAAACGCATTGCGCCAGCAGCTGACCCAAGCACAGGCGGCGCGCACCTTCGCCACTCAACGGTTGCACTTGCCCGACAACCAGAGCTATCGCCTGTATGCCAACCTTCAGCGGCCCTATGTGGTGTGGAACGTCTTCGCCACGCCTGAATTTTCGCTCACGCCCATCACCCATTGCTTCCCGATTGCCGGGTGCGTGGCCTACCGCGGCTACTACAGCCAGGGCGGTGCACGAGGCGAAGCAGCTCTTGCGCGCCAGCAAGGCAGGGATGTGATTATCAGCGGCGTTGAGGCCTATTCCACGTTGGGTTGGTTCGACGACCCGATCCTCAGCACCATGCTCAACTGGGGCGATGAGCGCCTGGCGACGCTGATTTTTCATGAACTGGCGCATCAGCGGATTTACGTCAAAGACGACACGGCGTTCAACGAATCTTTCGCCACTTTTGTCGAGCAGGAGGGCACGCGCCAATGGCGAACTCATCAAGGCCTACCTCCCCTCAGCACACAAGGCACGCAACAACGCGATGAGTTTGTTGCGCTGGTGCTGGGCACCCGTCAGCGCCTGCAAGCACTCTATGGGCAACCCTTGGCAGCACCCGTCATGCGCCAGCGTAAAGCGGAATTATTTGAGCAAATGCGCAGCCAATACCGCCTCCTTCGTGACAATCAATGGGGCGGTAACCGCCGATATGAGGCATGGATCAATTCACCGATGAACAACGCGAAGCTTCTACCGTTTGGCCTCTATGACCAATGGGTGCCCGCCTTTGCCGCCCTGTTCAAACAATCGGGAAATGATTGGCCAGTGTTCTATGCCGAAGTTGCGCAGGTGGGCCAATTGCCGCCTTTGCAGCGTAGCGCCGCTTTACGCCAGTGGGCCGCCGCAAATTAACTGGGCTTCAACCAGCCCATCAAAGCACAGGACGCAAACGGGCTGGTGCTGCAGGCACCGCTGCTCAAGGCTGCGCGTAGTCGTGTAATATCGGCTTTCATCATGTAACTCGCCCCATCCCTGAAGTGCGAATTATCGCCATAACCGCCTTGAGTCATTTCCTCCAGGGCGTCTTCTTTGCTCCAGTCCTGCACAACCACGCGGTACATGGCGGCCATCAAGCCGGTGCGATCCACGCCGTGTTTGCAGTGCATCAACACCGGACCTTGCGCTTGTGCGGTCTGAATGGCGCGCAAAGCAGCCACAACATCGGCGTCATCGACATGATTAGTGCGATACGGCAACTGGACTTGTTTGATGGCAGAGGTTTTCAACCAGCTGTCATCGGACTCTGGCAAGAAGTTGATGACGGTGCCGATGTGCAGCTCGCCCAACAGAGATTTGGCGGCTTCGTCCGGCAAGGCGCTGCGGTACAAGGTCGGCGACATTTTATACAGGTTGTACTGCTCATTGATGGGTTGTGCCCACTGACCGAGCCTTGGCATGGCTCGCTCATAGGCGTGAGTCAGGGGCATCGCACACGCCGTTAAAAGTGTCAGGCACAGCGCAATCAAAAAATGGGGCTTGGGCATTTCCATTCGACCACTTCATCTAAAAATTATTGTAAGAGGTGATCAGGTTGAGCGAACCGCGATCAAAATCCTGTGAGCGGTTTGTTAAAAAATCATGACGGGGCTGATTTCAGGTGCGGCAAAATTACGCATGAAACGATTCTTCTAATGGCCGGGCCTGTTAGTATTTGTAACTAATAGTTGCTTGCGTGTGCTGTTTGCCGATCGATTTCGGTTCGTGCTGCTACCAAAACGACAAACTGCCATTGAGCAGTTGTAACCCGTGATTGCCCGATGAGAGGCCCCCTCGAATGTCTGATCAAGACAACCCGCGGCGTGAGTTTTTGCGCAAAACCCTGACCCTGATTCCCGTGGTCACTATTGCCAGCGCCGGTCTGGGTGGCACGGCGATGATGGCAACGCCTGCTATCGCGGCGCCTGAACCTGAACGACGTCCTGCAACCCCTGCCAAAGCCTACGAACCCACCTGGTTCACTGCCGAAGAGTGGGCATTTATAAATGCGGCCGTTGCACGCTTGATTCCGGCTGACGAGCAAGGCCCCGGCGCGCTGGAAGCGGGCGTCCCGGAATATATCGATCGGCAAATGAACACCCCGTACGCCACCGGCGCACTTTGGTTTATGCAAGGCCCTTTCAATGCGGATGCAGCACCCGAGATGGGCTGGCAGAGCAAATTGGTGCCCCAGCAGATTTATCGCTTGGGCATTGCTGCCACGGAGGCACTGTGCAAAAAGGCTTATAACTCAACATTTGCTAGCCTAGACAGCGCTACCCGAGACGAAGTGCTCAAGCAATTGGAGGCTGGCAAGCCAACATTCGAGAGCGTACCGGCCAAGATGTTTTTCAGCTTTTTGCTGCAAAACACCAAGGAAGGCTTCTTTTGCGACCCCATCCACGGTGGCAACAAAGGCATGGTCGGTTGGACCATGATTGGCTTCCCCGGCGCTCGCGCTGACTTTATGGACTGGGTGGAACGCAACGAGCAGTACCCCTTCCCGGCAGTATCCATTCGCGGCGAGAGGGCTTGAGCATGTCGACCGTTATGAAAAAAGTTGATGCAGTGATTGTCGGTTTCGGCTGGACCGGCGCGATCATGGCCAAAGAGCTGACAGAAGCAGGTTTGAATGTTGTGGCCCTTGAACGCGGCCCGATGCAGGACACCTACCCGGACGGTAATTACCCGCAAGTCATCGACGAACTCACTTACAGCGTGCGCAAGAAGCTGTTTCAGGACGTCTCGAAAGAAACCGTGACCATTCGCCATAGCGTCAATGACGTGGCCCTGCCTAACCGTCAGTTGGGTGCATTTCTGCCCGGCAACGGTGTGGGTGGCGCGGGCTTGCACTGGTCGGGCGTGCATTTTCGGGTCGATCCGATAGAGCTGCGCATGCGCAGCCATTACGAAGAGCGCTACGGCAAAAAATTCATTCCTGAAGACATGACCATCCAGGATTTCGGCGTCAGCTATGAAGAGCTGGAACCGTTTTTTGACTATGCCGAAAAAGTCTTCGGCACCTCGGGTCAGGCCTGGACCGTCAACGGTCAATTGGTGGGTCAAGGCAAAGGCGGCAATCCTTACGCGCCGGATCGCTCCCATCATTTCCCGCTCGAATCACAGAAAAATACTGTCTCTGCGCAGCTGTTTCAAAAAGCCGCCAATGAAGTCGGTTACAAGCCTTACAACTTGCCGTCTGCCAACACCTCGGGCCCTTACACCAACCCTTATGGTGCGCAAATGGGGCCGTGCAACTTCTGCGGCTTTTGCAGCGGTTATGTCTGCTACATGTATTCCAAAGCGTCGCCCAACGTGAATATTCTGCCCGCGCTCAAGCCGCTGCCAAACTTCGAGCTGCGCCCCAATGCTCATGTGATCCGGGTCAATCTGGACAGCACTAAAACCAAGGCCACGGGTGTGACGTACATCGATGCATCGGGCCGCGAAATCGAACAACAGGCCGACCTGGTGATTCTGGGCGCGTTCCAGTTTCACAATGTGCGGTTGATGCTGCTCTCGGGGATCGGCAAACCGTACGACCCGAAAACCGGCGAAGGTGTGGTGGGTCGTAACTTCGCTTACCAGAACATGGGCACCATCAAGGCCTATTTCGATAAAGACGTGCACACCAATAACTTTATCGGCGCAGGCGGCAACGGCGTCGCGATTGACGACTTCAACGCAGATAACTTCGACCACGGGCCGCACGGCTTTGTCGGTGGCTCGCCGATGTGGGTGAATCAGGCAGGCAGCCGCCCAATTGCGGGCACCTCCAACCCGCCAGGCACCCCGGCGTGGGGCAGCGCCTGGAAAAAAGCCACCGCCGATTACTACACCCACCAAGTGTCGATGGACGCCCACGGAGCGCATCAGTCGTACCGTGGCAACTACCTCGATCTCGATCCGGTGTACCGCGATGCCTATGGCCAGCCGCTGCTGCGCATGACCTTCGACTGGCAAGAAAACGACATCAAGATGAACCGGTTCATGATGGAAAAAATGGGCAAGATCGCCGAAGCGATGAACCCCAAAGCCATCGCGCGCATCGGCAAGCAAGTCGGTGATCACTTCAACACCGCGTCGTACCAGACTACTCACCTCAATGGCGGCGCGATCATGGGCACCGACCCGAAAACCAGCGCGCTCAATCGTTACTTGCAGAGCTGGGATGTGCATAACGTGTTCGTACCGGGCGCCTCGGCCTTCCCGCAAGGTTTGGGCTACAACCCGACAGGCCTGGTGGCAGCTCTTACCTATTGGTCGGCGCGGGCGATTCGCGAGCAGTACCTGAAAAACCCCGGCCCACTGGTTCAGGCATAAGGAGCGATGACCATGAATGCAGTTGTTATCGCGAGCCTGGCCCTATTGAGCAGCCTCTCGGCCATGGCCGCCGAGACCGATCAGCAGGCGCTGGTCAAACAAGGCGAATACCTGGCCAGAGCCGGGGACTGTGTGGCCTGCCACACCGCCAAAGGCGGCAAACCGTTTGCCGGCGGCCTGCCCATGGAAACCCCGATTGGCACTATTTTTTCGACCAACATCACACCGGACCCAAGCGGCATCGGCGCTTACAGCTTCGATGACTTCGACAAGGCAGTACGTCATGGCATTGCCAAAAATGGCAGCACCTTGTACCCGGCCATGCCGTATCCGTCCTACGCGCGGGTCAATCAGGCCGATATGCAGGCGCTTTATGCGTACTTCATGAATGGCGTTGAGCCCGTTGCGCAAGCTAACAAAGACTCGGATATTCCTTGGCCGATGAGCATGCGCTGGCCTCTGGCGATGTGGCGTTGGGCCTTTGCGCCGGCAGTAGCCGACTTCACCCCGGTAGCAGGGCAAGATCCGGTCGTGAGCCGGGGCGCTTATCTGGTGGAAGGCCTTGGGCACTGCGGTGCTTGCCACACGCCACGGGCACTGACCATGCAGGAAAAAGCCCTGAGTGCCAGTGACAGCAGTGCATTTTTGGCGGGCAGTGCGCCGCTGGAAGGCTGGATTGCGAAAAACCTGCGTGGCGACCATAAAGATGGACTCGGCAGTTGGGACGAAGCGCAACTGGTGCAGTTCCTTAAGACCGGGCGCAGCGACCGCAGTGCGGTATTCGGCGGCATGAGCGATGTGATCGAACACAGCATGCAGTACATGTCCGAGGACGACCTGACCGCGATTGCCCGTTATTTAAAATCGCTGCCTGCGGTTAACCCGGCCGACAAGCCACATCAGTATGACCCCGCCGTCGCTGACGCTTTGTGGAACGGTGATGACAGCAAGCGCGGGGCCGCGGTGTATATCGACAACTGCGCTGCGTGTCATCGCACAGACGGTAACGGTTACACGCGAGTGTTCCCGGCGTTGGCGGGTAATCCGGTGTTGCAATCGGATGACCCAACTTCACTGATTCACATTGTGCTTAAAGGCGGAACATTGCCCGCAACCCATACCGCGCCTTCGACCTTCACCATGCCCGCCTTTGACTGGCGTTTGTCGGATCAGGAAGTGGCCGATGTGGTCAATTTCATCCGTACCAGCTGGGGCAATAAAGGTGGGGATGTAACCGAGAAAGACGTTAAAGCGCTACGCGAGTAGTGAACTTTGGCCCGATCCTCTGCTGTCCGAAACAGCAAAGGATCGGGAGCCACGGTTAACCGAAGAACCAGTAGCACACCCCGATGGCTGCCACGACGCCAGCAAACTCTGCCAGCAACGCACACCCCACCGCATGCCTCGCTCGCTGGATGCCCACAGCTCCAAAGTACACGGCCAGCACATAAAAAGTCGTTTCAGTACTGCCCTGCACCGTTGCCGCCACCAAAGCCGGGAAACTGTCCACACCTTGGGTCTGCATGGTTTCGATCAGCAACGCCCGTGCCGCACTGCCTGAAAACGGTTTAACCATCGCCGTCGGCAAGGCGTCGACAAATCGGGTGTCCCAGCCCAACCACTCCACCACGTGACGAATGCCGTCCAGACCAAAGTCCAGCGCGCCCGATGCCCGCAGCACGCCCACGGCACACAGCATCGCGACCAGATACGGCAGCAGGTTTTTGGCGACGTCGAAGCCTTCTTTGGCGCCTTCGACAAAGGCCTCGTACACCTTGACCTTGCGCAGCGCGCCAATGGCCAAAAACAGCATGATCAAACCAAACAGGGTCAGATTGCCGAGCAGTGAAGACAGACTCGCCAGTGCGGCGGCTGACAGGCTCGCCAGCAGCGCCATGAAGCCACCGAGTATCAGCGCACCCGGAATCAGGTACGCGAGCACCACAGGGTCCCAGAGGCGCAGGCGCTGCATCACGGCGACTGAGAGCAGGCCTACCAGTGTCGAGGCACTGGTCGCTAACAGGATAGGCAGAAACACCAGGGTCGGGTCGGGTGCGCCCTGCTGAGCCCGATACATGAAGATGGTGACCGGCAATAAAGTCAGCGATGAGGCGTTGAGCACCAGAAACAGGATTTGTGCATTGCTGGCACTGGTGGGACTGGGGTTCAGCTCTTGCAAGGCGCGCATGGCTTTAAGGCCGATGGGCGTGGCGGCGTTATCCAGACCTAAACCGTTAGCCGCAAAGTTCAAGGTAATAAACCCCAGCGCGGGATGCCCAGGAGGAACTTCCGGCATCAGGCGTTTGAACAGAGGTCCAAGCGCCCTGCCCAGCCAGTCAACGATCCCGGCCTTCTCGGCGATACGCAAAAAGCCCAGCCACAGGGTCAGGGTGCCGAACAACAGGACCATCACTTCAACGGATAGCTTGGCCATGGCGAAGATGCTTTCCACCATCGCCGCGAAAATGCCGGCATTGCCACCCACCAGCCATTGGGCAAAGGCCGACACCGTAGCGACGACAAAAAAACTGAGCCATAGGCCGTTGAGCATTGAATAACTCCTACAAGGTGCGGCGAATGATAGCGGTCAGACCCCAGAAACAACAAACCCCGGACAAGTCCGGGGTTTGGGAGTGAAGCAGCCTTGAGCGATTATTCGCCTTTTGGCAGGGCTTCCTTGCTGCGCCAGTGCGGCAGCGAGTTCCAGTAGCGTTCGCCTTTGGCCTGGTCGTACATGCCTTCCCAGCGGGAAATAACCAGCACGGCCAACGCGTTACCAATCACGTTCAACGCGGTACGGGCCATGTCCATGACACGGTCGACACCGGCGATGAAGGCCAGACCTTCGAGCGGGATACCAACACTGCCCAACGTGGCCAGCAGCACCACAAAGGAAACGCCCGGTACGCCAGCGATGCCTTTAGAGGTCACCATCAGGGTCAGTACCAGCAGCAATTGCTGGCTGATTGACAGGTCAATGCCATACAACTGGGCGATAAAGATCGCCGCAATGCTTTGGTAGAGCGTCGAGCCGTCAAGGTTGAACGAGTAACCGGTCGGCACCACAAAGCTACAGATCGCTTTCGGGCAGCCGTAGGCTTCCATCTTCTCGATCACACGCGGCAGCACGGTTTCAGAGCTGGCGGTGGAGTAAGCCAGTACCAGCTCGTCCTTGAAAATGCGCATCAGCTTGAGCACAGAGAAGCCGAACAGCTTGGCAATCAAGCCCAGTACCGCAAACGCGAAGAACAGAATGGCGGCGTAAACCAGCACCACCAGTTTGGCCAGCGGCACCAGCGAAGCGAAGCCGAAGTTGGCAACGGTGACAGCGATCAGCGCAAACACACCAATGGGTGCGTAGTTCATGATCATGTGAGTCACTTTGAACATCGACTCGGACACGCCCTGGAAGGTTTTCACCAACGGGTCGCGCAACTCGGCGTTCAAGCTGGACAAGCCAAGACCGAACAGCACCGAGAAGAAGATGATCGGCAACATTTCACCGCGAGCCATGGCTGCGAAGATGTTTGAAGGGATCAGGTTGAGGATGGTCTCGATGAACGCATGTTCATGGGTGACCTCGGCAGCAGTGGCTGCGTATTTCGAAATATCGACCGTGCCCAGGGTGCTCATGTCGATCCCGGCACCCGGCTGGAACACATTGGCAAGCACCAGACCGACCAGAATCGCGATGGTGGTCACGATCTCGAAGTAAATGATGGTTTTTAAACCGATACGACCAAGCTTCTTCGCATCCCCCACGCCTGCAATCCCGACAACCAGTGAAGAAATCACGATTGGGATCACGATCATCTTGATCAGACGGATAAAGATATCGCCAGCAGGTTGCAGAACGTTACTGATCCACCAGGCCTTTTCAGCACTGAAATGGTTGAGCAGCGCGCCGATTGCAATCCCGAGGACCAGACCGATGAGGATCTGCCAGGCGAGGCTAAGTTTTGCCTTCTTCATGTCATTACCCTTACTTCAAGTGGACTCGGGCAGAAGCACACGCTAGAGCGCTCAGAAAGCGAAAAAAGCGGATGCTTCCACCCCCGTAGAAGGTCGCCCAAAACGAACCATACTGGCTCTTTGGCAGGCGAAAAAAGGCGCAACTATTCCCATGCAAGCGTAAACCGTCTAATGCCGTAAACGCCTACCCTATGCCGAATCGGCATGAGAATTGTCAGACAAGAGCGTATGGGCCTAGACGTCAGAATGGTAATAGTAGACGACATAAGCGCCGTAGACCGGCTGTTTCAAGGTCTTTTATGTAGCGTTTGGCGGGTAAATTTCAAGCTCAATCGTCAGAAATATCTGACAACACAAATCGGTAAAGCAGAGGAAATGATTTTACGGATAGTCGATATACGGTCGACGCTTCTGACCCCTGCCCAAGCCACATTAAAAATGAAAAAAATCAACGGACTGAAGGGATTAGGAAGAATCAGAAAGGGGGAGATGAATCAAAACGGAGGGCTGCAATGCACGATGTGCGCCACGAAAAAGCGTTGCGATAAACGACCGACCGCTTATCGCAGCGCTTTACTCTGACCACTGTGTGTCACCGATTAATACCAGTTCGGGTCTTTCTTCAGCTGCTCTTTAAGCAAGACCTGGATACCTTCATCAGGCTCACCCAAAAAACGATAATCGGCATGACGTGTCAGCGACTTGTCGGCAGGCAGACCTGCGGGCACTTCTACCAGCATCGCGTAGGCATGCTTTTTATCAAAGCTCACGGCGACAATCAGGCGCTTGTTAAGGCACGTCTGCGCTGTTTCACACAAAGGACCGACCAGATACCTGTCGCCATCTTCGGTGACGGCGGTCATTTGCTCAGCACTGCCTGAAAGGTTGATCACCCACTCAGGCAGGCGCTCTTCCTTTTTCACGACCTGCTGCCAAGCCTGCCGATATTCAGGGTCATTAAGTAGCTGATTTGCATGCGACTGGCCTGCATTATCGGCCAGGGCGATGGCACTGCCGCCCATCAACAGGGCGGCTACCATAGCCTTATAGGAGAGGCTCAACATACTCAGCCTTTACCGCGACGGCCAAAGATGAAGGACACCACGAACATTACCAGGAACACGACAAAGAGAATCTTGGCGATGCCGGTCGCGGTGCCTGCGATACCACCGAAGCCCAAGACAGCAGCGATGATGGCGATAATCAGGAAGGTAATTGCCCAACTCAACATGGTGATTCTCCTTATTACTGTGCGAAAGAGGGTAAAGCCAGTATTGCTTTTTGAAGCCCTACTAAAGGCCTCAAGGTTGTGAACACTTAAAACACCCAACGTTCCTGCGCAGGTTGCGAATTGGCAATTTGCGTGTCTTCAACCGCAGCCAGTTCAAATCGACCTGCGTCATACACCCGGCTAACCAAGGCATTGGACTTGATCGCGGTGAAATGCTTCTGCTGCTTATCGATTACGGAGTAAGAGGCGACCGGCGCCTGTGCTTGCTCCCATCGTGCATATTGCTGACCACCGATCAGCGTCACCATCAACGTCAGGCTGGCGAACAAACCCTGTTGAAGGTGCCGTGAAGAGATACGCATGCTGGCGAAACCTTGACGATTCATGCTCAAACTCCTGCCAATCAGTGGTTAATAAAAGGGGGAGGCTGACAGCGGCAACCCGCTGAACAACTTCGTATCTATGTATTGCAGGGCACATGCCAAGTTTTGATAAAAATAAAAGCCATATAAATCAATGGCTTACGAACACATATCGAGCAGCCTTACGCTCATCCTGCACGATGCCCGAATGAACGGTCGTGCGTTCTGCACGACTCAAACGTTGCAATCGAGGAGGACGTTGAAAAAACGCGATACAGCCTTCAAATGAAAAATCCGGAATACGGACTTAATTCATCAAAATCAGCACCTTATGGAATGCAAGGGCGCCTCTTCCCTGCTAGCCTCCAAACAATCCTGAAAAATCATGCAACTTGCCCGATTATTCCGACACTAACGAAGATCACTTATTGAGGAAGGCCGGAGATGGAATCAGCCAAAGAGAAACAGGGCCGCATTCTGCTGGTCGACGACGAGTCCGCCATCCTGCGCACATTCCGCTACTGCCTCGAAGATGAGGGGTATACCGTCGCCACGGCCAACAGTGCGGCACAAGCCGAAGCACTCTTGCAGCGCCAAGTGTTTGACCTGTGCTTTCTGGACTTGCGCCTAGGCGAAGACAATGGCCTGGATGTTCTGGCTCAGATGCGCATTCAGGCACCGTGGATGCGGGTGGTGATCGTCACCGCTCACTCCGCTGTCGATACCGCTGTCGATGCCATTCAGGCCGGTGCGGCTGATTATCTGGTTAAACCGTGCAGCCCGGACCAGTTGCGCCTGGCCACCGCCAAACAGCTGGAAGTGCGCCAACTGTCGGCCCGCCTCGAAGCCCTTGAGGGCGAGGTACGCAAGCCTAAAGAAAGACTCGATTCTCACAGCCCCGCCATGATGGCGGTGTTGGAAACCGCCCGTCAGGTAGCCGGCACAGATGCCAATATTTTGATTTTGGGCGAGTCCGGCACTGGTAAAGGCGAACTGGCGAAGGCTATTCACAGTTGGAGTAAAAGGGCTAAAAAAGCGTGCACCACGATTAACTGTCCATCATTGACCGCCGAATTGATGGAGAGCGAGCTGTTCGGCCACACCCGCGGTGCGTTCACAGGAGCCAGCGAAAGCACATTGGGCCGAGTGAATCAGGCGGACGGCGGTACGTTATTTCTGGATGAAATCGGCGACTTCCCGCTGACATTACAGCCAAAGCTACTGCGCTTTATTCAGGACAAGGTGTATGAGCGTGTAGGGGACCCTGTGACCCGCAATGCCGATGTACGCATTCTCGCGGCCACCAACCTCAAGCTTGAAGACATGGTGCGAGAGGGGCGTTTCCGGGAAGACTTGCTCTATCGACTGAATGTCATCACCTTGCACCTGCCGCCGTTGCGCGAACGCAGTGAAGACATCTTGACCTTGGCTGACCGCTTTCTGGCCCGCTTCGTTAAGGAATATGCCCGTCCGGCCCGAGGGTTCAGCGAAGCGGCGCGCCTGGCATTGGCCAATTACAGGTGGCCCGGCAATATTCGCGAACTGCGCAACGTGGTGGAGCGCGCCAGCATTATCTGCCCTCAAGAAGTGGTCGAGATCAGTCATTTGGGTATGGCCGAACAGACAGTCCCAAACACTCCTCGCATCGGCGCGGCACTGAGCCTCGACCAGTTGGAAAAAGCCCACATCGGAGCAGTGCTGGCCACCAGTGAGACACTGGATCAAGCTGCCAAAACCTTGGGCATTGATGCTTCAACGCTCTACCGCAAGCGCAAGCAGTACAATTTGTGAGCCCGCTGCGATGAAACTGGCCATCAAATTACGTACACGGCTGTTCCTCAGCATTTCGGCATTAATCACGGTGGCGCTGCTCGGGCTGGGTCTGGGCGTCGTCAGCGTGATGCAAATGGCCAAGACCCAGGAATCACTGATCCGCAACAACACTGTCATTCTGGATCTGGGCCTCAAGCTGCGTCAAACCTTGGGGGATCACCTCATCCTGCTGTTGCGCAATCACGAGGACCCGCAGGCGCTGCAAGCCGCAACGCGGCAGTATCTGGCATTGCTGGACGAGGGCATTGAGCACGAGCGCAACAACCAGCTGCACAGCGGTTTTGCCCAGGCCCGTATCGACTACGAAAACTTTTTAACGGCTCTGGATAACGCTCAGCGCAATACGCTGGACCTCAGCTCTGACAGCGAACTGACCAATCGCTTCAACCATTTGCGCAACGGCTTGATCGCCGAACATCGCCGGGCACTCGACAACATCTATAACGCGCAGGCGGCGGCCCGTGACCGCGCGTTGATCATTGCCATGCTGCTGGGGCTTATCGGGCTTGCAGTGCTGATCATCGGCTTTATTACCGCTCATGGTATTGCCCGGCGCTTTGGCGCACCCATCGAAGCGCTGGCCAAAGCGGCTGACAATATAGGCAAGGGCAATTTTGAAGTGGTACTGCCACTCTCTTCAGCCGCCGAAATGAACCTGCTGACACGGCGTTTCGGGATCATGGCCGAAGCCTTGCGACAGCATCAGGCGACAAATGTCGATGAGTTACTGGCAGGCCAACAACGGCTTCAAGCCGTGCTCGACAGCATTGATGACGGCTTGTTGATGGTTGATCCGCAAGGTCGCCTGGAGTTGTTGAATCCGGTGGCTCAACGCCAATTAGCCTGGACCGAAGAGCGTCAGGGCCAATCACTGGGCGAGGCATTCAACCGTCCGGAGCTGGATCAGCAACTGCGCACTGTTTTGCGTGGCGGTAGCCTTGAGCGCGCGCCTGAAGATTTGAGTGTGGTGATTGAAGGTGAAAACCGACTGCTGACCTACAGCCTCACACCTGTTAGCCAGCCCGATGGCCCCATACTGGGCGCGGTCATGGTGTTGCATGACGTGACCGAGCAGCGCGCGTTTGAGCGTGTACGCAGTGAGTTTGTGCTGCGGGCCTCTCACGAGTTACGTACGCCGGTGACCGGCATGCATATGGCTTTCGGGCTTTTTATGGAGCGCGCGCGCTTTGACCCGCATTCCCGTGAGCTGGACTTGCTCAATACGGTCAGCGAAGAGATGCAGCGACTCATGCAGCTCATTAATGATTTGCTGAATTTCTCGCGTTATCAAAACGGCATGCAAAAGTTGACGGTGGCACCGTGTGACATTGAGCAAATGCTCAAGGAGACACGCGAACGTTTCGCAGAAGATGCCGCCGGCAAGCTGATAGAGATCCAGATCGACCTGCAAGAACCTTTGCCGGCGCTTAACGCCGATCGGGCGCAACTGGATCGAGTGCTGGATAACCTGCTGGAGAACGCCCTGCGGCATACCCCTAGTGGTGGGCAAATTCGGCTTCAAGCCCGCCGTCATGGCGAGCGGGTCATTATCAGCATCGAAGACAATGGCGAAGGCATTGCTTATGGCCAGCAGGGGCGCATATTCGAGCCCTTCGTTCAGGTCGGCCGTAAAAAAGGCGGTGCAGGGCTTGGTCTCGCGCTGTGCAAAGAGATTGTGCAGCTGCATGGCGGGCGCATTGGCGTGTACTCCCGCCCTGGTCACGGCACGCAGTTCTACATGGCCCTGGCGCTGTAGTCCTCGCAGTAGCTCATCGGCTTTTTTGAGTGTTGAGCACTTTCAAAATGGCTGCACTTTCAGCATCCGGTGTGCCATCGAATTTCGAGGGCCGGAAATGCATCTGGAAAGCAGCCAGCACATGACGGGTGGCTACATCCAGCTCACCCGTCTGCGGGGTTTCGTAGCCCAATAACGCTAGCTGTTGCTGAAACCAGGTGATGCTGGGCATCTCGCTGGCAAACCGAGCTTGCTCTCGGGCTACGGCCTGTTCATTCGGCCAAACACCGAAGCCTGCTTGTGCCAATCGCTTCCACGGAAATAACGGGCCGGGATCCTGCTTGCGCAGTGGCGCGATATCACTGTGACCAATGATGTTTTGCGGATCAATCTTGTAGCGCGTCGAAATGTCTTTGAGCAGCGCGATCAGCGCTTGAATCTGCCCTTCGGTGTAGGGATACCAGACCCGCCCGTTTGGCGTGTCCCGAAAGCCTTTATTGACGATTTCGATACCAATGGAACTGGAGTTGAGCCAGGTACGCCCTTTCCACTGGCTTTCACCGGCGTGCCAGGCCCGCTGGTTCTCATCCACCAGTTTGTAAATTGTGGGTGGCGTATCGCCAATCAGGTAATGACTGCTGACCGGGCCTGTCGTCAGCAGCTGCAACGAATGCTCAAGTGAGGTTGAGGTGTAATGAAGCACCACGAACTGCACACGACTGTCCTGATTGGCGGAAGGATGGCTGGTATCCATACGAGGGCCGCTGGCGCAGCCAGCCAGCAGTGCAAGAGACACGAGAAGCGCAGGTAATTTCATGGCAGAGGCAACACAGGAAAATGTTAATGGGCCAGCATACCTTACTGATCCTGTTTGTATCTGAACCGCACGTCTTCTCTGACGTCCCTGCCCGACTTCGAGCAGGGACGTCACGGTTACTTACCGCATACCAGATAGAAACTCATTGATGAGTCTTCAGCAGGTTTGTCATTGCCTAGCATCAGTGCAATGACATTCACTTCTGCTCGACTGGGCTTATTCGATAATTTGGCGACACCATACAAGGTATGTTCGTAACTTGAATTATCGAATGTGGATACATGGCAATATTTAGGTTCTTGCTGAAACGCACCCGGCATGAGTGTCATCTTGTAGCTGGCCGCATAATTTTTATGATTGGCATAGTCAACTGATTTAATCCAATTAGGTTTTTGCGCAACTATTTTTCCATCGCGGCTGATAGTGGCAGAATACGTTTCTGGTTTAGTACCCGCACTTACAGACACCGCGCTGACCATACAGAACAGCAGCGTTAATATAGACATGAACGTTTTCATGGTAGTCCTTTAATTTTATTGATGGGCGGCGGCAAAAACTGAGTGCAACACCTGACCTTTCCGGTACGGTGCTGCCCTATGTCTTATTCCGAACTCA
>NZ_WIWC01000041.1 GCF_009600315.1 Pseudomonas helleri | reverse complement strand
AGTGTTCGCTATGTCTCCGAACATTCTGTTCGCGATGTCCCCGGTCCATACAGGGAGAGGGTTAGGGTGAGGGGCTTTTGTGTTAACCGCGCGTCTCATGCATGCGCGCCAGTTGGCGTTCAAGCATGGAAGGGTAAGGCTCCATCAGGCGCTCTACACAGCAGGCACCTTCAGGGCTGGCAATCGGGCGGATACGGGCGCGTTGACGAATCAGCGGGTCATCGCTGATTTTGCGCTCTACCAGCAACAGGTTGCGGCTGTGTTGCGACAGCGCCAGTGCATCCTGTGCGGTTTCAGTCAGCAACAAGTCAATCTGGCTCAACCCGTTAAGGCCTTCGCCCAGCACCAGACCCAGCTGCAATTGCAACGTAATGCCGCTGTCAGCCACTTCGATCTGCAAGGCATGGCCCAAGGCACGCAGCAACTCGCCACAGCAGATGGCATTGGTCAGGTAGTCCTCACCGCTGTCTTCACTGTGGAACAGCATCAGCGTGCTGCCATCATTGAGGGTGTGCAGCTCGCTTTGATACAGCGACGCCGCCTGATTCAGGCAATCTCGATACCGCTCCAGCAGCTCCATCAAGCGTGCGCGAGGCAAACGTCGCAGTTGCTCTTGCGCGCCCAGTTGCACGGCCAGTACCGCACTTGGTTGCGGCGCAGTCGGCTCAGCTTTGACTACAGCTTCAGGCGCCACACTGGCGGTGCCGGTGTCGCGCAAATCTGAAAACGGGTCGTCCTCGTCCTCATCTTCTTCGGTGCTGATCACTTGCCGAGGCGCCGCTTTGGGTGCCGGCACCGCCGGTTTTTCATCGAAGGTCGGATCGCTCAGGTTGCGGACTTCGAAGGTCGGCTCCTGGTCGTCCGCTTCTTCATACTCGCTGTCGTCAAAATCTTCTTCGGGTTCCGGCTCGGGTTCAGGCTCTGGAGCAGGTGGGGCCAGACGGGTGTGCAGTTGGCGGGCCAGATCACCAATCTCATCCTGACGGGTGATCGCTGGTGTGTAAGGGTCCGGTTCGCGCAGCCACACACGCAGTTGCAACAGGGGCGTGGTGATGTTGCGACCCAGCCGCAGGCTTAAGGCCAAGGCCAGAGCCAGCAAAATGGCGCTGAGAATGCCCATGCTCTGCAAGCTGATGGTCATCGGCTGTTCGAACTGGTTCATGTCCAGGCTGATACGCAGGTGCCCGGCCGTCACATCCTGGAAGGTGATCTTGGTCTGGTACACGCCTTCGGTTTCACCCAGCAGGCTGTTTTTAGGGCGTTGCCCGGCCTCGGCGAGGATGCGGTTATCGACGCTATAAATAGCAGCGTGTGCCACCAAGGGGTTTTTGGTCAGGTTGTTGAGCAGCACATTGAGGCTGAGGATGTCGTTGGACACCAGCAACTCGGTCGCCGACGTGGCGGTCTGCGTGGTCAGGCTCTGACCCAGCGCATCGGCCTGCTCGTGCATGGCCTGCTTGAATTGCAGGCCCATGACCACGGCATAAATGACCAGCGCCAACGCGACCAGAATCACGTTGTGGGTGGCAATGCGCAGAGCTATCGGAACGCGACGGTCGCGCAAGGCCCGGAAGATCAGCAGGAAGAAATTATCGTTTTTGACAGGCAATGGCCGGTTCACTGAGCGCGGCTCTTAGTCCGTTAAGTTGGAGCGCAGTATAGCGATCAGCCCTGAGGCGGCAAAGCCTTGGCGATGCCCGATGGTCACTGAATGGGGGTAGAATGCGTTTTTTTTAGCGAATGGGGGTGTGCCTTGCGCGAAATCGTCCTGATAAACATCACTGGTGAAGACCGTCCAGGTCTCACCGCTGCCATTACCGGCGTTTTGGCCAGCAATGGGGTGAATATTCTCGACATCGGTCAGGCCGCCATCCACGGCGTTTTGTCGTTGGGGTTCCTGGTAGAGATTCCCCGCGCCGATCAGGTGTCGGCCGTGCTTAAAGATCTGCAGCCCTTGATCGCCAAAGAAGGACTGCAACTGGTGTTTGACCCGATTACCGAAGAGCACTACCAGCAGTGGGTCAATGAACAAAGCCAGAAACGCCACGTCGTGACCGTGATGAGTCGTCAGGTCACGGCCCACGAACTGCAGCGCGTGACGTCGGTCATCAGTCAGCATGGCTTGAATATCGAGCAAACGGATCGTCTGTCAGGCCGAGTGTCGCTGGACGCACCTACTGCACTGAGCAAAAGCTGTATCGAATTGCGCGTCTGTGGTGACGTGGCTGATATCGACGCTCTGCGTGCGGCGTTCTTTGATCTGGCCCAGGAACTCAGCGTCGATATCGCGCTGCAAGAAGACACGCTGTTCCGACGCAATCGCCGGTTGGCCGTGTTTGACATGGACTCCACCCTGATCGAAGCCGAAGTGATCGACGAGTTGGCGAAAGCGGCCGGGGTGGGCGATCAAGTGTCCGAAATCACCGAGCGCGCGATGGCCGGCGAGCTGGATTTCAAAGCCAGCTTTAAAGAGCGTCTGGCGCTGCTTAAGGGTTTGGACGTGAGCGTGCTGGACTCGATCGGTGCGTCACTGCGCTTGACCGAAGGCGCTGAAGTGCTGTTCGCAGAACTCAAGCGATTGGGCTACAAGACGGCCATTTTGTCAGGCGGCTTTACCTACTTCGCCAAGCAATTGCAGGCCAAATTAGGGATTGATTACGTGTTCGCCAACGAACTGGCCGTGCAAGACGGCAAAGTGACGGGCGTGGCGGTCGAGCCGATTGTCGATGCACAACGCAAGGCTGACTTGCTGCGCGAGCTGGCGCAAAAGGAAGGCTTGAGTCTGGAACAGACCATTGCGGTCGGGGATGGTGCCAACGATTTGCCGATGTTGGCGATTGCAGGGCTGGGTGTGGCCTTTCGTGCCAAGCCGCTGGTCAAGAAGTCGGCCAAACATGCGATTTCGACCTTGGGTCTGGATGGCGTGCTGTACCTGTTGGGACAGCGTGACCGTAACAGTCAGGGTTAAATGATGTCGTAGCAGCGGCCGAAGGCCGCGTCCGATTGCGAAGCAATCGTGAAATCTGAACTCACGGTTTGTTTGATTCACCGCGATTTTAGTTTCTACGACGGCTATGCCGCCGGACGCCGCCTTCGGCAGCTGCTACGAAGTCAGTATGAGTCGCGGGTTATTCGGCGTGAGCCGGGCCGCCAATGCTCTGACCCATCATCACCGGCGAGCCTGCGCTCAGGCCTTCGGCCCATTTGACCTGCTCTGGCCCGAACAGCACGATGGCGGTTGATCCCAGTTTGAAGCGGCCCAGCTCAGCCCCTTTTTCCAAGTGAATCGGCGCACGGGCGGCTTCGTCGTAACGGAAGGTTTTCAGCTCGCGTTTAGGCGGCGTAACCAAACCGGCAAATACCGTCTCAATCGACGCCACGATCATGGCGCCCACCAATACCACGGCCATCGGGCCGCGTTCGGTATCAAAAATACACACGGCACGTTCGTTACGGGCAAACAGCTCTGGCACGTTTTCGGCGGTGGTTTGGTTAACCGAGAACAAGCGACCCGGCACGTAGATCATTTCTCGCAGGGTGCCGGCCAGCGGCATGTGCACGCGGTGGTAATCCTTGGGCGAAAGGTAGATGGTGGCAAATTCGCCGCCCATGAACTGTGACGCAACCGCCGCATCGCCACCCACCAGTTCCAGCACGCTGTAACTGTGGCCTTTGGCCTGAAATACACGACCGTGTTCAATCGCACCCAATTGGCTGACCGCACCATCGGCAGGGCTCAACACCGCGCCGGGGGTTTGATCCAGCGGGCGGGCGCCGTCTTTCAGGGCGCGGGTGAAGAAGGCGTTGAAGTGTTCGTAAGCGGTGACGTCTTCAACCAGCGCTTGGGACATGTCCACGTTGTAACGTTTGGCGAACCAGGTGGTGAACGCATTTTTAAACCAGCGCACGCGGCACTCGGCAATGCAGCCGGCCAGACGCGACAGCAGGTGATGGGGCAGCAAGTACTGACTCAAGAGAAACAAACGCTTTTTCATTACAGGTCCTTAGTGTTTGACAGGCAGCTCGACGGGGGTGTCGGGGTGGTTGCCCCATTCGCCCCAGGAGCCGGCGTAGCCTTTGACGCGCGGATAACCGAGTGCTTTGGCGACGAGATAGGTAAAGCCAGACCGGTGGTGAGTCTGGCAATGGGTAATCACTTCTTTGTCCGGCGTGATCCCCAGATCCTTGAGGATCTGCGCCATGTCGGTGCGAATGCGCAGGTCACGGGTTTTATCCATGCCTGCCGTCCATTCAAAATTGATCGCGCCGGGAATGTGCCCGCCTTTGGCGGCCAATACTTTTTCGCCCGTGTATTCGGCGGGTGCGCGCGCATCCCAGATCGCCAGGTCGGTTGCACCCAGACGGCTTTGCAGGTACTCGCGGGTGGCGGTGGGCTCTTCATGCAACGTCAACGATACCGGGCCGCCGACAGGTGCAGGTACGTCGGTGGACAGGGGCCCACCCCCGGCGAGCCAGGCGTGAAGGCCACCATCCAGATAGTGATAGGCCTTGTGCCCGATCACGTCGAGCAACCAGATAAACCGCCCGGCCCAGCCGCCGCCTTCGTCGTCATACACCACGTAAACCGCGTTGGCTGTGTGGCCCAGCTCGCCGAACAATGCTTCAAGAGACGTGTGCGTCGGCAGCAGGCCGGGTGCCGGAGGCTGACCCAGTTGCGTGCGTTTTGGGTCGACAAAGCGGGCGCCCGGAATATGCCCGGCGCCATAGCGTGCTGCGCTGGTCAGGTCGACCACAATCAAGTGGGGGGCATCAAGCCGTGCGACCAGGTCGTCGGGTTCGATCACTAACGGCAAGCCAGAGAAGTCAGGCATGGGTTCTCCAGAGCGAAAAAAGAGGGGATTGTAGCGCAAGCGCTAACGCCCGCGGTTGGTAAAGCTGTGCAGGGCTTTCTCAATGCATTGCGCGGTTTTGCCAAACGCTTGCACGCTGGTCTCGTTGAGCGCTCCGCCGCCCTGGTCGGCCAGCATCAGCATGACCACACGGCCATTATTGCTCAGCGAGCGTAGCAGCAGATGCTCGCCGGGAAACAGACGGCGCAGGTCGTCAGGTAGGGCGCCGCTAATTACCGTGTTGTTATCGGGGGTCAGGCGCAGTTGTGCCGGTTGCTCCATCAAACGTTGCAGGCCGGGACTCTCGCTGACGTTGAAGGTCAGATCGAACACTTCTTTGGGCAATCCCCAGATCTGAAAAACCCGCAGATGACTCGATGTCTTGTCCGCCATCAACACTACTAGTCTGCGCATACCGCAGGCCACCAAGGCTTCGCGAGCGCAGGTGGTCAGGTGCATCGCATTGGCAAACGTGCTCGGTTCGGCCAAAAGCTGTGAACAGTGTTTGCGCCACAGGACCAGCGCTTCGGCTGAAGGCGGCGCGGCGGGCTGATTGCCTTGCAGCGTGCGGCGTGCATCCCACGGCAAGAGCAGTGCCTGTGCCGGATGCCAGAGTTCGGGCAGCGAGTGATACCGGCCGCTGCTGACGGCGTTTTGGTGAACAAGCTGTTGCACGTCATCCAGCGGCATTTGCAGGTACAGGCTGGTCAGCAATTGCCAGCGCCGATTGTGCGGTGTATCCCATGCGGCTTGGGCCGACAGTGCCAAGCCATTGGCCAGCAGCACGCTGTTGGCCGGCTGGTTGAGCCAGCTTCGCAACGCCGGGTCGGCGTCCAGACGCTGTTGCTGGCGAAGCGGATGATGCCGGTCGCGAGCAATATGCAGCACACTGACCAGCGTGTGCTGTTGCTCTATGACCACGGTATAACCGTGCAACACCCATGCAGGCAACCGCCATAACTCAGCCAGTGCCCTGCAAATCTCAAACAGGCGCACGCCGAACAACTTGAGTTCAACCTGGGCGGCGCACTCACCCCGGTGAAGCACTCGCAGCTCCCATTCTTCGAGCTGATCAGGGTGGGTCAGCGCCATGGCCCACAAGGGTGAGAGGAACAACAAACTGCCCCAGTAAATCTCTTGCCAGAGCCGCGCCAGGCGATTGCCGAACAGGCCGATGGCTTGTTGCGCCGCATGCTGGCTGATGAGCTGGATTTGCCGGTAAGCCAGTGGCATATCCTCCGGCGCCAGAGCAGGCAAGCCCTCAAGCAGTACCAGGGTGCGTTTCAACCCCAGTCGGTTGATGGCCACTTCCAGGCTTTCAGCCGGTTCACTCAGGCTGCTTTGCACATGCTGATTGGCTTCGCGAATCAAACTCAACGCCAACGCCGGGCTGTCTTGCATGACCTCGGCAATATCGCGCAACGAGCGGCGACTGTCATTGATCGCCGCGCTTACCTGCACGTAGTTGTGTTGCGCAATGGGCAACTGAGCGTCGTTTAGGCGCTGAACCCAAGCGTTCAGCGTGGTTGGTACTGATGTCGATGCAGGGATTTTATTAGCCATAAAAGGAGCGCGATCATCATAAAGGGAGGGCACGCCCGGACTGGGCTGAATGTTTTTCGCTTTTACGCGTTACAGTCTGGCGCAGATTTGCCGATAGGGAGAAGAAGAGTTTTAGTGACGCTGCAATCACCCCGAACCCGACTGAATAAGTACTTTTATATTTATGGCTAAAATTATCGGCATTATCGTCGTGATCGCGAGTGTACTCGGCGGCTACGTGCTCTCCCACGGCAAGATCGCGGCGCTGATTCAGCCTTTTGAGGTCTTGATCATTGGCGGCGCTGCGCTGGGTGCGTTCTTGCAGGCCAATCCGGGCTACATGACCCTACACGTGCTGAAAAAATCGCTGGGCATGTTCGGTTCGCGGTTCTCCCACGCGTTCTACCTTGAAGTGCTGGGCCTGGTTTACGAGATTCTCAATAAAAGCCGCCGCGAAGGCATGATGGCTATTGAGGCTGACATCGAAGACGCAGCCGCCAGCCCGATATTCGCCA
Organism: Pseudomonas helleri; assembly: GCF_009600315.1. GTDB lineage: Bacteria > Pseudomonadota > Gammaproteobacteria > Pseudomonadales > Pseudomonadaceae > Aquipseudomonas > Aquipseudomonas helleri_A. The sequence continues at coordinate 41,173 of NZ_WIWC01000041.1, read as the reverse complement.
AATACCCGACCATTCTTAAAGATGAGCGCATGACCGCGTTTATTTGCGATTACCTGCGCATCATGTCCTCGGGCAACATGGCGCCCCACGAGCTGGAAGGCTTGTTCGACATGGAATTGTTCAACCTCAAGGAAGAACTGGAGCACCCGTCTCACGCCGTTAACGGCATTGCCGACGGCATGCCAGGTTTCGGTATCGTGGCCGCCGTTCTGGGTATTGTGGTGACGATGGCATCGCTGGGTGAAGGCGATCAAACTGCCATCGGCCAGCACGTAGGTGCTGCTTTGGTGGGTACATTCTTCGGTATTCTGGCCGCGTATGGTTTCTTCGGGCCTTTGGCCACGTCGCTGGCTCACGATGCCAAAGAAGAAATCAACGTGTACGAAGCCATCAAAGCTTCGCTGGTCGCTTCTGCCTCGGGCATGCCGCCGTCGCTGGCGGTCGAGTTTGGCCGCAAAGTGCTGTACCCCAAGCACCGTCCAAGCTTTTCCGAGCTTGAGCAAGTGGTTCGCGGTCGCTGATTTATGGAAAACAATCAGCCGATCATCATCAAGCGCGTCAAGCGCTTTGCCGCTGGCCATCACGGCGGCGCCTGGAAGATTGCCTTTGCCGACTTTGCCACGGCGATGATGGCGTTCTTTCTGGTGCTGTGGCTGATGTCTGCGGCCACCCCGGCGCAAAAGCTTGCGATTAGCGGCTACTTCAAAGACCCGGTCGGCTTCACTGAAAGCGGTTCGCCGTACACCATCGATTTGGGCGGTACACCCGCCTTGGCGCCGGATAACACGCTGAACCCGGAAGAAAAACTGCAACCCCAGCCCGACACGATCAACAACGAGAAGATCGATCCTGATCAGGCCGAAAGTGTGGCGGAGCAAGTGGAAAAAGAGCGTCTCGAACTGCTGCTGCAAGAATTGCAAAACAAGGTCGAAGAAAACCCTCAGTTACGCAAATTCAAAGACCAGTTGTTGTTTGAAATCACGCCGGATGGCTTGCGCATTCAGATCATGGACGCTGAAAACCGGCCGATGTTTGACGTTGGCAGTGCACGGCTCAAGCAGTACGTCGAAGATATTCTGCTGGCCATGGCAGACACCATCAAAGCGGTTCCAAACAAGGTCAGCATTAGCGGTCACACCGATGCCACGCAGTATTCGGGGAGCGGTGATTTTGGGAACTGGGAATTGTCGGCAAACCGTGCCAATGCGGCCCGTCGTGCGCTGGTCACGGGCAGTTATCCCGAAAGCCAGATCGCCAGGGTGGTGGGATATGCCTCATCGGTGCCGTTCGACAAGGCCAACCCGACGAACCCGGTGAACCGTCGTATCGACATCGTGGTGCTGAACAAACGGGCCCAGCAAGCGATTGAAGGTGGCCAGGGGGCCGAGCCGGTCAAGGCTGAGGCGCTGCCCAAAGCGCCGGTTGACCCGGTCGCCTTGCCACCGGGTGAACAGCCGCCGCCGATGCATGAAGAGCGCCAGAAGCTGAATCTGTTTGATGACCCGGCGCTGCCCTCACACTGAATCCAAACGCGTTCAGTCCCCTCTCCCTTTGGGAGAGGGTTAGGGTGAGGGGCTTTGGCCGTTTAGTAACTCGACTCAGGCAAGCTGGCAATAATCGAACGGTAGCTGTTCATGCGTTGTTGCTGCACGCGGCCATCTTCCAGCGCCATCAGTAAGGCGCAGCCCGGCTCGCGGTCGTGCTTGCAGTCGCGGAAGCGGCAGCGACCAATCAAGTCGTTGAACTCAATAAAGCCCGCTTCAACATCGGCCCGGCTGACATGGCCCAGACCAAATTCGCGAATACCCGGAGAGTCGATCAGATCGCCGCCGCCTGGAAAGTGGAACAACCGCGCAGTGGTGGTGGTGTGCGTGCCTTGGCCCGAGATTTCGGACAACGGCCCCACCCGCAGATTGACCTCGGGCAGCAAGCTGTTGACCAACGACGATTTACCCACGCCCGACTGACCCACAAACACGCTGATATGGCCGTCCAGTTGCGCCTGCAACTGTTGCATGCCGTCACCGTGATGCGCCGATACTTCCAGCACCGGATAACCCAGCTGACGATACACACCCAGCAACGCGTTCAGCGCCGGGGCGTTTTGCTCGTCAATCAAGTCAGCCTTGTTGAGCAGCAGCAAGGGACGAATCCCGGCGTGCTCAGCCGCTACCAGATAGCGGTCAATCAGGTTGGCGTGCGGCTCGGGCATGGGCGCAAACACAATCACGATCATGTCGACGTTGGCGGCGACCGGCTTGAGCTGGCCACGGCTGTCTGGGCGGCACAGTTCAGTTTTACGCGGCAGTTGGGCGACGATAACGCCGATGCCCTGATTGCCGGCGCGCCATACGACCGTGTCGCCAGTGACCAGTGCGGGCAGGTTGGCGCGCAAATGGCACCGGAACATCTGACCTTTAAGCTCACCTTCCTGGGCTTCGACTTCGACCTGCACACCAAAGTGCGCGATCACCAGGCCTAGCTGTTCGGCGCCTAAATCGCCGCCTTCAAGCGCTTCGACGGCACTGGATTCACGTTTGGCGGCGCGGGCAGCGCGCTCGCCCTGGATCTTTTCGATGCGCCAGTTTTGGCGACGGTTGAGCTGGCGTTTGGCCATGGGTGTTCCGTGTTGATAAAACGATAAGGAGGGTGAAACGCTGGCGAGTTTAGCACGTGGGCAACCTGCCTAAGCTAAACTGCTGGGCTAAGCACTGGAGGCCATTATGCAAAACGCGCAGAACCTGATTTGGATCGACCTGGAAATGACCGGTCTGGATCCTGACAACGACGTCATTATTGAAATGGCCACCATCGTCACCGACAGCAACCTCAACACATTGGCCGAAGGCCCGGTCATTGCCATCCATCACAGCGATGAAGTGCTGGCGCGCATGGACGAGTGGAACACCCGTACCCACGGCGGTAGCGGTCTGACCCAGCGGGTTAAGGACAGCACCACGACCATGGCTGAGGCCGAGGCACAGACCATCGCCTTCCTTGAGCAATGGGTGCCCAAAGGCAAATCGCCGATCTGTGGCAACAGCATTTGCCAGGATCGGCGCTTTTTGTACACCTACATGAAAGACCTTGAACGCTACTTTCATTACCGCAACCTCGATGTCTCCACGCTCAAAGAGCTGGTGGCGCGCTGGGCTCCGGAAGTGCGCGACAGTCTGGTTAAAAAAGGCACGCATTTGGCGCTGGACGATATTCGCGAGTCGATTGCCGAGTTGCAGCATTATCGCAAACACTTCATCAAGTTCTGAGAGTGGGCTGATACGTAGCCGTGTCGGTGCTCAGGCTGGGCGATCGCTTCACAATCGGACGTCGCCCGCGGCAATTGCCAGGCAATGTGTCAGCACGCTGCTGCCCTCTGTTGGTGCATGTGCCAAATGAGTAGACTGCGCGCCTTATCGCAAGGATCGCCGACATGTTGCTGATGCTTTATTTAGTCGCCATTACAGCTGAAGCCATGACCGGCGCGCTGTCTGCCGGACGGCGCGGGATGGATTGGTTCGGAGTGGTGCTGATCGCTTGCGTCACTGCACTGGGCGGCGGTTCGGTACGTGACATGTTGCTGGGGCATTATCCGCTCACCTGGGTCAAACATCCCGAGTACCTGGTGCTCACCACCGTTGCGGCCCTGGTCACGATCTTTATCGCACCCTTGATGCGCCATCTGCGTTCGCTGTTTCTGGTGCTGGATGCGCTAGGGCTGGTGGCCTTCACTCTGATCGGTTGCATGACCGCCCTGGAAATGGGGCAGGGCATGCTGGTGGCATCGGTCAGTGGTGTGATCACCGGCGTGTTCGGCGGTATCTTGCGGGATATTTTCTGCAACGACATTCCACTGATCTTCCGCCGTGAACTCTATGCCAGCGTATCGTTTGCAGCGGCGTGGTGTTTCCTGCTGTGTACGTTCTTCGGGATGCCCGAGGATCAGGCGATTCTTGTCACCTTGTTCGGCGGGTTGCTGCTGCGCTTGCTGGCGATTCGCTTTAACTGGGAAATGCCCAAGTTCGTTTATAACGACGAGCATTAGTTAAAAGCACCCTCACCCTAGCCCTCTCCCAGAGGGAGAGGGGACTGACCGCATGCGGATGCAAAATCCCCGAAGATTAGCTCCCTCTCCCTCCGGGAGAGGGTTGGGGTGAGGGCAAGCGCTTTTCATGCTGCGCAAGCGCCCACGCCACATGCTCCTGCACCAACTCCGACGGGTAGTCACGCCGTGCTTTCAGCGCTTCGAGCACGGGAATGGTCGAGGGCGCATTGCCCAGTCCCACCGCCAGGTTACGTAACCATCGCTCATACCCCGCGCGTCGCAATGGCGAGCCTTCGGTGCTGCTCAAGAATGTGTCTTCATCCCACATAAACAGCTCGGCCAAGCCCGCGTTGTCCAGATTATGCCGGGGCTTGAAGTCACCTTCGGCTGTCGTGCGGGCAAAACGGTTCCACGGGCAAACAATCTGGCAGTCATCGCACCCAAACACCCGGTTGCCGATCATCGAGCGCAACTCTTCCGGGATCGCAGTTTTCAACTCAATGGTCAGGTACGAAATGCACTTACGCGCATCCAGCACGTATGGCCCGACAAAGGCATTGGTGGGGCAAATATCCAGGCAAGCGGTACAACGCCCGCAATGCTCGGTTTCGTGCGGCTCGTCCACCGGCAGCGGCAAGTCGACAAACAGTTCGCTCAAGAAGAAGTAGCTACCCGCCTTGCGATTGAGCACCAAGGTGTTTTTGCCAATCCAGCCCAGCCCGGCTTTTTGTGCGATGGCTTTTTCCAGCACCGGGGCGCTGTCGACAAAGGCGCGAAAGCCAAACGGGCCGATCTGAGCTTGAATACGATCAGCCAAGTGCTGCACGCGCTTGCGAATCAGCTTGTGGTAATCGCGCCCCAGCGCGTAGCGAGACACGTAAGCTTTCTCGGGCTGGGCCAGCAATTGCGCCATGTGCGTGTCACCGGGCAGGTAGTCCATGCGCAAGGAAATCACCCGCAAGGTGCCGGGCACCAATTCGTCGGGGTGTGAACGTTTGCTGCCGTGGGCGGCCATATAGTCCATGTCGCCGTGATAGCCGGCGGCCAACCAGCGTTCGAGGTGCTGCTCGTGTTCGCCCAGATCGAGGCCGGCAATGGCGACTTGTTGAAAGCCCAGCTCGCGGCCCCATTCCTTGATGGACTGAGCGAGAGCGGGGAGGTCGGCAGTAATAGCAGGCATGAGGCAAGAGAAACCGGAGCTGAGATGCGTATAATTCTGCCAGACATCGGAGCCCGACACGTATGCCACAGACCAAACACCTTTTTCCTGAGCCGCGCGTGCTCAATGCCAGCGCGCTGGCGCACCTGCCTGCGCGTGCGTCGAATGCCCATAAAGGCCAGTTCGGCCATGTGCTATTGATCGGCGGGGACCGCGGTTTTGGTGGCTCGATTACCTTGAGTGCCCAAGCTGCACTACGCTGTGGCGCGGGTCTGGTGTCGCTGGCAACCCGGCCTGAACACGTACCCGCCGCCCTGACCCGCTTGCCGGAAGTGATGGCCGTGGGCGTGCAGTCGGCCAATCAGCTGATGGGCCTACTGGCGCAAGCCTCGGTAGTGGTGGTTGGCCCGGGTTTGGGTCAGGCGCCGTGGGGGCGTAGCCTGTTGTCGGCCGTCGCTCAGGCAAAAATGCCGCAGGTGTGGGATGCCGATGCCTTGAATCTGTTGTCCAACACCGACCTGGCGTTGGCGCAAGGCTCCGTATTGACCCCGCACCCCGGCGAAGCTGCGCGTTTACTGGGCATCAGTACGCAGCAGGTGCAAGCGGATCGCCCTGCGGCGGCCAGAGCGCTGGTTAAAAAATACTCAGTGGTCTGCGTCCTTAAAGGGGCAGGTACATTGATTGCGGGACTGCAAGGCGAGTTGGCTCAGTGCAATCACGGCCATCCGGCAATGGCCACCGCGGGGCTGGGTGATGTGTTGGCCGGCGTGGTAGGCGCACTCCTGGCGCAAGGCATGAATGCTTATGAAGCGGCTTGTCTGGCCGTGTGGCTGCATGCCCGTGCAGGCGAGCAGCAAGGACAATTGGGCCGTGGGCTGGCGGCCAGTGATTTGATTCCAGCCATTCGTCAGTTGTTGGAGGAACATGCACCGTGCAAGAAATAACACTGCAACTGGCCGATGAAGAGGCAATGACCGCTTTTGGCGCGCGCCTGGCAAAGGTCACTCAAGGTCACGGCCTGATCTTTCTTGATGGCAATCTGGGTATGGGCAAAACCACGCTGTCTCGTGGTCTGATTCGGGGCTTGGGCCATACAGGCGCGGTTAAGAGTCCGACATTTACACTGGTTGAACCCTACGAGATCGGCGACGTACGAGCGTTTCACTTCGACCTGTATCGTCTTGTCGATCCCGAGGAGCTGGAATATCTGGGCATTCGCGATTACTTCGACGATGACGCTCTATGCTTGATTGAGTGGCCCGAAAAAGGTGCAGGCTTTTTGCCAAAGCCGGACCTGACCATTACCATTAGGCCGCATAACACCGGGCGGGAGCTGACGCTGACGCCCCACGGTTCACGCGGTGAATCCTGGTGTGCCAAATTGGCATCGGAAAACAATTAATGACGGGGTTAGGTATGCGCTTTCGCGCGTTAGTGAGTGTCGTGGGTCTGTTGCTGAGTGTCATGGCCGTGAATGCGGTGGCGGCGACGCAAGTAAAAAGCGTGCGTTTGTGGCGTGCCCCGGACAACACACGGCTGGTATTTGACCTCACAGGCCCGGTGCAGCACAGCGTCTTCACGCTGACCGCCCCTGATCGTCTGGTGATTGATATCAATGGGGCGACGCTGGCAGGCCCCTTGAATGTGCAGACTGCGAATACGCCGATCACCAGCATGCGTTCGGCGCAGCGCACCCCGACCGATTTGCGTGTAGTGATCGACCTGAAAAAAGCCGTCACCCCCAAGAGCTTTGTGCTGGCGCCTAATGCGCAATACGGCAACCGTCTGGTGGTCGACCTGTACGATCAAGGCGCGGACCTCACGCCAAGTTTGCCGGCCACCAATGTGGCGAAGGTGCCGGTGGTGCCTGTGACCCCGACTCAACCGAGCGTGGCCTTGCCGTCTATTCCGAGCGGCAAGCGCAACGTGGTGGTGGTCATTGATGCCGGTCACGGCGGCGAAGACCCGGGTGCTTCCGGCTCCGCCGGTCAGCGCGAAAAAGACGTGGTGTTGGCCATTGCCAAAGAATTGCAGCGTCAGGTCAACGGCATGAAGGGCTTTAAAGCCGAATTGACCCGTACCGGCGACTACTTTATTCCGTTGCGTGGGCGTACCGAAATCGCCCGCAAGAAGGGCGCTGACCTGTTTGTTTCAATCCACGCCGATGCGGCGCCGTCCAAGGCTGCTTTTGGTGCGTCGGTGTTTGCCTTGTCTGAACGGGGTGCAACCTCTGAAACCGCGCGTTGGCTGGCCGACAGTGAAAACCGTTCTGACTTGATCGGCGGGGCGGGCAACGTCAGTCTGGATGACAAGGACCGCATGCTGGCAGGCGTGTTGCTGGACCTGTCGATGACCGCTTCGCTGACCTCCAGCCTGAACGTCGGGCAAAAAGTGCTGAGCAACATTGGCCGGGTCACGCCGCTGCACAAACAGCGTGTTGAGCAGGCAGGGTTTATGGTGCTCAAGTCGCCGGACATCCCGTCGATCCTCGTTGAAACCGGCTTTATCTCGAACTCCAATGAAGCTTCCAAGCTGGCCTCCAGCAGCCATCAGCAAGCGCTGGCCCGTTCGATCAGCAGCGGCGTGCGTCAATTCTTCCAGCAAAACCCGCCGCCGGGCACTTACATTGCCTGGCTGCGCGACACCGGAAAAATTGCCCAAGGTGCCCGCGAGCACACCGTCCGCCCCGGCGAAACGCTGGCGATGATTGCTGTGCGCTACCAAGTGCCAGTGACGGCATTGCGCAGCACCAACAACTTGAAAACCGATGAATTGAAAATTGGTCAGGGCCTGCATATCCCTGCGACAACCCTGGCGGCCCAATAATGAGCGACGGGCAGTTGAACGACAGTGCACGCATTGAGCTGCTCAGCCCGCGACTGGCTAACCAGATTGCGGCGGGCGAGGTAGTTGAACGCCCTGCTTCGGTGATTAAGGAATTGCTGGAAAACAGCCTCGACTCCGGCGCCAAACGCATTGACGTGGATGTGGAGCAGGCCGGGATCAAGCTGTTGCGGGTGCGCGACGATGGTCGCGGAATTTCCAGCGACGACCTGCCGCTGGCACTGGCGCGTCACGCCACCAGTAAAATTCGCGACCTCGAAGACCTTGAGCGGGTGATGAGCCTGGGTTTTCGTGGGGAAGCGTTGGCCTCCATCAGCTCGGTGGCCCGCCTGACGCTGACCTCGCGCACCCGTGGCGCCGATCAAGCGTGGCAGGTTGAAACCGAGGGTCGCGACATGGCGCCCAGGGTTCAGCCTGCCGCGCATCCGGTGGGTACGTCGGTTGAAGTGCGTGACCTGTTTTTCAATACGCCGGCGCGGCGCAAGTTTCTCAAAACCGAGAAAACCGAGTTCGATCATCTGCAAGAAGTGATCAAGCGTCTGGCGCTGGCGCGTTTTGATGTGGCCTTTAACCTGCGCCACAACGGCAAGGCCATCCTCAATCTGCATGAGGCGCGCGACGACACGGCTCGCGCCCGGCGTGTGGCGGCGGTGTGCGGTACGGCGTTCCTGGAACAGGCAATGCCGATTGAAGTGGAGCGCAACGGTCTGCATTTGTGGGGCTGGGTCGGTTTGCCGACCTTCTCGCGCAGCCAGGCTGACTTGCAGTATTTCTACGTCAATGGTCGTGCAGTGCGCGACAAACTGGTGGCCCACGCGGTGCGTCAGGCGTATCGCGACGTACTGTTTAATGGCCGTCACCCAACCTTCGTGCTGTTTTTTGAGGTTGACCCCTCCGTGGTCGACGTCAATGTTCACCCCACTAAACACGAGGTGAGATTTCGTGACGGGCGCATGGTGCATGACTTCTTGTATGGCACCTTGCACCGCGCCCTTGGCGATGTAAGACCCGAAGACCAATTGGCTGCGCCAGCGCCTGTGCCGGGGACCGAGCGGCCGACAGGGCAGGACGCCGGTGAGTTCGGCCCGCAAGGTGAAATGCGTCTGGCGGCCAATGTGCTGGAGCAGCCGCAGTCTGCGCCGACGCAGCATGTGGCGGGTTCAGGTGCGGGGGCGGGTTATCAGTATCAATATCGTCCGCAATCTTCAGCCCCTTCAGTGCCTGTGGCAGAAGCCCAAAATGCCTATCGAGAGTTTTTCGCCCCTTTGCCTGAAGCCAATGCGGCGCCGTTGCCGGACGGGCAGGGCGATATCCCGCCGCTGGGTTTTGCACTGGCCCAGCTCAAGGGCATCTACATCCTTGCCGAGAACGCCCAAGGGCTTGTGCTGGTGGACATGCATGCGGCGCACGAACGAATCATGTACGAACGCCTCAAGATCGCTATGGCCAGCGAAGGCTTGAGCGGGCAGCCGTTGTTGGTGCCGGAGTCGATTGCGGTCAGTCAGCGTGAAGCCGATTGTGCCGAAGAGCATGCCGAGTGGTTTCAGCGTCTGGGCTTTGAGCTGCAACGCCTTGGTCCGGAAACCCTGGCGATCCGCCAGATTCCTGCGCTGCTCAAACAGGCCGAGGCCCAGCGTCTGGTGCATGACGTGCTCGCCGATTTGATGGAATACGGCACCAGTGACCGGATACAGGCCCACCTCAACGAATTGCTCGGCACGATGGCTTGCCACGGTGCCATCCGGGCCAATCGCCGTTTGGCGATCCCGGAAATGAACGGCTTGCTGCGTGACATGGAAAACACCGAACGTAGCGGTCAATGCAATCATGGTCGTCCGACCTGGACCCAAATGGGCCTGGACGACCTGGATAAACTCTTTTTGCGCGGTCGCTGATGACAGGTTCCAACGCTTTACCCCCGGCCATCTTTTTGATGGGCCCCACGGCTGCCGGTAAAACCGATCTGGCGATTGAGCTGAGCAAGGTGCTGCCGTGCGAGCTGGTCAGCGTTGATTCGGCGCTGGTCTATCGCGGCATGGACATTGGTACCGCCAAGCCATCCAAAGAAATACTGGCCCAACACCCGCATCAACTGATCGATATTCTTGATCCGGCGCAAAGCTATTCAGCGGCGGACTTTCGGGCCGATGCGCTGAAAGTCATGGCAGAAATCACCGCGCGCGGTAATACGCCGCTGCTGGTGGGCGGCACCATGTTGTATTACAAGGCGTTGATCGACGGTCTGGCGGACATGCCAGCGGCCGATCCCGACGTGCGCGCCCAGCTTGAAGAAGAAGCGCAGCGCCTCGGTTGGCAAGCGTTGCACGACCAGTTGGCGGCCATCGATCCGGAGTCTGCAGCGCGCATTCACCCCAATGATCCACAGCGCTTGACGCGTGCGCTGGAGGTTTACCGGGTCAGTGGCCTCACCATGACGGCCCATCGACAAAAACAATCTGAACAATCTACTAAAGCAGCGGCTTCTGGGCGCAGCCAATTGCCCTATACTGTCGCGCATCTGGCCATCGCCCCGGCGAATCGTCAGGTGTTGCATGAACGAATTGCACAAAGATTCGGGCAAATGCTGGAACAGGGGTTCATCGACGAGGTCGTAGCCTTGCGTAATAGAAGTGACCTGCATGCCGGGTTGCCGTCTATACGTGCTGTAGGTTATCGACAAGTCTGGGATTACCTGGACGGCAAACTGACGGCAGCCGAGATGCAGGAGCGCGGCATCATTGCTACGCGCCAATTGGCAAAGCGTCAGTTCACCTGGTTACGCAGCTGGGATGGTCTACATTGGCTGGACAGCCTCGACTGCGACAATCTGCCACGAGCCTTGAAATACCTGGAATCGGTCTCCATATTGACCTGAGTCTTAGGGAATGCCGTCTATCCTATGGATGTGGCGACATAAGCCATTTAATTTTTGTTTCTATTTTTTTTCCTTACAGGAGTGCGGCATATGTCAAAAGGGCATTCGCTACAAGACCCTTACTTGAATACATTGCGTAAAGAGAAGGTTGGCGTTTCCATCTATTTGGTTAACGGCATCAAGCTGCAGGGGACGATTGAGTCCTTCGACCAGTTCGTGATTCTGCTGAAAAACACCGTAAGCCAAATGGTTTACAAACACGCTATCTCAACAGTCGTACCCGTACGTCCAATTCGCCTGCCTAGCGCAGCAGAATCGGAACTGGCAGACGCTGAGCCAGGTAACGCTTGATAGGAGTCTCCTTTGTTCTTTGAGCGCCACGGTGGTGGTGAACGAGCAATCCTTGTTCACTTGGAAGGACAGGACCCTGAGGCGCGCGAAGATCCGCAGGAGTTCCAGGAGTTAGCCAAATCGGCAGGCGCCGAGACCGTCGCGTTTTTTAACGTGCCGCGTCATCGGCCATCGGCCAAGTACCTGATTGGCACTGGCAAGGTCGAGGAATTACGCGACCTGGTCAAGGCCGAGAAGGTCGACATTGTGATTTTCAATCACGTCCTCACGCCCAGTCAGGAGCGTAACCTCGAACGTGTTTTCGAGTGTCGCGTGCTTGACCGTACCGGGCTGATTCTCGACATTTTCGCTCAACGTGCCCGTACCCATGAAGGCAAGTTGCAGGTCGAACTGGCCCAACTTGACCACATGAGCACGCGGCTTGTCCGTGGCTGGACTCACCTTGAGCGTCAAGGTGGGGGGATTGGTAGCCGCGGCCCGGGTGAAACTCAGCTCGAAACCGACCGACGTCTGTTGCGTGTGCGCATGAGCCAGATCAAGGCTCGTCTGAAAAAAGTCCGCAGCCAACGTGAGCAGTCCCGTAGAGGGCGTCAACGCGCCGACATTCCTACGGTGTCACTGGTGGGCTACACCAACGCCGGCAAGTCCACGCTGTTCAATGCGGTCACCGGTTCTGACGTGTTTGCCGCTGACCAGTTGTTTGCCACCCTCGACCCGACGTTGCGCCGCCTCGATCTGGGCGACCTGGGGCCAATCGTGCTGGCGGACACCGTGGGCTTTATTCGTCACCTTCCGCACAAGCTAGTTGAAGCTTTCCGGTCTACGCTCGAAGAGTCGAGCAATTCCGATTTGTTGCTGCACGTGATTGATGCGCATGAACCTGAGCGCATGCAGCAGATTGAGCAGGTGATGGTGGTGCTGGGCGAGATTGGCGCCCAGGACTTGCCGATCCTCGAGGTCTACAACAAAATCGATTTGCTTGAAGCTGTCGAACCGCAGATTCAGCGCGATGCCAACGGCAAGCCCCAGCGGGTATGGTTGTCGGCGCGCGATGGTTCAGGGCTTGAGTTGCTGGAACAGGCCATCGCCGAGTTGCTGGGCAATGATTTGTTCGTTGGCACCTTGCGTCTTGAGCAGCGATTTGCTCGACTGCGGGCACAGTTCTTCGAACTGGGTGTTGTGCAAAAAGAAGCGCATGACGATGAGGGGGCCAGTTTGTTGGACGTACGCCTGCCGCGATCCGAGCTAAACCGCTTGGTCAGCCGCGAAGGGATGCAGCCGCTGGAATTCATCGAAGAACACACTTTGCAATAAAAGCCTCGCAAAGCGGCTGTGCCGCTGTGATAGGCATTCTGTAGCATTGGTCGGCGCGCCGTGGGCGCGTCTTTGCTTTATCAGATGGAGAGCGCTATGGCTTGGAATGAGCCGGGTGGCAACTCGAATAATCAAGATCCCTGGGGCGGCAAACGTCCTAAAAATGGCGACCGCAAGGGACCACCAGATCTCGACGAAGCCTTCCGAAAGCTGCAGGAAAGCCTGAATGGGTTGTTCGGTGGTGGAAAAAAACGCACGGGCGGCAGTGGCGGTGACAGCGGGTCGGGCGGCAAGGGTGCCGGTTTCGGACTGCTGGGCATTGGCCTGGTCGCATTGGCAGCCGTTTGGCTGTACAGCGCAGTCTATGTAGTCGATGAGCAGGAGCAAGCCGTCGTGCTGCGCCTGGGCAAGTACTACGACACTGTAGGGCCGGGCCTGAACATCTACTTCCCGCCGTTCGATAAAAAGTACATGGAAAACGTGACGCGTGAGCGTGCGTATACCAAGCAGGGTCAAATGCTGACTGAAGACGAAAACATCGTCGAAGTGCCGCTGACCGTGCAGTACAAGATCAGCAACCTGCGCGATTTCGTGCTCAACGTTGATCAACCGGAAGTCAGCCTGCAACAAGCCACCGACAGTGCCCTGCGCCATGTCGTGGGCTCCACCTCGATGGATCAGGTGCTGACCGAAGGTCGTGAGCAAATGGCTATCGAGATCAAGGAACGCTTGCAGCGCTTCCTCGATACCTACAAGACCGGTATCACCGTGACTCAGGTCAACGTACAAAACGCAGCCGCACCGCGTGAAGTACAAGAGGCCTTTGATGACGTGATTCGTGCCCGTGAAGACGAGCAGCGTGCCCGTAACCAGGCTGAAAGCTACGCCAATGGTGTAGTGCCGGAAGCCCGTGGTCAGGCGCAGCGCATCATCGAAGATGCCAACGGTTATCGCGACGAAGTGGTGTCGCGCGCCAAAGGTGAGGCTGACCGCTTTACCAAACTGGTGTCCGAGTACCGCAAGGCTCCAGAGGTCACGCGTGATCGTCTGTATCTGGACACCATGCAGGAAGTCTTCAGCAACACCAGCAAAGTACTCGTGACCGGTAACAAAAACGGCCAGAGCAACCTGCTGTACTTGCCGTTGGACAAAATGATCGAAGGCCGTAATGGCAGCACCCCGGCAACGGGTTCGGCAGCGGCGGCGAGCACCAGTGATTCTGGCTCGCACACCAGCACGGATCTGCCGACACCACCGCGTACCAGGGAGAGTCGCTGATGAGCAATAAATCGCTGATCGCCCTTATTGTTGCCGTTGTCGTGGCGATCGTTGCCTGGAACAGCTTCTACATCGTCTCGCAAACTGAACGTGCCGTTCTGCTGCGCTTTGGCCGTGTGGTTCAGGCCGATGTTCAGCCGGGTCTTCACGTGAAGATTCCTTACGTCAACCAGGTGCGCAAATTTGACGCCCGCCTGATGACGCTGGATGCGCCGACGCAGCGTTTCCTGACGCTGGAAAAGAAAGCGGTCATGGTGGATGCCTTCGCCAAGTGGCGTGTGAAAGATGCCGAGCGCTTCTACACCGCTACCTCCGGCATGAAGCAGATTGCTGACGAGCGCCTGTCGCGTCGTCTGGAATCCGGCCTGCGTGACCAGTTCGGTAAGCGCACCCTGCACGAAGTGGTGTCGGGTGAGCGTGATGCACTGATGGCTGACATCACCGCATCGCTGAATAAAATGGCTGAAAAAGAGCTGGGCATCGAAGTGGTCGACGTTCGCGTCAAGGCCATCGACTTGCCAAAAGAAGTAAACCGCAGCGTTTTCGAACGCATGAGCACCGAGCGTGAGCGTGAAGCACGCGAGCATCGGGCCAAGGGTAACGAGCTGGCCGAAGGCATTCGTGCTGACGCCGACCGTCAACGTCGTGTTCTGCTGGCTGAAGCGTATCGTCAGTCCGAAGAGCTGCGCGGTGATGGTGATGCTCAAGCTGCTGCGATCTACTCCAAGGCTTACGGCCAGGATCAAGAGTTCTACAAGTTCTATCGCAGCCTGCGCGCTTACCGCGAAAGCTTTGCGAACAAGAGCGACGTGCTGGTGTTGGACCCAAGCAGCGATTTCTTCCGCTACCTGGAAAAATCCAAACCCGCGCAACAGTAAGGCGTCATGCCGTCCGATTGCCGGCCTCTGGCATCACAATCGGGCGCATGCATTCACTCCGCCGGGCGGGCAAATTGCCTGGCGGGGTGATCCTTTTAGAAAACGTGTGTATGATGCGGCAGCCGGGAAATTCCCGGCTTTTTTGCGTCTGCATGTTTGATTGACCGAACGGCTGATAGAGCGTCGGCAGATTTTTTCGAGGAATGTGCTGTGTAAGCCTGTTGCTTCAGGCTTTTTTGCTGTGCGCGCTCAAGACGCAGCCACGTTCTGCTTTACTCAAGGCTCGCCTGCTGGCAAGCCGCCCGGATCATAGGGGAATGGCGTAATGGCAACGGTAGACCGCTGGCTTCTGCCAGATGGCATCGAAGAAGTACTTCCACCTGAAGCAGCCCGCATCGAAGTGGCGCGGCGTCAGGTGTTGGATCTGTTCCAGAGCTGGGGCTATGAGTTCGTCGTCACCCCGCATATCGAATACCTGGAGTCTCTGCTGACAGGGGCTGGTCAGGATCTCGATTTGCGTACCTTCAAGGTTATTGACCCGCAAACGGGTCGCCAGATGGGTTTTCGTGCCGACATCACGCCGCAAGTGGCGCGCATTGATGCGCATACCCTGCGTCGTGAAGGCCCGAGCCGTCTGTGCTATGCCGGCAGCGTGCTGCATGCAAAGCCGCGCGGCTTGTCTTCCTCGCGCAGCCCGATTCAGTTGGGTGCCGAGTTGTATGGCGATGCCAGCCCGAGCAGCGACGTTGAAGTCATCAGCCTGATGCTGGCGATGCTGCAACTGGCAGATGTGCCTGATGTCCACATGGACCTGGGGCATGTCGGTATTTACCGCGGATTGGCCCGTGCGGCCAACTTGTCGGCTGAAACTGAACAACAATTGTTCGACGCCCTGCAACGCAAGGCGATCGACGAAGTAACGGCCTTGACCGAAGGTTTGCCAGCTGATTTGGCGGGCATGCTCCAGGCTTTGGTTGATTTGTGTGGTGGGCACGAAGTACTGGCTGCCGCGCGCGAGCGTCTGGCCAAGGCTCCGGCTCAAGTGCTGGCGGCGCTGGACGACCTGGAAGCGATTGCTCAAGGGTTGTCTGTGCGTTTCCCGCAGTTGCCGTTGTACTTCGACCTGGGCGAGTTGCGCGGGTACCACTACCACACAGGTGTAGTGTTTGCGGTATTTGTACCGGGCGTTGGGGATTCCATCGCTCAGGGCGGCCGTTATGACGACATCGGTGCTGTCTTCGGGCGTGCCCGGCCGGCAACCGGCTTTTCGACCGATTTGAAAACCCTGGTGACCCTGGGGCGTGCGCAAGTCGAGTTGCCGTCTGGTGGTATATGGATGCCCGACAGCACGGATGCGGCACTCTGGCAGCAGGTTTGCCAGCTTCGCAGTGAAGGTCAGCGTGTGGTTCAGGCATTGCCTGGGCAGCAGCAGGCTGGGGCCCAAGAGGCTGACTGCGACCGCCAATTGATTCAGCAGAATGGCCTGTGGCAAGTAGTGCCGCTGGTTTCTTGAGTTTTCCTGCCGGCAATTGCCGGCACCAAGTTTGCGCGAATGAGGACAAGTGTTATGGGTAAGAATGTCGTAGTCCTGGGCACCCAATGGGGTGATGAGGGCAAAGGCAAGATCGTTGATCTGCTGACCGAACATGCTGCCGCTGTAGTGCGTTACCAAGGTGGCCACAACGCTGGCCATACCTTGGTGATCGACGGCGAAAAAACCGTATTGCACCTGATTCCGTCGGGCGTGTTGCGCGAAGGCGTGCAATGCCTGATCGGCAACGGTGTCGTGGTCGCTCCCGACGCCTTGCTGCGTGAAATCATCAAGCTGGAAGAGAAAGGCGTACCGGTGCGTGAGCGCTTGCGTATCAGCCCGTCCTGCCCGCTGATTCTGTCGTTCCACGTGGCGCTGGACCAGGCCCGTGAAAAGGCGCGTGGCGAGCTTAAGATCGGCACGACCGGTCGCGGCATCGGCCCGGCTTACGAAGACAAAGTGGCACGTCGTGGCCTGCGCGTTGGCGATCTGCTGAACATGCCGCGCTTCGAAGCCAAGCTGCGTGAACTGGTGGAATACCACAACTTCATGTTGGTAGGTTTCTACAAAGAGCCGGCCATCGACTTCGACAAGACCCTGGCCGAGTGCAAGGAATACGCTGAGCTGCTCAAGCCGCTGATGCTCGACGTGACCGCTGAGCTGCACGGCCTGCGCCGCGCTGGCAAAGACATCATGTTCGAAGGCGCGCAAGGTTCGCTGCTCGACATCGACCACGGCACCTACCCGTACGTAACCAGCTCCAACACCACCGCTGGTGGCGTTGCAACGGGTTCGGGCGTGGGTCCGATGTTCCTGGACTACATCCTGGGTATCACCAAGGCTTACACCACTCGCGTGGGTTCGGGCCCGTTCCCGACTGAACTGTTCGACGACGTTGGCGCTCACCTGGCCAAACAGGGTCACGAGTTCGGTGCAACCACGGGCCGCGCCCGTCGTTGTGGCTGGTTCGATGCCGTCATCCTGCGTCGCGCTATCGACGTCAACAGCATCTCGGGCATCTGCCTGACCAAGCTGGACGTGCTGGACGGTCTGGACACCATCAACATTTGCGTCGGCTACAAAGATGCAAACGGCACCGTGCTGGTTGACGCGCCGACTGATGCAGACAGCTACGAAGGCCTGCAACCGGTATACGAAACTGTACCGGGCTGGACTGAGTCGACCGTGGGTGCCAAAACCCTGGAAGCTCTGCCAGCGAATGCTCGCGCCTACATCAAGCGTGTAGAAGAGCTGATCGGCGCGCCGATCGACATCATCTCGACTGGCCCGGACCGCAACGAGACCATCGTTCTGCGTCACCCGTTCGCTTAAGTCGTAGCGATGTAAAGCAAAGGGCCCTTCGGGGCCCTTTGTTGTTTCTGTCCGCCAAGCGGCACGACCCTTGCTGTAGAAACCTCCATAAAAGTGCCATCAAAATAATGGCACGCATGTAGAGGGGTTTCTTGTGTCTGCCGTTCTCTCACTGTTACAAAGTCGCTTGTTAAGGCCTGTGTTCGTTACCCTCGGTATCGCCCTTTTGGTGCAGGTGCTGGTGGCGGTTGCACTGACTCGGAGCACCGTGACCGCATTAGAAGCTGATCTGGACGCGCGTCTGGGCGCAGACAGCCAAAAACTGACGGTTGAGTTGCAGCAGGCCAGTCAGGAGGTCAAAAACAGCCTTGATGAGCTGTCAGCCCATACTCGCCAGCGTCTAACCGCGGGCCTGGCGCCGCGCTTGAAAGAAGAGCAGACGCAGCTGTGGGATTTGATGGAAAAGAACCTCAAGGACTCAGCCAACGACATGGCGCAGTTACTGGCGGCTGTGGCACCGCGGGCCATTTGGGACAACGATGTGCCCACCCTGTCTGAGTTTGCCCGCCGCGCTCAACGTAATCCCAATGTGTTGTTTGTGGTGTATGACGATGCGGCAGGTCAGCACCTGACGCGCTATCTCAATCGTGACAACCCGATCAACAAAACCCTGTTGGAAAAGGGCCAAGGTGAGCGAGCCTTGGACAAGGTCTTGAGCGCGGCCCGTAACGACCCGGCGGTGTACTACCTCGAAGCGCCCATCAGCCCTAATGGTGTCGAAATCGGCAAAGTGCTGATGGGTGTTTCCACGGCGTCGCTGGAAGAGGATCTGGCGGCGCTGGATAAACGCTTTGCGACACTGATCGTCAACAGTGAGCAGTTGGTCGGCGAAAGCCTGCAAGGTGCTGCCAGCGACAGCTCGGCGGCCTTGGGCGCCCGTTTGCAGTCGGCTCAAGCGGCGGCCGCGCAGATGCAAGCCAATACCGCACAGACCGTGCGTGAGGCGGCGGATACATTGCGGTGGCGGATTGGTGTGGGCTTGGCGATTGTCGGCTTGGGCGTGCTCTTGTTGTTGGCCGTGGTACTGGGGCGGCGAGTGGTGAACAAATTGCTGCTGCTGATCGGCGCACTGAATGATCTGGCGGCGGGCGACGGCGATTTGACCAAGCGTGTCGGCCTGCACAGCAAGGATGAAATTGGCGACATGGCCGCAGCGGTCAATCGGTTTATCGACAAACTCCAACCGATTGTGCGCGAGGCCGGCGATGTGGCGCAGCGAACCGGGGTCGAGATCGGCGCCATGACTGTACGCAATGCCGGGGCCAATGCCGCCGCGCAATTGCAGCGTGACGAAGTGGCACAAAGTCTGGCCGCACTGTCGACCATGGCAGACGATGCGCAGGCTGAAAGCCATGCGATGCAGGCGGCACTTAAGCAAGTGCTGGATATTCGTCAGGCCACCGATGAAAACACCCGTACCTCGGCGCAAGTTGGTGGATTGATTGAAGCCTTGGCGGGGCAAGTGGGCGAGGGTGCCAAGGTGATAGAGCGGCTGGCTCGCCAGAGTGAGCAAATTGAAGTGGTGTTGACGGTGATTCACGGGATTGCCGAACAGACCAACCTGTTGGCCTTGAACGCGGCCATCGAGGCGGCGCGGGCGGGCGAAACCGGGCGCGGGTTTGCCGTGGTGGCCGATGAAGTGCGGGCGCTGGCGAGCAAGACGCAACGTTCAACGGGCGATATTCAGGCGCATATAGTGGCCTTGCAGCAGGGCGCGAAAGAGGCGGTGACGGCCATTGGGCTGGCGGGGCGTCAGGCCGATGAAGGGTTGGCGGTGCTACGTGGCAGTGTGCAATTGCAGAAAACGGTGCAAGCGTCGGTTGAACAAGTGCACGCGGCCATTGGTGATGCGACGAAAGCGGCGGTGCATCAGGCGCAGGGTGCGCATGCGGTGCGGGGGCGAGTTGAGGTTATTCATGCGCAGTCCGAGCGGGCGGCGCAGGCGGTGAATGAAACCACGGCCAGTGGCAAAGTGCTGGATGGTTTGGCGGCGCAGTTGAAGGCGAGTTTGGGGCAGTTTCGGGCTTGAGATCAAAAGCCCCTCACCCTAGCCCTCTCCCGGAGGGAGAGGGGACTAAAGGCAAAAGCGGATTTGCGAAACGCCTCAATCTAGCCCCCTCTCCCTCTGGGAGAGGGTTGGGGTGAGGGCAGGCGTATTCAGCGGCTCAAATACATCCGCGTCGTCAGCAAGTAAACCGGCAACCCTGACACTAAAATCAGCAGCGCCGCATAGGGCGCTGCCGCCGCGAATTCAATGTTCGACGTATGCGACCACACTTGCGTCGCTAAGGTATTCAACCCTGTAGGGCTCAGCAGCAACGTCGCTGTCAGTTCCTTCATTGCATCCAGAAACACCAGCGCGAACGCCGCCCCCAGTGCTGGAAAGATGATCGGCAACGTCACCCGGCAAAACGCCGTGAACGACGAGGCGCCCAGTGTTCGAGCCGCCTCTTCAAGCTGCGGAGCCGCCTTGTTCAGCGCCGTGCGGATCGGCGCCTGCGCCAGCGGCAAAAACAGCAGAGCATAAGCAATCAACAGCAACGCCGAGGTCTGGTACAGCGCTGGCACGTAATGCAGCGAGAAATACACCAGCGCCAAGGCAATCACCAGCCCTGGCAGGGCATGCAGCAGATACGGCAAACGTTCCGCCCAGATCGCCAGTTGGCCTTTATAGCGCACCACCAGCAAGCCGACCGGCACCGCCAGCACCAGACACAGCGCCGCGCCGCCCAGCGCGAGTGACAACGACGAAACCAGCGCTTCGCCAATCTCGGCCATCGGGAACGCCGCAGAACTGCCTTTGACCAGCCAGTACACCAGCATGCCCAGCGGAACACCGCTGCCAATCACTGCCAGTGCCAGGCAATACACCTGACCCAGCAACGACCACTTGCCCAGCCGTACTTGCTCGGCACGCCGCGCTGCACCCTGACCAATCCGAATATGACGGCCTTTGCCACGCACTTTCAGTTCCAGCCACAGCAGGCTCAAACACATCACCAGCAACACGGCTGACAGCATTGCCGCATTGGCATTGCTGAACTCCAATTCGAACTGCTGATAAATCGCCGTGGTAAACGTCTGCAAACCAATGATCGACAATGCGCCGAATTCCACCAGCATATGCAGAGCAATCAGCAGCGATCCGGCCAGCAGGGAGGGCCAGAGCAGCGGCAGGGTGATGGTAAAAAACACCCCCCAGCGATTCTGGCCCAAGGTGCGAGCCGATTCTTCGAGCGCCGGGTCGAGGTTGCGCAAGGTCGCCGCCACCGGCAGAAAAATCAGCGGGTATTTGGACAGGCTCATCACCAGAATGGCCCCGCCCAACCCCTCAAAGCTGGCGCTCAGCGACACCCAGGTAAAACTGCTGACAAACGCCGGAACGGCAAACGGCAGGCACAGGATCACGCCCCACAGCCGCCGGCCCGGCAAGTTGCTGCGCTCCAGCAACCAGGCCAGCGACAAACCCACCAGCGCACAGGTGACAGTCACGCCGACCATCAGCAGCAAGGTGTTGCGCATCAGGCCAAAGACAAACGGCCGCCACAACAGATGCACCGCTTGCGCCCATCCGGCTTGCCAGGCCTTTGTGCCCACATACAGCAGTGGCAACAGGCTGAGGCCCACCAGAAACAGCACGGGCAACAGCAGCCAGATCGAAGGCCTTTTACGTTTCAGGGTAAAGCGCGCAGGTTGGGCGGCAGACAGCATCAGAGCAGGCCTACTTCTTGTTCAAGCTCCAGCGCTTCGTCAGCGTTGCCAAGGTCGGCCGGGGTGATTTTAGGGGCTTGCAGTTCTTCAAACGGCTTGAGGCCGCGTTCCGACACCATGCCTTTGCGCATCGGGTATTCAGCGGTGGTGTTGGTGATCACCCGCTGGCCTTCTTCGCTGGCCATGTATGCCAGCAATTGCTGAGCTTCTTTAGGGTGCTTGGTGGCCTTGACCACACCAGCACTGGACACGGTAATCAAGCCGCCCGCATCGCCATCTGTGAAGTAGTGCAGTTTGGAGTCCAGCTTGCCTTTCTCGCGCTGCAAGGCGAACCAGTAGTAATTGTTGACCAGTACCGCGGCCACTTCGCCGTTCTCGACGGCTTTAAGTGCCACCATGTTGTTGGTGTAGGTCTTGCCGAAGGCGCGCAGGCCGGTCAGCCATTCTTCAGCGGCGTCACGACCATGCATCTTGATGATGGCCACGGCCTGTTCCTGGAATGCGCCGCTGGTCGGTACGAAACCCACTTTGCCTTGCCATTCAGGGCCGGCGAAATCCAGAACCGACTTGGGCAGTTCTTCTTCCTTGATCTTGTTGGGGTTGAACGCGACAACGCGGGTACGCGCGGTTACGCCGATCCAGGTGCCATTGGCCGCCACGTATTCCTTGGGCAGCGCTTGCAGGGTGCTGTCGTCGGCTTTGGCCAGCAGGCCCTGTTCGCCAAGGCTGTTGAGCGGTGGCGATTCTTCGGCGTAGAACACATCGGCAGGCGAGCGGTCGCCTTCTTCGACGATCTGGCTGGCCAACTGGTTGCTGCTGCCTTTGCGCACGTTGACGTGGATGCCGGTCTTGGCTTCAAAGGCAGCAGCAAGGTTGTCGCCAACCTCTTTGTGCTGGCCGTTGTACAGGGTCAAGGTGACAGGGTCGGCTGCGTAAGCGGCGGGAGCGAGCAGGGTCAGGCCAAGCGTTGCGATGGACAAACTGCGCAGTAGAAATGTTGCAAGCTGGGTATTTCGGAGCATCATTCGCTGGGTTCCTCGCTGGGGTACTACAAAACTTGAAACAATAATAAACGATATTGTTTCTCAAGTACGCTTGACCCAGCGTCCAATTGCGCACCTGCGACGAACTGTGGTGCTTGCCCGGCTACAGCGTATCCAGAAAACTGCGCAATGCCTTGAGTTCAACCTTGTCCAGACCCAGCGGTTTCAAACGCTCACTGGTGGTCGGGAACAGTGGGTCATTGACTTGCTCGGCGTTGGGGCGCGGGCGCGGCATGCCCATGTTGTAGAAGGCCAGCGTGCCCTCCATGTTGACGAACAGGCCGTTGTGCATCCACGGCGCGGTTTTCATCACCAGCCGTAAAGACGGTGTGCGGAAGGCGCCCACGTCTTCCGGCTTGCGCGTCACTTCATAGCGCCCCAAGTCCTCGTATTTTGCGCGTCCGTAATAGCTCAGGCCGACGTTGTGGAACTGTTCGTCGCTCAGGGCCGGGCCGAAGTGGCAGTTCATGCAGCGGGCTTTGGTGCGGAACAGATGCAGGCCGTAGAGCTGTTCATCGTTCATGCGCTGTGGACGCCCACGCAGTAATTGCTCAAAGGCGGTGTTGCGCGTGCTTTTGACCAGCGTGCGCTGGAACGTAGCCAGTGCTTGCCCGGTGCGTTCGGTGGTAATCGGGCCATCGCCAAAAATCTGCGCATATTGTTCGCGGTAGTCGGGATCTGCATTGAGCCGTTCAAGCAATTGCGGAATATCGAAGGCCATTTCCACCGGGTCGACGATGGGGTGCATGGCTTGTTGCTCAAGGCTGCCGCCCCGACCGTCCCAAAACAGCATGGAACTGTAGCCACTCATCACCAGGCTGGGGGCGTTGCGTCGACCGTTCTGGCGGTCATGGCCAAAAGACACGCGACGACCATCGGCAAAGGCCATGTCGGCTTCATGGCAGGAAGCGCAGGCAATTTGCCCGGAGCGCGATAGCTTGGGGTCGTTAAAGAGTTTTTTGCCCAGCTCGGCCTTGGCGTCGCTGAACGGGTTTTCGGGTGGTGCGGGCGCGTGGTCGGGCAGGGCGGCCATTTCCTGCCAGTTAACATCGGCATCCACTTGCGGCGCAGGCCATTGGGCGATGGGTTGGCGATATAACGGGGCGATGCAAGTAGCGTAATCGCCAGCCTTCTCATCGCAGGCAGTGGCGGCTAGCGCGCTCGGGCTGCTGAGCGCCGCTGCGAGACTGAGGCAGAACATCAGGCGATTCAAAATTTGTACCCTACTTCCAGCATGAATTGGCGGCCGACTTCATAGGTGGGCAGGCCGCTTGTTTCGGTGGCGCCGACGATTTGCTTATCCAGCAGATTGGTCACGTCGAGGTTGACGAACACTGCCTGGTCTTTGGCCGTAGGGACTTCCCACGCGATGCGGGTGTCCCAGGTCAGCGCCCCGGAAAACGGTGTTTCGGCCCACACATAGGCGTCCTTGCCCTCGTACTGGACCTTTTTGCCGGTGACGGCAATTCGACGATAACCGTCGCGATAGCGCAGGAAGTTACTCCAGGTCAGGTGCAAGGGCTCAATTTCGGTGATGGTGGTCAGGCGCGCAGTCCAGGGGCGGTTGTAATTGGTTGCGGGCATGTCGGAATACTTCATGAACTTGCCGTCGTACTGGATCGTCGGATCTTCAACATAGGTCGCGCCGATGCTGGCGGTATAGCTCGACAGGCCGGTGTTGTTGATTTTGCTCCAGTCCATGGCGAACTGACCCGAGGTGCGGGTGCTGCCCAGCGTAAAGGCTTGCAGCGGGGTAATGGTCAGGGTGTAGATGTCGGCGTCACTTTTGCCGCCGTTGTAATAGGTGTAGTAGTTGGCGGCCAGTGTGCTGGTGTCTTCTGACGGCTCACCAATTTGCGAGCCCCACGCGCGGCTGACTTGCTCGCGACCCATGCGTTTGACGTATTTGACGGCGAACTCGGTGTCCCATTGCACATGACTCAGGCCCAGGGTCAGCTCGTCGTCATACGGCACTTTCAACTGGTTGAACTTGCTGTCATTGGCGTTTTGCTTATCCTTCACCCATTCAGAAGCCTGGTTGATACGACTGTATTCGGTGCCCATGGCGGCGATGCCGTCGCGTAGGCGATAGGCGTACAGGTTGCGCCCGTAGTAGCGGTTGGCGCCGCCGGTGATGCGGGTCTTGTTATCGCCGAACACGTCCAGCTCGATGGCGAGACGAGGCGCGACAGTGGTCTGGTTCATGTAGTCGTCGCCGTCGATGCGTACGCCGGGTCTGACGGTGAGCCGTCCGTAACGCATTTCGTCTTGCAGGTATAACGCCCACGAGCGGGTGTCGAAGGCGACCTTGCCCTGACTGACAGTCATCTTGTTGGCGTATTGCCCGGGCCATCCCTCTTTGGTGGTGCCAATCGAGCAATAAGGATCGTTGCCCACGCATGTGCTGGTGGAGGCGACGGTGTAACTGCTATGGGGCTTGTTGCGTTCATAACTGGCCGAGCTTTGCGACAGCTCAAGGCCGGTTTGTATGGAGTGATCCAGGCCTAGCCAATTGAAACTGTTCCAGTCGGCCTTGAGCTTGTAAGCCAGGGTTTTTTGGGTTTCTTCGATGTCGCCAAAACCGCCCTCGGAGGCAACCGCTGAAGTGCTCCAGTCTTTGGTCGTGGATGAACGCCAGAAAATCAGGTAATCGCTTTCGGAGTAGCGTGACGTATTCAGTTCGCTCCAGCTGAGGTTTTGTTCAACTCGGGCCAGCGGCGCATTCCACACCAAACGTGCGCTCAAGCTGTCGCCTCCCGCCTCCATTTCCCGGGCCGAATAGATCGAGGCAGGGCCAAACGTCTTCGCAGTTTCCGGGGCGTGGGTCAGGCTGACGTCCAGCTTCCAGTCTTCATTAACCTGCCAGACGGCTTTGAGAAAGTAGTTGTCGATGCGTCGGGTCTGAACTTGCGCGGCGTCGGCTGATTCATTTTGGTTGGAGGCGGCGAATACCCGTGTCGGGATAGTCGAGTCTTTGCGGGAGAAGCTTCCCATCAAGCCGAAGTTGTCGGTCAAGTACCCTTCGAGGGTGGCGCGAGTGATGATTTTCTTGAACTCGGGTTGGCTGTTGTTTCCGAAGCCTGCTTCGAAGTTTTCAAGATCCGGATCATCTTCGTTGAGGTGATAGCGGGTCCATTCCGAACGCGACATTTGCACAGACACCTTGCCGTGAAAGTCCTTTTTGGGGTCGCGGGTATTGGCCTCGACCACGCCGCCGTTAAAGCCGCCAAATTCGACGGGGACGTTGCTGTCATAGACCTTGATGTCTTCGAGCAAGTCGGTGTCCAGCGCAAGGCCCTGACTGCGCCCCGAAATCTCAGAGAAATTGTCTGTGCTACTGCCGGGATCGAGGTCGTTGTTCATGCTCATGCCATCGACCACAAACAGGTTTTGCCAAGGTCGGGCGCCGTTGATGCTGATGTCGGCAGGTGCAATTTCGCCGGGCGTCTTGCTGCTCAGCTGATTGTTGTCGAATTGCACGTTAGGGTTGGTGCGCAGCAGGCTGGTGATGTCACCGTTACCTGAAGGCAGGCTCTCGATCATTTGCCGATCAATCACCTGTTCGCCCTGGAACACGGAGTCCATCGCCGTAATCGGCGTGCTTTTGATCTGTAGTACATCGCTTTCTGCTGGTGGCAGGATCGAAGCGCTCTCGGGCGAGGTCACTTCCCATTGCAGGCCACTGTTGCGCAACAGTCGCGCCAAGGCTTTTTCCGGGCTCATGCTGCCGTCCACCGGCGCGCTGTTCAGGCCGGTGAGCAGGGTGCTTTCCGCGCTGACCTGCCAGCCCGATTGCTGTGAAAACGCAATCAATGCCGCGCTCAGTGGTTGCGCGGCAATCTGGAAATGCTGTTGTAGCTCGCGACTGTTCTGGGAGTCAGACACAGGGGAGGCTGCGAAAGTCAGTGTGGGCAAGCCCAGCAACAGGGCTAGAGACAACGATCGGTAACCAGTACGACTGACGCAACGCAAACGCGGAGAAGGCATGAGATGACCTACGAAAAGAAACGCCCTTGTCACTAATGCGAATCTTTATCAGTGACGTTCTTAGGTAAAGACTCTCGGCGTCGGAAGATTTCCAGAAATAAATGAAAAAAGATTTAGGGGGCGTCGGAAACGATCAAGGTGAAAGGCAGGCGGTCCTGCACAGTTCCACCCAGTGGAGCGATAGCGGCCTGCAGTGCGCGTTTTGGATCCCGCAGGTTCAGGGCGGCCGTAATCCGACGCTGGCCCAGTGCTTTGTCTGTCAACACGATCAGGCCTGGCTGATAGCGACGCAGCTGTTGGATGACATCGTCCACTGATTGGTCTACGGCAATCAGTTGCCAGCGGCGCCAAGGGGCTATGTATTCGTCAGGCCACTGCGCCACTCGGGTCTGGTTATCCAGAGTGCTGTAGTTCAGATGATCGCCATGGTGAAGGCTGGATGACGCCAAGGAGGAGGGGGTTTTAACCGCAACGGTGCCGCTTTCGACGCTGACATGGACTTCGCCCTGCTCAACGCTGACTGCAAAAGCAGTGCCTGTGACGCGCACGCGCACTGGCCCGGCGTTGACATAAAAAGCGCGGTCGGGCTCGGATTTAACCGAGAAAAATGCTTGCCCGCGCAACAACGTGACTTGCCGCTGCCCGGGGTCAAACTGCACGTCGACCACGCTGTTGCTGTCGAGCAACATATGGCTGCCGTCGCTGAGTGTAATGTCACGGTGTTCGGCGGTATGGCTGTGGTAATCAGCCCGCAGTGCTTGCCAGTCCGGCAGCAAGAGCATCACGACGCAGGCGGCTGCGGCCGCGCCAATCCATGAACGTTTACGGCGGCTAAAGTGTCGGGGTGAAAAGGTGCGGGGCTCGATCTGTGTGGTGCCGGCAGCCGGTTCGCTTGGCAAGCTCAAGGCGGCCCCGCTGAGTTGCCAGACTTTCTGCGCTTTACGCCACGCCGCGTCATGTTCAGCAGCGCTGGCACGCCAGTCATTCAGGCGGCGGGCCAAATCGGCGTCGTGGGGGTTTTCCTGAATCAGCAGCAGCCAGTCCAGTGCGGTTTCCCAGATCAGATTCGGGGGCGGTTTATCAGTCATCGCTCAGTTGTTCCGCGCAGTAGGTCAGGGCGTCGCGGACCAATTGGTGGGCCAGGCTCACAGAGATACCCAGTTGGGCACCTATTTGTTGAAACGTCAGGCCTTGCAGTCGATGCAGGACGAATGCCTGCCGAGTGCGTTCCGGCAGGCGCGACAGAGCATGTTGCAATTTGCGCAGCTCGTCCAGATGCAAGGCTTCCTGCTCGGGGGATGGGGCATTGGAAACGTACTCATCCAGCAACTCGTCACGGGATGTGTGGCGATTTTCCAGGGTGACGCGACGATTCAGATCAAAGGCCAGATTGCGCACGATTCGATACAGGTAGCCGACCGGCTGCGTGAGCGGGATGAGGTTGTCGGCACCTTGGCTAAAGCGTAGCCACGCGTCCTGAACCACATCCTCGGCTTTGGCGCGGCAGCCTACGATGGGTGCGGCATAGTCCACCAGAGCATGTCGATGCATGAGGTAGAGCTGTAGTCTTTCGTTGTTGTCGGACACTCGAATCCAGGAAGACGCATAGGCGATCTGAAGGTGGCCGGATATTAGTGCGAGTGAGATGGATTATCAAATGCAACGTTGGTGTACTGATGAAAGGCATCAGGCCAATAGAGAAGAGGGGGGGGGGCTTGAATTGCAGAAACTAAAAAGCCCGCTTTCGCGGGCTTTTTGAGTGGTTCTGCAACCTGTTGGTTGCAAACCTGAATTGGTGCCCAGAAGAAGACTCGAACTTCCACGACCTTGCGGTCACCAGCACCTGAAGCTGGCGTGTCTACCAATTTCACCATCTGGGCAGTATCAGCAACGTTGCCGCTGTTGATGTGGCGCACTATACGGACAGCTTTTAAATCTGTAAACCCCTGTTTTAGTTTTATTAAATCAGCGGCTTAGAATGCAAAAACCCGCTTTCGCGGGTTTTTGTGTGAGTGTGTAGGTTGTACTAACCTACAACTCTGAATTGGTGCCCAGAAGAAGACTCGAACTTCCACGACCTTGCGATCACCAGCACCTGAAGCTGGCGTGTCTACCAATTTCACCATCTGGGCAGCATCTTCAACGTTGCCGTTGTCGATGGCGCGCACTATACGGATGACCCTTTGACCTGTAAAGCGTTGTGATTAAAAATATTGCAAATATTTCGCGAACGGTGGGGCGGCAGTGTCAAAGCGTGTCAGAAAGGACTATTAAGGCTCTGAGTGAGTCCGAAATTTCCCGTTTCAATACGCGTATGCCAAACTAACCCGCATATAGACAAGGTGAAAACTATCTAATGGCCGATTGGCAGACCCTCGATCCCGAGGCCGCACGTGAAGCGGAAAAATACGAAAACCCTATCCCTAGCCGCGAACTGATCCTTCAGCATCTGGCCGAGCGTGGCTCGCCTGCTGCTCGCGAACAGTTGGTGGAAGAGTTTGGTCTGACGACTGAAGACCAAATCGAGGCCCTGCGTCGTCGCCTGCGTGCGATGGAGCGTGATGCCCAGCTTATTTACACACGCCGCGGCACGTATGCGCCGGTCGACAAGCTCGACTTGATCCTGGGCCGCATCAGCGGTCACCGCGATGGCTTCGGCTTCCTGATCCCGGACGACGGCAGCGACGACCTGTTCATGAGCCCGGCGCAAATGCGTCTGGTGTTCGATGGCGACCGCGCGCTGGCCCGAGTTTCGGGGCTTGATCGCCGTGGTCGTCGTGAAGGCGTGATTGTTGAAGTGGTTTCGCGTGCTCACGAGACCATCGTGGGTCGCTACTTTGAAGAAGGCGGTATCGGCTTTGTGGTTGCCGATAACCCGAAGATCCAGCAAGAAGTGCTGGTCACGCCGGGCCGCAATGCGGGCGCCAAGATTGGCCAATTTGTTGAGGTGAAGATCACTCACTGGCCGACGCCGCGCTTTCAGCCGCAAGGTGATGTGCTTGAAGTCGTGGGTAACTACATGGCGCCGGGCATGGAAATCGACATCGCCCTGCGCACCTACGACATTCCGCATGTTTGGCCAGAAGCCGTGGTCAAGGAAGCGCGTCGCCTGAAGCCGGAAGTCGAAGAAAAAGACAAAGAAAAACGCATCGACCTGCGTCATCTTCCGTTCGTCACCATTGACGGCGAAGATGCACGCGACTTCGATGATGCGGTGTTCTGTGAAGCCAAGCCGGGCAAGCTGCGTTTGTTCTCCGGTGGCTGGAAGCTCTACGTGGCCATTGCTGACGTGTCCAGCTACGTGAAAATCGGCTCGGCGCTGGATACCGAAGCGCAAGTGCGTGGCAACTCGGTGTACTTCCCTGAGCGCGTAATTCCGATGCTGCCCGAAGAGCTGTCCAACGGACTGTGCTCGCTGAACCCGCACGTTGACCGTTTGGCCATGGTTTGCGAGATGACTATCTCCAAAACCGGCGAAATGACTGACTACCAGTTCTATGAGGCGGTGATTCATTCCCAGGCGCGTCTGACCTACAACAAGGTCAGCACCATTCTGGAGCAACCGAAAACCGCCGAAGCCAAGCAACTGCGCAGCGAATACGCTGACGTGGTGCCGCATCTCAAGCAGCTTTACTCGCTGTACAAGGTGTTGCTGGCGGCACGTCATACCCGTGGCGCGATTGATTTTGAAACCCAGGAAACCCGAATCATCTTCGGTTCCGATCGCAAAATCGCCGAAATTCGCCCAACCACTCGTAATGATGCGCACAAGCTGATCGAGGAATGCATGCTGGCGGCCAACGTTGCCACCGCCGAGTTCCTTAAGAAGCACGAAATTCCTGCGCTGTACCGTGTTCACGATGGTCCGCCGCCTGAGCGTCTGGAAAAACTCCGCGCCTTCCTCGGTGAACTGGGTCTGAGCCTGCACAAAGGCAAGGACGGCCCATCGCCGAAGGATTACCAGGCCTTGCTGGCCAGCATCAAGGATCGTCCGGATTTCCATCTGATCCAGACCGTGATGCTGCGTTCGCTGAGTCAGGCGGTGTACAGCGCTGATAACCAGGGCCACTTCGGCCTGAACTATGAAGCCTATACCCACTTTACTTCGCCAATTCGTCGCTATCCGGACTTGCTCACGCACCGGGCGATTCGCAGTGTGATCCATTCCAAAATGGACACCCCGCACGTTCGCCGTGCTGGCGCGATGACCATCCCGAAAGCGCGCATCTATCCATATGACGAAGCCGCGCTGGAGCAACTCGGCGAGCAGTGCTCGATGAGCGAACGCCGTGCCGATGAAGCCACGCGTGACGTGACCAACTGGCTCAAGTGCGAGTTTATGAAGGACCGCGTTGGCGAGTCGTTCCCGGGTGTTGTGACAGCAGTTACCGGTTTTGGTCTGTTCGTTGAGCTGACTGACATCTATGTCGAGGGTTTGGTGCACGTCACCGCCTTGCCGGGTGACTACTACCACTTCGACCCTGTGCATCACCGCCTGGCGGGTGAGCGCACCGGTCGTAGTTTCCGTTTGGGTGATACCGTTGAAGTGCGGGTTATGCGTGTCGATCTGGACGAGCGCAAAATCGACTTCGAAATGGCCGAGAAAACCCTCAGCGCACCGATTGGTCGCAAGAATCGTGGCACTGACAAACCGGCAGCCAAAACCAAGCCGGCTGGCAAGCCAAGCGGCTACGACACTGAAAAGCCGGCCGAGCCTGCGAAAACCAGCCGTCGTGCTCCGGCCAAAAAGCCTGCGAAAAATGCGGACGAGACTTATCGTCCGGGCGACGCAGCGGCAAAAAATGCCGAACTGCGCAAAAGTCGTGAGTTGAAGCAGGCGCTGCTGGCCGAATCGAAAAGCGGCGGTCGGACATCGGAGCCGGGAAAGTCGGGTAGGGCGGCACCTGCTAAAGATGCAGGCAAGCCTTCCAAACCGAGCAAACATCGTAAAGGCCCGCCAAAAACGGGCGCCGCGCCTGCTGCCAAAAGCAGCGGGTCGCGCAAACCTAAGGCCAAGTCATGAGTCAGTTGGAAAAAATCTACGGTATTCACGCCGTAGAAGCGTTGCTTCGTCATCACCCCAAGCGCGTGAAACAAGTGTGGTTGGCTGAGGGTCGTAGCGATCCTCGTGTTCAAACCCTGATCGCGTTGGCTGACGAGAGCCGTGTGCCCGTGGGTAATGCCGAGCGTCGCGAAATGGACGTCTGGGTCGAGGGCGTTCACCAAGGTGTTGTGGCCGATGTCAGCCCAAGCCAGGTGTGGGGCGAGGCGATGCTCAATGAGCTGCTGGACCGTACCGAAGGCGCGCCGTTGATTCTGGTGCTGGACGGCGTGACCGATCCGCATAACCTGGGTGCTTGCCTGCGTACTGCCGATGCGGCTGGTGCGTTGGCGGTCATCGTGCCGAAGGACAAGTCGGCGACGCTGACCCCGACTGTGCGAAAAGTAGCCTGCGGCGCTGCGGAAGTGATTCCATTGGTTGCAGTCACCAACCTCGCTGCGACCTTGAAGAAGCTGCAGCAGCGCGGTCTTTGGGTTGTCGGTACGGCGGGTGAAGCCGAGCAGGAGCTGTACGAGCAAGACCTGACCGGTCCGACCATCCTGATCATGGGTGCCGAAGGCAAAGGCATGCGTCGCCTGACGCGTGAACATTGCGATTACCTGGTGCGCCTGCCAATGGCCGGTAGTGTCAGCAGCCTGAACGTATCGGTAGCGACGGGCGTCTGCCTGTTCGAAGCCCTGCGTCAGCGCAGCGTGAAAGCCAAGTCCCCTGCCAAGAAAAAGTAAACCTGTAGTCGCTGCCGAAGGCTGCGATCGAGCGCGCAGCGCTCGGCTTGACGACTCAAGCTTGAAGGCCTGCGGCCTTATCGCAGTCTGCGACAGCGGCGACAGGTCACCGTACGGCAAGATTGTTCAAATAATCACCAATTGCCTTGCGCCGTTCTTGTCCCTTCTCTACAATTGCGCCCCTTGCCGTCATGGCGGGCGCATATGTGCCTCTCTAGGCAAGACACACAAGTGTCATTCACTCCTTGTCTGACCGCTTTTTAGTTAGCGGCAGGCTACAACCCGTAAGGAGCATTCATGCGTCATTACGAAATCATCTTTTTGGTCCACCCGGATCAAAGCGAACAAGTCGGCGGCATGGTAGAGCGTTACACCAAGCTGATCGAAGAAGACGGCGGCAAAATCCACCGTCTGGAAGATTGGGGCCGTCGTCAACTGGCCTACGCAATCAACAATGTTCACAAGGCTCACTACGTGATGCTGAACGTTGAGTGCACTGGCAAAGCCCTGGCTGAGCTGGAAGACAACTTCCGTTACAACGATGCTGTGATCCGTAACCTGGTCATCCGTCGCGACGAAGCCGTAACTGGCCAGTCCGAGATGCTCAAGGCTGAAGAGAACCGCAGTGAGCGCCGTGAGCGTCGTGACCGTCCTGAGCATTCTGACAGCGCCGATGGCGATGACAGCGATAACAGCGACGCCAGCGATAACGCTGACGAGTAATCCACGGACCTTTTGAGGAGCCAATTACATGGCACGTTTCTTCCGTCGTCGTAAATTCTGCCGCTTCACAGCAGAAGAAGTGAAAGAGATCGATTACAAAGATCTCAACACTCTGAAAGCCTACGTATCCGAAACCGGCAAAATTGTTCCAAGCCGTATCACCGGTACTAAAGCTCGTTATCAGCGTCAGCTGGCCACCGCTATCAAGCGCGCCCGCTTCCTGGCCCTGCTGGCCTACACCGACAGCCACGGCCGCTGAGACCGGGCAGTCGACAGGTAGTAAAGGATTGAAAGTATGCGCGCCTTAGCTGAGTTCATCATGCGAGGCCGTGTACAGGCCACGTTAATCGTGGCCGGATGTGCGGCATTGCCGTTTTTGTTCTGGTTGAGTGCTGCTGCAGGGTGCCTTGTGCTTCTGCGGCGCGGTCCGAGAGATGCCTTGAGCATCCTCTCATGGGCGTTACTGCCGGCCTTGGTCTGGTGGTTTCTCGGAGAGCCTCGCACCTTGATGGTGTTGTTGGGCACTCTGGGATTGGCGATGCTTTTGCGCGCCGGTCAGCCCTGGTATCGCGTGCTGCTGGTCAGCGTAGCGTTGGGTGTGGTGTATGGCGTGATCCTGGGTACGGTTTTCCGCGAACCCATTGGTGCGATGGCGCAGGAGTTGGAAAAACTCCTGCCGCAGGTCCTCAATGGTCTCTACGACAAGTTATCTGACGTAGAGCGAGCGCGCCTTGGAGCACTGATTGCACCCGTCCTTACCGGTTTGATAGCAGCTTTGATGCAGGTCGTCAGCGTGCTGAGCCTGATACTTGGGCGTTACTGGCAAGCGCTGTTGTACAACCCGGGCGGTTTTGCCAGCGAATTTCGCAGCATCCGCCTACCGCTGGGTCCAGCGTTACTGTTGCTGGCGTGCATGCTTGTAGGGCCGAACTTCGGTCCTCAAATGGCCATGCTTACGCCGTTGTGCAGCGTAGCGTTGTTCTTCGCCGGGCTGGCCCTGATACACGGGTTGGTGGCGAGAAAGCGACTGGCCAAGTTTTGGCTGGTGGGGATGTACGTCACGCTCTTGCTGTTTATGCAGCTGATCTATCCGTTGCTCGTGGTTTTGGCCATTGTCGACAGCCTGATTGATTTTCGCGGACGTCTGGCGCCGAAAGACGCTGATAAAGGCTCTGCGGACGGTGAAGGTTAAAAGTTAAGAGGATTTTCACATGCAACTGATCCTTCTGGAAAAAGTCGCAAACCTGGGCAACCTGGGCGACAAAGTAAATGTTAAGGCCGGTTACGGTCGTAACTACCTGCTGCCATACGGCAAAGCTACCGCTGCAACTGCTGCCAACCTGGCTGCTTTTGAAGAGCGTCGTGCTGAGCTGGAACAAGCAGCAGCTGACAAGAAAGCTTCGGCTGAAACACGCGCTGCCCAACTGGCTGAGCTGGAAGTGACTATCACTGCCACCGCTGGTGACGAAGGCAAGCTGTTCGGTTCGATCGGCACTCACGACATCGCTGATGCACTGACCGCCTCTGGCGTTGAAGTTGCAAAAAGCGAAGTTCGTCTGCCGAACGGCACTATCCGCAACGTTGGCGAATTCGACGTGGCTGTGCACTTGCACGCCGAAGTTGAAGCAACCGTACGCGTTGTTGTGGTAGCTGCTTAAGCAGTCTTAACTGACTGGCACCTTGTGTGTCAGACGGTTAACATCGGGCACGATCCTGTTTACAGGTCGTGCCCTTTGTCTTTCTGCTGTTCCTGATTTTTCAAACTCCTGCTTTTAAAAAATTAACCAAGTGGCCATGAACGATATCTCCGCTCCTGAGCAATATGATCTACAAACCGCAGCCCTGAAGGTGCCTCCGCATTCCATCGAGGCCGAACAGGCTGTGCTCGGTGGTTTGATGCTGGACAACAACGCCTGGGAACGCGTACTGGATCAGGTCTCGGACGGTGATTTCTATCGACATGACCACCGCCTGATCTTCCGCGCCATCGCCAAACTGGCGGACCAGAACTCCCCGATTGACGTCGTGACCCTTGCTGAGCAATTGGACAAGGAAGGTCAGACGTCGCAAGTGGGTGGCCTGGGCTACCTCGGTGAGCTGGCGAAAAATACACCGTCGGTCGCCAACATCAAGGCGTATGCCCAGATCGTGCGTCAGCGTGCGACCTTGCGACAGCTCATCGGTATCAGCACCGAGATCGCCGACAGCGCATTCAACCCGGAAGGGCGCAGCGCTGAAGAGATTCTCGACGAAGCCGAACGTCAGATTTTTGCGATTGCCGAGGCCCGGCCTAAAACCGGCGGCCCGGTCAGCGTCAATGACCTGCTGACCAAAGCCATCGACCGCATCGACACCCTGTTCAACACCGACAACGCCATCACCGGCCTGTCCACTGGCTACACCGACCTTGATGGCATGACCAGCGGCTTGCAGCCGGCGGACTTGATCATCGTCGCCGGTCGTCCATCGATGGGTAAAACCACCTTTGCGATGAACCTAGTTGAAAACGCCGTATTGCGCAGCGAGAAAGCGGTACTGGTTTACTCCCTCGAGATGCCAGGTGAATCGCTGATCATGCGTATGCTGTCGTCGCTTGGGCGTATCGACCAAACCAAGGTCCGAGCGGGTCGCCTTGAAGACGACGATTGGCCGCGCCTGACTTCGGCGGTCAACCTGCTCAATGACCGCAAGCTGTTCATTGATGACACGGCGGGCATTAGCCCGTCTGAAATGCGTGCGCGCACGCGTCGTCTGGTGCGTGAGCACGGCGACATCGGCCTGATCATGATCGACTACCTGCAATTGATGCAGATCCCTGGCTCGGGCGGTGATAACCGGACCAACGAAATCTCCGAAATTTCGCGATCCCTCAAGGCGCTGGCCAAAGAGTTCAACTGCCCGGTAGTTGCCCTGTCGCAGCTCAACCGCTCCCTTGAGCAGCGGCCGAACAAGCGCCCGATCAACTCCGACTTGCGTGAATCCGGCGCCATCGAGCAGGATGCCGACGTCATCATGTTCGTGTACCGGGACGAGGTGTATCACCCCGAAACCGAGCACAAAGGCATTGCCGAAATCATCATCGGCAAGCAGCGTAACGGCCCTATCGGCACCACGCGCCTGGCGTTTATCGGCAAGTACACGCGCTTCGAAAACCTGGCGCCAGGCAGTTACAACTTCGACGACGACTAAGTCGTTGCGTTTGTAACCGCACCCACCAATTCCGACCATCGCCGTCGGAATTGGTTATTTTTTGTGCTATATTCCGCGACCGCGAATTTCTTAGTAAATGACGCGCCCCTTTTTTGCACTCAACACCGGTCATCGACATGCAAGCAGCCAAGCCACTATTTGACTATCCGAAGTACTGGGCCGAATGTTTCGGTCCAGCGCCATTCCTGCCGATGAGCAGGGAGGAGATGGATCAGCTTGGCTGGGATTCATGCGACATCATCATCGTCACCGGTGATGCGTATGTCGATCACCCGTCGTTCGGCATGGCCATCATTGGCCGTTTGCTGGAGTCTCAGGGCTTCCGTGTGGGCATCATTGCGCAGCCGAACTGGCAGTCCAAAGATGACTTCATGAAGCTGGGCGAGCCGAACCTGTTCTTCGGCGTCGCGGCCGGCAACATGGATTCGATGATCAACCGCTACACCGCCGACAAAAAGATCCGTTCCGATGACGCCTACACCCCAGGTGGCATGGCTGGCAAACGTCCGGATCGCGCGAGCCTGGTGTACAGCCAGCGCTGTAAAGAAGCCTACAAGCACGTGCCGATCGTGCTCGGTGGGATTGAAGCGTCCCTGCGCCGTATCGCGCATTACGATTACTGGCAGGACCGTGTGCGTAACTCGATCCTGATCGACGCCTGCGCTGACATCCTGCTGTATGGCAACGCCGAGCGTGCCATTGTCGAAGTTGCCCAACGCTTGTCGTACGGCCACAAGATTGAAGACATTACCGATGTACGCGGGACTGCGTTCATCCGTCGCGATACGCCTAAAGATTGGTACGAAGTCGACTCCACGCGTATCGACCGTCCGGGCAAGATCGATAAGATCATCAACCCGTACGTGAACACCCAGGACACTCAAGCCTGCGCCATCGAGCAGGAAAAAGGCCCGGTTGAAGACCCGAACGAAGCCCAAGTGGTGCAAATTCTGGCCAGCCCGCGCATGACCCGCGACAAGACGGTGATCCGTCTGCCGTCGGTTGAGAAAGTGCGTGGCGACTCTGTTCTTTATGCTCACGCCAACCGGGTTCTTCACCTCGAAACCAACCCGGGTAACGCCCGTGCGCTGGTGCAGAAGCATGGCGAAGTGGATGTGTGGTTCAACCCGCCTCCGATTCCAATGACCACCGAAGAAATGGACTACGTGTTCGGCATGCCCTACGCACGTATTCCACACCCGGCGTACGGCAAGGAAAAAATCCCGGCCTACGACATGATCCGTTTCTCGGTGAATATTATGCGTGGCTGCTTCGGCGGCTGCACCTTCTGCTCCATTACCGAGCACGAAGGCCGCATCATCCAGAACCGTTCCGAAGAGTCGATCATTCGTGAGATTGAAGAAATCCGCGACAAGGTGCCCGGTTTCACCGGCGTCATTTCCGACCTCGGTGGCCCAACCGCGAACATGTACCGCATTGCCTGCAAAACGCCGGAAATTGAATCCGCGTGCCGCAAGCCATCCTGCGTGTTCCCTGGCATCTGCCCGAACCTGAACACCGACCACTCGTCGCTGATTCAGCTGTACCGTAGCGCCCGTGCCTTGCCGGGTGTGAAGAAGATTCTGATTGCATCCGGCTTGCGTTATGACCTTGCGGTCGAGTCGCCGGAATACGTCAAAGAGCTGGTAACGCACCACGTAGGTGGCTACCTCAAGATCGCCCCGGAACACACCGAGGAAGGTCCGCTCAACCAAATGATGAAGCCGGGCATTGGCAGCTATGACAAGTTCAAGCGCATGTTCGAGAAGTACACCAAGGAAGCAGGCAAAGAGCAGTACCTGATCCCTTACTTCATCGCCGCTCACCCCGGCACCAAAGACGAAGACATGATGAACCTGGCGCTGTGGCTCAAGGGCAACGGCTTCCGGGCGGATCAGGTGCAAGCGTTCTATCCCTCGCCAATGGCTACCGCCACCGCGATGTACCACTCGGGCAAGAACCCGCTGCGCAAGGTCACGTACAAGAGCGACTCGGTCACCATCGTCAAGAGCGAAGAGCAGCGTCGTCTGCACAAGGCGTTTCTGCGCTACCACGACCCGAAAGGCTGGCCAATGCTGCGTGAAGCACTGACCCGCATGGGCCGTGCTGACCTGATCGGTTCGGGCAAAGATCAGTTGATCCCATTGCACCAGCCGGCCACTGACAGCTATCAAAGTGCCCGTCGTAAAAATTCGACGCCTGTGGGCAGCCATAAAGTGGCTGGAGAGAAGACCACCAAAATCCTGACCCAGCACACTGGCTTGCCGCCACGTGCCAGCGACGGTGGTAACCCGTGGGATAAACGCGAGCAGGCCAAGGCTGCGGCATTTGCCCGTAACAAGCAGGCGGCCAAAGAGCGTCATGAAGCGGCCAAGGGTGGTAAAGGCCAAAAGCCAACCCGTAAACCAGCTGTGCCGCGCTAAGCCATAATTTCGTAGCAGCTGCCGAAGGATGCGATCGAGCCTGAAGGGGTCGCGCTTTTTCTAGAGCGAAGGCCCTTCGGTCCTTATCGCAGCCTGCGGCAGCTGCTACGGAAGAAAGTGTGCAACGCCAGCCTTCGGGCTGGCGTTGTGCATTCTGGGCGCTGGGAAGCCTGCCACGCGTTTGTAGGCTATGAGCTGTCGCTGAGTAAGGATGTGGAGTTAGATGCGTCTGACGGGCGCTCAGGCTATCTGCGAGGATCAGCAGGCGTGCTGCTGATCCTGATCACAGATCCTGTGGGCCGGGTTGTGGATAACCGGGCCGTGTGGGTTACGCGTTTGGAGCTTTTTCTTCTGGGGTGTCGGTGTTTTCAGCGACCACTTCACCTTCAGCATCGACGTCGGTATCGGCTTCAGTGCCAGGCTCTACAGTGCCTTCTTCAGCTGCGGCTTTCTTGCGCGCGAGCTTTTCCTCTTTCTTCTGCTCTTTAGCCAAGTCTCTTTGACGCTTAGCGAAGTTATAGTTTGGTTTGGCCATGGGCGATCCTCTGGGGCTCGAAGGGAAGTTGAGCGGCGCGTATTCTGCCCTGTATTAGTGCTTAGCCGTTAGCTGGGTTTTTGCAAGGCGATCTTTTGCGCGGCTTTCACGACTCTACACCGCTCAAAAAACACAAGGTGGATTAATTCTGCGGTCTGTTGGGCGTTATCGATCAGTGAAGCCGTAAGGTTGAGCGTTTGCGGTTCGTCTAGAGGGTTCATAATGTCTTTTATACACAACAAGCATGACGTGGGTCATTGGCAATGCGACCCTTTTCGTGCAACCTGTATACAAATTATGGATTTTTTGTACCCTGCCTTGGAGAAAAACCATGTTTGCCAAAGTTGTTGCGGTATCCCTGTTGACCCTGGCCAGCGGCCATTTGCTGGCAGCCGAGTGTGCAGTGACGGTCGATTCGACTGATCAAATGTCATTCAACACCAAAGAAATTGTCATCGACAAGTCGTGCAAAACCTTCACCGTTAACCTGGAACACTCCGGCAACTTGCCTAAAAACGTGATGGGCCATAACTGGGTGCTGAGCAAAAAAGCTGACATGCAGGCTGTCTCCACAGACGGGATTGCAGCCGGTCTGGACAAGAACTACCTCAAGGATGGCGACGAGCGCGTAATTGCTCACACCAAAGTAATTGGTGCTGGCGAGAAAGATTCCGTGACCTTCGATGTATCGAAGCTCAAGGCGGGTGAAGAATACGAATTCTTCTGCACCTTCCCGGGCCACAACTCGATGATGAAAGGCGCTGTGGTTCTTAAATAAGAATCCGGGTCGCTCTCAAAAGCCCTGACGTGCCGTGCGCTGTCAGGGCTTTTTACATTCCGGGTCAGGCTTTTGAGTCAGTCATTTTGAAAATGCCTTGGGCATTGCTGCTGTCGAAATTCAAGTCGATACGCCCCGTCTCCGGGTCGACCTTGCGCTCAATGAACTCGACAAACGACCCTGGCACTGAATGTTCGCAAAGCTGACCGCCCGCATCGATCAAACCTCGCGTCACGGTGCAGGCGCGATAAGCCGTTTGCATGACCCTTCCTGATGCGGACACCTCAATGCTGTCTTTCATTGGCCGTTGCAGTTCGCGTTGTTGGGTGACGCAAGCTTGTAGATCTGACACACGGTCAGTGAGGTGATTGAAACTGTTGCCTTCGGTGGCAATCCAGGCCATTTCAGCGCTTTCGTTGAGCAGGCATTGATAGTCGGTTTCCAACACTACGCCATGTTGTCGCTCGAACGCCCGGTAGAGCGCGGGTAACAACCTGTTGGCTTCTTGCAGGCTGCAATGCTGGGTGAGGTGCAGGCGTTCGAGGATGTGCACGTGTTCGTCGTGAAGAGGGTCAAGGCTGGAGGCGACCACGCGGCTGACGGCCTGCTGGAATTTTTCGCTAAAGCGTCCGGGATGTAATTCCGAGACGAAGAATTGCGCAATATCCTCGGGCAGGTCCATCTGCCGGTAGCCCCAGCCGGTCATATTCAGCTTGGTCAGTGGGTAGGTGCGCACATCGGTAAACCCCAAGGGCTCCAGTATTCGGGAAAATGCCTGACGGCCACGGGGCAGTTGGCCGTTGTGTGGCCAGTCCACGGTCCGAATAGCGCCGTGATCGAACACGACTTTGCGACCTTGTTGCGCTTGTTCTTCGACGTAGCGCAGACCGTCGGGCACGGCATTGACCAATTTGTGCAGTAAATACAGATTAAGAGCTTCAGCCAGCCAGACCCGATGCACTGCCTGTTCGCTCCAGTTGAAGTGTTGCAAAGCGTCGGGCACTTCGACATGGTCGCGTAGCCATTGGGCCGCAGGTTGGCCGAGAGCGGATTCGACGAGGGTGAACAAACCTTCAAAGGCAGGCATGGGGCAGGGCTCTGGTGACGAGGTGAGCGTCTATCAAAGCGTTTGAGGGCGGGGGCGGCAAGCGAAAAAAAGCAGCGGGGTCATTCCGTTTTTTCTGGCTGGACGAAGAGCCCCTCACCCTAGCCCTCTCCCGGAGGGAGAGGGGACTAAAAGCAACAGTAAATCAGCTCCCTCTCCCTTTGGGAGTGTATGGACCGGGGACATCGCGAACACTTTGTTCGGAGACATAGCGAACAGTTAGCGAAG
>NZ_WIWC01000040.1 GCF_009600315.1 Pseudomonas helleri | reverse complement strand
AAAACCGTACAACTCATTGAATATCAAGGAGTTTTCCGTTTCGACTGCGCCGGAAGTGGGGCGAATTATAGGCCGTTGGAATTCTGGGTCAAGCACTCATTTCACATTTATGTCATATAACCCAAAAGCAAAGGCCAGCCTGGCGGCTGGCCTTTGCTTCAAGCAGATGCAACGAAGTACTTACAGGCTCGGAAACGCGAATTGCGATGCTTCATGAGTAGCACGCTGCGGCCAACGCTGGGTGATTGCTTTACGGCGGGTATAGAAACGCACGCCATCCGGCCCATAGGCATGCAAGTCACCAAACAGCGAGCGTTTCCAGCCACCAAAGCTGTGATAAGCCACAGGTACGGGCAGTGGGACGTTAACACCGACCATGCCCACTTCGATTTCATCGCAGAACAAACGTGCCGCCTCGCCGTCACGGGTAAATATACAGGTGCCATTGCCGTATTCATGGTCATTGATCAACTGCATCGCGGCTTCCAGGCTATCCACCCGCACAATGCACAGCACCGGTCCAAAGATCTCTTCTTTATAGATGCGCATTTCAGGCGTCACACGATCAAACAGACAGCCACCCAGGAAGAAGCCTTCTTCGTGATCCTTGACACTCAAACCACGACCATCAACCACGAGTTCAGCGCCAGCGGCCACACCGTCTTGCACATAACCACTGACCTTGTCACGCGCCTGCCCCGACACCAAGGGGCCCATGTCCAGACCGCACGAAGTGCCAGCGCCAATTTTCAGCGCTTTGATCTGTGGAACCAACTTGGCCACGAGCGCATCCGCCACTTGATCGCCAACACATACGGCAACCGAAATTGCCATGCAGCGCTCGCCACATGAACCATACGCGGCACCCATCAACGCATTAACCGCGTTATCCAAATCGGCATCCGGCATCAGCACCGCATGGTTCTTCGCCCCGCCCAACGCTTGAACGCGCTTGCCGCGCTTGGTCGCCTCGGCATAGATGTACTCTGCGATCGGCGTAGACCCCACAAAACTCAACGCTTTGACTTCTGGCGCTTCAATCAGCGCATCCACAGCGGATTTGTCACCATGCACAACGCTCATCACACCCTTGGGCAGCCCTGCCTCTTGCAGCAACTGAGCAATAAACAACGTCGAACTCGGATCTCGCTCCGACGGCTTAAGGATGAAACAGTTACCACACACAATTGCCAACGGGTACATCCACAAAGGAACCATCGCCGGGAAGTTGAATGGCGTAATACCCGCCACTACACCCAAGGGCTGGAAGTCCGACCATGCATCAATGTTCGGGCCTACGTTACGGCTGTATTCGCCCTTCAAAATTTCCGGCGCTGAACAGGCGTACTCAACATTCTCAATCCCACGCTTGAGTTCGCCCGCCGCATCTTCCAGCGTCTTCCCATGTTCTTCGCTGATCAACTGCGAGATACGGGCTTCGTTCTGTTCCAGCAATTGCTTAAATCGGAACATCACTTGAGCACGCTTGGCTGGAGGCGTATTACGCCAGGCCGGGAATGCCGCCTTGGCAGCGTCAATCGCTTGTTGAATGGTCTCGCGACTGGCCAAGGGAACTTGATGGATTACTTTACCGGTCGACGGGTTATACACATCGGCAGTACGGCCGGTATCGTTCAGCAACTCGCCATTGATCAAATGTTGAATGGTGCTCATGGATGCTCCAGAAAAGTTGTCCACAGGCGCGAACGCTGCGCGCCTGGGTAAAGCCAAAAGTGTCGCTTCTATATATAGAAGGATCAGTCGATCTGGTTCAGCGCTTCACCGACCGCATCGAACAAGCGATCCAGGTCTTGCGCCTTGCTGTTGAAGGTTGGCCCGAACTGCAGGGTGTCACCGCCAAAACGAACATAAAATCCGGCTTTCCACAATTTCATCGCCGCATCGAACGGCCGCACAATCGCATCGCCATCACGCGGTGCAATTTGAATGGCGCCCGCCAGGCCATAGTTACGAATGTCGATGACGTTTTTCACGCCCTTCAGGCCATGCAGCGCATTCTCGAAATGCGGTGCGACATCCGTCACGCTCTGCACCAGGTTTTCTTTTTGCAGCAGATCCAGCGCAGCAATCCCCGCAGCGCACGCCACCGGGTGAGCCGAGTAGGTGTAACCATGTGGGAACTCAACCGCATACTCAGGCGTAGGCTGATTCATGAAC
Source organism: Pseudomonas helleri (assembly GCF_009600315.1). Classification (GTDB taxonomy): domain Bacteria; phylum Pseudomonadota; class Gammaproteobacteria; order Pseudomonadales; family Pseudomonadaceae; genus Aquipseudomonas; species Aquipseudomonas helleri_A. The sequence goes on along the minus strand of NZ_WIWC01000040.1, from coordinate 48,473 downwards.
GTCTGATAAATCTCAGTAGACGCAATCACCGCCCCCATGGGAATCGCACCGTTGGTGACTTGCTTGGCAATACACATCAAGTCCGGTGTCACACCGAAGCTGTCAGCCCCGAACATCGAGCCAGTGCGACCAAACCCGGTAATCACCTCATCGAACACCAACAGGATGTTGTGCTGATCGCAGATTTCACGCAGGCGTTTCAGATAACCCTGTGGCGGCACCAGTACACCGGCAGAGCCGGCCATTGGCTCAACAAACACTGCGGCAATATTCGAGGCATCATGCAGTTCGATCAACTTGAGCAGTTCATCGGCCAATGCAATTCCGCCCAACTCGGGCATTCCGCGAGAAAACGCGTTGCTGGCCAATAACGTGTGAGGCAGATGATCAACGTCCATCATGGCCTGACCAAACAGCTTACGGTTGCCATTCACACCGCCCAGACTGGTACCGGCAATGTTCACGCCGTGATAGCCGCGAGCACGACCGATCATTTTGGTTTTGGTCGCCTGGCCTTTCAAACGCCAGTAACCCCGTACCATCTTCACGGCCGTGTCGGCACATTCAGACCCCGAATCAGTGAAGAACACGTGGTTCAGATTGCCCGGCGTCAGCGCGGTAATTTTCTCGGCCAATTGAAAGGACAGCGGATGACCGTATTGGAACGCGGGGGAGTAGTCCAGTGTGCCCAGTTGCTTGGCCACCGCTTCCTGAATTTCCGTGCGGGTATGCCCTGCGCCGCACGTCCATAGACCTGACAGCGAATCGTAAATTTGCCGACCTTTATCGTCCGTCAGGTAACTGCCTTTTGCGCCCACGATAAAACGTGGATCACGGTGGAAGTTACGGTTCGCGGTGTAAGGCATCCAGTGAGCATCCAGCTTCAATTGGCTGGTCACTGAGATCTCGGCATTTTCAGGCATGTTCATGAGCAAAACCTCGCAAAGCAGAAAGCGGCGTGGGATTGAAAGCGTTGTTGCAGCTAAATTGACACGGCTATAAAGTCGGTGAAATCCAACTTTTCTAACCTTTAGTTAGGCAGTCACTAAACTATGAGCAGCCGTCGTCCCGATGCACTGGCGCAAGTCAGCGACTTTGATATCCGCTTGCTGCGCATCTTCCGCAGCGTTGTGGAATGCGGCGGATTTTCGGCTGCTGAGACGGTATTGGGCATTGGCCGCTCGGCGATTAGTCAGCAAATGAGTGATCTTGAGCAGCGCCTCGGTTTGCGGTTATGTCAGCGTGGGCGAGCCGGATTCTCCCTGACCGAAGAAGGCCGCGAGGTTTACCAGTCAGCACTCCAGTTGCTGGGCGCACTGGAAAGCTTTCGCACCGAGGTCAACGGTTTGCACCACCATTTGCGCGGTGAGTTGACCATCGGGCTGACCGACAACCTCGTCACCCTCCCCCATATGCGCATTACCCATGCCTTGGCTCAACTCAAGGAGCGCGGGCCCGACGTGCAAATTCATATTCGCATGATCGCTCCCAATGAGGTGGAGCAAGGCGTGCTCGACGGGCGTTTGCATGTGGGTGTAGTGCCTCAGGCCAGTGCACTGTCCGGGCTTGAATACCAACTGTTGTACAGCGAACGCTCACTGCTTTACTGCGCCGTGGGCCATCCATTGTTCTATGTCGACGACCGCTTGCTGGAGGATCAGCGGCTCAATGATCAGGACGCCATTGCCCCGACCTTTCGCCTGCAGGCCGAGATTCAGGCGCACTATCAAGCCCTCAACTGCACGGCCAGTGCTTCGGACCGCGAAGGCATGGCTTTTTTGATTCTGACCGGCCGATATATTGGCTATCTGCCAGACCACTATGCCCAATTCTGGGTGCAGCAAGGCCGGTTACGGGCGCTCAAACCTACGTTGCGCTATTACGATTTGAGCTTGGCTTCTGTCACGCGTAAAGGCCGTCGCCCCCATTTGGTGCTGGAAAGCTTTCTGGAGAGTCTGGCCGCTACACGCTAGGGCGCCTGCTGGATTAATGACTTGACCAAGGCGCAACCCAGCGTCTGCTAAAAACCTTTTAACTTCATGATTTATAAAAATTAACAGAGCAGGACTGAATAATTACCTGAGCACTTGGACAGCTTTTTGCAATGGCCTATCTACCCCACATGCACAGCCGAATGCAGAGAGCGCCCCATGCAGCCAGAATCATCTACGCCCAGTGAACTGATTTACGGCCTGAACGACCGCCCAAAACCACTCGCCGCGATCTTGGCTGCGTTACAGCACGTATTGGCAGCATTCGTCGGCATCATTACACCGCCGCTGGTGATCGGCGCTGCACTGGGGCTGATGGAACACTTGCCGTATCTGATCAGCATGGCCTTGCTGGTCTCCGGTGTTGGCACCTTCATTCAGGCTCGTCGACCTTTTGGCATTGGCGCCGGAATGATTTGCCTGCAGGGCACCAGCTTTGCCTTTCTGGGCGCCGTCCTGTCCGCCGGTTTTCTGGTCAAACAACGGGGCGGCAGCCCGGAAGATATTCTGGCAATGATTTTTGGCGTGTGCTTTTTCGGCGCACTGGTGCAAGTCATCCTCAGCCGTTGCATTGGCCAATTGCGCCGGGTGATCACACCGCTGGTGACGGGCATCGTGATTACGCTGATTGGCGTCAGCCTGATCAAGGTCGGCATCACGGATCTGGGGGGCGGTTTCAATGCACCGGACTTTGGCGCGCCAGCCAATCTTGCATTGGGTGGCTTTGTATTGCTGACGATCATCTTGCTCAACCGCTCCTCGACCCCTTGGGTGCGGCTGTCGGCCATCATCATCGGTCTCGCCGTCGGTAGCCTGGTCGCCTGGTACAGCGGTCAATTGGTACCCAAGCCCATTACCGGTTTGCCACTGATCAGCGCCCCTGTACCGTTCAAGTTTGGTTTCAGTTTCGACTGGACGGCCTTTTTGCCCGTCGCGCTGATCTATGTGATCAGCACGATCGAAACCGTCGGCGACCTCACGGCCAACTGCATGCTGGCCCGCCAACCCATCAGTGGGCCAAGTTACATCGCCAGGCTCAAAGGCGGCGTGCTGGGCGATGGCGTCAGTTGCATGATCGCCGCCACGTTCAGTGCCTTTCCCAACACCACGTTCGCCCAGAATAACGGTGTCATTCAGTTGACCGGCGTGGCCAGCCGCTATGTCGGCCTGTACATCGGTGCCATTTTGATCTGTCTTGGATTGTTTCCGGTGATTGGCGCAGTGTTGCAGCAAATCCCCAAGCCGGTGCTGGGTGGCGCCACGCTGGTCATGTTTGGAAGCGTCGCCGCAGCGGGCGTGCGAATCCTCGCTCAAGCCCCGCTGGATCGCCGCAATATGCTGATTATTGCGACTTCCTTTGGCGTCGGTCTGGGGATCGCGGCGCAACCCGGCTTGCTGCATTTGATGCCTAAACTGGTGCAAAACCTGTTCGACTCAGCGATCACCAGCGGCGGCATTACCGCGCTGCTCATGTGCCTGCTGCTGCCGGAGAAAAAACCTGAAACCGAGATCGCGATTGTGCCTGCTCCAAGCCCCGCACTTGGGCCAAAAAGCTGAGCTGTTTATGCTCACACTGCTTGTTTCATTACGGTGGGTGCGCTATCAGTGCACTGGTTGCGCCCACCGATCTGTCCGGAATTGTTTATGACCCTTGAAGTCCCTGCACACGCAGGCAAACCTGCCAGCCGCATTCGTCAGAAAAACGAAGACGCCATTCTCAAGGCCGCCGAAGATGAGTTCGCCCGCCATGGTTTCAAAGGCACCAGCATGAACACCATCGCGCAAAATGCCGGCCTGCCCAAAGCCAACCTGCACTATTACTTCACCAATAAACTCGGGCTTTATATTGCCGTGTTGAGCAATATCATTGAGCTCTGGGACAGCACCTTCAACACCCTCAACGCGCAGGATGATCCTGCCCAGGCACTGACCCGTTATATCCAGGCGAAAATGGAATTTTCCCGCAGCCAGCCCAAGGCATCACGCATCTTCGCCATGGAAATCATCAGTGGCGGTGAATGCCTCACCGAGTATTTCAATCAGGATTATCGCCTCTGGTTCCTGGGCCGGGCGGCGGTATTCCAAGCTTGGATTGATGCCGGGAAAATGGATGATGTGGACCCCACCCACCTGATTTTCCTGCTGTGGGGCAGCACGCAGCACTATGCTGACTTCGCGACGCAAATCTGCCGAGTCACCGGCCGCTCACGCCTGACCAAGCAAGACATGGCTGATGCCAGCTACAATCTGACCCGTATCATTCTCAAGGGCTGCGGCCTGACACCCCCGTCATCACACTGAGTAACGCATGTCTTTCACGTTGGCCGGTCTCTGTGAATACCGTGAAGAAATTCGCAAAAGCCGCTTTATCACCTTTGCCAGCCCGATTTGCTCTGCCGCCGAGGCGCAGGCCTTTATCGAGCAATACCGTGACCCGAATGCCTCCCACAACTGCTGGGCGTGGAAAGTGGCGGACCAATATCGCAGCCATGACGACGGCGAACCCGGCGGTACCGCAGGACGGCCCATTCTGGCCGCCATCGAGGCGCAGGGTTTTGATCAAGTCGCGGTGTTGGTGATTCGCTGGTACGGCGGTATTCAGTTGGGCACTGGCGGGCTGGCGCGCGCCTATGGCGGAGGTGCCAACAAGTGCCTGCAAAATGCCGAACACGTGCCTCTGATCAAACGCACTGAGTTGAACTGTGAATGCATGTTCAGTGAGCTGGCGCTGTTGAAAGTACGCCTGCATGACCTGAATGGCTTGATACTCGATGAAACCTTCAGCGCCAATGGTGTCACGCTGCGCATGGCGGTCGCCGAACCGCAAATCGGGGTCTTGCAACAGCAACTTGCCGACTTGAGTCGCGGGCGCATCACTTTGCACCGTCTGCCCTGAATTCAGCGACCCTCTGTTGAATGCCACCGCCCGGCAGCATTAAATCTTTACCCCCAACCACTGTGCACCGGGCTGTGGATAACCTGAGCACACACGGCTACAGCCCAAGCAGACCGTGGCTTGGCTATCAATGATCAAAAAACGATCAATTTACTTAATTGTGACTTCTTTTCGATATAAAACAGCGGCTTGCCGGTGTATATCGCCAGTTGGAACAAAGCCATATTGGCGTTATGCAGGGTTTTCACGCTTGCGCACAGTTCCTGTGGAGCAACCTGTGGATAACCCGTGCAGGAGTCCCCGAAATGCATGCCCGGCATGACTTGTACGACGTTGTACGTTTTTTGACCAGACAGCAGGAACCAAATCAGCGCTTAAAGGCTTATGAACGCCCTGAAACAGTGCCAGTGGCATGTGGATAAATTACCTGACAGTTCATTCAGCCCTGCAGAATGCCAAACCCGCCTTATTTCCTGACCTGTTGGCCAAGAAATTGCTTTAGCCCTGACAGCACACCTCTGATCAATCGAGCCTGTCATGTCCAACCCTGCCCGCCTCCAATTACGCCGTATCAGCAAACGCTACCCCGGCTGTCTGGCCAATGACGCTATTGACCTGAGCATCCAGCCGGGCGAAATCCACGCCCTGCTCGGGGAAAATGGAGCCGGCAAAAGCACCCTGATGAAGATCATTTACGGCGTGACCCAAGCCGATACCGGTGAAATTATCTGGCAGGGGCAGCCGTTGAAAGTGCGCAATCCGGCTCAGGCACGCAGTCTGGGTATTGGCATGGTCTTCCAACACTTTTCGCTGTTTGAAACCCTGAGCGTGGCGCAAAACATTGCGCTTGCCCTGGGCCCTGTTGCCGGATCACCAAAAGCGTTGGAGCCACGCATCCGCGAAGTCTCTGCGCGTTACGGGATGGCGCTGGAGCCTGAACGTCTGGTGCACAGCTTGTCGATTGGCGAACGCCAGCGGGTCGAAATCATTCGCTGCCTGATGCAAGACATCCGTTTGCTGATTCTCGATGAACCGACCTCAGTGCTCACGCCACAGGAAGCCGATGAACTCTTTGTGACATTGCGCCGGTTGGCTGGCGAGGGTTGCAGCATTCTCTTTATCAGCCACAAGCTCAATGAAGTACGTGCGCTCTGTCACAGTGCGACGGTACTGCGTGGCGGCAAAGTGGCCGGGCACTGTATTCCGGGCGAGTGCTCGGACAGGCAATTGGCACAGATGATGGTCGGTGAGGCTGCCAACCTGATTGACCCGTACCCGAAGGCCCAGGGCGCGTCTGATTTTTTGCAGGTAGACGCTCTGTCCTGGCACAACCCGGACCCTTTCGGCTGCGCATTGCACGGCATCAACTTGAATGTTCGCAGCGGCGAAATCGTGGGCATCGCGGGCGTGGCCGGCAACGGTCAGGATGAGTTGCTGGCCTTGCTCTGTGGCGAAGTGCGGCTGCCCGTCAGTCAAAGCCGACACATCCGCATCGATCAACAGCCAGTCGCCCATTTACGTCCCGATGCCCGACGGCACAAAGGCATGGCTTTTGTACCCGCCGAGCGCCTGGGTCATGGCGCTGTTCCCGACATGAGCCTGGCTGACAACGCGCTGTTGACCGCCTTTCAGCAAGGTCTGGTAAGCCGCGGGTTAATTCGCCATGAGCGGGTCAGGGCTTTGGCCGAGTTGATCATTCAACGATTTGGGGTAAAGACACCCAACAGTGACGCTCAGGCCCGAAGCCTGTCCGGCGGTAACTTGCAGAAATTTATCCTGGGCAGGGAAATCCTCCAGCAACCTAAATTGCTGATTGCCGCCCACCCCACGTGGGGCGTCGATGTCGGCGCGGCCGCCACGATCCATCGCGCATTGATTGCACTGCGTGATGCCGGGGCGGCCATTCTGGTGATTTCCGAAGACCTTGATGAGTTATTCCAGATCAGTGATCGCATCGGGGCATTGTGCAGCGGTCGGTTATCGCCGCTTAAAGACACGGCCCACACCCATCTGGTGGAAGTCGGTGGCTGGATGGCCGGTCAGTTTGAAACGCCTGCCACCCCCTCTTTTGCTCTCGGAGCTTGTCATGTTGCTATCCCTTGAACCCCGCGGCCAACAATCGCGCGCCATGTTGTGGTGTTCGCCGCTGCTCGCGGCACTGCTGACACTGGGTTGCGGCTCATTGTTGTTTATTGCCTTGGGGCACGACCCGTTACTGACCCTGCACACGCTGTTGATCGCCCCGATCAGCGACCTGTATGGCGTCAGCGAACTGATGATCAAGACGTTGCCCATTTTGCTCTGTGCCCTCGGACTGGCGGTGGCGTATCAAGCGCGCATCTGGAACATCGGGGCCGAGGGGCAACTGTTGCTCGGTGCTCTGGCCGGCAGTGCGCTGGCCGTCAATGTGATCGACCTGCAAAGCCGCTGGGCGCTGGTGCTGATTCTCCTCTGCGGCACGCTGGCCGGTGCCGCGTGGGGTGGGCTGACGGCGTGGCTGCGCACGCACTTCAATGCCAATGAAATCCTCACCAGCATCATGCTCAATTACATCGCCCTCAACCTGCTGCTGTATTGCGTCCACGGCCCGCTCAAAGACCCGGCTGGCTACAACTTCCCGGAGTCGGCGATGTTGGGTGATGCCAGTCGATTGCCTCTACTGACCGAGGACGGTCGCGTGCACGCCGGAGTGTATTTCGCGTTGCTGGCGTTGGTCGCAGTGTGGGTGCTGCTGCAAAAAAGCTTTGTCGGCTTTCAGATCAAAGTGCTGGGGCTGGACAAACGCGCTGCCGGGTTTGTCGGCTTTCGCGAGAAACCCCTGATCTGGCTGGCGCTGTTAATCAGCGGTGGCCTGGCCGGTTTGGCGGGGGTATGTGAAGTCACCGGCCCCCTGGGGCAACTGGTGCCGCAGGTCTCGCCGGGGTACGGCTATGCCGCGATTACCGTGGCCTTTCTGGGCCGTTTGAACCCTCTCGGCATTCTGTTTGCCAGCCTGTTGATGGCCTTGCTGTATCTGGGCGGTGAACAAGCGCAGATGACCCTCAATCTGCCCCTGGCAATCACCCAACTGTTTCAGGGAATGATGCTGTTTTTTCTGCTGGCGTGTGACGTGCTGATTCTTTATCGCCCGCGCCTCGCCGTGCGCTGGGGACGCCGCAACACAGTCGTTGCACCGATAGGAGCGCATTGATGGACATGGATCTGCTGAGCAATATTTTCTACGCCATGGTGCGCTGCGGAACACCGCTGTTGCTGGTCGCGATGGGCGAACTGATCTGCGAAAAAAGCGGCGTTCTCAATCTTGGGCAGGAAGGCATGATGCTGTTCGGCGCGGTGATCGGTTTTATTGTCGCGTTGAGCACCGGCAACCTGTGGCTCGGCGTCTTGCTGGCGATGCTCGCTGGCATGCTGCTCAGTGCCCTTTTTGCGCTGGTGGCACTGGTGTTTAACGCCAATCAGGTAGCCACCGGTTTAGCCCTGACCATTTTCGGTGTCGGCCTGTCGAGTTTTGTCGGGGCGGCATGGGTCGGTAAACCGCTTGCCGGTTTTGACCCGTTGGCCATCCCACTGTTGAGCGACATCCCGCTGATCGGTCGCATGCTGTTTGCACAGGACGCGTTGGTTTACCTATCCTTTGCGCTGTTTGTACTGGTGGCGTGGGTCGTACTCAAAAGCCGGATCGGGCTGATCATTCAAGCCGTCGGAGAGAATCCTCACGCCGCCAATGCGATGGGCGTACCGGTGATGTGGGTGCGCACTCTGGCTGTCTTGTTTGGCGGTGCGATGGCCGGTCTGGCAGGTGCCTACCTTTCTCTGGCCTACACGCCGATGTGGGCCGAAAACATGACCGCCGGGCGCGGCTGGATTGCGCTGGCACTGGTGGTATTTGCCAGTTGGCGGATTGGGCGTCTGCTGCTGGGCGCTTATCTGTTCGGGCTCGCCAGCATCCTGCATCTGGTTGCACAGGGGCTGGGGCTGGCCATTCCTTCCAACCTGCTGGCCATGCTGCCCTATGTCGCCACTATTGTGGTGCTGGTGCTGCTGTCACGCGATGCGCTGCGCACACGGCTATATGCCCCGGTTTCACTGGGCCAGCCCTGGCAGGCGGGGCACTGAAACATGGGACAGCGGCCTCAATCACGGCTGGTGTTGCGCAAGGGGCTGGGGCACAGTTGCCCTTTGCGACCCTCTCGACTCAAAGGAGCAACAGCATGCCCGCGACAAAAAACGCTTTGATCATCGGCGCCTCCCGAGGCTTGGGCCTGGGGCTTGTGCAGCGTCTGAAAGAAGATGGCTGGGCCGTCACCGCGACCGTGCGCGACACCCACAAGGCCGACAAACTGCGTGCCGTGGCCGATGTGCAGATCGAACAGCTGGACATGGATGATGCCCAGTCCGTCAGCGACCTTCACCAGCGTCTGCAGGGTCAAGTGTTCGACCTGCTGTTCGTCAACGCCGGCATCAAAGGCCCGGATGACCAGACGCCCGGCGCAGCCCCCGCGCAAGAGGTCGCGCAACTGTTCCTCACCAACAGCGTGGCGCCCATCAGCCTCGCCCAGCACTTTACCGACAGCCTGCGCGCTGACACCGGCGTACTGGCCTTCATGAGCTCCGTTCTGGGCAGCGTCACCAGCCCGGACGCGCCTGAACTGGCGTTGTACAAAGCCAGCAAGGCGGCCCTCAACTCGCTGACCAATACTTATGTGAGCCAGCTGGGCGAACGCAAACTGACCGTGCTGTCGCTGCACCCGGGCTGGGTTAAAACCGATATGGGCGGCGAAGGTGCCCAGATTGATGTGGCCACCAGCACCCGTGGCTTGGTCGATGTGATCAATGCCTACACCGGCAAGGGCGGGCACTACTTCCTCGATTACCAGGGGCAAACCATTGTCTGGTAAGCAGCGCACCCTAAAAGCGTAACCCGCATCACACCTGGATCAGCAGACAGGACAACACTGAGCTGGCAAACCTGAACTCAACTTTCAGAGGAGCCGGCCCGTGCCTGCGACCCGTATCTGGTTAAAAAATCCCTTGGCCGTGTTCACCGCCAACACCCTTGATGCCCGAGGCGGCCTGGTGCTCGAAGGCGAGCGCATCGTTGAACTGCTCGGTGTCGGGCAACACCCCGCCCGCCCGTGCGATCACGTCTTTGATGCGCGCGAGCATGTGCTGCTGCCGGGGCTGATCAACACCCATCACCATTTCTATCAAACCCTCACCCGTGCCTGGGCCCCGGTGGTCAACCAACCGTTGTTTCCCTGGCTGCAAACGCTCTACCTGGTGTGGGCGCGGCTGACACCCGAAAAACTGGCGCTGGCCAGTAAAGTTGCGCTCACCGAACTGCTGCTGTCCGGCTGCACCACGGCAGCCGATCATCATTATTTATTCCCGGACGGCCTGGAAAACGCCATTGATATTCAGGTCCAGTGCGTGCGCGAGCTGGGCATGCGCGCCATGCTGACCCGTGGTTCGATGAGTTTGGGCGAGGCCGACGGCGGCCTGCCGCCTCAGCAAACAGTGCAACAGGGCGAGGTGATTCTGGCGGATAGCCAACGTCTGATACAGACCTACCATGAGCGTGGCGATGGCGCGCAGATCCAGATTGCCTTGGCGCCCTGCTCGCCCTTTTCAGTAACCCCGCAGATCATGAGCGACAGCGCTGAACTGGCCGAGCAACTGGATGTACGCCTGCATACCCACCTGGCAGAAACCCTCGATGAAGAAGCGTTCTGCCTGCAACGCTTTGGCTTGCGCACCGTGGATTATCTGGACAGCGTCGGCTGGCTCGGCCCGCGCACCTGGCTGGCTCATGGCATTCACTTCAACCCGCAGGAAATCGCTCGTCTGGGTACCGCCAAAACCGGTATCAGCCATTGCCCCAGTTCCAACATGCGACTGGCGTCGGGCATTTGCCCGACACTGGAACTGCTGGCCAGTGGGGCCACGATAGGGTTGGGCGTGGATGGCTCGGCCTCCAATGACGCGTCGAACATGATCCTCGAAACGCGGCAGGCGTTGTACCTCCAGCGCCTGCGTTACGGCGCCGAAAAAATCACCCCCGAACTCGTGCTGGGCTGGGCCACTCGCGGTTCGGCGAGCCTGCTGGGGCGTACTGACATCGGCGAGTTGGCGGTTGGCAAACAAGCGGATCTGGCGCTGTTCAAACTCGACGAGCTGCGCTTTTCCGGCAGCCATGACCCGATTGCCGCCTTGTTGCTGTGCGGTGCGGATCGCGCAGACAGGGTGATGATTGGCGGGAAGTGGCGGGTGATCGACGGCCAAGTGCAAGGGCTTGACCTTAAAGGACTCATCGCTGACCACCGACAAGCGGCCCATGCCTTGATCAACGGTCTCTGATACGCACCAGTGACAGGCATCAGCCTGAGCGGCGCACCGGCTTGGCTCTTTGCCAGCATGGGGAAAACGGCACAACCGCACTGCGCCGCGTTTGTTGTCTTGTTGGTCAATTTTTTGCATTGGCCTGCCTCGTCTGCGACTACATACCAACAATACGGAACCCGCTCCCATGCATAAACGTCCTTTGAAAACGTTGCTCTGTGCCCTTGCGGCGGCCATAGGCCTGAGCGCCAGCCTTTCGGCCAGCGCCGCCGACCCGCTAAAAGTCGGCTTTGTGTATATCGGCCCAATCGGCGACCACGGCTGGACCTATCAGCACGAGCAGGGTCGACTGGCGCTGGCCAAGCAGTTCGGCGACAAGATCACCACCAGCTATGTCGAAAACGTGCCTGAAGGCGCCGACGCCGAGCGGGTGATTCGCAACATGGCCAAGGACAAGTACGACCTGATTTTCACCACCTCATTCGGCTATATGAACCCGACGCTGAAAGTGGCCAAGCAATTCCCCAAGACCACCTTTGAACACGCCACTGGCTACAAGCAAGACAAGAACATGGGCACTTATTTGGCCCGCACCTATGAAGGGCGCTACGTCGCGGGCTATCTCGCGGCCAAAATGACCAAGAGTAAAAAGATCGGTTACGTGGCGTCGTTCCCCATCCCAGAAGTGATCCGCGACATCAACGCCATTCAACTGGCCTTGAATAAATACAACCCCGGCACCGAGATCAAAGTGGTGTGGGTCAACTCCTGGTTTGATCCGGGCAAAGAAGCGGATGCCGCCAACGCCCTGATCGACCAAGGGGTCGATGTGGTGTTCCAGCACACTGACAGCCCGGCGCCGATTCAGGCGGCCGAGCGGCGCGGCGTATACGCGGTGGGCTATGCCTCGGACATGGGCCACTTCGGGCCAAAAGCGGTGCTCACCTCCATCGTCAACAACTGGGGCCCGCATTACATTCAGGCCACTCAGGGTGTGCTTGATGGCAACTGGAAACCTCAGGATTATTGGGGCGGCCTGAAAGAAGGCACTGTGCAATTGCCGATCAGTGATTTAGTACCAGCGGACACCAAGGCCGAAGCGGAAAAATTGATCGCCAACATTGAAAGCGGCGAATTCCACCCTTTCACCGGCCCAATCAAGGATCAGACCGGCGTTGAAAAAATCGCTGCCGGGGTGACCGCCAGCAACGCCGAACTGGCGTCCATGAACTACTACGTCGAAGGCATGAAAGCCGACCTGCCGAAGTAAACCCTCTGCGGACACATGCTCACCTGTCTGCCCGCACCTTACCGGAGCGCCCCATGAACCGGCTTCCCGTTATCGACATCAGCCCGCTGTATCAGGACACCGCTGCCGGCTGGCAAGCGGTCGCCACCCAGATTGACCACGCCTGCCGAGAATGGGGCTTTTTCTATATCAAGGGCCACCCGATCAGCGCCGAACGGATTGAGCACCTGCTCAGCATCGCTCAAACCTTCTTCGCCCTGCCGGACGAGGAAAAGCTGCGCATTGACATCACGCAGACGCGCCATCATCGCAGGTATGGCGCGGTCGCCACCGAGCAGCTTGACCCCAACCGCCCCAGCGACCTGAAAGAAACCTTCGACATGGGCCTGCATTTGCCCGACGAACACCCGCACGTCATGGCCGAAAAACCCTTGCGCGGGCCCAACCGCCACCCCGACCTGCCCGGCTGGCAACACCTGATGGAAAGCCATTACGCCGACATGCAGGCGCTGGCCCAGACCCTGCTGCGGGCCATGACGCTGGCGCTGGGCATCGACCGCGATTTCTTTGACCAGCGCTTTGAAGAACCGGTCAGCGTGCTGCGCATCATCCATTACCCGCCCCGCGAAGCGGCCACTAGCCATGAACAACAAGGTGCAGGCGCGCACACCGATTACGGCTGCGTCACCCTGCTCTATCAAGATGCCGCGGGCGGCCTGCAAGTGCGCAATGTGCAGGGCGAATGGATCGACGCACCGCCCATTGACGGCACGTTCGTGGTCAATCTCGGCGACATGATGGCGCGCTGGAGCAACGATCGTTATGTTTCAACCCCGCATCGGGTGATCAGCCCGCTGGAGGTCAACCGCTACTCCATGCCGTTCTTTGCCGAGCCGCACCCTGACACCGCCATTGAATGCCTGCCCGGCTGTCAGGACGTTAACAACCCGGCCAAATACCCGCCCACCACCTGTGCCGAATTCCTGCTGTCACGCTTCGCTGACACCTACGCGTACCGGCGAGAACTCGAAGCGTCATGACATCGCTGGTCTAGTTTTATGTTGCATCCTGTGACTGGCCTGTACAATGGCCGGTTTTCAGGCGCGCACCGCCCTGTCTGCCGACGGTGGCGCGCGCCCTGTTTGCACCTGATGAGATATGAACCGATATGTATGACTGGCTGAACGCCCTGCCAAAAGCAGAACTGCACATGCACCTGGAAGGTTCTCTGGAACCCGAGTTGCTGTTCGCGCTGGCTGAGCGCAATAAAATCGCTTTGCCGTGGAACGACGTTGAAACCTTGCGCAAAGCGTATGCCTTCAACAACCTGCAAGAATTCCTCGACCTGTACTACAAAGGTGCGGACGTACTGCGCACCTCGCAAGACTTCTATGACCTGACCTGGGCGTACCTGCTGCGCTGCAAGGCACAGAACGTTATCCACACCGAGCCCTTCTTCGATCCGCAAACCCACACCGACCGTGGCGTTCCGTTTGAAGTAGTGCTCAACGGCATTGCCAGCGCACTCAAGGATGGCGAGCAGCAACTGGGCATTACCAGCGGCCTGATCCTTAGCTTCCTGCGTCACTTGAGCGAAGAACAGGCAGAAAAAACCCTCGACCAGGCCCTGCCGTTTCGCGATGCGTTTGTGGCCGTGGGCCTCGACAGTTCAGAAATGGGCCACCCGCCGAGCAAGTTCCAGCGCGTATTCGACCGTGCCCGCCACGAAGGCTTCCTGACCGTGGCCCACGCGGGTGAAGAAGGCCCGCCGGAGTACATCTGGGAAGCGCTGGACCTGCTGAAAATTCAGCGTATCGACCATGGCGTACGGGCCATCGAAGACGAGCGTTTGATGCAGCGCATTATCGACGAGCAGATCCCGTTGACCGTGTGCCCGTTGTCCAACACCAAACTGTGCGTGTTCGACCACATGTCCCAGCACAACATCCTTGAGATGCTTGAGCGCGGCGTGAAAGTGACCGTTAACTCGGATGACCCGGCCTACTTTGGCGGCTACATGACCGAGAACTTCCATGCACTGCACACCGACCTGGGCATGACCTAAGAGCAGGCTACACGCCTGGCGCAAAACGGTCTGGATGCACGACTGATCAAGCCGTAAGGTGTTGTCGGGATAGATGCGGCCATTTTTCGACCGTCAGTCAGGGACTTGATCCCGGGCATTTTCTTCCGGGAAATCAGGCTTACACTGGCCTCCTTTGCAAACTCAAGGAGGCCAGAAATGAAAATCCTGATGAAAGCGTTAGCAAAATCCCGCGACGGCCGTTGGCAGGTTCAACTTGACCAGCAGGCCGTCAACTTTCGTAGCGAGGCCGAAGCCCGGGCCTTTGTCGATAAGTTGCAAGCACGCTTGCAAGCCCCGCACCGCCTGCCCGAGCGTTTGGCCAGTTAGCTCAACGCTACTCTTGAGCGGCGATCCGCGCGGTGTAAACGCGCCGGGTCGCCACTGCGAGTATCACCGCCAACACGCCGCACAAGGTGATCACCATCGCCATCGGCATGGCCGTGCCATTGTGTAACACGCCCACCAGCGACGCAGCGCCCGCCGCCACACTGAACTGCAAGCAACCCAGCATGGCTGAAGCACTGCCGGCTCGTGCGCCCTGCCCGCTCATGGCACAGGCCGAGGCATTGGGAATGATGCAGCCCAGACTGGCGATGCAGACAAACAACGGGATGAGCAACGGCCACAGTTGTTGGGTGTGCAAGGCACTGACCGCCAGCAATACAACCCCCGCAGCCAGATAGATCCAGATCGTGCGTGCCAGCAAGAAGGCGGGGCCACGATTGGCCAACAAGCGAGCGTTAATCTGCGCCACCAAAATAAAACCGGCCGCGTTACTGCCGAACAGCCAGCCGTAATGTTCGGCGGGCACGCCGTAGAGCTTGATAAAGACAAAGGGTGAGCCGGCGATGTAGGCGAACATACCGGCCATTGCGATCCCCCCGGTCAGGGCATGACCCAGAAACTCGCGATCCTTGAGCAGACGGCCGTATTGGCGAAGCGCTCCCGAGAGCGGCTGACGCGGCACGTTATCAGGCAAGCTTTCCGGCAACCCCAATGCAACGGCTAGCGCCGCCAACGCACTGAAGACCGTCAGGACGATAAAAATCGACTGCCAGCCATACAGGTTGACCAACAGGCCGCCCAGCATTGGCGCCAGAATTGGGGCCAACCCCATCACCAGCATCAACTGCGAGAACACCTTGGCCGCGCCTACGGCGTCGCACTTGTCGCTGACAATCGCCCGCGACAGCACCATCCCTGCGCAGCCGCCCAGGGCCTGAACAAAACGCGCACCGATGAGCCATTCCAGCGACGGTGCCAGCGCACAGGCCAGAGACGCCAGCGTGAACAGACCTACGCCTACCAATAACGGGATACGCCGCCCATAGCGGTCAGCGATGGGGCCATAGATCAATTGGCCAATGGACAGGCCCAAAAAATACACGGCCAGAGTCAGTTGAATCTGTGTTTCGTCCGTTGCGAAAGCGGTCGCCATTGCCGGGAAGCCCGGCAAATAAAAATCGATGGCCAACGGACCAAAGGCACTCAAGGCGCCCAGGATCAAAATGGTTTTAAGGTTCATCAGGTATCCAGATCGAGCTGCGGTTAGCGCAGTTCGACAGTCTAGCTGTGGATACAGAACTTGAATATAACGATAGCGAGCTAGCTAACAAGCCGCTAAAGCGTCACGTGACCCATATATTTGCCTAATCGCAAAACCATGCACCTCGGCGTGTCAGGAGTTACGACGGCTTCGGCAGCTGCTACAAAGTTTTGCGCCGAGTCGCTGACGTATCCGTAGCAGTTGCCGAAGGCGACGTCCGATTGCGCAGCGATCGCAAAACCATGCGCCTCGGTGTGTCAGGTTTTACGACGGCTTCGCCGCCGAACGCAGCCTTCGGCAGCTGCTACGAATTTCAGACTTAATGAGCTGTTCGCGCCTCATAGGATGCCGTGGTCAGGGCATCAACAAACTCTGTCGAAGGGTGCGAGCTTTCAACCGTGACCTTTTTACTGGCCAGATCCACCTCGACCTGAGCATTGGGATCGACCGTTAATACCGCCTTTTTCACGCCATTCACACAGCCACCGCACGTCATGTTCTTGACTTCGTAAACGTACATAAGACTTGCTCCTTGTTTGAGATAGCGACAGCTTTGACCTTCCCATCATGGCAAGGTCAAGCCCCCTTCTGCGATTGCGTACTGGCAATCTACACCCTGCTCGGCCAAGCTGAACGCCTTGCTATCGAGAACAGGATACGTAGCCATGCGCTGGTCCGCTTTGAGCCTAGTCAGCCTTTTAGGTCTTGCCAGTTTGCCACTGTGGGCAAATGCGGCGCAGGACTACGGGGTGTTGATTATTTCCCGCGAGCGCCTTGAGGTGCCCACTAATTGCGAAATCGGCATCTATATAGATGACCAGTTGGCCGGCCGTTTGTTTCAGGAACAATCGCTCTCCTTCAATTTACCGGCAGGCAATGTCGGTATTCGTCTCAAGTTACTGCCCGGTCAGGCCCCCGGGTGCTTGCCAGGCATGCTGGTGCCACCTGCCCAGCAGTTCACCTTGAAAGCCGGTGACGTCCTCAAATACCGCATGGCCCTCGGCAAGCAAGGTGTTTACCTGAAACCTGCCGCATTGGGCTATTGAAACCCGCGCAAGTGACTACAGTAACGGTCAACAAGAAGCCTTGACCTTGCCATCGGGTCAAGGTTGATTCTATGGAGAGATAACTTCTTGAGGAGGACTGTTTGTGCCCACCCCATTCGATCTGCCGATTGCCGGCATGACCTGCGCCAGTTGCGCGGGGCGCGTCGAGAAAGCGTTGGCAAAAGTGCCGGGTGTCAGCTCGGTCAGTGTCAATCTGGCCACTGAGCAGGCGCGTGTAGAGGCCCCGGCCGATAGCTTGCCAGCACTGGTCAACGCCGTTCAGCAAGCCGGTTACAGCGTTCCGTCCAGCAGTCTGGAGCTGGACATCAGCGGCATGACGTGCGCTTCGTGCGCTGGCCGCGTCGAAAAAGCGCTGGCCAAGGTGCCTGGAGTCAAAACCGTCAGCGTCAACCTTGCCAGCGAACGGGCTCACGTCGAACTGCTCGGCCATGTTGACCCAACGCTCCTGATCAACGCGGTCAGCCAAGCGGGCTACAGCGCCAGCCTGCACGAAAATCAGCAAGCCACTCAGGACGATCAACATCAACGCCTGCACCGTGAGCGGTGGGCGCTGACCTTGGCGATCGTCTTGGCGCTGCCGCTGGTACTGCCCATGTTGCTGGCGCCATTTGGCGTGCACTGGATGCTGCCCGCCTGGGCACAATTCATGCTCGCCACACCGGTGCAATTTATTCTCGGCGCGCGCTTTTATGTGGCCGCCTGGAAGGCCGTCAAAGCCGGTGCGGGCAATATGGACCTGCTGGTCGCCCTCGGCACCAGCGCCGGTTATGGCTTGAGTCTGTACGAGTGGGCCATTGCCAAACCCGGCGAGATGCCGCACTTGTACTTCGAAGCTTCAGCCGTGGTGATTGCGCTGGTGCTGCTGGGTAAATACCTTGAAAGCCGCGCCAAGCGTCAGACTGCCAGCGCTATCCGCGCCCTTGAAGCGTTGCGCCCTGAGCGCGCCTTGCGGGTGGTCGACGGTCAGGAGCAGGATGTGGCCATCAGCGACCTGCGCCTCAATGATCTGGTGCTGGTTAAACCCGGCGAGCGTTTCCCGGTAGACGGAGAAGTGGTCGAAGGTCAAAGCCACGCCGATGAAGCCTTGATCAGCGGCGAGAGTTTGCCGGTGCCTAAACAGCCCGGCGACAACGTCACCGGCGGCGCCATTAATGGCGAAGGCCGATTGGTCATCAGAACGCTGGCGCTGGGCACCGAAACCGTACTGGCGCGCATCATTCGGCTGGTCGAGGACGCCCAGGCAGCCAAGGCACCGATCCAGAAGCTGGTGGATAAAGTCAGTCAGGTGTTTGTTCCAGTGGTGCTGTTGATCGCCCTCGCCACCTTGCTCGGCTGGTGGCTGTATGGCGCGCCGATTGAAACCGCACTGATCAACGCCGTTGCCGTGCTGGTGATCGCCTGCCCCTGCGCACTGGGGCTGGCAACACCGACTGCGATCATGGCCGGGACAGGTGTGGCGGCCCGCCACGGGATTTTGATAAAAGACGCCGAAGCCCTCGAACGCGCTCACGAAGTCAGTGCCGTGGTCTTCGACAAAACCGGCACCCTGACGTCCGGCACGCCGCAGATTGCACACTTTAAAGCGCTGCACGGCGATGAGCAGCAGGTGCTGCAAGCGGCCGGGGCGTTGCAGCGCGGCAGCGAGCACCCGCTGGCCAAAGCGGTTCTCGACGCTTGCAATGCCCGCCATCTGGACGTGCCCAATGTCACTGAAAGCCAATCGCTGACCGGGCGCGGCATTGCCGGCACGCTGGCAGGTCGTCGTTTAGCCCTGGGCAATCGCCGCCTGCTGGACGAAACCGGCCTGACACCGGGCACACTGGCCGACTCGGCTACCGCGTGGGAAGCCGAAGGTCGCACGCTGTCGTGGCTGATCGAGCAAAGTCCACAGCCGCAGGTACTGGGCCTGTTTGCCTTTGGCGACACCCTCAAGGCCGGTGCGCTGCCCGCGATTGAACAACTCAATGCGTTGCATATCAGCAGCCACTTGTTGACCGGCGATAACCGTGGCAGCGCCAAGGTAGTGGCCGAGGCACTGGGCATCACCGATGTCCACGCCGAAGTGTTGCCCGCCGACAAAGCGGCAACCGTGAGCGAGTTGAAAAAAACCGGCGTGGTGGCCATGGTCGGCGATGGTATTAACGACGCACCTGCGCTGGCCGCGGCGGACATTGGCATTGCGATGGGTGGCGGCACCGACGTGGCCATGCATGCTGCGGGGATCACGCTGATGCGCGGCGACCCGCGACTGGTGCCTGCCGCACTGGAAATCAGCCGCAAAACCTACGCCAAGATCCGACAAAATCTGTTCTGGGCGTTCATCTATAACGTGGTAGGCATACCGCTGGCCGCCTTCGGTTTCCTGAACCCGGTACTGGCGGGCGCAGCGATGGCCTTTTCCAGTGTGAGCGTGGTCAGCAATGCGTTGCTGTTGAAGTTCTGGAAACCCAAGGACCTTGAGTGAGGAGGCATCTTTCATGAACATCGGCCAGGCCGCCAAACACAGCGGCTTGAGCGCCAAAATGATTCGCTACTACGAATCCATTGGTTTGCTCAAACCGGCGAATCGCAGCGACAGCGGCTACCGTCTGTACAGCAGCGATGACCTGCACACGCTGGCGTTTATCAAACGCTCGCGAGATCTGGGGTTCTCACTGGAGGAAGTCGGTAAATTGCTGACGCTGTGGCAGGATCGCCAACGGGCCAGTGGCGATGTGAAAGCGCTTGCCCGTCAACACATTGACGAGCTGAACCAGAAAATCACCGAACTCAGCAGCTTGCGCGACACCCTGGAGGAACTGGTGCAAAGCTGTCAGGGCGATCACCGCCCTGACTGCCCGATCCTCAAGGATCTGGCGGCAGGCTGATGCAAAACCTCGTAGCAGCTGCCGCAGGCTGCGTTCGGTTGCGAAGCAATCGTAAAACTTGTTTACCGAATAACCTTTATTTACGACGGCTACGCCGCCGAACGCCGCTTTCGGCAGCTGCTACGAGATCAGAGCCACCTTGGCCATCATCAGCACGCTGACGACGGCACACACAACGGCAAAGCCCTGCTGCATTCGTTTGCCCGAGACTTTGGGGGCGATCAGCCGACCGGCGATCATCCCGGCCAAGGTCGCGCCGATGAACACCGAGGCTTCACCCGACAGGCTCACGCCCTGATACAGCAAGTGAGCCAAGGTGCCCAGCGACACCAGGGCCACGACCATCAGCGAGGTGGCCACGATGCCGTGCATCGGCACATCACTGAAGCGGCGGAACGCAGGCACGATCAAAAATCCGCCCCCTACACCCAACAAGCCCGTGAGCAATCCCGATACCGCACCGATACAGGCCAGCGTGGTGGAGCACTTGGTGTCCCACACTAACCGGCCAGTGTCGGGATTAATCCGGCAGTTTTTGCCGTGGGCCGCGTCGATCTCCGAGCAACCGTCCGTGGCTTGCCGGAACATCCGTCCGGAGACGAACATCATGATCGCGCCAAACAAGGCCATCAGTGCCGCTGCGGGCAACAACTTGGCCAGGTAAAGCCCCACCGGAGAGGCCAGCCAGCCCGCGCCAGCCATCAACCCGGCCGCTTTGTAGCGCACCAGCCCTTTGCGCAACCCGTCCAGCGCACCGACTGCTGCCGCCACGCCGACGGCCAGCAAGGCCACCGGAGTGGCTTCAAGCAACGTCCAGCCCAGACCCAGGGTTAACGCGGGGATGGCCAATATGCCACCGCCTGCGCCCGTCAATCCGAGCAGCAAGCCCACCAGCACGCCCAAGAGGATAATCAACATACTCAGTCCGGTTTGCAGTCAGTGAACCACTCGCGGCCCTTGAGCATGCCCTGCCAGTAGAACCACGGCAGCAGCGTTGCTTTGAGCAGCCAGGCCGATTGACGCGCCACGGTCGGGTCCAGCGGGAAGGTGGGCAGCAATTTCCCGCCGTAGCCAAACTCGGCCAGAATCACTTTGCCTTTTTCCACCGTCAGCGGGCAGGAACCATACCCGTCATAACGCTTGGGCAACGGGGCATTGCTGCGCAACGCCATCAAGTTGTCAGCCACCACTACCACTTGCTTGCGGGCTGCCGCCGCTGTTTTGGCATTGGGGGTGTTGCACACATCGCCCAAGGCAAATATTTCGGGATACCGCGGGTGTTGCAACGTCGCCGGATCGGTCTCGAACCAGCCGGCTTTATCGGCCAACTCGCTGCGTCGAATCACATCCGGCGCCTGCTGGGGCGGCACGACATGCAACAGGTCGAAAGATTTCTCAACACGGTTGACCTGCCCATCAGCCGTCGTCACATCAAACCAGGCGGTTTTGTGGGGGCCATCCACTTTGACCAGATTGGACTGGAAGGCCAATTGGGCATTGTAGGCTTCGACGTATTTCATCAACGGTGGCACAAAGGTGGGCACACCGAACAACACTGCGCCTGCCAGATTGAACTCCACTGCGATTGAATCCAGCACACCGTGTTTGCGCCAATGATCGCAGGACAGGTACATGGCTTTTTGCGGAGCGCCTGCGCATTTGATCGGCATACCCGGTTGGGTGAACAGTGCCTTGCCCCCACGCAGGTTGCGCACCAGCTCCCATGTGTAAGGGGCCAGGTCGTGGCGATAGTTGGACGTGACGCCGTTTTTACCCAAGGTCTCTTCAAGGCCTTCGATGTTTTCCCACGCCAGCTGCAAACCGGGGCAGACGATCAATTGTTGATAGCCCAGCTCGGTGCCATCGCACAGCAACACGACCTTGCGTTGCGGGGCAAAGGCCGACAGGGATGCCTTGATCCAGACCGCCGCTTTGGGCATCACCTCTGCGGTAGGGCGCACGGTGTCTTTGACATCGTAGGCACCGCCGCCGACCAGCGTCCATGCGGGCTGGTAGTAGTGCTCGCTATTGGGTTCGATGACGGCGATGCGCAAGGCGGCGTTGCGCTTGAGCAGGCTGGCCGTGACGGAGATACCGGCCGATCCTCCGCCCACGACAACCACATCGTATTGCTTGAGCTCACGCGGGGGTTGCGTGGCCGCTTCGTAAAGCTTTGATGACCGATTACCCGTGCGGCAGTACGCCAGAACAGGTTTGGGCAATTCGTTGAGCAGTTGGCGCAACTGTTCGGCTTGCTCAGGTGTTGCGCCCGTGGTCAGCACCGGCAAGTAGGCGAAGCTCAGGCCCAAGGCTTGCGCCGCTTGCTGGACAGCGGTGTGGTCGGGTTGCTGTGGGCCGCCTTCATGGTCAGGTCGATTGCAGATCACAGTGCGAAAACCCTGCTCCGCCAACACGCTGAGATCAGCAGGATCAATCTGCCCCGTCACTGAATATGACGCGTCGATTCGCTTGATGCTTTGCTCCATTGAGCGCTCCAGTCACAACAAAAATAAATGGAATAAGCCGGGAGGGAACCCGCCCGCGTCACTTTTTCAGGGCTTGCCCGCAATACAACCCCGACAAGGTCTGCATCACAGAAACCACTTCAAAACTGGCGAGTGAATAAAAAATGTATTTCCCCATGCGTCGCGTATTGACCATGCCTTCATCTCGCAGCACGCCCAGTTGTTGCGACAGCGTGGGCTGACGAATGCCGGTCAATGCTTCAAGTTCGCCCACATTGCGCTCACCCTGGGTGAGTTGGCAGAGCAACAGCAGTCGATCTTCATTGGCCAAGGCTTTGAGCAGGGTGCAGGCTTTGGAAGCAGAGTCGCGCAACAGGCCGATTTCTTCCTGAGTGAGTTGAGCAGACATGGAACGCTCCGTGACGTGATGGTCGACAGTCTACGACCCGATAATATATGTTTCAATATATTGAATATTTATTGATCTGCGCGAGGCGATTCATGCACCCCGACATTCAAGGATTTTTCGACCCGGCGACCTCAACCGTCAGCTATGTGGTCTATGCCGCAGGCCAAGCCGAATGCGCGATCATCGACCCGGTGCTCGACTACGATGCCGCCGCCGGACGGATCAGCACGGTCAGCGCGGACAACATCGCAGCATTTGTGCATGCCAAAGGCCTGAAAGTGCAGTGGCTGCTGGAGACCCATGCCCATGCCGACCATGTGTCTGCCAGCGCTTACCTGAAACGCACCCTGGGCGGTCAGATCGGTATCGGCGCGGCGATCACTCAGGTTCAGGGCGTATTTCGCGATATTTACAATCTGGAACCCGAGTTCAAAACGGACGGTTCCCAGTTCGACCGTCTGTTTGAAGCAGACGCTGTGTTCCAGATTGGGCGATTAAATGTGCGGGCGCTGCATGTCCCGGGGCACACCCCGGCTGACATGGCGTATCAGGTTGAGCATGACAACCTGTTCGTCGGTGACACGTTGTTCATGCCCGATGTGGGCACCGCGCGTTGCGACTTTCCCGGAGGTGATGCGCGGCAGCTGTACCTGTCGATCAAGCGCCTGCTGGCCTTTCCCGGCTCAACGCGCCTGTTTATGTGTCATGACTATCCACCCGCAGGGCGTGAGGCCTCGTGGGAAACCACAGTGGATGAACAGCGCGCCAGCAATATCCACGTTAACGACCGCATTGACCTGGCGGGCTTTGTCGACATGCGTACGGCTCGGGATGCGACCCTGGGTGTTCCGGCACTGCTGATTCCGGCCATTCAGGTGAATATTCGCGCCGGGAACCTGCCGCCTGCCGATGAAAGCGGCTTGCACAGCCTGAAGATCCCGCTGAACCGGTTTTGAAATCCGGGCAATTGAACGGCACAAAAAATCCGGCCGAAGCCGGATTTTTTATTCATCGAATCACTGCATCCAGGGCGGAGGCGGCTCTTCGGTTTTACTCGGCGGGGCATCGTCTGCCGCCCGCACCGCCTGACGAAACGCTTCGTCCAGACGGGCCGCTTCGATCTCGCGCATCACGCCGCCCACATCCGCCAGCTCGTCCGGTTCGTCAAACTCGCCGGTTAATACACTGCCCGGGTGCAATGTCGCCGCTTCGTAAAGCGCCCACATCTCTTTGGCGTACTTGGTGGTCTTCAACTCGGGGGCAAAGCGTCCGAAATAGGACGCCATGTTGCCCACGTCACGCTCCAGCATGGTGAACGCATGGTTGTTGCCAGCGGCATCGACTGCTTGCGGCAAGTCAATAATCACCGGCCCGGTCGGCGTCAGCAGCACGTTGAACTCGGACAAGTCGCCATGAACCAGACCCGTGCACAACATCAGCACGATCTGTTGAATCAGGAAAGCGTGGTATTCGCGCGCCTGATCCGGCTCCAGCACCACGTCATTAAGACGCGGCGCGGCATCGCCATATTCATCGGCCACCAGTTCCATCAACAGTACGCCTTCCAGGAAGTCGAACGGCTTGGGAACGCGAACACCGGCGCCCGCCAGACGGAACAGAGCAGCCACTTCGGCATTTTGCCAGGCGTCTTCGGTTTCTTTGCGGCCGAACTTCGAGCCCTTGGCCATCGCTCGGGCCTGACGGCTGTTGCGAACCTTGCGACCCTCCTGATACTCGGCGGCCTGACGGAAACTACGTTTGTTAGCCTCCTTATAAACCTTGGCGCACCGTAGCTCATTGCCACAGCGGACTACGTACACAGCTGCTTCTTTGCCACTCATGAGTGGGCGCAGCACCTCGTCGATCAGACCGTCTTCGATCAGGGCTTCTAAGCGTTTTGGAGTCTTCATCAGCTTTTATTGTGGGTCCTTTGTTACCAAACACGCGAAAGTCATTCGTTATACGGCAATCCACTCGTTACGGGGAGAGGGGGGCCGTGTTAAGCGTCGCTTGTTTACACTCCCTGTGCGCAAAAAATCCAGAAGCTCGCGTCCTGCGCCATAGGTTCTGGATGATAGACGAATCACTGCCTGAATAATTCGCCCGGCGTAAACCCAAACATTTTTTTAAACGCGGCAATAAAGGCCGAGGTCGAATCGTACCCGCACGATAACGCAGCTCCGGTCACGCTGACACCCTCCTCCAGCACCCGCAGTGAGGACAGCAAGCGCATACGCTGACGCCAACTGCGAAAACTCAAACCGGTTTCCCGGTCGAATAAACGCATCAAGGTTTTTTCCGAGGTGCCCAGCCGCTGCGCCCACTGACTCAAACTCACCTCCGAATCCGGGCACTCGATCAGCTCATTGCACAGTGCCAACAAGCGGGCATGACGCGGCAAGGGCAGCGAAAACCCCACCTCGGTCAGGTCGGCCAATTGATCGAGCAGCACCTGCACCAACCGCTCTTCAGGGCTGCCACCCTCGGGGTATTGCACTGGTAACGCACAAAAACGCTTGATCAACTCGCGGGCCAATGGCGTGACTTCCAGCACCCGGCAATGCGCAGGCGCACAAAGACAATCCTCACGGCGCACATACAGGCTGCGCATTTCTGCGCGAGTCGAGGTCAACACCTCATGCTCCAGCCCAGCCGGAATCCAGATACCCCACTGCGGCGGCGCAAAGAAACTGCCTTCGTCGGTATGGACACCCAATACACCGCTAATGGCGTACGAAAACTGCACCCAGTCATGCCGATGACGTGGCGTCCACGACCCCGCCCCCAAGCTTTCGGAACGGGCATACAGCGGCCTGGGTAAAGCATCGAGCTGTGGAATCGCCCTTGGCGCGCCACGCTGTCCGTTAGTCGGCATTGGTTGGCCTTATGTCGCAAGACGTCAGTAAACAGCGACGTTAGGCTAAGTCATCAATTCTTACAATAATCGAGTCCCCAATGCCTGTGTTCAAACACCTCAAACGTCTGTTCACCGACTGGTTTCTGTGCGGGATGCTGCTGGCGACCTTTCTTGCGTATGTGTTTCCGCATTTCGGCAGTACCGGCGGCGCCATGCACGCTGAATGGGTGATCAACATCGGTGTGTTTCTGGTTTTTTTCCTGCACGGGGTCAACCTCTCCAGCGAGCAGATCAGCCACGGCCTGAAAAACATCCGCCTGCACATGATGGTGCAAGGCTTCACCTTTATTGTCTTCCCGCTGATCTGGTTGATCGCCGACAAACTGTTGGGCAGCCACATTCCACCCTTGCTGATGCTGGGGTTCTTCTACCTGTGCGCCCTGCCCTCGACCATTTCTTCGTCCGTGGCGCTGACGGGCAGCGCAGGCGGCAACGTCCCGGCAGCCATTCTCAACGCCAGCCTGTCCAGCGTACTGGGGATATTCTTGACCCCGTTGCTGGTCAGTTTCGTCGTGGGCAGTGGTGCTGGCGGGATTGATCTGGGCTCAACCCTGCTCGACCTGTGCGCCATGCTGTTGCTGCCCTTGGTGCTGGGCCAACTGGTGCGCCCGTGGTTGGGTCGCTTCTTCGCCCGCCACAAGCGCTACACCAACATCGTCGACAAAGTGGTGATTCTGCTGCTGGTGTACGCCGCGTTCTGCAACTCGATGGTCTCGGGCATGTGGCAGCAACAAGGCACCTCAGTGATTTTCAGCGCGCTGGTCGGCAGTGCGATCCTGCTCGCGATCATCCTGTGGCTGACCACCCGCACCGCTCGCGCCCTGAAATTCAGCACCCCCGATGAAATCGCTGCGGTGTTTTGTGCCAGCAAAAAATCTTTGGCGGCGGGCGCGCCGATGGCCGCATTGATCTTCGGTGCCAACCCCGGCCTGGGCCTGATTTTGCTGCCGATCATGATCTACCATCCGTTGCAGCTGATCGTCTGTTCGGTGATGGCCGAAAGCTACGCCAGTCGCAGCCGCGAAGAAGCACTGCTGGCCCGCAACGCACTGCCTGCGCAATAAGGCATCAACGCTCAAGAATGGCGGTCACGCCCTGACCGCCTGCGGCACAGATCGAAATCAGCCCCCGCCCTTGCCCAGCGGTGGCGAGCAGCTTGGACAGGTTGGTCACGATCCGCCCGCCCGTGGCCGCAAATGGATGCCCAACGGCCAGCGAACTGCCTTTGACATTGAGTTTGCTGCGATCAATCGACCCCAACGGTGCCTCAAGACCCAGTCGGCTTTTGCAGTAGTCGGCGTCCTCCCAGGCTTTTAAGGTGCAGAGCACCTGTGCGGCAAACGCCTCATGAATCTCGTAATAGTCAAAGTCCTGCAAGGTCAGACCATTGCGCGCCAGCAACCGTGGCACGGCATACACCGGTGCCATCAGCAAACCTTCGGCGCCATGCACGAAATCCACCGCCGCCGTTTCGCCATCACGCAAATACGCCAGAATCGGCAAGCCACGTTCTTTGGCCCACGCTTCACTGCCCAACAACACCACGGCGGCGCCATCGGTCAGCGGGGTTGAGTTGCCCGCAGTTAATGTGCCCTTGGCGCTGCGTTCAAACACCGGTTTAAGCGCGGCCAACTTCTCCAGCGTCAGATCAGCACGCAAGTTGTTATCACGGCGCAGGCCTCTGAAGGGGGTCAGCAGGTCATCTTCCCAGCCCGCGTGATACGCCGCCGTCAGCGCCTGATGGCTGTGCAGGGCCAATTCATCCTGCTCGACACGGGAGATGTTCCAGGTTTGCGCCATCAATTCGCAGTGCTGGCCCATCGACAACCCGGTACGAGGCTCACCCGTGCGCGGAAATTCAGGTTTTAAAAAACCGGGACGCAGTTGCAGCAGGCTTTTGAATTTATCCACAGGGGATTTCAGCCGGTTGAACTGCAACAGCCATTTGCGCAGCCCATCATTGAGGCCAATCGGCGCATCGGACGTGGTATCGACACCGCCCGCAATCGCGCAGTCGATTTGCCCCAAGGCGATTTTATTGGCCACCTGCAACACTGCTTCAAGGCCCGTGCCGCAGGCTTGCTGAAGGTCATAAGCCGGGGTTTGCGGCGACAGGCGCGAACCCAGCACACACTCGCGGGTCAGGCTGAAATCACGCGAATCCTTGAGCACCGCCCCGGCCGCTACCTCGCCCATACGCAGTCCGTGCAGGTTGTAACGCTCAATCAGCCCTTCCAGCGCCGCCGTCAGCATCTCCTGATTGCTGGCAGTCGCATACACCCCGTTGGAGCGCGCAAACGGAATTCGGTTACCGCCAATAATGGCGACACGACGCAGACTCATACGATTCCCCCTATTCTCTTACGGACATTGATCGGTACAAGCGTAGGTGTTATCGCTGATAACGAACGACTATGACTTGTTAGTGGTCAACCTTTAGAACCCCATCAGTCGGAGAGTGTTCCATGTCAGACCGTTATATCGACTTCGTCAACTCATCCCTCGGCCAGCGACTGGTCGGCGCGTTGGGGCTGCCGTCACCGGTGCGACTGGAACGCTGGCAAGCCGGGCGGTTGCGGCCCATCGAAGGGCCTCTGCTGATTGGCGGCGGTGCCTTGGCCGGGCAGGTTAATCGTTTCGCCGCCAAGCTCACCGACACGGTCTTTAGTTATGGCCCTGAGCCATTGGTCGCCGCGCCGTGGATTCCCGGCACCGGGCCCAAGATAAAAGCTGTGGTCTTCGACGCCAGCGAGCTGCTGCACACCGACCAGCTTAAGCAACTGCGCGAATTCTTCCAGCCCTTGATGCGCAGCCTTGAACGCAGCGCCCACTTGGTGATTCTGGGCCGGGCGCCGCAAAGTTTGAGTGACCCTTTTGCCGCCAGTGCTCAACGCGCCCTTGAAGGCTTCAGCCGCTCGCTGGCCAAAGAACTGCGCAATGGCGCCACCTTGCAATTACTGTATGTCGACGAAGGCGCCGAAGCACAGCTGGAAGGGGCTCTGCGGTTTTTCCTGTCGCCTAAAAGTGCCTATATCAGTGGTCAGGTCATTCGTCTGAGTGCCTGCGCGTCACAGGTGGCGGACTGGACACGGCCTTTGGCCGGACGCAAAGCGCTGGTGACAGGTGCCGCTCGCGGTATTGGCGCGTCCATTGCCGAAACCCTGGCCCGAGACGGCGCCGACGTCATCCTGCTGGATGTACCCGCCAGCAAAAGTGACCTTGACGCACTGGCCGCCCGCTTGGGCGCGAACAGCATCGCGCTGGATATTTGCGCCCCTGACGCCCCCGCCCGCCTCATCGAACAGTTGCCTGAAGGCGTCGATATTGTGGTGCATAACGCAGGCATCACCCGCGACAAAACCCTGGCCAATATGACGCCGGAGTTTTGGGATGCAGTGATTGCCGTCAACCTCAATGCCCCTCAAGTACTGACTAAAGCCCTGCTCGACAGCGGCACCTTGCGTGATAACGGCCGGGTCATTGTGCTGGCGTCCATCAGTGGCATTGCCGGCAATCGCGGTCAGACCAACTACGCCGCCAGCAAAGCCGGGCTGATCGGTTTGGCACAGGCGTGGGCACCGCTGTTGAGTGAACGCGGCATCAGCATCAACGCGGTTGCACCCGGTTTTATCGAAACGCAAATGACCGCCCATATCCCGTTTGCCCTGCGCGAAGCGGGTCGGCGCATGAGTTCACTAGGCCAGGGCGGCCAGCCGCAAGACGTTGCCGAGGCCGTCGCCTGGCTCGGCCAGCCGGGTTCGGGCGCTGTCACCGGGCAAGCCTTGCGGGTGTGCGGCCAAAGCGTATTGGGAGCATGAACCATGAGCGTGACGTGCACAGACCTCGCCAGCGCACCGCATTTACCGGCTTTGTACGCCCACGCGGCCGCCAAACGCAAGATCACCGGCAGCACGCTGCCTGAGCAGGGTTTGCGCTGTTGGGTTGGCGTCGACGCCCAATCGCTGCAAGCCTTTCGCGACGTTTGCGCTCTGGCGCCCAGCCCCCTGTTGCCGCCAACGTATCCGCATATATTGGCGTTCGGCCTGCAAATGCAGGTGCTGACCGACAAGGACTTTCCATTCCCGCTGCTCGGGCTGATTCATCTGAGCAATCGCATCCGCGTCCTGCGGCCCATGGGCGGCGTGAGTCAACTGCGCATCGGCGTGTACGTGGACAACCTGCAACCCCACGCCAAAGGGGCCACCTTTGATGTCATCACTCAGGCCGATGACGTGCTCGGCCCTTTGTGGGAGGCACGCAGTACGTTGCTGTGCAAAGGCGTTGAATTGCCCGGTGAAACACCTGAACACGCTGTCGCCGCGCCGCTGGCGTTGAACGAGCTGACACGCTGGTACGCTCCTGCGGACATTGGCCGTCGTTACGCCAAGGTGTCGGGCGACTACAACCCCATTCACCTGAGTGCAACCAGTGCCAAACTGTTTGGCCTGCCAAGCGCCATTGCCCACGGCCTTTGGCTCAAAGCCCGGACGCTGGCGGCGCTCAACGCCCATGTGCCAACCGCCAATGTGGAGATCAGCGTGGACTTCAAAAAGCCGGTGCGCTTACCCGGCGAAGTGATCTTGCTGAGCAGTGAGGCGGGGGCCAGCGGTGAGTTCCAGCTCAATGGGCACGGCGATCTGGTGCACATGGTCGGGCAGTGGCGGCCGATCTGCTAATGCGTGTTTGATCAAAAATCGGGGGTGGCAGGGTTGTGCTTTTCACTTGCGCCAAGGTTCGTTCAGTCGCAAGCTTTGCGCCTTCTGGAGAGCACACCCCGATGAACCTCGACGAACTGACTCAGCGCATGCATCGCATCCGCGATAACAACGACTGGAAGCAATTCCACAGCCCGAAAAACCTGGCCATGGCCGCCAGTGTTGAAATGGCTGAACTGGTGGAAATCTTTCAGTGGCTGACCGAAGACCAGTCACGCCAACTCCCCGCCGACAAGCTGGCCCACGCCGGTCAGGAAGTGGGCGATATCGTGTTGTATCTGGTGTTGCTGTGCGCGGAGCTTGGGCTGGACATGAATGAAGTGGTGCGCAACAAACTGGCCGACAACGAAAGGCGTTTCAGCAAATGAGTGACCGTCACTTCGATCAACTGGCGACCCGCTTCGCCGAAAAAATCTATGGCGGCGCCAAAGGGGCCATTCGCCTCGCTGTGCTGCAGGCCGACCTCGAAGAATCTTTGCCCAAACGCCCGTTGCGCGTTCTGGATATTGGCGCCGGGTTGGGCCATATGTCGCTGTGGCTGGCCCAACAAGGCCACGACGTGACCTTGGCCGAGCCCGCTGCGCCGATGCTCGAAGGCGCTCGCCAGCGGTTTGCCGAAGCCGGCCAGACGGCCACCTTCATTCAGGCCCCGTGGCAGGAGCTGCTTGGCCAACTGACCGAACCTTACGACCTGGTGCTGTGTCACGCCGTACTGGAATGGCTGGCCGAACCCCACACCATTTTGCCGGTGCTGCACCAATTAACGGCCAAAGACGGCTGGTTATCGCTGGCGTTTTATAACCGTGATGCGTTGATTTATCGCAACCTGCTCAAAGGCCACTTTCGCAAAATGCGCAAGAACGACATGGCCGGCGAGAAGCAAAGCCTCACGCCTCAGCAACCGCTCGATCCGAGGGAGCTGGCCACGGCCATGGAAGGCCTGTGGAAAGCCGAAACGCAAAGCGGCGTGCGGGTGTTTCATGACTACATGCCCGTCGAGTTTCAAGCCCGTGCTGAATTGGCTGCGTTGATCGAAATGGAACTGGCCCACCGCCGCCACCCGGCTTTTGCGGGGCTGGGGCGTTATCTGCATTGGGTGTGCCGTCCGGTTTAAACCGCCCGTGAGAGGGAAAACATCATGTATCGCCGCGCTGCCTTACTCGTTTTGAGCCTTGCACTGGGCGCTTGCCAAAGCCCCAACCCTTACACGCCCAGCGCCATGCCGATGCCGCCCGCCCCGGCACAAGCGGCCAACACCCTGGACTTGAGCGCCTACCCCGCGCCGCCACGGGATTATGGCCGCTACCAAAGCTGGGCCTGGCTCAATGGCCGCCTGCCGGTGGGCACCGCGTGGGCCGACTCGGCACAGATCGCTGAAGCCGTCAGCAATGCCCTCGATCAGCGCGGTTTACGCCCTGCGCAACCCAACCGACCGGCTGATCTTTTCGTGAGTGCAGATTTACATACAGAAAAACGCTTGCGTCAGGTTCAGGACGACTATGGTTACGGGGCCGGGTATGGACGGGGCTATGGCGATCCTTGGGGACGGTATGGCGGGATGTACGGCTCCGTACCTGTGATCCGCACTTATCAGGTTGAAGTCATGGTGGTGCGAATCAATCTGTATGACGGCAAAACCGGGCAACCGGTGTGGAGTTCGAGTGCAGAAACCAGCAGTACAGGCAGCCTGAGCGAACGCAGTGACGCCCTGCGCGAATCACTGAATAAAGCAGTGCAGGCTTATCCTCCTCATTAAGACTGATTGTTTTAGCGGAGAAAAATTATGCTACGTCGCATTGCATTATTGGGCATGGCCCTGCTGCTCAGTGCCTGCGAATCCATGCAGGTCAACTACGATTACAACCCCGCAACGGATTTCGCCGCTTTTCATACGTGGGCCTGGCAAGACCCTCCCGTCCAGTACCAGCCCAATAATCCGATGCTCAGAAGCGAGTTGACTGAGCAGCGGATCATGCAGGCGGTGACCACTCAAATGGATCAAAAGGGTTTGCGTCCGGTGGCGCCCGGTGCCAAGCCGGACCTGCTGGTGCACACCTGGCTGATCGTCGCCAACCGTCAGGAGCAGATTGTCACCAACTATGGTTACGGCGGCCCTTGGGGCGGACCTTGGGGAGGTTATTGGGGCGGCCCGTGGGAAGGTTACTGGGGCCCACCGATGTATAACGAAACCCGCAATGTCATCTATCAAGTGGGCACGCTTCAAATTGACCTGATCGATGCCAAAACCGGTCAACTGGTCTGGCGCGGCAGTGCAGAAAAAGTCGTCGACGATACCCCGTCGCCTGAAGAGCGCAGCGCAGCGATTCATAAAGCCGTGGCTAAAATCTTCAGCGATTACCCACCAAAACCTGGCTCACACTAAACAGGCCACTGACTTGCTCGCGAAATAAAACACCTACCAATGTATTAATACTTTCGCGAGCAAGTTAGTTATCTTCCCTTTATAACAAATCGTTTTGATAACCCCCTCACATCACGTCTCTAAAACTGGCAACTTGCCAGCGCTGTACACACTTCTTGGCTACACTCGCTGAAACTTTGGAGCGTTAGCGCTGGGTGTCTTCCAGCAACAGGAGTGCTCGATGTCTCCCCCTTTTCGATTTATTCAATTCAAAGGTCCTGAACACCAGCGCGGGGCAATTGGTTTGATGGCCGCCTTGACGCTGGGGCTGGTGCTGTTATTCATGCTGTTGGTGGTCGACAGCGGGCGCTTGTACCTGGAGCAGCGCAAATTGCAGCGGGTTGCGGATTTGGCGGTGCTTGAAGCGGTAAGTCGTGGCGGCAGTTGCACGGCGGGCACGGCCCCCACTTATGCCAATGAAAGCGCCACCCGCAATAGCTTCAAACCGGGCGCGACTCAGAAGGTCAACACCACGTGCGGCACATTGGTAACGGGCAGCGACAACTTGCGCGTGTTCAAACTGGACAGCACCAAATCCGACGCCATACGGGTGATCGCCACCACCACCGTGCCCACCAGCGTCGCGGGCGGGTTGTGGTCGTTTTATTCCAATGGCAAGTTCTTGATCAATACACCGTTGACGGCCAGTGCGGTGGGGGCGATTGGCGGAGCGCCCTTGGCCAGACTGACGATCAATAGTTCATTGGCTGACATTAATACGGCCAACTCTGCGTTGCTGAATAGCCTGTTTGGCGGGTTATTGGGCGGCAATCTGTCCCTCAGCGCAGTATCCTGGCAAGGTTTGGCAGCGACCAATATCAACCTGCTCAGTTACCTTGATCAATTGGCCATTAACGTGGGTGCAACGGCAGGCGATTATAACCAACTGTTAAACAGCAACCTTCAAGTCACTCAACTTCTGGATGCGGCGATCAAAGTACTTGAAAAGAATGGCGGTGGTGTCACCGTAGCGTCCAAAGCACTGACCGATATAAAACTGATTACCTCCAATACTCAAGTTATTAAGCTGGGTGATGTACTTAATATCAAAAACGGGACGCCCAGCGCCGGGCTAAATACGGATATCAAGGCGTTCAACCTTCTGGATGGCATTGTTCAAGTAGCTGGCGGTAAAAGTGCCGCCACGGCGACCATCAACACCACAATCCCTTTGATTGGCGCGGCGACTATTTATTTGAAAATAATTGACCCGCCCCAAGTGTCGACCACGGGTAACCCGGCACTGGCTAAAGCCAACCCCACCGGGCCCAATCAGATTTTTGTAAAAACGGCTCAAGTTCAGGCCCGCATTCATCTTGAGTTGACCGTCGTCAAAGCCCTACAGCCGCTGACAGATGCCTTGACCAGTGTGTTATCCACCGTTCTGGAAGTGGTCAAAAAACTGCTGGGGCTTAATTTGATCGAGGTCGTTAAATGCGTCCTTTCCTGCGAGACCGCCACCCTGAGTATCGCCTCGGCATTGGATGTTTATGTTGAGGCCGGCAGTGCGAGTGCCTACGTAACCGACTACAGCTGCGCCTCCGACGGCTCGAAAAAACTCACGGTCAGTGCGACGTCTTCTCTGGCGACGTTGACCATTGGTAACGCCCCGATTAAAGGCGATTTTCCTGAACTGGATGCCGACAAGAAATTTATCGTTGCGCCGGTAAAACTGATCAATATGAACGTCAAAACGTGCTACATCCTCGGAATAGCCTGCAAAACAGACGAAGGCAAAGCGGGCAGCTTTAATCTTCGCGCGAGATCGACTGTGAGCAATCCTGCCGGGAATATTTATTACTCGGCGACCGCAGCCAACCCTACGACGTTGCCCAACTTGAACCTGGCCCCCTACCCGCAAAAACTTAATAACGTGGACATCATCAAAAGCTTGAGCGGACTCACCGGCAACATCGAAACTTCCTATACACCCCCCCCAGGGAAAACCGTGACAGGTGATCTTCTCAACGCTGTTAATAACCTGGTCACGCAACTCACCGGGGCATTAACGACGGCGTTGAGCAGCGTGCTGTCTCCGTTGCTGGACCCGATCGTGAATACGTTATTGAAGTCTCTGGGCATCAGCTTGGGCAATGCCGAGATCGGCGCCAACCTCTCCTGCAACGCTGGCGGCCGCGCCCAACTGGTGCTTTGACCTGCATCACAATTCGCGTAGCAGCTGCCGAAGGCTGCGTCCGATTGCGAAGCGATCGTAAAACCTGTGCGCGCGGTTTAACAGATGCACCGCGATCTCTGAATTTACGACGGCTACGCCGCCGAACGCCGCCTTCGGCAGCTGCTACGGATTTTTTGCGTTCTCGTCTCCGTGTCTTACCCCTCATCCACCACCGGCAATTCCACGCAGAACCGGGCGCCATGCTCGGTGTTGCTGACGCTCAATCGCCCGCCCATGTTGTCGATGATGCCGTAGCTCACCGATAACCCCAGACCTGTGCCCACACCCACAGGCTTGGTGGTGAAGAACGGCTCGAAGATGCGCTCCAGCAAACGCGGGTCAATCCCGCCCCCGTTGTCTTGCACCCAAAGGCGCACGCAGTTGCCTGCCCGCTCCGAACTCAAGGCAATCCACGGTTTGAATCCCCGGTCGGTCTCACACTTGCTTAACAAGGCATCGCGGGCGTTGACCAGCAGGTTGATCAACACTTGCTCCAGCTGATCAGTGTGACCGCGCACATGAACGCTACAGTTCAGACCCTCACTGCGGATTTCCACACCTTTACCGCGCAACCCTTCACCCATCAGGGCCAAGGTGCCTTCCAGCGACTGCGCTGGGTTGAAGAGCTGCTGTTCGATCTCGGAGCGACGACCAAAGACGCGCATGTGATCAACGATCCGCGCCGCCCGCTGAATTTGCGCGTCAATGCGGGTGAGCTTCTCTTGCAGGTAGTCAATGTTCACATCGCCATTGCTCAGCCGTTTGAGCACGTTAACGATGGCCATGCGCATCACGTTTAACGGCTGGTTGATTTCGTGGGCCAACCCCGTGGCCATTTCGCCAAGGGTGGCCATTTTTGCGCCATGGGTCAGTTGTTGTTGTGAGCGCCTGACTTCAGTGTTGTCGCGTGCCACGGCCTGAACCTCCAGCAATTGACCCTGTGCATCAAAAACGCCGCGGTCCGACCACACCCACCACGCATGTTCACGCCCCGGCAGTTGCAGGCTGATTTCAGCGGTACTGACCGGGAGTTCGGGGCTCAAACTGGCCAAGCGCTGCAAGAACGCTTCATGCTGTTGCGGTGACAGCCAACTGGTCAGGTTGATACCCGGCAGTTGCTCTGGCGCGCACTCCAGGTAGTTGGCCAACGGCCGATTGCCAAATGTCAGGGTCAAGTCCGGCCGGTAACGGCAAATCATCGCGGGCGAATCTTCGACCAAAATCCGGTAGCGCTCCTCACTGTGGCGTACCCGCTCTGCCACCTCGGTCGCTTCGGTCACGTCCAGCCACAGCCCGACCGCTTCAACGGGCAGCCCCAGATCATCACGCAGTAATTTGGCCTCATCGAGCAACCAGTGGTAATCGCCCCGTTGATCACGCAAGCGATACCGGCCACGGGCGCTGCCTTCACGCAGCAACTGACGGGTGCGCTCAAGGTAGTGCTCACGGTCGTCGGGATGAATACGCTCGATCAATGCCGACCCCGCGCAGTCTTCAAGGCGCAAACCCAGCAAGGGTTGCAGACTGTCACTGAAGAACTCGGGCACCAAGGCGCCTTCAACGTAACGCTGCACATAAATCACTGCGGGAGAGCTGGCGATCACGTTGGCCAAACGGGCCTGAGCCGCCGCCGCTTGCAGTTGCTGGTTTTTGATGTCGCTGACATCCAGCATAAAACCGACAATGCGCCGCTCGGCGCCCTTGCCCAATACTTGCCCCTGAATGCGGTACCACTGCGCAGGTTCAGTGCGCTGCGGTTGGTACACCCGGGCGCACAGTAACAGCGGCGTGCCCTGCTCCAGTAACGCGGTAAACCCGCTGCTGATTTCATCGCGATCAGCCGGATGAAACAGCGCCAGCCAGGCTTCACGGGACAGCGACACCGACTCCAGTGCGGGCAGCAAACTGGCGCTCAGTTGAGGCGCCAATTGCATTTGCCGGGAAGGTTGCAGCCATTCCCACCAGCCCGTACCGAGCAGCCCTTGCAGCGCTTCCATGCGTTCGCGCTGTTGCTCGTAGTGCTGCTCGCGCAAGCGGTCCTGCAACGGCCCGGCAATGGTTGCACACAGGTGCAGCCACTCACTGTCACTTGTCACTGACTCCCCCGGTGAAACCGCATAAAACCCCAGCAGCAACCAGGCTGACGCCCCGTGTAGATCGCGAAAAGGCACCAGCACGCCGTCAGCATGGCCAAACAGGCTGGTGAGCCAGCGGTTGTCAGCAGATACGCTGTCGGGGCTCACATGAATCGGCGCGCACGGGTTTAAACCATCCAGTGCCGCTCCCAGTGTTTGTCCCGGCTTCCATAACTGCGGGGTGTCAAATGCGTGATAAGCACTGTGCAGTCGCCAACCCAGAGGGATGTCTGCGCGCAAGGCCAGCGCCACGCTGGGCACACGCCAATACCCGGCCACCTGCTGCAAGGTTTCAAGCATCACCGCTGGCAGTCGCGCACTGGCGCACTGGCGCAGCTGCTGGCCAATGCTGCTGAGCAATTGGTTGTACTGCCCTCGCAAGCGGGCTTGCTGGCGACTGTGTTGCAAGTCACTGATGTCGATCAGCTGCAAAAGCCAGCCGTCACCCTGTGGTTGCACCCAGCCGCGGGTATGCAGCACCTGTTGGCCCTCGCACAGAAAATTGAGGTCAAGACTCTGCCCTGCCCACTGTGCCGGAGTACCTTCCAACGCTTGCGTACTGCCTGGCACCAGATAGTCCAGCAACAAGCGCAATGCCGCCCCCTCTTGCACAGGCGTCAGGCCATGGTTCAGTGCGCCGTGCATTTCAAGCACCTGGCCCTGATCATCGAGCCGCAGTTGCAGCGCATGACCGCCAGGCAAGGGCGCAACTGCGGGTGAAGGCTCGTTTCGGCTCAACCAACGCGCGAGCAGCCTTTGGCCCTGAGTCAAAATTTCATGCTCGACGTTGATTCAAGCTTGTCAGGCAGGTTTGGCACTCTGATGTTGCCCGGCAGCACGATGACCGGCAGGATGGTGCGCAACGCGGTAGCAGGCAGGCTGGCCGTGACCGTCAGCACCCCCGCTGTCGGGTCATAAACGGCCGTCTGGGTGACTTTCAGCCCACCCGGCACCCAGGACAATTTATCTTTCAGCACCGCTTTAGCCGTGTTCTCAACCGTGGTTTTGTAGGTCGCCGCGGCCAACGTCGGGTCCACCGCCACACTGCGTCGCACCGCTTCAGCTGTGGAATTATTAAATGACTGCAACAGTAATAAGGGCAGGCTATAACTGACGACGCCATAGAGCACAGCAAAAAAAATGACAAAGACCAGCG
Organism: Pseudomonas helleri; assembly: GCF_009600315.1. Lineage (GTDB taxonomy): Bacteria > Pseudomonadota > Gammaproteobacteria > Pseudomonadales > Pseudomonadaceae > Aquipseudomonas > Aquipseudomonas helleri_A. The sequence goes on along the minus strand of NZ_WIWC01000040.1, from coordinate 10,037 downwards.
CAAATTCAATGGCCGCTGCGCCTTTCTGTTTTCGGGGAAGTGTTAAGTTCATGACGGCGTCTACCCTGACAATTGAACGTAGTGTGAGCATAGAATCATTCGTACAAAAAGGATGTTGATTGGATGTTCAACTTAATTAGTTTAGTTATCTGGTTTATTGCCTGTACCGCTCAGGATTTATATCAACGTCAAATTTCCAACTTTCTAACTCTGGGCGCCGTTAGTTTGGCGTTAGTGTATTTAGCCTGCACCGGTCACACCTGGCTGGGGGCCAGTGCAGCGGAAGGTGGATGGGCACTTTTGATCGTTCTGATACTGACACTGCCCGGCTATGCACTCAATAAGTTCGGAGCAGGCGATGTAAAACTGCTCAGTGCACTCGCACTGGCAACCGATCGTCTGATGGTTCTGGGGACACTTATCGGCGCAGGCCTATGGGTCGCCATCGTCTGGCTGATTGCGTCAAAAATTCTCCCTTTAATGAATCAAGCACTTAAGTTACCTACGCCCCACCCAACTAGTGAACCGTCAAAAAAACTGCCCTTCGCGCCCTTCCTGTTGGGCGGTTTTATACTAACGCTCATACTCTATATTTAACTCAGCGGGTGGATTAATACCTTGTACCTAGTACTAAAGTTAGTCTAAGTTGCATTCAACTGTCTCAGTTGAGGCCTGTAAGATTTCCCGGATTGGTTTACCAGGATGGAGAACCGCGTGAAAAACTCTTCCCCAATAAAAATACTGATTGTCGATGACCAGCCCTTGATCGTCGAAGAACTGTGCGAATTTCTGGAAAGCAGCGGCTACCGTTGTGTGCCCTGTGAATCCAGCCGTTGTGCCATTAATGCCTTTGAAGCCGACCCAGACATCAGCCTCGTGCTGTGTGACCTCCATATGCCTGACATGAATGGCATTGAACTGACCCAACAGTTGCAGGCCCTCGCGGGCAAGCAACGCATATTTGAAAGCATTTTGCTGACCGGCCGGGCCGACAAGCAGGATGTGATCAAGGCATTGCGCGTGGGTATCGCTGACTACTATCAAAAACCCGTGGACTTGACCGAACTGCTAGAAGGCATTCAACGTCAGGTTGCCGTGGTGCAAGAGCGGCAAAAAACTGAAAAGCTGGGCCACCTGAATCAGAAATTGCAGTACCTGGCCGAATCCATTGACGATCTTTATCAAGACATGGAGTCAGTCCGTCGTCCGCCACAGGCCCCTGAACATACCACTCAGGCGTTTGATCAAAACGCTTTGGCCAATCCGCAAATCCCGACCATTTTCAAACAGCTGTCCCCACGCCAACTGGACGTTGCAAAACTGGTGAGCAAAGGTCAAACCAACTATCAGATTGCCTGCGATCTGGGGATTACCGAAAACACCGTGAAACTCTATGTGTCACAGGTGTTGCGCTTGACCCACATGAACAACCGCACCCAATTGGCGCTGGCCTTGTCGCCTAATGCATCGGTGCAACAGCATCGGCAAACGGCGCATTAAACGGACTCGCTGACGAGACACGCAGCCCGGATCGGCGGCAAAGCCGCCGTACGTCAGTCCTGCTTGGCTGACCCGCCTTCTTTCTGCTTGTAATACTCCGGAATGGGGTGCGTGTAACTGTCCAGCCAGCGTTGCAGGCTTCTTTCACGCTCGGCCGCGGACGCCACTTGGCGCACCGGCGACTGGACCTTTCCGCTGACTTGCAACTGCAACCAATTCTCCGTTTCCTGCTGATACTGCGACGCCGGACCCGGCTCAATCGCAACAGCGCTCAAGGGCAGTACGGCCAACAGCACACCCACGCGAATTGACGCTCTCATGGCAATCCTCCTACGCATTATCTGATCGCAGCCACCTGGTCGCTGGCGGGCTGCGCTTTACCTTTCAAGGCCTGTGCCCTGGCTTGAGCATCAGTCACTTGCTCTGGCGACAATTGGGCACGCGTGACTAACTCGGCCGCCTGGCTCCATTGGTCCTGATAAATCAGCAAGGTCACCAGATTCAAAGCCGCCAGCGAATCCGACTGCTTGAGTTCCAGCGCGGTCAAAAACTCGAAGCGGGCTTTGTCCAGCTGCAACTGATTGAGGTACACCACACCCAGGTCGTTTCTGATTTTGTCATCGATCGGCGCCATTTTGGCTGCACGTTCAAGGTAGCTGACCGCCAGCGCGTTATCGCCATAACCTGCGGCCAGTTGCCCCAGACCATGGTTGCCTTCAGCACTCAGGCAGGTGCTGAGCAGCCCACGGTATAAGGGCCCGGCCTCCGGGCGACCCAACTGACGGTAGATCCGTGCCTTGCGCAATTGCACCTGAGCGTAACGCTCGGGCAGACTTTGCAGGTTGGCCAGACTGGCGTGCAGCTTGCCCTCCTTGGCCATGTCGTCGGCCAGGTTCATCGACAGCTCCTGATCTGCGCTCAACTTGGCACAGCTGCTGTCGGTCAGGGCCAGCCACGGCGGATTGCTCTGCCCCTCTGTTGCACACCCGCCCAGCATCAGCAGTGCACACACGCCAAGGACTGCTTTCATATTCCTACTCCTGATCAAGAGCCAAAGGCCCGAGAAATCGCAATAAAACTGGGCCCGGCCAGCACCATCATCAGCGCCGGAAACAGAAAGACCATCATTACCACTGACATTTTCGCGGACATTTTCGAGATGTATTCTTCGAGACGCGCCGCACGCCGATCGTCGAGTAACGCTTTAAGCGCTTGCAGCGATTTCATGGCGCCGCCGCCCTGCTGAATCAATTGCAGCAGAATCACACAGGTGTCATTGAACTCGTCCACGTCCAGCAAGCTGGCGGTTTTACTCAGTTCCTGCCCCAACTCCAGGCCGGAGTCGACCCGCGCCAGCACCACCCGCAGCTCGCCGGTGAGCACTGGCAGTAATTGCCGCGCCTCCAGGCTCAACACCCGTAGCGCTTGTTCGACCGCCATGCCGGATTCAAAAAGAATGCGCAGTAGCGGGATAAAGGTAGAAATTTCCACCGAGATTTCCTGCTGACGCTTTTTCGCGACATAGGCCAGCATTCGTTTGGGGATCAGGTAACCCAGCACCAAGGCACAGAGCATCACCACCAGCAGGTTGCCGGAGCGCGGGAAGAACAGCTCATGGCCCAAAAACACCAGCCCGGCAAAAGCCACGGGCGTCGCCACTTGAAACGCCGCAAACAGCGCGCGCTGGTTAGCGGTGCGCCATCCCACCCGGTTGAGCAGCACTTCGGTCTCGCTGTCCATCGAGACCGAACGCTGGCCAAACTTGGTATTACCCACCGCCCGCATCCAGGTATCAAACTTGCCGGGGCCGGTCTTCTCCCCTTCCAGACGCTGCATCACACGTTGCTGACGCAGCCGGTCACGTACCGCAATATTGATCAGCAATGCCGCCGCGGCCACGATCAACAGTGCACAGATTACAAAGGCCATGTCATACGCTCCGTACCATGCGCCACAGCGCCACGCTGCCGAACACTTGCATGGCAAGGGCCGTGAGCATCAAGTTTTGGCCTTTGGGGTCATGCCACATGTTGATCAGGTAATCGGGGTTGCTGATCATGAAAAAGGAGCACACCAGGATCGGCAACAAGCCCAGCACAATCGCGGTCATGCGCGTTTCACCGGTCATGGCTTTTAACTTTCGCGCGCCTTGCTCACGCTCGCGAATCAGCACGATCAGGTTGTCCAGCAGCTCACTGGCGTTGCCCCCGTAACGATGGTTGACCTTCAAACCGAGGGCGAACATGCGAAATTCCTCCCGGTCATACAGCTCGGCAAAGTCCTGCACCGCCTCCGGCAAACTCACGCCCATCTGCACGTTACGGGTCACGCGGCTGATACTGGTTTTGAGGGGGTCGGTGGACGACTCAATGGCCAGCAACACGGCATCCGCCAGGGTGCGACCGGCTTTTAAGCTGCGCACACTGGAATCGAGCAAGCCGGGGAGTTGCTCAACCATGCGGCGCACCCGCCGGTGGTAGCGCCAGCTGACAAACAGCCACACACACAACGGCGGCAGCAACACACCGGCCAGGGCAGCCATGGGGCCGCCCAGCACCGCGCCCAGCAGGCCAGCGGCACCCCATAACGACAGCCAAAGCCCCAGCCGTTCGGATGGACGTCCCAGCCCCGCCTGTAAAAAAGCCCGGTCCAGCCACGCCACACTGAAGGTTTTATCGACCACGACACTGCGGCCTTCACCGAGCCGCTCCAGCACTCGGCTGGTGGTCGGATCACGCAACGTGCGATACACCAGGTGCAGCGACAACATGAACATCATTAAGCTGCACGCAAAAAGCACCAAAGCCGGGATCATCAGCAGCCCTCAGCCGTTCGGATTCAAAATCGGATCACGGCGCAACTTGTCGCTAGCCGGGTTCAGGGCTTCGCGCATAAAGCCAAAGCCGGTGCGCCGGTCCAACCGGAACAACGTGTTGGTCACGTACACATCGTCGCGCACGCCAACCACTTCCAGTACTTCGCTCACACAGCGGCGGCCATCGGGCATGCGCGTCAGCTGAATAATCACGTCCAGCGCGGCGCAAATCATTTGCCGCAAGGTTTTTTCGGCCACCGTACGACCGGTCAGGCCCACCAGGGTTTCCAGACGCAACAAGGCGTCCTGCGCGGTGTTGGCGTGCACGGTGCTCATCGAACCATCGTGCCCGGTGTTCATCGCCGTCAGCACATCGAGCACTTCGACACCACGAATTTCCCCCAGAATGATGCGGTCGGGGCGCATCCGCAGGGCGTTGCGGATCAGGTCACTGGATTTCACTTCGCCATGCCCCTCGGCATTGGGCGGGCGGGTTTCCAGCCGTACCACGTGAGGGTGGCCAAGCTGCAACTCCGCCACGTCCTCGATGGTGACGAGACGCTCATGGGGGTTGATCAGTTGGCTGAGAATGTTCAGCAGTGTGGTTTTACCGGTGCCCGTACCGCCGCTGATGAGGATGTTGCAGCGTTTGCCGACCGCTTCCTGAAAGAACTCAAAGATGGCCTGATCAATGGTGTGCATGGCCACCAGATCCGTGCTGTTGAGCATGTCCTTGCGAAATTTCCGAATGGACAGGCAGGGCCCGTCCAAGGCAATCGGCGGAATGACCGCGTTGACCCGGCTGCCGTCGGGCATGCGTGCATCGACCATCGGTGAGGACTCATCGAGACGTCGCCCCAATGGCGCCAAAATGCGCTGCATCACCCGTTCGACATGGTTATCGTCGATAAAACGCAGGTCGCTCTGGCTGAGCACGCCTTCGCGCTCCACAAACACCCGGTACGGACCGTTAACCAGAATCTCGGTCACGGCCGGGTCACGCAGCAAGACTTCCAGCGGGCCAAAGCCGGTCAACTCGTCGACGATCTCCTCTGCCAGCCGCTCCATCTCATAACGCGAAATGGCCAGATGCAGGCGCGATACGTATTCGGCCACGCGATCAGTGACAAATTGCGACAGCGCCTGACGCGAATCTTCCAGCAGGTTTTTACCGCTCTCCTCGATGGCGTCAATGATGTAACGGTGCAGCACCAACTTCAGGCCGTCGTGGTCAGCGCGCCCGTCTTTGTAAAGGCCCGAGCCGAACAGGTTCTCACCTTTCATTTGGCCCCCAACAGACGGTTAAACCACTTGCCTGAGGTGGTCGTGGACGCTTGAGTGGCGGGCGAATGCCGGGCCAGTTGCTCACCGACTTTTTTCAGGCCCAGACTCAAGCCATCCCGCGAGGCCAGCTCATACAGGGTGGTGGTCTGATTTTTTGCATTGAGGCGCAGCTCGGCGCTCAGCGGTAACGTTACCGACAATGGAATACCAAAGGTTTTAACCAGCGCATCGGCATCCGGCGCCACGCCGCGCAGGTAGCGATCCACCAGCAAGGCGGCGTGCTCAAGCTTCATGCCCTTGGCGCGCCACAGGCTCAGCACATCAAGATTGCGTCGGCAATCGAGCACGCTTTGATCGGTGTACCACAGCAACTTGTCGCAATGGGTGACGAAGGTGCGGATGGCTTCGCCATCGGGTTGGCCGGTCAGGTTGACCACAATGTGCTGGAAATGATTACGCAGGGCACTGAGCAACATATAGAGCTCGGCCGCGCTGGTTTGTGACAGCGGCTCATCGCTGTCGCCATGGGCCAACACGCGCATGCCGTCGGGGGTTTTGGCGAACGCGCTGTCAATCAAAGTGCTGTCCAGACGCCGCAAATGGCGCATGGCGTCGCCAAAAAAGAACGTGCTTTCAAGGCCGAGCAAGGCCAGGCCGTCGCCGCGAGGCAGGCCCAAATCCAGATACAGGGTTTTTTGATGGTGTTTGTGCACCACCAAACCCAGATGGCTGGCAAGCAAGGCGCCATCGGCATTGCACTGAGTGCCGAACAGCACGGTCATGCCGCCCAATGTGGTGCTCGGCGTGACCGCCGGCAGACGCTTGCTCAGGCGGCGCACCAACCCTGCCACTTCGCTGGAGCGTGAGCCGTAGGCGACAAAATCACGTGCCCCGGCCCGCATGGCATTGAGCACCAACTGGTTATCCATGCCGTCTCCCAGCGCCACAATGGCCAGCATCGGCTTGGCTTCCAGCGCGCCTTCGATCAGCGCACATTGCGCGACAACTTTTTCCCGATCCAGACCGACAAAAATCAGCCCGGCAAAGGTCACATCGACCAAAGCCAGCAGCTCATCCAGGCTGGTAGTGCCTGCACCCACGACTTGGCCCAGCGGCGCCAGAGCGCCCTGCAGCCATTCAAGATCGGTGTTGTTGCGCGTTAGCGCGAGAAACGTCTGGCTCAGGCTTTGGCTCATTGGGATAACCCGCTACGGTTATTGAACTTACCGTTTTCAAGGAAGTACAGGCGGTACCAGTTGGGGTCGTAATTACGCAGCTTTTCGCCGGGCAATGAGGGCAACTGGGCATTGGCGGCCAACGGCTGGACCAAGTGCGGGGTCACAATCATCAGCAGCTCTTTCTCTTCGCGGCTGATATTGGAGTCGCGAAAAAAAGCCCCCAGCACCGGAATATCCCCAAGCCCCGGGAATTTGTTGACCTGCGAGCTATTGCGCGTGCTGATCAGGCCGCTGATCACGAAGCTTTCGCCATCGGCCAGGGAAATACTGGTGTCGGTGCGGCGCACATTCAGCCCCGGCACCAAGGTCCCGGCGATATTCACCGCATTGGTGTAGTCCAGCTCGCTGACCTCGGGGGCCACTTTCAGCATGACGCGGTCACGGCCGACCACAGTTGGCGTCAGCGTCAGGCGGATACCGAATTCCTTGTACTCAATCGACACGTTGTCGCTGCCGCTGCTGGGCACCGGGATGGGCACTTCGCCCCCGGCCAGAAAGGTTGCACTTTGCCCACTCATGGCCACCAGACTCGGGCGCGCAAGTGTGTAGGCAAAGCCGCTGCCTTCCAGTGCATTGATCATGGCCCGGACCCGGCCACCGCCAAAACCGATGTTGAAGTACTTGCCGTCTGCAACCGGCCCGCCGGTGATAATCCCTTCAGCTGTGCTGAGAAATGAGCCGGGGGAACCGAACAGGAAGTTGCTGCCCATGCCAAAAATGGAGGTGCTGGCTTCTTGAAGCTTGGTGCGATTGACCTCGACAAAACGAATATCGGTTTGCACTTGAACGGGCAAGGTCGGGTCTTCTGAAGGGGCGACGGTGGCACTGGTATACCCGACGGTGGCTTTACCCTTGACGAACACCATGCTCTGGCGGGGTGATGCGGAGCAGGCGGTCCAGAGCATCAGGCTGGTGGTGCCCGGCGCAACGCCGGTGAGCAGGAACGCATTGCTGCCATTGGCGTGCACATCGGCAATGGCCGGATCACCGACCGCGATACGGGTAATGGCGACCGGTGAATCCATCGCCTGTTGGGCGCCTTGCGCCACTTCCAGCACCGACGGCAACTGGCCGAGGGCTGCGCAATTACCGGGTGCAGCCAAGGCCATTTCAAACGGCGCGCTGCTTAAAATCAGAGTCCAGACAGCTCGTTTGTACAACACCGAAAAACGACGACTCATGCTGGGCTTCCTTGCAGATCAAATTTTTATTGGGCGGGCTGTTGGGCCGCTTGATTGCCGCGAATGATTTCAATACCCCGTTCACGCGTGATGCCACTGGCGGTGCTGGCCACCGGCACTTTGGGCGGGCTGGCCATGGCCAACTGGTTGAACTGATAAAGGCTGCGTTTGGCATTCTCAAGGTTGGTGGGCGCCTCTTTTTCACCCGCCCAGTATTTGCTCAGGCGTTGTTCTTGAGCGCTGCGCACGGCCAGACGCAACGTGCCGGCCTGGGTTGCGAGCATCAGTTGGTTCAGCAAGGGTTCCGGCACGGCCAGCACGGCAGTGCGCGCTGCAGCACGGCTTTGGGCTTGTTTGAGGGCCTCTTCGGCATTAAGCGGCTGGCGGGCCAATTGACCGTCGCTGGTCAGGCCCAGCTCCTCGCCCACACTCAGCACCCGCACCGCGGGCAATACCACTTGCGCAGACTGTTGCGGGTTGGCTGCGTCCTGACGCAGGAACAGCAGGATGTCGACGTAATCGCCGGGGGTGAGCTGGCCACCCGCCCCGCTCACTTCATCAATGGCAACGGCCAGCGCACGCTCATCCGGGCGGATCATGCGCGACAACGGCCCACCGACTTCGAAGCTTTGCTCACTCACCCAGGTCCCAGCAGTGAGCGCACGCCACGGCGTGCGCCCCACGGCCTGATCAATGGCCGTCAGGCTACCCGCAGGCGCTGTGCGTAATTTTTCGAGGGTCACATCATCGGCGGTCAGCGCAACATGGGGCGGCACATCACGCACCAGCACCACCACGGGATGACGGGTCTGATCTTCAACGGTCGCCACACCCTGCTCGACCACTTGAGTCACTGGAACCTCGGCAATCGGTTGTTGCCGGGAGATCACCAACCCCCAGTAACCGGCAGCAATGGCGCCGACGAACAAAATGGCGGCCAACATCAAACTGCGTCGATTGTTCATGCAATCATCTCCCTATTCCCTGCGTACAGCCGTCCATAAAACATTCGAAATCAGGCAGACATGAACTTCTTGAAGACCATTGCAAACCATTCGCTATTTGAAAATAGCGCAGGTATTTCAAAATGCCATTAGCGACTTTAAAAAGCTTTAAATAAAAGCGGGAAGTTTGATTTAACACGCATTTTTCAACAGAATCTTTAGTATTAATACTTTGGCATTAGTCCCTATTTATAGTTGATACCGGGAGGTTTATTGCCAATGCTGTGAGGGCAGATTCAACTTAGCTACACCTTATGTGCAGAGTGCACCGATCGGCGCACCAAGGAGAAGTCAGATGTTTTTAAATACTGTTCTTAGCGTGTATGTTCCGACCCGAACATTTGTCGCGCATCAGGTTAAACAGTTTGCAAAACGGACTGAAGGTGCATCGGCTATTGAGTACGCGCTGATCGTGGCGATGGTTGCGATTGTGATTATTGCGGTGTCACCGGGTATTCAGACGTCCGTAAAAGGCATGTTTGATTCCATCAAAGCGGGCCTGGATGCGAAACCCACTTAATAGGGTAAATCGGCATGGGTTCAACCTTTACCCGCCAACAGCTTCTTCTGGTGGATGACGAAGAAGAGGCTGTGCTGGAGCTGGCCGAACTGTTGGAGGGCGAAGGTTTTTGTTGCTATACGGCAACGTCCGTTATCAGTGCCCTTCAACTGCTGACCCTGCACCCTGACATTTCGCTGGTTATTACCGACCTGCGTATGCCGGAGGAAAGCGGCATTGCCCTGATTCAGCGTTTGCGCGAGCACACGCAGCGTCAGCATTTGCCGGTAATCGTCATTTCGGGGCACGCCGATATGGACGATGTGAGTGATCTGTTGCGTTTGCAGGTGCTGGATCTGTTTCGCAAACCCATCTACCACGTGCGCTTGCTGAGTACGCTGGATCACCTGTTCCCTAAGCCTTAGAAGCCCCTCACCCTAACCCTCTCCCTGTATGGACCGGGGACATCGCGAACAGAATGTTCGGAGACATAGCGAACACTTTTTAATACGACAC
>NZ_WIWC01000003.1 GCF_009600315.1 Pseudomonas helleri | reverse complement strand
AAAACCGTACAACTCATTGAATATCAAGGAGTTTTCCGTTTCGACTGCGCCGGAAGTGGGGCGAATTATAGGCCGTTTGAATTCTGGGTCAAGCAGTAATTGAAGCTCTCTATCAAATAACTCGAATCCCAAGATTCTCTCCTATATAAGAAGGGGGCTAACGCCCCCTTCTTATATAGCTACAACACACCCAACTGACGCAAGGACTCAACGGCCCCAGCATCAAGCCCTAGCACCCGCCCCAGTACTTCTCCGGTATGCTCCCCCAACAAAGGGGGTGCATTGCGATACTCAACCGGGGTTTTCGACATACGAATCGGGCTTGCTACCTGCGGCACCAGACCTGCTAATACATGAGGTAAGTCCAAAGCCAATCCCCGAGCCTGCACTTGAGGATCAGCAAACACTTGGGCCAAATCATTGACCGGCCCACAAGGCACACCTACAGCCTCTAATTGCGCAACCCACTCAGCCGTAGTCTTAAATACGGTAGCTTGGCGTATCAGTGGTACCAGCTCCTGGCGATTAGCAACTCGCATCTTATTAGTGGAGAAACGCGGATCGTCCGCCCACTCCGCCCGCCCAGCCACGGCAGCAAACTTACGAAACTGACTGTCGTTACCCACCGTGAGAATGAAATCGCCATCTGCACTAGGAAAATCCTGATAAGGCACGATATTCGGGTGCGCATTCCCAAGGCGCTGCGGCGCAACTCCTGTCGTCAAGTAATTCATAGCCTGATTCGCAAGACACGCCACCTGAACATCCAGCAGCGCCATATCGATATGCTGCCCACCGCCATCATGTTGACGATGAGCCAGCGCAGCCAGTATCGCGACAGTTGAATACAACCCGGTAAGAATATCCGTGAGCGCCACCCCCACTTTCACCGGACCAGCACCCTCCTCACCCTCAGGCCGCCCCGTCAGACTCATAAGCCCACCCAAGCCCTGAATCATAAAGTCATAACCTGCCCGTTTAGCGTAAGGTCCAGTCTGGCCAAACCCGGTGATAGAGCAGTAAATCAGCTCCGGATTCAGCGCCTGAAGCGACGCGTAGTCCAATCCATAAGCCTCCAGCCCACCAACTTTGAAGTTCTCGATGACGATGTCCGACTTCGCTGCCAGCTCGCGTACCAACCGCTGACCTTCGGGTTTGGTGAAGTCGATAGTGACTGACTGCTTATTGCGATTGGCCGACAAGTAATACGCCGCCTCACCCGTGCTCTCACCATTAGCGCCTTGAAGAAACGGAGGCCCCCAGGCACGCGTATCATCTCCATTACCCGGGCGCTCGACCTTTATCACCTCCGCACCCAAATCCGCCAGGATTTGTCCCGCCCATGGCCCGGCCAATACACGCGACAAATCCAACACCCGTAAATGCGATAAAGCACCCATTTGATGCGCTCCTATTAATAGAACGCCTGAAGGCCAGTCTGCGCGCGCCCCAAAATCAACGCATGCACGTCATGCGTCCCCTCATAGGTATTAACTACCTCAAGATTGACCAGATGACGCGCCACACCAAACTCGTCAGAAATCCCGTTCCCCCCCAACATGTCCCGCGCCAAACGGGCAATATCCAGTGACTTGCCGCACGAATTTCGCTTCATGATGGAGGTTATTTCCACTGCCGCCGTCCCCTCATCCTTCATACGCCCCAAGCGCAGACAGCCTTGCAATGCCATCGTTATCTCGGTCTGCATATCAGCCAGTTTCTTCTGCACCAACTGCGTAGCTGCCAGCGGCCGACCAAATTGCTTGCGATCCAGCGTGTATTGACGCGCGGTGTGCCAGCAGAATTCGGCGGCCCCCAATGCCCCCCACGCAATGCCATAGCGTGCGGAGTTCAGACAGGTAAAAGGCCCTTTCAAACCACGCACATCGGGAAAGATGTTCTCTTCAGGGACAAAAACACCGTCCATCACGATCTCGCCAGTGATCGATGCACGCAAACCCACCTTGCCGTGAATCGCTGGCGTACTCAGTCCTTTCCAGCCCTTTTCCAAAACAAAGCCACGAATATCACCAGCATCATCTTTTGCCCACACCACAAAAACATCAGCGATGGGACTGTTGGTGATCCACATCTTGGCGCCGGTCAAACTGTAGCCTCCATCCACTTTGCGCGCGCGAGTCACCATCGCCCCAGGATCTGAACCGTGATCAGGCTCAGTCAGACCAAAACACCCAATCCACTCACCTGAAGCCAACTTCGGCAGATACTTCTGCTTTTGCGCCTCGGTCCCGAACTCATTGATCGGCACCATGACTAAAGAGGACTGCACGCTCATCATTGAGCGATAACCCGAATCAACCCGCTCTACCTCACGTGCAATTAATCCGTAACTCACGTAATTAAGGCCGCTGCCACCGTACTGCTCTGGAATCATTGCACCGAGCAAGCCAGTCTCTCCCATCTCACGGAAGATCGCAGGGTCGGTCTTCTCATGACGGAAAGCCTCGAGTACGCGCGGAGCCAGCTTGTGCTGAGCAAATTGCTCGGCGCTGTCACGCACCATGCGCTCCTCTTCAGTGAGCTGCTGATCCAGCAAAAGTGGATCAATCCAGTTGAAGCTTGCCTTACCCGCCATGAGAGAACCCTCGCGAAATAGATCAAATACCGTCCCCCGATCCTAGTTCCCTCTATATAGAAGGACAAACGAGGATTCGGCACGGGCTTGTGATAATTTCTCACTCCATAACAAACAATAAAGCCATATCTGACGTCCTTTTGTGAGGAAGCCGTACATGCGCCGAAAAATCCCCAGCACAGCTGCATTGATTAGCTTTGAAGCAGCGGCTCGCCATGAAAGCTTTACCAAGGCCGCCCACGAACTTTCACTGACTCAAGGCGCAATATGCAGACAAATTGCCAGCCTTGAAGCGTTCTTGAGCGTGGAACTGTTCAGACGCTCCAAACGTGGCGTAAAACTGACTGAGGCAGGCTTGTCCTATAGTCGCCGGGTAGCCACTCAGCTCGATGCAGTAGAGCGCGACACACTCTCGGTTATGGGCCAGCAAGGTGCCAACACCATTGAGCTGGCAGTTGTTCCGACCTTCGGAACGCAATGGCTGCTACCACGGCTCAAAGACTTACAACTGAAGCATCCGGATGTCACGGTCAACCTTACCAATCGCACCCGCCCTTTCCTGTTCGCCGACACCGACTTTGACGCTGCCATCTATTTCGGCGATGCAGATTGGTCCGGTACTTCCTCATACCGCCTGATGGGTGAGAACCCCGTCCCTGTCTGCCATCCATCGTTTCTGGGTCAGCAACAAAGCCTCAGTTCCCAAGCGCTGGCCGACCTCCCTTTACTGCAACAAACCACCCGCCCTTATGCGTGGCGTCAGTGGTTTAACGCACAAGATATGAATGTGCCTCGCGACATGACAGGTCCGCGCTATGAACTATTCTCAATGCTTGCACAAGCGGCCATGCATCGAATGGGAGTCGCCTTGATCCCACCCTTCCTGATCCAGCGTGAATTGGCCGAGAAACGCTTGGTGATTGCCCATGAGCACAGCCTGCAAAGTAACAAGGGGTATTACCTGATAATTCCCGAAAGAAAAATCGAGTCAGCCTCACTGCACGCATTCCGAGACTGGCTACTCAAGCAAGCCGCCGGTTACAGCGCACTTTAAGAGACGCATCGTCCAGACCAATTAGGTAGTGACTACTAAAATAGCACTACATATATAAGTAAATGTCGCATATCAGCATTCAATACTAATGTCTAGCTCGACATCCCTGAAGACCAGTAACCACGCGGCCTACAGGGTATTTCTGAAAGTTATGCAGCGATAACCAAAAGAAATGTGAAATAACACTCGAAAATATTCAATTCAGCTACAAGCCACGTAGTTAGAAGCCTGCAGCAGTTGATTGCGACATTCGGTCACTGCATGACTTGTAGTAAACATGTCGTCATCCTCCATAAGTTCTTGATGGGCTAAAAAATCGCCTGCATTATGCGGCGCCCCTCCTGAATTAAGGAGGGATCGTGCTGATCGGCCACCCAGCCGCACCATCCGCAGTGCGCTGGCTTTCTTATAAAAGATCACGCAGGAGATATGACGTGCACATTGGTGTTCCTCTCGAAACCCAGAAGGGTGAAACGCGGGTTGCTGCAACCCCGGAAACCATCAAGAAGCTGATCGGCCAAGGCCATAAAGTGACTGTACAGCGTGGCGCAGGCATTAATGCCAGCGTTATCGACAGTGCTTTTGAAGCCGCAGGCGCGACTATTGGCAATGCAGCAGACGCTTTTGGCGCCGAGCTTGTGCTGAAAGTCGTTGCCCCCGATGACAGCGAACTCGCCCTTATAAACAGTGGAGCCGTGCTGATCGGCATGCTCAACCCGTTCAGCAATGAAACCATTGCCAAGCTGGCAGATCGCGGGATCACGGCCTTCTCACTTGAAGCCGCTCCCCGTACTTCCCGTGCGCAAAGTCTTGATGTGCTGTCCTCCCAGGCCAACATTGCCGGCTATAAAGCCGTACTGGTCGCGGCGCATCACTACCCGCGTTTTATGCCAATGCTGATGACAGCGGCCGGCACTGTTAAGGCAGCACGCGTGCTGATCCTGGGCGCTGGCGTTGCTGGCTTGCAGGCTATCGCGACAGCCAAACGACTGGGCGCCGTGATTGAAGCCTCTGATGTACGACCTGCGGTTAAAGAGCAGATTGAGTCTCTGGGCGCCAAGTTTGTCGACGTGCCTTACGAGACAGACGAAGAGCGCGAATGCGCTGTTGGCGTAGGCGGTTATGCGCGTCCAATGCCCGCCAGCTGGATGCAGCGTCAGGCGCTGGCCGTTCACGAACGCGCCAAGCAAGCCGACATTGTGATCACCACGGCATTGATTCCGGGCCGCAAGGCACCTGTGTTGCTGAGCGCAGACACCGTCGCACAGATGAAACCTGGCTCCGTGGTTATCGATCTGGCCGCAGCCCAAGGTGGCAACTGCCCACTGACCGTTGCCGACCAGGTGGTGATCGAACATGGGGTAACGATTGTGGGCTATACCAACCTGCCCGCCATGGTGGCCGCAGACGCCTCAGCGCTTTACGCCCGTAACCTGCTCGACTTCCTCAAGCTGGTCTTCACCTCTGAAGGGCAGTTCCAGATCAACCTTGAAGACGACATCGTCGCCGCATGCCTGATGTGCCGCGATGGTCAAGTCGTGCGCAAAAACGGCTGAGGATAAAAATAATGGAAGAGTTCATCTCCCCCGGTATCTATAACCTGATCATCTTCGTGCTGGCCATTTATGTGGGTTATCACGTGGTCTGGAACGTCACCCCTGCGCTGCACACGCCGCTGATGGCTGTGACCAACGCTATCTCCGCCATTGTGATTGTGGGTGCCATGCTCGCCGCCGCACTGACCGTGACGCCATTGGGTAAAACCATGGGCACACTGGCCGTCGCATTGGCCGCCGTAAACGTATTCGGTGGTTTTTTGGTCACCCGGCGCATGCTGGAAATGTTCAAGAAAAAAGCACCTAAAGCTAAAGAAGAGGTGCGTAAGCCATGAGCATGAATCTGGTAACTGTGCTTTATCTGGTGGCATCGATTTGCTTTATTCAGGCACTCAAAGGCCTGTCGCACCCCACCACCTCACGCCGTGGCAACTTGTTCGGCATGCTTGGGATGGGACTGGCGGTCATTACCACCGTAGGCCTGATCTACAAGCTAGGTGCTGAAATCGCCACTGCAGGGATTGGCTACGTGATCGTTGGCTTGCTGGTCGGCGGTACCGCCGGCTCGATCATGGCCAAACGCGTCGAAATGACCAAAATGCCCGAACTGGTCGCCTTCATGCACAGCATGATCGGCCTCGCGGCGGTCTTCATTGCCATCGCTGCCGTAGTAGAGCCGCAATCGCTGGGCATTGTTAAACACTTGGGCGACGCCATCCCGGCGGGCAACCGTCTCGAATTATTCCTGGGTGCAGCTATTGGTGCGATTACGTTCTCGGGCTCTGTTATTGCGTTCGGCAAGCTCTCGGGTAAATACAAGTTCCGCCTGTTTCAAGGTGCTCCGGTGCAGTTCAGCGGTCAACATAAGCTGAACCTGGTGCTGGGCTTGGTCACTCTAGGCCTGGGCATTACCTTTATGCTGACCGGTAACCTCTCGGCGTTTGCCCTGATGCTGGCTCTGGCATTCGTACTGGGCGTGCTGATCATCATCCCGATTGGCGGCGCCGACATGCCGGTTGTGGTGTCGATGCTCAATAGCTATTCAGGTTGGGCGGCCGCGGGCATCGGCTTCTCGCTGAACAACTCGATGCTGATTATTGCCGGTTCGCTGGTGGGCTCTTCGGGCGCGATCCTGTCTTACATCATGTGCAAGGCGATGAATCGTTCGTTCTTCAACGTGATCCTCGGCGGCTTCGGTGGCGCAACGGATACTGGCGGCCCTGCAGGTGCGAAAGAAGCGCGTCCGGTGAAATCCGGTTCGGCTGATGACGCCACCTTCCTGCTGACCAACGCGGACACGGTCATCATCGTTCCGGGTTATGGTCTGGCAGTGGCACGCGCACAACACGCACTTAAAGAGCTTACTGAAAAGCTGACTCATCGCGGTGTGACCGTGAAGTATGCGATTCATCCGGTTGCGGGCCGTATGCCTGGCCATATGAACGTTCTTCTGGCCGAGGCTGAAGTGCCTTACGACCAGGTATTCGAAATGGAAGACATCAACTCTGAATTCGGTCAGGCCGATGTGGTGTTGGTACTGGGCGCCAACGACGTGGTCAACCCGGCGGCCAAAAACGATCCGAAATCGCCGATTGCAGGCATGCCTATTCTCGAGGCTTACAAAGCCAAGACCGTCATCGTCAACAAACGCTCAATGGCCAGCGGCTATGCAGGCCTGGATAACGAGCTGTTTTATCTGGATAAAACCATGATGGTGTTCGGCGACGCCAAAAAAGTTATTGAGGATATGGTCAAAGCGGTCGAGTAACATCCCCGCCTCTTCAACACTGAAAACCCCGGAGCTAAAATTACCGGGGTTTTTTATTTCCCGCAGGATCCCGACCAAAGGCTCTACCCCGCCCCAGGCATTCGACCATGGTAGCGGGACGTGGGGCTTTGAAAATGAATAGACTGCGCATCTTGCTTCCGTTCCTTGAGATAACAATCCATGTACCGTGAACGTATTCGTCTGAACTCCCTACACGATAAGGTCATGAGCGCCGAAGAAGCCGCCGCCCTTATCCAAGATGGCATGACCGTCGGCATGAGCGGTTTCACCCGTGCCGGTGAAGCCAAAGCCGTCCCGCAAGCACTGGCCGAGCGCGCCAAGAAGTCGCCGCTGAAAATCACGTTGATGACGGGCGCCAGCCTGGGTAACGATCTGGACAAACAGCTGACCGAAGCCGGTGTTCTGGCGCGTCGCATGCCGTTCCAGGTTGATAGCACACTGCGCAAAGCCATCAACGCTGGCGAAGTGATGTTTATTGACCAGCATCTGTCCGAAACCGTTGAGCAACTGCGTAACAACCAGCTCAAATTGCCGGACATCGCAGTTATCGAAGCCGTTGCCATTACAGAACAAGGGCATATTGTTCCAACTACATCTGTAGGCAACTCCGCCAGCTTCGCGATTTTCGCCAAACAGGTCATCGTCGAAATCAACATGGCGCACAATCCGAATCTGGAAGGTCTGCACGACATCTACATTCCGACCTACCGCCCGACCCGTACGCCGATTCCGTTGGTGAAGGTCGATGACCGTATTGGTAGCACTGCCATTCCGATCCCGGCAGAAAAGATCGTCGCCATCGTTATCACTAACAAGCCGGACTCACCGTCTACTGTATCCGTGCCTGATAGCGAAACCGACGGTATCGCCTTCCACCTGATCAATTTCCTCAAGCAGGAAGTCGAAGCTGGCCGCATGACTAACAAGCTTGGCCCGCTGCAAGCCGGTATCGGCAACATCGCCAACGCGGTGATGTGTGGCTTGATCGACTCACCGTTCGAAGACCTGACCATGTACTCCGAAGTACTACAGGATTCGACCTTTGACCTGATCGACGCTGGCAAGATGAGCTTCGCCTCGGGCAGTTCCATCACCTTGTCGGAGCGTCGTAACTCGGATGTGTTCGGCAATCTGGAGCGCTACAAGGACAAATTGGTGCTGCGCCCTCAAGAGATTTCCAATCATCCTGAAGTGGTTCGTCGTCTGGGCATTATCGGCATCAATACGGCGCTGGAGTTCGACATCTACGGTAACGTCAACTCCACTCATGTTTGCGGTACGCGGATGATGAACGGCATCGGCGGCTCGGGCGACTTCGCTCGTAACGCGCATCTGGCGATTTTTGTCACCAAGTCGATTGCCAAGGCAGGTGCCATTTCCAGCGTTGTGCCAATGGTCAGCCACGTCGACCATACCGAGCATGATGTTGACATTCTGGTCACCGAACAGGGCCTGGCCGACTTGCGTGGTTTGGCTCCACGTGAGCGCGCACGTGTCATTATCGACAACTGTGTACACCCGGACTTCCGCGATGCGCTGAACGATTACTTCACCAAGGCCTGCGCCATTGGTGGTCACACACCGCATATCCTGCGTGAAGCACTGAGCTGGCACATCAACCTGGAAGAAACCGGGAAAATGCTGCCCTAACACCCGTTCTAGACAAGCCGCTGACAAAAACTCTGTTTTTGCAGCGGCTTTTTTATGGATATCTAAAAAAACTGTACTGCTGTACTGGTCAATTCTATCGATGACTACCCACCAATCCATGGTAAAAACCTAATAACGCACCATATTGGCGCGCACTGGTACAGTTGTGCTCATTTTCAGCCATACAGCGCCTATAAACAGTTAACTGGCCCATCGCAATACAGATGAACTGTATCTACAGAGTCTGGACACAGAAGAGGATCATTGGCATCAGTTAAACCACTAGCCAATGCCGCCACAAGCGGAAGGATACCGACATGGAACGTACACTCAGTTCCGATCTGTTCAACGAAAGCAATGCTGTAAACACCCAGGCTTCCATGCCTCTGCGCGTACTTGCCAACCTGATGTTGTGGCAGCGCCGCATCTCCAGCCGCCATCAACTGGCCCGTCTGGACTCGCGTCTTCTGGCTGATGCCGGGATTAGCGAAGCACAACGCTACGAAGAGTTGAGCAAGCCGTTCTGGCGCTAAACAGCGCTCGCTGGCTTTGACCACCGGTCCACCGCCAGCAACCCGAATTGAAAAAACAAAACCCGTCGCGGGTAACCGCTGACGGGTTTTGTCGTTTTAGGGACCCTTTCGCGACAGTTGTATGCAGACAGGTACAGTTTTAAAATCATAAATTACTATAGGTACAGTTAGGGCGCCGGTTGATTTAGAGCACATTGCCTACACCTAAAAGTAAAACTACCTATGCTATGAGCAGGTGTACGCCTACTATTCGAGTTATAGCCGTCTATTTTAATAAGCTCATGTTCTGGAGTTTCACCATGCCCACTCTTCGCCTACTTAGTGCTGCAGTGTTGTTGACCTTGGCCGCAGGCGCCAATGCCTCCAGCTTTATCGTTACCACAGACGCCATCGTGGGCACCCTCAAACAAACGACGGACCTGACGTCTGATGCCACCGGCTCGTTTCGCGACAACAAAATTGTTCGTGCCGCCCGCGACGATGCTGCCAGCTTTGAGGCCAGCGAAGGGGCCGTTCGCGGCGTAAGACTTGAGAGCGCGTTCGAATACATTCGACAGCAAGCACCCCAGCTGCAAGCAACTGACACACAACTGGCTCAGGCGATTCTGACGATCTGATGCTTTAGAAAGCGGTAGCCGCGGCTAAAGGCTGCGGCTACGAAACATTAAAACTTCTGCACTGGTTCTACTCTCACCCTTACGCTAGCCTTGGACCTCATTCAAACAGCCTTGAGACCCATGCGTTTTTCTTTACTGACTTTGCTCGCACTCTGCTGGACGCCATCCGCCTTCGCCTTCGACATGACCACCCAAAATGTGGTGCTCAGTGGTTACGTCACCAGCAAAGTGACCTCCGCGCCTTTCGATAACAAATTAATACGTGCCGCCCGGGATGATGCCGCCGTCTTTATTGCCAGTAATGGCCAATGGCGCGGTGCAGAGCTGGAATCCGCCTTGCGTTATTTGCACCACAAACAGCCCAAATTGAATGCCAGCGATCTTGAACTGGCACAAGCAATTCTCGTCCAATGAATACCCGTGTTTTCTGGAGATGTTTCATGCGTAGCCCTTTAATCGTCGCCACCCTTGGCTTGTTGTTGCTCGCGGATGTCGCGCACGCACAAACTGTTGTGCAGACCAGTAACATCATCGTGCGGGCTTTTGGTCGTACCATCGACTTCACGTCTGACACCACCACTTCCATCCGCGATTCTAAAGTGGTTCGCGAAGCCCACGACGACGCTGCCACTTTCGTTGCCAGTAAGGGCGAAATTCGTGGGGTGCAGTTGGAGTCAGCCTTTAATACATTGCGCGACCGCGTACCTGAGGCTCGTAACGCCAGCGACCAAGAGCTCGCCGAAGCCATACTCGCACTGTGAGGTCGCTAACGCGTTGGCTCGCCGCCTGTGGCTTGCTGCTGACCCTTGGCAGCGCCCAGGCTGCATTGCATCTGCAACTCAAAACCGAGGGCTTGAGCCCGGCCGAACAACAGGCCAGCCAAGCCCTGCTGGATGAAGCCATGCAGAGCCTGCCACCGCGTTTTGTTGATCAACTGGATCGTCAGATTCTAGTGGGCTGGACGGATGACATGCCGAGCAACGCCTACGGACAGGCATCTCTGGTGTCAGAGCTGGATCTCAACCGCAAGCTGCTGGCCGGGCTGACAGACGGATCGGCCGCTGCCCAGCAGACAAATCGCCCACACGGCACTGTACGTCGTGAATTGCTCGCTACCGTGCTGCATGAACTGACCCACCTTTACGACCGCGCCCGCCTCTGGCCTGCCGCACAACGGACGTTGATCCAGCGTTGCACCCGACAAAGCAGCAGTGCTGGCTTAATCGGCCTGCCCGACGAATGTCGGGGTCAGACCGAACGACGCTTCACCCTGAGTGATGACCCTCGCTTGCTTGATCTGGCTGGCTGGCAGCAATACGTCGGCCGCCGTGGCGAACGCGAGCAAGACAACCACCAGATTGTGCGCAGTCCTGACCTGTACGAAGTCACGAACCCTAAAGAATTTGTTGCGGTCAATATGGAGTATTTTCTCCTCGACCCTGCCTACGCGTGCCGCCGCCCGGCGCTGTATCGCTATTACAAGGAACACTTCGGTTGGGCACCTGCGGCTAAAGATCAATGCCCCAAGGCATTTGCATTTCTCAATGCCGGCAACGACTTCGGCAAACAGCCGCTGGGCACTGTTGATCCTGAGCGGGTTTACGCCGTCGATTACCTATTGGCCGAGGCCAATCAAGAATGGGCCAGCCGCTGGGGTCACAGCATGTTGCGCCTGGTGATCTGTGCGCCCGGCCGCCCTAGGGGCCCTGACTGCCGCCTCGACCTGCAAGAGCACTTGGTGTTGTCCTACCGGGCATTCGTCAACGACGTACAGCTTTCAAGCTGGGACGGCCTGACCGGGGCCTACCCGTCACGACTGTTCGTGCTGCCCTTGGCGCAAGTCATTGATGAATACACCAAGACTGAGCTGCGCAGTCTGGCGTCAGTGCCACTTAAACTGAACCGCGCCGAGATCGAAGAAGTGGTCGAGCACGCCGCCGAGATGCATTGGAGTTACGATGGCGACTATTACTTTATTTCTAACAACTGTGCAGTCGAGACCCTCAAGTTATTGCGCAGTGGTAGCGGCAACACTCAGCTCCAGGGCCTGGACAGCATCATGCCCAATGGTCTGCTCGAAGTGCTCAAAGCTCGCGGACTGGCAGACACCAGCGTGCTGGATGATCCCAAAGAAGCGCTGCGTTTGGGTTATCGGTTCGACTCCTACCGAGACCGTTACCAGGCCATGTTTGATGTGCTCAAGACTCGATTGCCGATTAAACAGAACAACGTTGATGACTGGCTGGCCTTGAACGCAGATGAGCGCAGACCCTGGATCGAACAGGCTGATATACGCGCCAGCGCTGCGTTACTACTGCTGGAGCAAGCCGGCTTCAGGCGTCAATTACTGCTGGCTCAGGACGAGGTGAAACAGAAGTATTTGGGGGCCCGCGGACTAAAAGATGGCGGCATGGATAAAGCCAACAAGACCTTGCAAGAGATTCTGGCCAGTAGCGGCTTTCTCAGTCGTCCGGCCGAATTGCTGGGCAGCAGCGGCTATGGTTTGCCGCAAGCCAAAGAGTGGGAAATGCTTGAGTCCGAGAGCAGCCAGCGCCAGCAACAATTACTACGCCTGACCGGTGATTTGGATAAAGAGGTGCGCAGCTTGCTGGAGCCTTCACGAGCCGCTGAAATTGCCGCCACTGAAGCCAACGTCAAGCAGATTGGTGAGCACTTGCGAGCACTGCATAAAGCCTCTGGCGGATTGCAGTTGCCTTGAAACCAACTAACTGCGCACTCACCCCGCTCCCGTAGCAGCTGCCGCAGGCTGCGTCCGATTGCGAAGCGATCGTGAAACCTGAATTCACGATATTGCTGTAATACCGCGCATCCGGACTTAGCGACGGCTGCGCCGCCGAACGCAGCCTGCGGCAGCTGCTACGCAACGTTGCAAGAGGATTACGCGCCCGGTACAAAGTGCTTTTGCGCCGTACCGAAGGCTATCAGCCGCGACAGATAGTTCATTTTCTCGGCATCCTGGTCCACAAACCGAAACGTCAGTTGCAGCCAGTCGCTGTCGGGCTTGGGCTCGAAAGCCACGATGGCATGCAGGTAGCCATTCAAACGTGCTACCTCGGCGCTCTCGCCTTGCTCAAGGTCCAACACCGCACTCGCCAGTACCTGTGGCAGCACATCGCCACGGCGTACCACCAGCAACGCTTCCTTCAGGCTCAACGCCTTGATCACACACGTCAGCGCTCCGTTGGGTAGCCGCAGTTGTCCTTGCCCCCGGCCTGACAGCAATTGTGCGCCAGCAGGTGGCGAGCTGGAGACTGCCGGGGCCGACGCCTGACGTGCAGCAGGCGCGACCACTGGAGCTTTGCCGCCCGTCAGGGCATTCAGCGAGTCATTACCAAATCCGGTACTGGTACGAACAGGCGCGCTACTCATCACCGCATCCAGCAAACCCGCTTTGGTAAACGCCTTCTTCACTTTGGTCAGCAATTGTTCATTGGTAAAAGGCTTGCTCACGAAATCCGAAACACCGGCCTGAATGGCCTGAATAACGTTTTCCTTATCGCCACGGCTGGTGACCATGATGAAGGGAAGGGTCTTCAGGTGATCTTGCTCGCGGCACCACGTCAGCAACTCAAGTCCCGACATCTCCGGCATTTCCCAATCACACAGCACCAGGTCGAACGACTCGCGGGCCAGCAGCGCTTGAGCTTTGCGGCCGTTGACGGCGTCTTCGATCCTGATGCCCGGAAAATAATTACGCAGGCAATTTTTAATCAGATCGCGAATAAACGACGCATCATCCACCACCAGCACACTGACCTTGCTCATCGACTGCTCCTTGAAATTCCGACCACCATGCGCCAAATGATAGCCATGTGCCTTGAATATAAACGCCGAAAAGCAAAACGCCCGGCATTAAGCCGGGCGTTTTTTGACTCGGGCAGTCTTATTTATCGTCAGCGGGAGGCACAACATGAGCGTTATCGCGGCCAGTGCCTTCAACTTCTTGCTTCATGCGCTTAAGGCCCATGTGGCGTACGTCGGTGCCCCGCACCAAATAAATCACCAGCTCGGAAATATTGCGCGCGTGGTCGCCGATGCGCTCCAGCGAGCGCAGCACCCAGATAATGCTCAGCACACGCGAAATAGAACGCGGGTCTTCCATCATGTAGGTGGCCAATTCACGCAGCGCTGTCTTGTACTCGCGGTCGATGATCTTGTCGTATTGCGCGACAGACAGGGCCAGGTCGGCGTCGAAGCGGGCAAAGGCATCCAGTGCATCACGCACCATATTGCGCACCTGATCGCCGATGTGCCGCACTTCAACGTAACCGCGCGGGGCTTCACCTTCTTCACACAACTGGATCGCACGGCGAGCAATTTTGGTCGCCTCATCACCAATGCGTTCCAGGTCGATTACCGATTTGGAAATGCTGATGATCAAGCGCAAGTCAGAAGCGGCAGGCTGTCGACGGGCCAGAATGCGCAGGCACTCTTCGTCGATGTTGCGCTCCATCTGATTGATCTGGTCATCGATCTCACGTACCTGTTGCGCCAAACCCGAATCGGCCTCAATCAACGCCGTGACCGCATCGTTAACCTGTTTCTCGACCAGACCGCCCATGGCCAGCAAGTGGCTACGTACGTCTTCGAGCTCCGCATTGAACTGCGCGGAAATGTGATGGGTGAGGCCATCCTTTGAAATCATGGGTTTGCTCCGCAAAAGCCTCAAGCAACAAGCTTTAAGCTACAAGTTAATTGTGTCGTTACGCCGGTCTGCTTTCTTTTGCCGCTTGAAGCTGGCGGCGTGCAGCTGCGACTAGCCATATCGACCGGTGATGTAGTCTTCGGTCTGTTTTTTGGCCGGGTTGGTGAACAAGGTATCAGTGTCGCCGTACTCCACCATTTTGCCCATGTACATAAACGCGGTGTAATCCGACACCCGTGCCGCCTGCTGCATGTTGTGGGTCACGATGACGATGGTGAACTTTGACTTGAGCTCGTAAATCAGCTCTTCGACTTTCAGCGTCGAAATCGGGTCCAGTGCTGAACACGGCTCATCCAGCAACAGCACTTCTGGCTCGACCGCGATGGTACGGGCAATCACCAGACGCTGCTGTTGGCCGCCGGACAAACCCAGCGCCGAGTCATGCAAACGGTCTTTGACCTCGTCCCACAAGGCAGCGCCTTTGAGCGCCCACTCAACGGCTTCATCGAGGATGCGTTTTTTGTTGATGCCCTGAATACGCAGGCCGTATACCACGTTTTCGTAGATGGTCTTGGGGAACGGGTTGGGCTTCTGAAACACCATGCCAACTCGGCGACGCAGCTCGGCCACGTCTTCGCCCTTGCGGTAGATGTTGTTGCCGTACAGGTTGATTTCACCTTCAACGCGGCAGCCATCAACCAGGTCGTTCATGCGGTTGAAGGTACGCAGCAAGGTCGACTTGCCGCAGCCCGACGGGCCGATAAACGCCGTTACCCGTTGTTTCGGGATGTTCAGCTTGACGTCGAACAGGGCCTGCTTCTCGCCGTAGTAAAGGTTCAGGCCCGGCACTTCAATGGCTACTTCTTCATTTTCCAGGCTCAGGTTCTGTTTGCTGCGACCCAAGGCAGACATGTTAATGCCGTGGGTTGAGGTTTCATGCTGCATGGTCTCACTCCGTTCGTAGCTGCAAGCTTCTAGCTGCAAGCTGCAAGTTTTGAGCTAAAGCGGCGGCGGCAATGACTTGCCGTTTGTAGCTCGCCGCTTGAGGCTTATCTATTAGCTTTCCAGCGCCTTGTACTTCTCGCGCAGGTGGTTACGTATCCACACGGCCGACAGGTTGAGCGTGGCGATGACCATAACCAGCAACAGTGCAGTGGCATACACCAGCGGTCGAGCCGCTTCAACGTTCGGGCTCTGGAAGCCGACGTCATAAATATGGAAGCCCAAGTGCATGATCTTTTGGTCAAGGTGTAGATATGGGTAGTTGCCATCCAGCGGCAGCGACGGGGCCAGTTTGACCACGCCCACCAGCATCAACGGCGCAACTTCACCGGCCGCTCGGGCCACGGCGAGGATCATGCCGGTCATCATGGCCGGGCTGGCCATAGGCAGCACGATCTTCCACAGCGTTTCGGATTTGGTCGCACCCAGCGCCAGCGAACCTTCGCGCACCGTACGCGGGATACGCGCCAGTCCTTCTTCGGTCGCCACGATCACCACGGGTACTGCCAGTAGTGCCAATGTCAGCGAAGCCCACATCAGACCCGGGGTACCAAAGGTCGGTGCCGGCAAGGCTTCGGCGAAAAACAGGCGGTCAACCGACCCACCCAGCACGTACACAAAGAAGCCCAGGCCGAACACGCCGTACACAATCGCAGGTACACCCGCCAGGTTGTTGACCGCAATCCGGATCACACGGGTCAAGGTGTTCTGCTTGGCGTATTCACGCAGGTACACCGCCGCCAGTACGCCGAACGGGGTCACGATCACTGCCATGATCAACGTCATCATCACCGTGCCGAAAATCGCCGGGAAGATGCCGCCTTCGGTGTTGGCTTCACGTGGGTCTTCGCTGAGGAATTCCCAGATGTTGCTGAAATACATGGCCAGCTTCTGCCAGCTGTTCATGGCGTTCGGCTGGTACGCCTTGACCACTTTGCCAATGCTGATTTCCAACTCTTTGCCGTTGGCATCGCGGGCCGTCAGGCTGTCGCGATTGAACTGCGCGTGCAAATCGCCCAGGCGATCTTCAATGGCTTTGTAGCGGGCATTGAGCTCGGCGCGCTCGGTTTCCATGTCCGCTTGAGCCTGTGGCGTGAGCTTGCCCTCCAGCTCCAGCTTGCGGCCATGCAGGCGGATACGCTCCAGCCCATAGTTGATGGCGCCAATGTCTTTCTTTTCCAGCTGGCTGAGTTGCTTGGCCAGGTCATTCACGCGCTTGACCCGTGCTTGCAGCTCAGGCCACGCAGCCTGGCCTTCAGCCACGACCTTGCCGTCTTCTTTCACATTGACCAGGTAACCGTAAAAGTTGCCCCACTCACGACGCTCAATGGCTAACAGTTCAGGCGGTGTGGTCTGGTTGGTCAACCATTCGCCCACCACCCACGTGAAGTCGTTGCCGTTGAGGTCGCGGTTGCCCACCTTGATCAGCTCACGGGTCATAAACTCCGGGCCTTGATCGGGGACGGGCAAGCCGGCACTTTTCAGGCGCTCGCGGGGCACCTCTTCCTTTTGCACCACTTCGCCCAGCACCACATGATTGGCAGAGCCCGGTACGTTGTATTGCGCCAGCACCAGATCAGCCGGCCAGAAATGCCCGAGCCCGCGCACCGCGATCACTGCGAGCAAACCGATGGTCATGATGACCGCCAGCGACACGGCACCACCGCTGATCCACACACCGGGTGCGCCGCTCTTGAACCAACCTTTGAGGGAATTCTGTTTCACAGACTTCTACCTTCCTTAAAGCGACGAGTATTTCTTGCGCAGACGCTGACGGATCAGCTCGGCGAGAGTGTTCATGATGAAGGTGAACAACAGCAGCACCAGCGCCGAGAGGAACAGCACGCGGTAATGACTGCCGCCTACTTCCGACTCCGGCATCTCCACCGCCACGTTTGCCGCCAAGGTGCGCAAGCCTTCAAACAGGTTCATTTCCATGACCGGGGTGTTACCGGTAGCCATCAACACAATCATGGTCTCGCCCACAGCACGGCCCATACCGATCATCAGCGCCGAGAAAATGCCCGGGCTGGCGGTGAGGATGACCACGCGCGTCATGGTCTGCCACGGTGTGGCACCCAGCGCCAGCGAACCCAGGGTCAGACCGCGAGGCACGCTGAACACGGCATCTTCAGCAATCGAATAGATGTTGGGGATAACCGCAAAACCCATCGCCAAACCCACCACCAACGCGTTGCGCTGATCGTAAGTGATGCCCAGATCGTGGGAGATCCACAGGCGCATATCGCCACCGAAGAACCACGCTTCCATAAACGGGCTCATGTACAGCGACAGCCAGCCAATAAACAGAATTACCGGGATCAGGATCATGCTTTCCCAGCCATCCGGCACCCGCAGGCGGATGGACTCAGGCAAGCGACTCCAGGCGAAGCCCGCAACCAGAATACCGATGGGCAGCAGCATCAGCAGGCTGAAAATCCCCGGCAAATGGCCTTCCACATACGGCGCCAGAAACAGGCCGGCGAAGAAGCCGAGGATCACCGTAGGCATTGCTTCCATCAACTCAATGACCGGCTTGACCTTACGGCGCAGGCTCGGGGCCATGAAGTAAGCGGTATAGATAGCTGCCGCAACGGCCAGCGGTGCCGCCAGCAGCATGGCGTAGAACGCAGCCTTCAAGGTGCCGAAGGTCAACGGTGCCAAGCTCATTTTCGGTTCGAAGTCAGTGTTGGCAGCGGTCGATTGCCAGACGTATTTAGGCTCGTCGTAGTTCTCGTACCAGACCTTGTCCCACAGCGCGCTCCAGGACACTTCCGGGTGCGGGTTTTTCAGGGTCAGGGGCACCAGCTTGCCGCCCTCTTCCACAATGATGCGGTTGGCACGAGGCGACAGCGCCATGATACCGGGGCCTTCAGCAATCTTTTCAACCAGCAGCGTGCGGTGCGCGGTACTGTGGAACACGCCGATTTCACCGGCAGCGTCCAGGGCCAGGAAGCCTTTGCGACGCTGCTCAGCAGTAATTTCGACAATCGGTGAGGTGCCCATCTGGAAGCTGCGGATGTGTTTGAAGCGCTGTTCGCCGTCCGGGTCTCGCGCCATGAACCACTGGCTCAAACCGCCGTTGGAGTTACCGAAGATCAGCGAGATACCTCCCACCAACTGAGTGCTCGCAGTGATTTCAGTGATGGCGTCGTCGGCCAGTTTGTAGCGCCCGTTCAAGCTCTTGTCGCGCAGGCTGAACACATCGGCTTGCGCCCGACCGTTAATCACATACAGCCACTGCTGACGCGGATCGACGTACAGCGCTTTAACCTGTTCGGTCATCTGCGGCAGGTCGATGCGGGTCTCGGAATTCGTGACCTCGCCCGTCATCATGTTTTCTTCGCTGGCCAGTGACACCACGTTCAGCTGCGCGCCGGTCGAGCCCGCCAGCACCAGCGTCGAATCGTTCACGCTGAGGTTGATGTGATCAAGCGGCCGACCTTGCGGGTCAAGCGCAATCGGGGCCTCGCCATACGGGTATTCAATCGCCGGGGTGATGGTCTTTTTGCCGTCTGGATAACTGACCCGGTACGTGTGACGGAACACCAGCGCTTGACCATTGGACAGCCCGAGTGCAACTACCGGATTACCCGGCTGGTCTTCACCGATCGAGGTCACTTGCGTATCAGCCGGCAGCGGCAAATTAACCCGCGACAGTTCTTCCCCATTCTTCACATCGAAGAACAGCACCATGCCCTTGTCGGACACCCGCATGCCCACCTGATTCTGCTCCTCGATGGAGAGCATCAGCGGCTTGCCGGCATCCTGCATCCACACCGGGGTAATCGCCTGTTTGGTGGTGAGGTCAGCGCCCTGAAACAGCGGCATCACCACATAACCCAGGAAGAAGAAAATCAGAGTGATCGCGCCGAGCACGGCAAGACCGCCGATAAACACATACCAGCGGGTCAGGTGATCTTTAAGTGCGCGAATGCGCCGCTTGCGTTGGAGTTCAGGCGTATTGAAATCAATGCGCTTGGGAGCGGAAGTCGTAGTCATTGGGGAATTGGCCAGATCATTCATGCGCACACCCTAGCGGTCCTGTATGACAGAAAGATGACAAAGCAGTGACGCAAAAAATCCGCCGCCCAACGGTGCTGGCAGCGGAGTGGAAAACTGTGGTGAAACCAATAACGCTCAAACTCGTAGCAGCTGCCGCAGGCGGCGTCCGGCGGCGTAGCCCTCGAAAATTCAGTCACGCGGTCTTTCAGTTAAACCGCATGCTTTATGCTTACGATCGCTACGCGATCGAACGTCGCCTTCGGCAACTGCTACGGGCTTAGTTACCTTCTTTCAAACCCAAATCAGCCAACGCCTTGGCGGCAACTTTGGCTGGCAGCGGGATGTAACCGTCTTTCACGACCACTTCCTGACCTTGTTTGGACAGCACCAGCTTGATGAACTCGGCTTCCAGCGGGTTCAGTGGCTTGTTCGGCGCCTTGTTCACGTACACGTAGAGGAAACGCGACAGCGGGTATTTGCCGTTCAGTGCGTTTTCTTCGGTGTCTTCAACGAATTCAGTGCTGCCCTTTTTAGCCAAAGGCACGGTCTTCACGCTGGCGGTTTTGTAACCGATGCCCGAATAACCCACGCCGTTCAGCGAGCTGCTGATCGACTGCACAACCGAAGCTGAACCCGGCTGTTCGTTCACGTTTGGTTTGTAGTCGCCTTTGCACAAAGCTTCTTCTTTGAAGTAGCCG
The DNA here is from genome assembly GCF_009600315.1 of Pseudomonas helleri. Taxonomy (GTDB): domain Bacteria; phylum Pseudomonadota; class Gammaproteobacteria; order Pseudomonadales; family Pseudomonadaceae; genus Aquipseudomonas; species Aquipseudomonas helleri_A. The sequence goes on along the minus strand of NZ_WIWC01000003.1, from coordinate 214,700 downwards.
TAAGTGCCGGATACCGAGTTACGACCAAACAGTTGCACCGGCTTGTTGGCCAGGTCGCCGGTTACACCCAGATCACCCCAGGTTTTAACGTCAGCTTTGGCGCCACACAGACGGGTGGAAGAGAAAATCGCATCAACCTGTTCCATGGTCAGGTGCTTGATCGGGTTGTCCTTGTGCACGAACACCGCCAAGGCATCCACAGCCACCGGGATAGCGGTTGGCTTATAGCCGTACTTCTGCTCGAAAGCAGCCAGTTCGTTGTCTTTCATCTTGCGGCTCATCGGGCCCAGGTTAGCGGTGCCTTCTGTAATCGCCGGAGGCGCGGTCGAAGAACCGGCAGCCTGAATCTGGATATTGACGTTCGGGTATTCTTTTTTGTAGGCCTCAGCCCACAGCGTCATCAAGTTCGCCAGGGTATCGGAACCAACGCTGGAGAGGTTGCCCGACACACCGGTGGTCTTAACGTACGGCTGGATCGCTGGATCAACACCCGCGGCAACCGCATTCGCAGTTGCAACGCCTGCGGCGACAAAAGTCAGGGCCGCCATCACACGCTTCAGTTTCATGCCTTACTCCTAGCAAACGGGGTTAGATGAATCGGGGGCCAGTATCTGCAGGCCGTGTGACCACTCTATGAACCGATTGTGACAATTAGATGAAAGGCCATCATTCGTTGAAAAATGATGGCCTTTCGTGGGAGAGGGCAAAACAGTGTGACGGCAGGTCAGCGACCTTTCTTCCACAAGTAAGCGCCCACCAGCAGCCCCATCGTGCAAATGATTGCAACGTAGTACGCCGGGCCCATCGGGCTTTCTTTCAACAACAGCGTCACTGCCATTGGCGTCAGGCCTCCAAAAATGGCGTAAGCCAAGTTATAGGAGAACGACAAACCGCTAAAACGCACCACCGCCGGAAAGGCTTTAACCATCACATAAGGCACTGCCCCGATGGTGCCCACAAACAAGCCACTCAGCGCGTACAGCGGGAACAGCCAATCCGGGTGTTGCAACAGGCTGTGATAGAAGGTCCACGAGGTGATCAGCAATGCGGCACAGCCGATGACAAACACCTTGCCCGCGCCGAAGCGATCCGCCAGAGCACCCGATGCGATACAGCCCAGGCTCAAGAACACAATTGCCAGACTGTTCGCTTGCAGCGACGTAGTAGCGGAAAACCCGTACACGGTTTGCAGAACTGTCGGGGTCATCAAAATGACTACGATGATTCCGGCTGACAGCAACCAGGTCAGAAGCATCGAAATAACAATGGCCCCGCGGTGTTCACGCAGTACGGCTTTGAGCGGTACTTCTTCAGCCAGCGCCTTGCGCAGTTGCAGCTCGGCGAACACCGGTGTTTCGTGTAACCAACGGCGCAGGTACACCGAAAACAGGCCAAAGACACCGCCCATCAAAAACGGAATTCGCCACGCGTAATCGGACACTTCAGCCGGGGTATAAATCGAATTGATTGCGGTGGCCATCAGCGAGCCCAGCAAAATGCCCGCGGTCAGCCCACAGGTCAGCGTGCCGCAGGCGTAGCCCACATGACGCGGCGGCACGTGCTCGGCCACAAACACCCAGGCACCCGGCACTTCCCCGCCAATGGCTGCGCCCTGAATCACACGCATCAACAGCAACAGGATTGGCGCCCACATGCCAATTTGTTCATAGGTCGGCAGCAAGCCCATGATCAGGGTCGGAACCGCCATCATAAAGATGCTCAGGGTGAACATCTTCTTGCGCCCCAGCAGGTCGCCGAAGTGCGCCATCACAATGCCGCCCAATGGCCGCGCGAGGTAACCGGCTGCAAAAATACCGAAGGTTTGCATCAGACGGAGCCACTCGGGCATGTCTGCGGGGAAAAATAATTTCCCGACCACGGTGGCAAAGAACACAAAAATAATGAAATCGTAAAACTCCAGCGCACCGCCCAAAGCAGACAGCGACAAGGTTTTGTAATCATTACGGGTTAACGGCCGTGAAGGCGGCGCGGCGCTGGAAGCGTCTGTGATCATGGGGTATGGCATCTCTTATTAGGCTCGGCGCAAAGCTGCAACTGCGCCGGCAAGGGCTGGGCAGGTTTTGAAAGATAACAAATTGTTTGCAAAAGCGTAGAGCTAGACGCATGGCGCATTTAAAAAGCAGAATCTGAAGGTCGTCGGCCCGGTTATCCCCCGATATACTCGCTGACCGCACACACATCCTGAAACACCAAGATTGCTGTGCGAAAGCGCCTGCGGGATAACCTCCAGCCGATTTAGCAGCGTTTTCTTTGGCGCGGCTTATGAAGAACGTGACGAACGTAGTATGTTCGGGCTGAATCGTTTTTCTAAAGACGCTTATTCACCCGCACTACCTTAATGAATCACGGGTCAGAGGCCCTTCGGCATGTTAGAGCTCGAACAAGAAGATCCAATCCCGCAAGGCGACCTGGCCTTGCAAATCACCGCCCTGCCCCGTGAAACAAACGGCTTTGGCGATATTTTTGGCGGCTGGCTGGTTTCACAGATGGACCTTGCGGGCACCGCAATGGCCAGTAAAGTTGCCGGTGGCCGCGTCGCCACAGTCGCCATTGATCGCATGGCGTTTTTGGTTCCTGTAGCCGTCGGTGCGCAGTTGTCGTTTTATACCCAAGCCCTGGAAATTGGCCGCAGCTCTATCCAGATGATGGTTGAAGTGTGGAGCGACGACCCGCTGTCCAGCGAGTGGCGCAAAGTGACCGAGGCTGTATTTGTATTCGTGGCGATTGATGGCAGCGGTCGGACGCGCGCGGTTCCCGCTCGCGGTTAAACCTCGTCGCTAAATGCTTGTCTACTGCTGCCCTTATTACTGAAACAGAGAGCCTGCCATGCATCACATTGAGTCAGTCACCCTGGACGAACTGGAGTGCTGGCATTTCCAGCATGGGCAGGCACAACTCTTGATCGCCAAACAAGGCGCCCAAGTGCTCAGCTATCAAGTGGGCGATGAACCACCAATTATCTGGCTCAACGAAAAAGCGCAGTACAAGCACGGCAAAGGGATTCGTACCGGCGTGCCGGTGTGCTGGCCTTGGTTTGGCAATCTGGCACTCAACCCGGCCAGCGTGCAGGCCATGCGCGATTCGGATGAACCTGCATCGGCCCACGGTCTGGTGCGTACCCGTGAATGGGAACTGGTTGAGATTGATGATGCGGGAGAAGCACTGCACATCGAATTAAGACTGCCGCCTGTAGAAGGCGGCCTGCCCGGCTGGCCACACGATGTTGCCTTGACGATGACTATTCGTCTCGATACCCAACTGCACATCAGCCTCACCAGCCAAAACCGCAGCAGCATCCCGGTCAGTATCAGCCAAGCGCTGCACAGCTACTTTGCGGTCAGTGATGTGCGTAAGGTGAAAGTCGAAGGCGTCGACGGACTGACCTATATCGAAACACTGGACGACTGGAAGCGTGCTCACCAAGCGGGCGACCTGACCTTTACTGGCGAGACCGATCGCATCTATCTCGACACACCCGAGCAACTGAGCATCGTCGATCCTGATTGGTCGCGCCGCATTGAACTGACCAGTCGTGGCTCGCGCTCTACCGTGATCTGGAACCCGTGGATCGACAAGACCGCTACGTTTAGCGATATGGCAGCGGATGGCTGGCAGCGCATGCTCTGTATCGAAACGGCCAATGTGATGGATGATGTGATTACGTTAGCGCCAGGGGCGAGTCATACGCTGGGCGTGAGTATTGGTAGTGGGCGCTTGCGGGAGTAAGGCCTACCCTCACCCTAGCCCTCTCCCGGAGGGAGAGGGGACTGACCGAGTCCATTTTGGATTCACAGTCGTTCTGTCAGATTGCTATCAACTTTAAGCATCGCTCAATCGATTCCCTCTCCCTCCGGGAGAGGGCTAGGGTGAGGGTGATACAGATCGATTACAAATCCTCCTCAACCACCACCCGCACCTTGCTGGCATCCAGCGCATACGCCGCATCGGCCAAGTCATTACTCACGCTCTCGACCTTCAGCGTGCCCATTACCCACAGCGGCGTATAAATATCATCCAGCTTCAGGCCTTTGGGATAACGTACCAGCACCAGTTGATTGGGCGGCGGTGGCGGTACATGGATGCACGCGCCCGGATAGGGCACCAGGAAAAAAAGCGTACTGCGCCCCTTCGCATCGGTTTCCAACGGCACAGGGTAGCCGCCCAAACGGATGGTCTTGCCGTTCATGGCAGGCACCGTTTTAGTGGAATACATCACGGCCGGCAGGCCTTTACTTTGCTTCATTCCGCCCTTTTCGGTGAACGTACCCATGGCCTCAGGCGAGTCATGGTCAATCTCGGGCATTTCTTCGAGGGCTTTTTGATCCGACTTGGGCATCAGTTCCAGCCAGTCGGTTTCGGGCAGTTCTGCCGCGTGGACCAGGCCTGCGCCCAGTAAAAGGAAGATCAATACAAAGCGGCGCATGACAGGCTCGACCAAAAGGGCTGAATACAGCTCGCAGTTTAGCCCTCTCCGGGCGTGGCGCAGAGAGGGCCAAACACGCAATCAGCTCTTTTTCGTCACCAGGCCGTAGATCACCAGCAAGATCACCGCACCAATCACCGCACCGATAAAGCCGGCACCTTCGCCTGCGTGGTAAATACCCAACGCCTGGCCGCCATAGGTTGCCGCCAACGAGCCGCCGATACCCAACAGGATGGTCATGATCCAGCCCATGCTGTCGTCACCCGGCTTCAGGAAGCGAGCCAGCAGGCCAACGATCAGGCCGATAAAAATGGTTCCGATAAAGCCCATAGATGCGTCCTCTCATTTGATGGCGTAAACCAAAGCCTAGTCAGCACTTTGGCATCACGCCATCTGAGAGCGGCGACAACCGAATGGTTCCCGTCGATTAACGATTCACGCTTCGTCGATCAGGGCTTCAACCTGTTGGATCTGCGCACGCAGTGTGGCCATGTCGGCACAACGCAGGTTGGCATGGCCGACCTTGCGACCCACTTTGAAAGCTTTGCCGTAGTGATGCAAATGGCAGTCAGCAATGGCGATGACCTTCTCCACCGGCGGTACAGTGCCGATAAAGTTAAGCATGGCGCTTTCGCCCACCTTGGCCGTCGAACCCAGCGGCAAGCCGGCAATGGCGCGCAAGTGGTTCTCGAACTGGCTGCATTCAGCGCCTTCGGTGGTCCAGTGCCCGGAGTTATGCACACGCGGAGCAATTTCGTTGGCCTTGAGGCCACCGTCGACTTCAAAGAATTCGAACGCCATCACCCCGACGTAATCCAGCTGCTCAAGCACACGGCTGGAGTAATCCTCAGCCAGCGCCTGCAACGGGTGATCGGTGCTGGCCACGGACAACTTGAGAATGCCGCTGTCATGGGTGTTGTGCACCAGCGGGTAAAACTGCGTCTCGCCATCACGGCCGCGAACGGCAATCAGCGACACTTCACCCGTGAACGGCACAAACCCTTCGAGCAAACACGCTACGCTACCCAGCTCGGCAAACGTGCCGACGACATCTTCAGAGGTGCGCAGCACTTTTTGACCTTTGCCGTCATAACCCAATGTGCGGGTTTTGAGTACGGCTGGCAGACCAATACTGGCCACCGCTGCATCAAGATCCGCCTGGGACTGAATATCAGCAAATTCCGGGGTCGGAATGCCCAAATCTTTAAACATGCTTTTTTCGAACCAGCGATCGCGAGCAATACGCAGCGCGTCGGCACTCGGATAAACCGGTACGAATTGCGACAGGAAGGCCACGGTCTCAGCCGGTACACTTTCAAACTCAAACGTCACCAGATCCACTTCATCAGCCAATTGGCGCAAGTGATCCTGATCGCCATAGTCTGCACGAATGTGCTCGCCCAAGGCGGCAGCACACGCGTCGGGCGCAGGGTCAAGGAAGGCGAAGTTCATGCCCAGCGGAGTACCCGCCAAGGCCAGCATGCGGCCCAATTGGCCGCCACCGATTACACCGATTTTCATCGTCAAAAACCTCAGGCTACGCGTGGGTCTGGATTGTCCAGCACGGTGTCTGTCTGTTCAGCCCGGAATGTTTTCAACACGGCATGGAACTGCGGGTGTTTGGCGCCCAGGATACTGGCTGACAGCAGCGCGGCATTGATCGCGCCCGCTTTGCCGATGGCCAAGGTTGCAACAGGAATACCCGCTGGCATTTGCACGATCGACAGCAGCGAATCGACGCCCGACAGCATGGCCGATTGAACCGGAACACCGAGCACCGGCAGATGCGTTTTGGCGGCACACATGCCCGGCAAATGTGCCGCGCCACCGGCACCGGCAATGATGACCTCAATTCCGCGGCCTTCAGCCTCGGCAGCATACTGAAACAGCAGGTCCGGAGTGCGGTGGGCAGAGACCACTTTAACTTCGTAAGGGATGCCGAGTTTTTCCAGCATATCGGCGGTGTGGCTGAGGGTGGACCAATCGGACTTGGAGCCCATGATCACGCCTACTAATGCACTCATCGTCGCGCCTCTTCTCTTGGGCGCCCGCAGGCGCGTCAAAAAACAACAAGCCACGTGGAGGATCCGACGTGGCTTGTAATAGGAATTAAGGCCGGTCTAGCCAGCCGAAGGCCGCGCAGTATACCCCAAAGAAGTGCGTTGAAAGCACCTTTGGCGACCATCTGTCTGCAGGCAAATCAAACCCTGAAAGGGCTGGTTTTACTGACCGACAGGTCAATAAGCGGGAGCATTAAAGTCATGTTGCCCCCTACTGCCAGACTTACGATCCGAGTTGATATTTACGACTTGTTAAATAGAACTTGATGTATCCCGCAGGAACGCAATAAGCGCTTAACTCTTTATATAGCACCCACACTACTAAACACCTGCCAGGACGCAGGGGGCTCTCACAACATTTAGCAAATGGTAAGAGCCATAACTAAGGATGATTCATATGAAACCGATTACGCTTTATATCTTTGTTCACGATGATGTCCCCGGCAGCATCGCCAACACGCTGGGCCGAGGCTATTTCAAAGAGTTCACCGCTGAAATTGCCTCCATTTCCAAGCGACCCTTCGTCTTCAATGAAGTGCGCCATGTACGGGGCGTGACAGACCTGCAATACAAAGGCCATAACGTAGATGAAATTTTACGGAATTGGGAAATCGCAGCTATAGGCTACAAAAATGACAAGGGCTTGGAGTGGGGCAAAACCGAACGCTATATTTTAGTCACCAAAGATCCGATCAACGAGACCGTTCTGGGGTGCGCCTATCCAGGCAAACCCGCCGTTATTGCCTGCACACAATCCTATCAAGTGATCGCCCATGAGGTTGGTCATAGTTTTAAAGCAACCCATGAAGATGCCGAGTTGGGCTGGAATGCTTGGGGAGGTGAATGTGAGACGTACATGTATCCCCAAATATCCAATGCCCGAGGCAATTGTTACCGCTATACGCCGAGAAACAGAGAACATATCAAAGCGTTCCTGAGCGATGCGCCTTAAATCAGATGCGCAACTATGCCAACCCATTAGCCTGACATCGGCTAGCTACCAACCATTGAGTGAAGACCATCATGTTCGGCCTTCATTCAATGGGTAGATGAGGTCCCGCCTTCCAACTTGCGCCATAACAATCTCACGTTCGCCTTGCGCACCAAGGCACAGCGGTACAAGCGAATCTCCAGCGGCACATGCCATTGCGGCCCGCCGCAGACCACCAGCTCACCTCGTGCCAGCTCAGCACGCACACTTAAATGCGGCACCCAGGCAATGCCCAATCCTTCGAGCGCCATACTTTTGAGACTGTCGGCCATCGCCGTCTCGTAAATAGTGGTGAAGCGAAGGCTACGCTGGCGCAGCAACAAATTCACCGAACGGCCTAAAAAGGCGCCCGCGCTGTAGGCCAACAACGGCACGCTCACATCCCCTTCCAAATCAAACAAAGGCTTGCCGTCTGCGTCTGCCGCACAAATGGGCAACATTTCAGTATTGCCCAAGTGCAACGACGGAAATATTTCCGGGTCCATCTGCAACGCCGCATCCGGGTCGTAGAAAGCCAGCATCAAATCGCAGCCTCCTTCACGCAGGGCATGAACGGCGTCTCCGACGTTAGTCGCAACCAGACGCGTCGCGATGTTCAACCCGTCATTGCGCAACTGGGCAATCCAGCGTGGGAAAAATCCCAAAGCCAAGGAGTGCGCAGCGGCCACTTGTATCACTTCGCCCTGACCACCTTCGAGGTGATGCAGGTGGCGCAGCACTTCGCCCAGCTGTTCGACCACCGTGCGCGCCGTGACCAAAAACAGCTGACCGGCCGCAGTCAACTCCACCGGGGTGCGGGAACGATTCACCAAGGTCAGCCCCAGCGCCGCTTCAAGGCTGCGTATGCGTCGGCTGAACGCTGGCTGTGTCACGAAACGACGCTCTGCCGCCTGCGAAAAACTACGGGTGGCGGCCAGGGCGCTGAAGTCCTCCAACCATTTACTTTCCAGATTCATTGAGTCCTCCCGGACACGCACCAAATTGGGTCACACGTTCGACGCAGCCTTCGCGTCACGTCTGCATTATGCCGTTTATGCATAGGATAGTGTTTAAAGGCATTGGCCCTAAAAAGTCTGCAAGCCTAGGATTCGCAGCGTTCCGGCCTTGACCGGGTCCTTATCGAGATGATTTCTATCATGTCCTCCGCTGCATCTTTCCGTACCGAAAAAGACCTGCTTGGCGTACTCGAAGTACCCGCTCAAGCGTATTACGGCATCCAGACCCTGCGAGCCGTGAATAACTTCCGTCTCTCCGGCGTCCCGATTTCGCACTACCCTAAGCTGGTTGTGGGCCTGGCCATGGTCAAACAGGCCGCCGCTGACGCCAACCGTGAGTTGGGTCACCTGAGCGATGCCAAGCACGCTGCCATCAGCGAAGCCTGTGCCCGCCTGATTCGAGGCGATTTCCACGATGAGTTCGTGGTGGACATGATTCAAGGCGGCGCCGGCACTTCAACCAACATGAATGCCAATGAAGTCATCGCCAACATCGCGCTGGAGGCCATGGGCCATCAGAAGGGCGAGTACCAATACCTGCACCCGAACAACGACGTCAACATGGCTCAGTCCACCAACGACGCCTATCCAACGGCTATCCGTCTGGGCCTGTTGTTGGGTCATGACGCTCTGTTGGCCAGCCTGGACAGCCTGATTCAAGCCTTCGCCGCTAAAGGTGTTGAGTTCAGCCACGTGCTGAAAATGGGCCGTACTCAGTTGCAAGACGCTGTACCCATGACATTGGGTCAAGAGTTCCGCGCCTTCGCCACCACGTTGGGCGAAGACTTGGCTCGCCTGAAAACACTGGCTCCCGAGCTGCTGACAGAAGTGAACCTGGGCGGTACGGCAATCGGTACCGGCATCAACGCCGACCCGCGCTACCAACACTTGGCCGTGACTCGTCTGGCAACCATCAGCGGCCACCCGCTGGTTCCAGCCGCTGACTTGATCGAAGCCACCTCGGACATGGGCGCCTTCGTCCTGTTCTCCGGCATGCTCAAGCGTACTGCGGTCAAACTGTCGAAGATCTGCAACGACCTGCGCCTGCTATCCAGCGGCCCACGCACTGGCATCAACGAAATCAACCTGCCAGCGCGTCAGCCTGGCAGCTCGATCATGCCCGGCAAGGTCAACCCAGTAATCCCGGAAGCCGTTAACCAAGTGGCGTTCCAGATTATCGGTAACGACTTGGCCCTGACCATCGCAGCCGAAGGCGGTCAACTGCAACTGAACGTGATGGAGCCGCTGATCGCTTTCAAAATCTTCGACTCGATCCGTCTGCTGCAACGCGCAATGGACATGTTGCGCGAGCACTGCATCGTCGGCATCACCGCCAACGAAGCACGTTGCCGTGAACTGGTTGAACACTCGATTGGTCTAGTAACTGCGCTGAACCCGTACATCGGCTACGAAAATGCCACCCGCATTGCCCGTATCGCCCTTGAAAGCGGTCGTGGGGTGCTGGAACTGGTGCGCGAAGAAGGTTTGCTCGACGACGCCATGCTCGACGACATCCTGCGCCCGGAAAACATGATTGCTCCGCGTCTGGTGCCTCTAAAGGCCTGATGCTGTAACACGCTTTACGCTCACCAGGTCGAGGGACTAGACACCTCTCACCTTTTGAGGGCTTGCAGACACGTCTGCAGGCCCTTTTTTTTGCCCGCGATTTGACCTTGATGCCCCCCCGATCAACGAGCTAAGACGTTAAGTTGAGGGCATTTCTGACGACTCGCAGATGAAAAAACCGTCACTTATGGAGACGATTCCTACACTCCTAGGTATAGTGCCGCCCCTCTTCCTGTGCCCGGCCCCAGCACCAGCGGCCAACAACAGCACGGAAACAGCATCGTAAACCAAGCAGCAAGATGGCCAGTATCCACTTGATCGCCTAGTTTTATGCCCTGTCTTGACGGGCGTAATGCGTGATCGTGATCCGGCCGTTTTGCCATCAGATAAAAACAGCGAGGAATAATCCATGCTTGAAGTCATCAATGACTTCCTCTCAGGGAAAGTGCTGATCGTGCTCATGGTCGGACTCGGTGGCTACTTCACGATCCGCTCGCGTTTCGTACAGTTCCGTTACTTCCTGCACATGTTTTCGGTTTTCAAAGACAGCCTGCGCAGCAGCGCTGGCGAACTCAGTTCGTTTCAGGCCTTGATGCTGAGCCTGGCGGGCCGTGTCGGTGCAGGCAACATTGCCGGCGTCGGCATTGCCGTAACGCTGGGTGGCCCCGGCGCTGTGTTCTGGATGTGGGTGACCGCACTGGTCGGCATGTCCAGCAGCTTGATCGAATGTTCGCTGGGCCAGTTGTACAAGCGCCGCGACGCTGAAGGCCAACTGCGCGGCGGCCCGTCCTTTTATATGAAGTATGGTTTGGGCAAAGTCTGGATGGGCAAACTGATGGCGGTCTTGCTGCTGATCACCTTCGGCTTTGCTTTTATGGGCCTGCAAGCCCACGCCGTGACGCATTCGCTGCAAGACGCCTTCGGCTTCAAAGTGAACTACTCGGGCCTGGCCATCGCCATCCTGCTGGGTCTGGTGTTTATCGGCGGTATCAAACGTATTGCCTCGGTAGCCGACTTGCTGGTACCGGTTAAAACCTTGGCTTACATCGCTGTGACCCTGTACGTCATCGTGCTGCAATTCGATCACGTACCTGCCATGCTGGGCCATATCGTCAAAAGCGCCTTCGGCCTCGACCCTGTATTTGGTGGCCTGATCGGCAGCGCGATTGTGATGGGCGTGAAACGCGGCGTGTTCGCCAACGAAGCCGGTCTGGGCAGCGCCCCGAACGTCGCGGCCGTGGCGGATGTTGAGCACCCGATTGCACAAGGTGTGGTTCAGGCGTTCAGCGTATTCCTCGACACCTTCGTGATCTGCACCTGCACCGCACTGCTGATTCTTCTGTCTGGCTTTTACACGCCGGGCTTCGAAGGCGACGGCATTGCTCTGACCCAGAACTCACTGGCAGCTGTAGTGGGCGAATGGGGCCGTGTGTTTATCAGCGTGGCACTGGCGTTGTTTGTGTTCACGTCGATGCTCTACAACTACTACTTGGGCGAAAACAACCTGCGCTTCCTGGTCGGTGAAAGCCGCAAGGCACTGATGGGTTACCGTGCGCTGGTATTGGTGCTGATTTTTTGGGGTTCGATTGAGAACTTGCAAACCGTCTTCGCCTTCGCTGATATCGCAATGACCATGCTGGCCTTCGTCAACCTTGTCGCCCTGGCCATGCTGTTCAAGATTTGCATGCGCGTGCTTAAGGACTACGACGACCAGCGACGCGCTGGCATAAAGACACCAGTGTTCGATTCCAGTAAATTCCCGGATCTGGATCTGGATTTGAAGGCTTGGCCGCCCCTTCCGGCCGCCAAGGCCGAAGAAATAAAACGCTGACACTTACGCGGCGATTCCTCACAGAATCGCCGCGTTTTTGCTTATGGAGACTCTGTTAATGACGCCAGCCCAATATCCCACCGCCCAACATGTGATGGTGCTCTACACCGGCGGAACAATTGGCATGCAAGCCAGTGCTAACGGTTTGGCTCCCGCTTCCGGCTTCGAAGTGCGCATGGCTGAATACCTCGCCAGCCAACCCCACTTGCACCTACCGCAATGGCGGTTTCGCGAGATGGACCCGCTGATCGACAGCGCCAACATGACACCCGCCTATTGGCTGCGTCTGCGCCAGGCAATTATCGACGCGATTGATCAGGATGGCTGCGACTCAGTATTAGTCCTGCATGGCACCGATACACTGGCCTACAGCGCTGCGGCTATGTGCTTTCAGCTCGTGGGCTTGCCTGCGCCAGTGCTGTTCACAGGTTCCATGCTGCCAGCAGGTGTACCCGACAGCGATGCCTGGGAAAACGTTAGTGGCGCTTTGAGCGCGCTGGCCCAAGGGCAACCCAATGGCGTTCAGCTTTACTTCCACGGCGCTCTGCTGGCGCCGACTCGCTGTGCCAAAGTGCGCAGCTTTGGGCGCAACCCTTTTGTGGCGCTCAAGCGTAACGGCGGCGCAACGAAAGCAGATGCGTTACCGGGCGAGTTGATGTACCGCCAGCCCAAGCACGAAGCCAGTGTGGGCGTCTTACCGCTTGTACCCGGCATTGGCGCCGCACAGCTCGATGCGTTGCTCAACAGCGGGATAGAGGCGCTGGTGCTGGAATGCTTCGGCAGCGGCACGGGTCCTAGTGATAACCCGGATTTTCTGGCCAGCCTGCAACGCGCGCAAGAAAACGGCATCGTGGTGGTCGCAATCACTCAATGCCACGAAGGCGGTGTGGAACTCGATGTGTACGAAGCTGGCAGCCGTTTGCGTGCGGCCGGCGTTCTGTCGGGTGGCGGCATGACCCGCGAAGCGGCGTTCGGCAAGCTGCATGCGTTGCTGGGTGCTGATTTGCCGCTGGCTGAAGTGCGTCAGTTGGTGGAACTGGATGTGTGTGGGGAGCTGGCGTAAGTCAAGGCTCAGCAACGGCACACAACTTGCTCGCTTCCTGCACCCTCAGGCAGGAAGCGAACATGCTGCATTCCCACCTCACCACCCTCAATGCGGTCTCACTGGTGCTCAGCACCTTCAAGGCGCAAGGCTTGCCCTGCGATACATTGCTGGCAGGTAGCGGTATACGAACCGCTGACTTGAGCCGCTCAGACACGCGCATTACAACCACACAAGAAATGCAGGTATGCGCCAACGCCGTCGCTCTGCGCCGCGAAATCGGCCTGGAACTCGGCCAACGCATGCACGTGTCGTCCTACGGCATGCTGGGCTATGCCCTGCTCACCAGTGCAACCTTAGGTGACGCTTTACAACTGGCCCTTCGCTACCCGGCGCTGCTGGGAACACTTTTCCAGTTAAGCCTGAAGGTCGAAGGGGATGAGGTGTGGTTCTGCGCTGATCACTACACAGCGAGCCCCTCACTGGCCATATTCAATACCGAATTGTGCCTGGCCTCTTTGAAGGTCATCTGCGAGGACTTGATCGGTCAGCCAGTTGCGCTGATGGCAGCGCGTTTTACCCACAGCCGACCTGATTATCACGAGCGCTATGCCAGCACGTTCGACTGCCCGCGTACCTTTAACGCCCCGGACAATGCTTTCGCTTTTGCCCGGCACTGGCTCGATTACCCTCTGCCGCTCGCCGATCCGATCACCCATCAAGCGATGGCTGAACGTTGCCGCAAGCAAAATCTGGAGTTCACAGGGCGGCAAACCTGGTTGGCGAGGATTCGTAAACTGCTCGCCGTCCAGCTCCATGCAGCGCCGGGGCTTGAAGGGCTGGCGGAACAAATGAACAGCTCACCGCGCACCTTGCGCCGGCATTTGCATGACGCCGGGTGCAGCTACCAAAACCTGCTCGACGAGCTGCGTTTTGAGCGCGCCAAAATGTTATTGCATGAAACTGAATGGCCCATTTATCGAATTGCAGAGACGCTGGGCTTTAGCGAGACCGCCAGTTTTCGCCATGCTTTTATCCGCTGGAGCGGCGTAGCCCCTAGCCAGTTTCGCGCTTGAACAGTGCGCCCACGTCCAGAACGGGGCGAATTCCGGTCACAGATTTCGGCCGTATAGGTCCCTTTTTGGCCATTCCTGTCGTTCTCTGAAACACCCGATGCCGCAACACTGAAGGTGATTGATTACACCCGGGAGAACAACAAAAATGCTGACAATCTATTCCGACGATCACCATCTGCATCATGGCCGCTGCGAGTTGATGGACGGACAACTGCTGCCTTGCTTTGAAATGCCGTCGCGCGCAGATCATATTTTGCAGCGAGTGCACACACGCAAACTGGGGGCTGTGCAGGCCCCAAAAGACTTTGGTCGCGGGCCGATTCTGCGCGTACACGATGCAGCGTATCTGGCCTTTTTCGAAGGCGCGTGGGATCGCTGGACCGAGCATGGTCGCGACGGCGACTTGCTGCCTTACACGTGGCCAGCCCGTACACTTCGCGCCGTATTGCCCACCAGTCTGCACGGCCAACTGGGTTATTACAGTTTTGACGGCGGCGCACCGATTACCGCCGGCACGTGGCAAGCAGCCTACAGCGCTGCACAAGTTGCCCTTACGGCTCAAGCGGCGATTCAAAACGGCGCGCACAGCGCTTTTGCGCTATGCCGCCCGCCGGGTCATCACGCTGCCAGCGATTTGATGGGCGGTTACTGCTACCTCAACAACGCGGCGATTGCAGCTCAAGCATTCATCGATCAAGGCCGCCGCAAGGTTGCAATCCTCGACGTGGACTATCACCACGGTAATGGCACACAGTCGATTTTCTATACGCGAGACGACGTATTGTTCACCTCGATTCACGGCCACCCCGAGGCCGAGTTCCCCTTCTTTTTAGGGTACGAGGATGAACGCGGTGAAGGGGCTGGTGAAGGGTTTAACTTCAACTATCCCTTGGCCGCAGGCTCCGCTTGGGAGCGCTGGAGTGAGGCGCTGGAATTGGCCTGCATCGAAATAGAACGCTACGACGCGGATGTGATTGTGGTTTCGCTCGGTGTGGACACGTTCAAAAACGATCCGATTTCCCAGTTCAAACTCGATAGCCCGGATTATCTGCGCATGGGTGAGCGCATTGCGCGTTTGGGTAAACCCACGCTCTTTGTGATGGAAGGGGGCTACGCCGTTGAGGAAATCGGCGTCAATGCGGTCAATGTGCTGGAAGGTTTTGAAGGGCGTATTGACGTTTGAAACAGCACCCTCGCCCAGCGGTTAAGGACGAGGGTTTCAGCGCCACACCCTGCCCAATAGATCCAGCGCCGCCTTGATCTCAGCTTCCGGTACTGCTGCAAATCCCAATACCAAGCCTGCGCGGTTATCCACAGGCTTAACGGTATCCTCCAGCCAATACCGACTCAGTCCGACTATTTCCACATTGGCCTCTTTGGCCCGCGCCAGCAATACCTGCTCACGTTCGTGGCTGACAACAGGCACGGCCACATGCAGCCCGGCGACAACGCTTGGCATCGGCCCGACGCCCTCAAGGCCCTGAGGCCAATGCGCCAGTAACGTGTTGCGCCGACTCAGCGCCGCCCGGCGCATGCGTCGGATATGCCGCTGAAAGTGCCCTGCGGCCATGAACTCGGCCATGACCACTTGGGTACTGACCTCCGAATGGCGCATATCCAGAGAGCGTCGACGAGCAAAAGACTCGACCAACCCTTCAGGCAACACCAAATAGCCAAGGCGCAATGCGGGAAATGCAATCTTGCCGAACGTACCGACATAAATGACACGCCCCTGACGATCCAGCGCCGCCAAGGGGGCCAGTGGCGCACCGCTATACCGGTATTCACCGTCGTAATCGTCCTCAATGATCCAGCCCTGATTTCGCTCTGCCCACTCCAGCAGCTCAAGGCGCCGCGCCAGGCTCATGGTGACACCGGTGGGGTATTGATGTGACGGGGTGACATACGCCAGCCGGCAATTATTCAAATGCGCCAACGCAGCGCACTTCATGCCTTGCTCGTCCACCTCAACACCCTGTACATGAGCTCCCGCAATCGAAAAGGCATGAGCGGCTGCGCGATAGCCTGGATTCTCAACCGCAACCCCCTCACCTGGCTCAACCAGCAGCTGTGCACAAAGGCTAATTCCCTGCTGTGCACCGCTTGTGATCAAAATTTGCTCAGCGGAATAGGCAAGACCCCGCGAAGTTCGCAAATAAGCCGCAATCAGCTCACGCAGACGCTGATCTCCTGCCGGGTTGCCGTAGCACAGCTGTTCCAGATCGGGCTTGCGCCAAAATGCCGCTTGCAGCTTGCTCCAGACCGGGAATGGAAATAAGTCGAAGGCAGGCACACCCACTCGAAAAGCACGAGGAACCCCGCTAGGCGGTAAATCCAAAGCATGTTTAGAGACCCTGCTCAAGGCCGTGCTGTGGATAACTTTACTGGATGTAATTACAGGTAAATCTACCAATTTTGTGGATAAGGCTGGGGATAAGCCTGTTGAAAAGCCTGTGGACAAGTTGGTGGTCAACTTTTTAGCTGGCACTGTTTTTTCTGGCAGATGCGCCACATAAGTGCCATTTCCAATTCGCCCCTCGATAAAGCCTTCGGCATAGAGCTGATCGTAGGCGCGCACGACGCTGTTACGCGAAATACCCAGCGCCACGGCCAAGTCACGAGTGGCGGGCAATCGCGAGCCACTGCTTAAACGACCATCCAGCACACGCAAGCGCAATGCCTGATAAAGCTGACGGCTTAACCCTTTTTTCGGATCAAGCTCAATACCGGCGGGATTGAAAGCGATGGACAACGCAGAGTCAGGCATACATTGGACCTATGAAAATGGTCATTAGTGGCTCTTACAACGAACCATTAGCCTGCCTAGGATGCAGTCATTCGCCAAGGGAAATTTCCATGTACGTACCTCGCGCTTTCGCAGAAAACGACACCCTGACGCTGCACGAGCAGATGCAGGCCACCGCCCTCCCGGTGCTCATCACTCAAGGTCCCCAAGGTTTGATGGCCAGCCATGTGCCCTTGCTGCTCAAAGCAGAGGAAGGTCAATACGGAACGCTTTACGGACACCTGGCCCGCGCCAATCCGCAATGTCAGGAGTTGGCTGAAGGGGCGCAAGCACTGGTTATTTTTGCGGGAGAGCAAGCCTATATCAGCCCATCGTTCTATCCCAGCAAAGCCGAACACGGCAAAGCGGTGCCAACCTGGAACTATGTGGCGGTACACGCCTACGCGCAGCCCGAAGTATTTGAGGATGCCCCTCAATTGCTTGAGCTGGTCAGCCAACTCAGCAATCGCCACGAAGCCAGCCGACCAAACCCCTGGACGGTGAACGATGCGCCTGCGGACTACATCGACAGCATGCTCAAGGCCATCGTCGGTTTCCGCTTGCCCATCACGCGCCTCATTGGCAAACGCAAACTCAGCCAAAACCGCAGCGCTGCCGATCAGGCAGGCGTACGCAATGGACTGCTGGCCAACAGCAACCCGCAAGACCACGCACTTGCTCGATTAATCGCTAAGGAATAGCCCCCATGACACAGTCCATTCAAATAAAACCTGCCAGCGCTGCCGATCACGATGCATGGATGCCCCTTTGGCAGGCCTATTTAGGTTTTTACAAAACCGAACTGCCTGCCCAAGTCAGTGACTCCACGTGGAAACGACTTCTCGACCCTGCCGAACCCACCCATCTTGCCCTCGCCTGGCAGGGTGAAAAGGCTGTAGGCATGGTCCATTTCATTTATCACCGCTCCAACTGGAGTATTGGCAACTCGTGCTACCTGCAAGATCTGTTCGTCAGCCCGGACATGCGCGGCACCGGTGTGGGCCGTCAATTGATCGAACATGTTTACACCACTGCCCGCGCGGCAGAGTGCGCCAAAGTCCATTGGTTGACCCATGAAACCAACGCCACCGCAATTGCCCTTTATGAGCGGATTGCCGAGCGGCCCGGGTTCATCCAGTTTCGCAAAGCCTTGTCATAAAAAAGGAGCGCGCAATGCCTGAAGATCTACAACACTGGCAACCGGCCAAAACCCCGGACAACCGAACAATTGAAGGACGATACATTCGTCTGGAAAAGCTCGACCCGGCCCGTCACGGCGATGAATTATGGCTAGCCTTCCAAGGGCCAGACAGTGATCCCGCGCTATGGGATTACTTGCCCTACGGGCCGTTCCCTGTACGTGAGGCATTTGACGCTTGGCTGCAAAATAACGCGGCCAGTCGCGATCCGCACTTTTATACCGTTATCGACATGAAGAACGGACAGGCTCAAGGCACCATCAGCTTGATGTGCATCGTGCCTGATCACAGACGCATAGAAATCGGCCACGTCACTTTCAGCGCTCCGATGCAGCGTTCGCCTAAAAGTACCGAAGCGGTTTACTTGCTGGCCAAAGAAGCCTTCGCGTTGGGCAATCGCCGCCTGGAGTGGAAATGCAATAACGACAACGCTCGCTCCAAACGTACCGCAGTACGATTAGGGTACACATACGAAGGCGTATTTCGCCAGCATATGGTCGTCAAAGGCAAGAATAGAGATACTACGTGGTACAGCATTATTAGTACGGAATGGCCATCTATAGCGACAGGCTTTGAAAAATGGCTGGCACTGGATAACCAACCCGAAATCGGCCAAATAAAGTCTCTGGAAGAATGCAGGGCAGTCACTGTATAAATTTTGATCAAAGCACCAACATCTTTGTTGAAATGAAAAATTTCACGCAAAAAAAAGGGGAGCACATGCTCCCCCGAGGTTTAAAGCGTTTGTATCAAAGGCAGTATCAGGCTTCGATTTCGATCAGAATTTCTCCCGGGTTGACGCGATCGCCTTTGATGACATGGATGGTGATGATTTTGCCGGCAATGGCGGCCTGCACTTCGGTCTCCATCTTCATGGCTTCGGTAATCAGCACCGATTGGCCAGCTTTCACCGTGTCGCCCACATTGACCAGCACATCGACGATGTTGCCTGGCATAGCCGTGCTGACGTGGCCCGGCTCGCTGGCCTGCTTGCGCTTGCTTGAGGTGCCGCCAACGAATTCGTTGAGCGGCTCGAACACCACTTCTTCCGGCATGCCGTCGATCGACAGGTAGAAGTGACGCTTGCCTTCTGCCTTGACGCCAACACCTGTGATGTCGACCCGGTAGCTTTCGCCGTGTACGTCGATGACGAATTCGGTCGGTACGCCTTCACCGCCCGCCTTGCTCACGCCGCCCGCTTCTGGAATCGGCAGCAGCACTTCAGGCGACAAGGTGCCGGCCGCACGCTCTTCGAGGAATTTACGGCCAATGTCCGGGAACATGGCGTAGGTCAGCACATCTTCTTCGGACTGTGCCAGCGCTCCGATTTCGCCGCGCAGTTTGACCATTTCAGGCTTGAGCAGGTCTGCCGGGCGGACGTCGATGAGCTCTTCGTTACCAATGGCCTGACGACGCAGCTGTTCGTTGACCACACCCGGCGCTTTGCCGTAGCCGCCTTGCAGGTACAGCTTCACTTCGTTGGTGATGGTTTTGTAGCGCTCACCCGCCAGCACGTTGAAGAACGCCTGTGTACCGACGATTTGCGAAGTCGGTGTCACCAGCGGTGGGAAGCCCAGGTCTTCTCGCACACGCGGGATTTCAGCCAGCACTTCGCTCATGCGGTTCAGGGCGCCCTGCTCTTTTAGCTGGTTGGCGAGGTTAGAGATCATCCCGCCCGGTACCTGATTCACTTGTACGCGGGTGTCGACGGCGGTGAATTCGCTTTCGAACTGGTGGTATTTCTTACGCACGGCATAGAAGTACAGGCCAATTTCCTGCAACAGCGCCAGATCAATGCCAGTGTCGTATTCGCTGCCTTTAAGCGCCGCCACCATGGACTCGGTGCCCGGATGGCTGGTACCCCACGCGAAGCTGGAGATCGCGGTGTCGATATGATCAGCGCCGTTCTCAATAGCCTTGAGCTGGCACATGCTCGCCAGACCGGCCGTGTCGTGGGAGTGGATAAAGATCGGCAGGCTGATTTCTGCTTTCAGGGCTTTAACCAGGTCGCCCGTGGCAAACGGTGTCAGCAGGCCAGCCATGTCTTTGATCGCGATCGAATCGCAACCCATGGCTTCCATTTGCTTGGCCTGAGCCACAAACGCATCCACGGTGTGCACCGGGCTGGTGGTGTAGGCGATGGTGCCCTGAGCGTGCTTGCCAGCAGCTTTTACAGCCTCGATGGCCACACGCAAGTTACGCACGTCATTCATTGCATCGAAGATGCGGAATACGTCGATGCCGTTGACGGCCGCTTTGGCGACGAACGCTTTAACGACGTCGTCGCTGTAATGGCGATAGCCCAGCAGGTTCTGACCGCGCAGCAGCATTTGCAGGCGGGTGTTAGGCAATGCCGCACGCAGTTGGCGCAGACGCTCCCACGGGTCTTCTTTCAGAAAGCGTACACAAGCATCAAAGGTCGCGCCGCCCCACACTTCCAGCGACCAGTAGCCGACTTTGTCGAGCTTGTCGCAGATAGGCAACATGTCTTCAGTGCGCATGCGAGTGGCCAGCAGCGACTGGTGAGCGTCACGCAGAATGGTGTCGGTAACGAAAATCTTTTTAGACATTGTTTTATTCCTTACAGG
Source organism: Pseudomonas helleri (assembly GCF_009600315.1). Taxonomy (GTDB): domain Bacteria; phylum Pseudomonadota; class Gammaproteobacteria; order Pseudomonadales; family Pseudomonadaceae; genus Aquipseudomonas; species Aquipseudomonas helleri_A. Next base: position 194,123 of record NZ_WIWC01000003.1, on the reverse strand, counting down.
CCTGCGTGGGCGGCAATGGCAGCAGCGATGGCCAGGGCCAGCTCTTCGGGTTTGCGCTTGATCGAGTAGTTGGTCAGTTCCGGGTGGCTTTCTACGAAGCTGGTGTTGAACTGGCCACTACGAAACTCCGGGTTACGCAGGATTTCCTGGTAGTACGCGGCGGTGGTTTTAACCCCTTGCAGACGCATGTCATCGAGGGCGCGCAAACCACGGTCCATCGCTTCTTCCCACGTCAGCGCCCACACCACCAGTTTCAGACACATGGAGTCGTAATACGGTGGAATGGTGTAGCCGGTATAGATCGCCGTGTCGGTACGCACGCCAGGCCCGCCGGGCGCGTAGTAACGGGTGATCTTGCCAAAGCTGGGCAGGAAGTTGTTTTTCGGGTCTTCGGCATTGATCCGAAATTGCAGGGCAAAGCCACGATGCTGAATGTCTTCTTGCTTGATAGACAACGGCAGGCCGGAGGCGATGCGAATCTGTTCACGAACAATGTCGATGCCAGTGATTTCTTCGGTGATGGTGTGTTCCACCTGCACCCGGGTGTTCATCTCCATGAAGTACACCTCGCCCTCGGCGAGCAGGAACTCCACAGTACCGGCGTTTTCGTAGCCCACAGCCTTGGCTGCACGCACTGACAGGTCACCGATATAGGCGCGCTGTTCCGGAGTCAGTTGAGGGCTTGGGGCAATTTCGATGAGCTTCTGGTTGCGGCGCTGGATCGAGCAGTCGCGCTCGAACAGATGCACTACGTTGCCGAAGCTGTCACCAAGGATTTGCGCTTCGATGTGCTTGGGGTTAACGATGCACTTTTCGAGAAAGACTTCAGCTGAACCAAATGCTTTGGTCGCTTCAGAAATCACGCGAGGAAAGGCTTGTTCCAACTCTTCGCGACTGTTGCAGCGACGAATTCCGCGACCGCCACCGCCTGATGTGGCTTTAAGCATGACCGGGTAGCCAATGCGCTCACCTTCCAGCAGGGCCTCATGGATATCGGCAACGTTGCCTTCTGTACCCGGCGTAACCGGCACACCGGCCTTGATCATGCTGCGACGAGCTTCAGTCTTGTCACCCATACGGCGGATAACTTCTGCGGCCGGGCCGATGAACTTGATGCCGCGCTCAGCGCAAATATCGGCCAGCTCAGCGTTTTCCGACAGGAAACCATAGCCCGGATGCAACGCATCACAGCCTGTTTCAACCGCCAGATTCACCAGCTTGCGCGGGTTCAGATAACCCGCCAGTGGATCTTCGCCAATGCTATGCGCTTCGTCGGCACGTTTTACGTGCAAAGCATGGCGGTCTGCTTCGGAGTAGACCGCTACGGAACGAATGCCCATCTCGGCGCAAGCACGCACGATACGGACAGCAATTTCTCCGCGGTTGGCGATCAGGATCTTTTTTATCACTTGGATTTTCCCTAAAGCCCATGGAACAAACGACCTGCTAGACCAGGTCGGCACGTGTCCAAATGTGTCTGAACCGTTGTGTCGCCACACTAGACCCACCCAACAATAAACAAAAATCAATAATTCTTGGGTCATGCATAAGTAACGACTTATAGTCAGAATACTCATCGCTTCGGGAAATTTAATCAAAATGCGTAAGTCATTGATGCGTATAACATTTCGTCAATTACAGGTGTTCAACGAAGTGTGTGATTTGCGCTCTTATAGCCGAGCCGCAGAGGAAATGTCGCTGACGCAACCCGCCGTAAGTCTACAAATTCGTCAGTTGGAAGAGCTGATTGGCCAGCCATTATTCGATTACGTAGGCAAGAAGCTGTACATGACCGAGGCCGCTGAAGCGCTTCAGTTAGCCAGTCGCGACATCTTCGGGCGACTTGAAAACCTCGATATGCAGTTATCGGACATGCTGGGTTCATTGCAGGGCCAGTTGAAATTAGCCATCGAATCGAGTGCAAAATATTTTGTGCCGCATTTATTTGCAGCGTTTAAGCGCCAGCATCCCGAGGTTAATTTGCAGCTCACGGTGGTTAACCGGGCACAAGCCGTTCGTCGGCTTTCAGATAATCGCGATGATTTGGTGATTATGTCGATGGTGCCGCAAGACATGGGCCTGGAGTTTTTGCCGTTTCTGAATAATCCGATTGTCGCGGTAGCGCCAGCGGATCATCCGCTGTGTAAACGCGGACCGCTGCGTTTGCAGGATTTGGAGCCGTACACCTTGCTGATGCGTGAGCAAGGTTCGGGTACGCGCTTGGCGTGTGAAGAGTATTTCAAAGAGAAGCGCGTGCACTTCGGTCAAACGCTGGAAGTTTCTTCCAACGAATCCCAGCGCGAATGTGCGGTGGCCGGATTGGGCGTGGCGCTTTTGACCCGCCACGCCGTCAGCCTGGAACTGGCAACCGGCCTGTTACGTGAATTGCCGGTTGAGGAGTTACCGCTGTATCGCAGCTGGTGCGTGGTGCAGGCAAAAGCGAAACGCCTGTCACCCGTGGCACATGCATTTCTGGGGTTTATTCGCAGTGAGCGCCAGCAAATCAGCGCGCTGGTTGAGCGCTTCGACGGGCAGTTGCCGGCGGGGCCTGCCAATAATTGAGGCCAGAATAATCTTCTGTCTCCAGACGCAGCTGGCGCTGGTCCGTACGGTCTTCAATCGCGCGACGAAAAGCCATGCGGCGCTGGTCTTCTTGCTGACGGCGGGTTTTGACGGCGCTGTTGCGTTCTTCGTAAGGCTGAGCCATTTCGAGTCTCCCAAGGCGTGTACGGGAGCTTTACGATGCGCTTTGTTTGTGACGGCATTGCGAAGGAAAGATGACAGGGGAATGAAAGCGAAATCCAGAACCCCTCTCCCAGAGGGAGAGGGGACTAAAAGCAAAAAACATATTTGCGTAGCGCCACAATTCAGTCCCCTCTCCCTCTGGGAGAGGGTTAGGGTGAGGGGCTTTTAATCTTCGTGACTTTTCAGCGATTTAGGCGACAGGCGCAAACTGCGAAGACTGCGTTTAACGCTTTTGAGGTGATTGACCAAGCTCGGGCCGCGGGCCATGGCTACGCCCATGGCCAGCACATCAATCACCACCAGGTGGGCAATACGCGAGGTCAACGGGGTGTAAATTTCAGTGTCTTCATGCACATCAATGGCCAGATTGATGGTCGCCAGTTCAGCCAATGGCGTTTGGCTTGGACATAACGTAATCAATGTGGCGCCGCTTTCACGCACCAGATTGGCGGTAATCAGCAAATCCTTGGAACGCCCCGACTGAGAAATACAGATTGCCACGTCGGTAGGCTTTAACGTCACGGCGGACATTGCTTGCATGTGCGGGTCAGAATACGCAGCGGCCGTCAGCAATAAGCGAAAGAACTTGTGCTGGGCATCTGCGGCTACAGCACCAGAGGCTCCAAAACCATAAAACTCAACTCGTTGCGCTTGCGACATGGCCGTCACGGCCCTTTGCAATGCAACTGGATCAAGTTTCTCGCGCACGTCCATTAACGTGTGCAACGTCGTGTCGAAAATTTTCAGGCTGTAATCAGCCACCGAATCGTCTTCGTGAATCGCAAATTGACCAAAACTGGCACCCGCCGCCAAGCTTTGCGCAAGCTTGAGTTTTAGATCCTGAAACCCTGAACACCCTATCGCACGGCAAAAACGCACGATAGTGGGTTCGCTGATTCCGACGCTATGCGCAAGGTCTGCCATGGAACTGTGCATTACAGCCGCAGGATCAAGCAGCACGTGATCGGCAACCTTGAGTTCCGATTTACGTAACAGGTGGCGTGACTGGGCGATATGTTGCAGCAGGTTCAAAGGTCTGGACTCGGTCTGTAAGCGGCAGGCGCCGGGGATGTAGCAATCTTGTAGTTATACTACAAGAATTCGCTTTTTGCCCAACCAATACGTCATCTAAAAACCTGCGCCCCCTGTGGAACCGAGCTTTTGAGCACTACAAAATAACGACACCGCAGCGCAATAACTCACCAAAAGCCGTGGCGTTAACCGGTCGGCTGATCAAGTACCCTTGCACCTCGTCGCACTGCTGATTTTCAAGAAAAGCGAGCTGTGTTTCGTCTTCAACCCCTTCAGCAACCACTTGCAGGTCGAGACTGTGGGCCATAGCAATAATTGCAATGGTAATTGCATCGTCTTCGCTGCAACGCCCAACACCGCGAATGAAGGTTTTATCGATCTTCACGTAATCGACAGCAAATCGCTTGAGATAGCTGAGCGACGAATATCCGGTGCCAAAATCATCAATTGCCAGCTTGACCCCCAACTCATGCAGTTGTTGAAAGGCCACAATGACGCTTTCGACATTGTCGAGCAGCTGGCTTTCGGTTAACTCAAGCTCAAGACAGTGCGGCGCCAACCCGGTTTCTTCGAGGACTTGTCGCACTTGGCTGACCAACTTGCCTTGACGTAACTGATGCCCCGACAAGTTCACCGACACCCGTATCGGCGCCAGCCCGGCACGCTGCCATTCACACGCCTGTCGACAGGCTTCACGAAGTACGAACTCGCCAATCGCTGCGATCAGACCCGTCTCTTCGGCCAGCGCGATAAAGTCGCTGGGGGGCACGCTGCCCAGCTGTGGGTGATCCCAACGCACCAACGCTTCAGCCGCATGCAAACGACCTGTTTTCAGGCATAACTTGGGCTGATAGAACACGTTGAGCTGGCCTTCGACAATCGCCTTGCGCAACTGATTCTCCAGCTGAAATCGTTCCAGTGTGCTGTGTTGCAAGCTATGACTGAAAAAATGAAAAGTACCGCCGCCTATATGTTTGGCTTGCTGCATGGCTTGACTGGCCTGATTGACCAACATCGCACTGTCCCGAGCGCTGTCAGACATTAAGCTGATACCAATTGATGCGCTGATCACCAGCTCGTGGCCGTCGATCGTCAGTGGCCTGCCAAGCCTGCTCAAGAGTCGAGTAGTGACGCGCGCCAAACTGGTCAAGCTGCCATAGGTGTCAAATAACACAGCAAATTCATCACCGGATAATCGCGCAATGGTGTCGGCCTCTGGCATGGCCTTTTTCAAGCGCTCAGCCACATGTTGCAGCACCTGGTCGGCCAGCTCATGCCCAAGGCTGTCATTGAGCCGTTTGAAACGGTCGAGGTCGATATGCAGCAATGCGAGGCTACGAGAGCCTTGTCGCGAACGTTGATTGGCTTCTTCAAGGCGCTCTTTAAACAAAAGGCGATTGGCCAACCCCGTTAGCTCATCAAAATGTGTGAGGTGCCGCACTCGCTCTTCAGAAATTCGTCGTGCCGAAAGATCACTAATAAAAGCCACAATGTGGCTGATTACATCGCTGGCATCGCGCACCACTTTGAGTTGCAACCATTGCGGGTAAAGCTCGCCACATTTACGGGCCTCAACTAACTCCCCCTGCCAACTGTCTTGCTGATCAAGCGAGGCTTGAATGATAAGCGAATGCCGAAAGGCATCGCGACCACACGCCAGTTCAACCACCCGATGCCCCACCAGCTCATCAACCGAATAACCGCTGATACGGCTAAATGCCTGATTGACTGCCAGTATCGTGTAGGCAGGATCAAGAATAACGATGCCTTCACTGGCCGCTTCAAACACGGTGGCCGCTAAACGCCGCTGCTCTATTTCTCGCGCAAGCACAGCGTTCAACTGCTCGCTGCGCGCGTTGGCGAGTCGCAGATCTTCCAAGAGTTTTTGTTGTTGTGCATTCCCTGCCACGTAGCGTTTTTTGACTTGCCAGACAAGAACAGCGCCCAGGGAAAACAAACACCCAGCGCCGATGCCGAAAGAAATACCCAGCGAGCTAAAACCCTGAATCATCAGCAAATTCTTATATGTGGGTGACCAAAAGTACCCCTGAGCATACACAAGCAATGCACATGACCAAACGAGATAAAACGCTTATGAATGGATCCAATAAATCAAAGCAATCCAAATGCGTCTACACATACCCATGCGCCTGTCTATACAAACAGGTTTGAAGACAACTAAATAAGACTTGCCTGAACGGCATTGGGGTTTGCCGGGGTTGGCTGCGCGCCCTAGAATGCTCCGATGCGCGATGATCTCTCTCTCTTGTTAAATTCTCTCAACGATGCCCAACGTCAGGCCGTCACGGCCAGTGTCGGGCGTCAGTTGGTTCTGGCCGGCGCAGGTTCCGGCAAAACCCGTGTGCTGGTGCACCGTATCGCCTGGTTAATCCAGGTCGAAAACGCGTCCCCGCACTCCGTGTTGTCGGTGACTTTCACCAACAAGGCTGCAGCCGAGATGCGCCATCGCATCGAACAGCTCATGGGTATCAATCCAGCCGGTATGTGGGTCGGCACCTTCCACGGACTGGCTCACCGCCTGCTGCGTGCTCACTGGCAAGAAGCCGGGCTGAGTCAGACTTTCCAGATTCTCGACAGCGATGACCAACAACGCTTGGTCAAACGGGTGATTCGTGAACTGGGCCTGGATGAACAGCGTTGGCCCGTGCGTCAGGCACAGTGGTTTATCAACGGCCAGAAAGACGAGGGCCTGCGTCCTCAACATATTCAGGCCAGTGGCGATTTATTTCTGGCGACCATGCGAAGCATTTACGAGGCCTATGAGGTCGCGTGCCAGCGCGCCGGGGTGATCGATTTCTCTGAACTGCTGTTGCGCGCCCTTGATCTGTGGCGCGATAACCCCGGCCTGCTGGCGCACTATCAGAAGCGCTTTCGGCACATTCTGGTGGACGAGTTCCAGGACACCAACGCCGTGCAGTACGCGTGGCTTCGTTTGCTGGCCCAAGGTGGCGACAGCTTGATGGTGGTGGGCGATGACGATCAGTCGATTTACGGCTGGCGTGGCGCCAAGATTGAAAATATTTACCAGTACTCCACTGACTTCCCGGACGCCGAGACCATTCGTCTGGAACAAAACTACCGTTCGACCGCTGGCATCCTTAAAGCGGCTAACGCTCTGATTGCCAATAACAGCGGGCGCATGGGCAAAGAGCTGTGGACGGACGGCGGCGAAGGCGAAGCTATAAATTTGTACGCAGCCTTCAACGAGCATGATGAAGCGCGCTACGTGGTCGAGACCATCGAAAGCGCCCTGAAAACGGGTCTTGCTCACAAAGACATCGCTATTTTGTACCGCTCCAACGCCCAATCACGGGTACTTGAAGAAGCGTTACTGCGCGAACGCATTCCATACCGCATTTATGGTGGCCAGCGCTTCTTCGAACGCGCAGAAATCAAAAATGCCATGGCTTATATGCGACTGCTGGAGGGCCGTGGCAACGATGCGGCATTGGAGCGGGTCATTAACGTTCCAGCACGCGGGATCGGCGAAAAAACAGTTGAAGCCATTCGTGAACACGCACGTCACAGTGATGTGTCCATGTGGGAAGCCATGCGCCAGCTCATCGCCAATAAAGCGTTGCCTGGTCGCGCTTCAGGCGCCATCGCGGGCTTTATTGAACTGATCGAAAGCCTCGCAGCGAAAGTCATGGAGATGCCGCTGCACCTGATGACTCAAACGGTAATCGAGCAAAGTGGGCTGATTGCCTACCATCAAGCCGAAAAAGGCGAAAAAGGTCAGGCCCGAGTAGAAAACCTTGAGGAGCTGGTCAGCGCCGCACGTAACTTTGAGAACAACGAAGAAGACGAAGAGCTCTCGCCTTTAGCCGCTTTTCTTGGCCACGCATCACTGGAGGCTGGCGACACTCAGGCAGAAGAACACGAAGACGGCATCCAGCTGATGACGCTGCACAGCGCCAAAGGCCTGGAGTTCCCCTATGTATTCCTCGTAGGCATGGAAGAGGGTCTGTTCCCGCACAAGATGAGTCTTGAAGAACCTGGCCGCCTTGAAGAGGAACGTCGTCTGGCCTACGTGGGCATCACTCGGGCGATGCAAAACCTGGTGATGACCTATGCTGAAACCCGTCGCCTCTACGGCAGTGAAACCTACAACAAGGTTTCACGTTTCGTGCGCGAGATACCAAAGGGGTTGATTCAGGAAGTTCGACTGTCCAACAGTGTCAGCCGTCCTTTCGGCGGCGGTCAGAAGCAAAGCGCCAGCACCTTGTTTGGCGGTTCGGATATTCCCGAAACCGAATTCAAGCTGGGTCAACTGGTCCGCCACGCCGTCTTCGGCGAAGGCGTCATCCTCAATTTCGAGGGCGCAGGCGCTCAGGCACGGGTTCAGGTCAACTTCCCGGAAGGCAGCAAGTGGCTGATGATGGGCTACGCCAAACTTGAAGCTGTCTGACAGCCGCCAGACAGCGAGCTGACGATAAGGTGGGCAATATGAGCCCTCCTGTCAGCTACCTTCGCGGCGCTGACAGCGATACTTGCCTGAGTAAGGGTTGATCGCCACATTCCTCTGCACTGTCGTGCCGTGCTAATGGGGTTAACACGATAGACCTTTTGTAGTTTCACTGACTTTGGCTGAGAGGCCAGAGATGTGGACTACAAATGAATCGGAAGCTTCCTACACACATTTAGGCAAAAGCCCGAAACACTTCACCGCTAGCCAGTCACCCTTCACCTGTGCAACATGACGCGCGTGTCATCCACAAATGGGAATTCCCTTTATGAAACGTTTTCTTAGCATCGCCATGGCGTTGTGCATCGGTTTAACGATGAGCCTCGACGCTAACGCCAAACGCTTTGGCGGTGGCAAAAGCTTTGGCTCGGCCCCTAGCCACCAAACTCGTCAAGCCGCACCCGCCGCAGCCCCTGCTGCTGCAGGCGCTGCCGCTAAAGCCGGTGGTGCTTCGCGCTGGTTAGGCCCTCTGGCTGGCCTCGCTGCCGGTGGCCTGCTCGCCTCCATGTTTATGGGCGGCGGCTTCCAGGGCATGCAGTTCTTAGACATCTTGATCATGGCGGTCATTGCCTTCCTGATCTTTCGCTTCATTGCCGCCCGTCGCCGTAAGCAACAGACTGAAATGATGGCTCCGGCTGGGCCTGCTTCGATGCAGCGCGAAACTTTCGATGCCAAGCCTGCCACTTCGTCGATTTTCGGCGGTGGTTCAGCCGCCCCGGCAGCACGCCCGGTGATAAACGCTCCGGCTTGGTTCAACGAACAGAACTTCCTGGAAGCTGCACGTAACCATTTCCAGTCCCTGCAGCAGCATTGGGATGCCAACGAGATGGATAAAATCGCCGAGTTTGTTACACCGCAAATGCTCGATTTCCTCAAGCGTGAGCGCGCTGATTTGGGTGACGGCTTCCAGTCCACCTACATCGACAACCTGACCGTGCAACTGGACGGCCTGGATGATCGCGCTGACAAAACCATCGCCACACTGACCTTCAGCGGAGTTTCGAAAACATCGCGTTTTGATCAGGGCGAAGCGTTCAGCGAGAGCTGGAACATGGAGCGCCAGCAAGGCGAGAACCAGCCTTGGTTGGTTGCCGGTATCCGCCAAAACGGCTGATCTGCGTCTATTACATGCTGTAATCAAAGCCCCGGACTTGTCCGGGGCTTTGCATTTCACGATTGCACTTATAACAAGCTACTGTATAAAGCGCGTCTTATAAAACCGCGCCATAGAGTATGAGGATAGAGGTCGTGGAAGAGATCATCGAAGAACTACGTGAAAAGAATGAGCCTGTGCCGGTTCCTCTGGAACTGCCAGACGAAGACCAACTGGTAGAAATCGAAGAGCAACTGTTCATCGATATTCCATTTGTCTTCAAAGAATTTTTGTTGACCGTTAGCGACGTGGTGTATGGCAGCCTGGAACCCGTTACCGTGACGGATCCACAGTCCCATACCTATTTGCCTGAAGTGGCAGCGACTGCATGGGACCTGGGCGTGCCCCGTGAACTCATCCCGATTTGTCAGGACGGTGACGACTACTACTGCGTTGAAGAAGACGGCACCGTGGTGCTGTGGTCAGGCGAAGAAGAACTGGTGACCGAAGAAACATGGGAATCGGTCTGGCACTGGGCCCGGGATGTCTGGCTGGAAAGCTGATACCTGCGTGCAGTGAAACGCTGTAGAAGCGATCTAGCTCCCGCAACACGACCGTGAGCTAGGTCGCCTCTACAGAGCACAGGGCAACGTCAATGGCCGCCCTCTTTATGGTTATCAAGCGTCTCCAGCAACGCCACCTGCATGCGCGTATGAACCCGGATAAACCAACGCCACAGCACCGCAGCAACCCCCGCTGCCACAACCGCAATCACGATCAGCAACTCATTGGTGGGCAAAATGCTCGCCGACAAGGCTGACAGCAGCAAGAAAATCACCAGCAACGACAAAATCGGAATGACTTCGGCAATGATCCGGCGCACACGCTGGGTATGACGCCCGGCCATTTCAGGTTTAACCCCCATCTCCGCGAGCAGCGTCGACAGCGCCTTGAGCTTGCGATAAGCGGCGATCAGGAACGGCAGAGACAACAACAATGCCGCGCCCCAGATCAATCCATTTTGCCAACTCGATTTCATTACCCAGCCCTGCAGGTACTCGGCAATTCTTGGTGCGAAATAACCACCGGCAAAGAAAATCGAGATTACCAACGCCAAATTAACCCCGACCTGCAACAGAATTTTGCGGATCATGGCCGCAAGCAATGCGCCCTCGCCTTGGGGCTGAATACTGCGCAACCATTCGCCATACAGCGCAAACACCCGGGAAACACGATTGGGCATGACTTGCGCCAGCTTGAGCGAGAGCGGGTCTGCGGCACGAATCAGATACGGGGTCATCAACGTCGTTAAAACCGACACAGCGACGGCTACGGGGTACAGAAAGCTGCTGGTGACCTGCAATGTCATGCCTAGCGCTGCGATGATGAAAGAGAACTCACCAATCTGCGAAAGACCCATACCAACCCGCAGCGAAGTCCGCCCATCATTACCCGCAATGAATGCGCCCAGCCCACAAGAAAGCATTTTGCCCAGCACCACCGCACAGGTGATGACCACAATCGGCAAGGCGTATTCCCACAGAATGGCCGGGTCGAGCATCAGCCCGATAGCGACAAAAAAAATGGCGCTGAAAAGATCCCGTACAGGCTCGATCAAACGCTCGATTTTAAGCAGTTGGCGCGACTCGGCCATGATCGCGCCAATTAAAAAGGCACCCAGTACCATGCTGTATTCCAGCTTGACGACTAACAGGCAGAAGCCAAAACACAGGCCCAGCACAGTAATCAGCAGCATCTCATTACTTTCAAAGCGAGCCACATACGCCAGCACCCGTGGCACCAGCAAAATACCGATGACGAGCGCCACGATCATAAATAAAGACAGCTTACCGACGGTCGAAAATACTTCTTCCGGGCTGACGCTGCCGCTCACGGCAATGCTCGACAGCAACGCAATGATTCCGATGCCCAAAATATCTTCAACGATCAACACGCCGAAGATCAGCTGGGCAAAGCGCTCGTTTTTCATCTTCAGGTCGTTGAGCGCCTTGACGATGATGGTGGTTGAGGAAATGGCCAAGATGGCACCCAGGAACAATGAGTCCATGGTGTTCCAATCAAACCAGCGGCCAATTTCGTAGCCAATCCAGATCATCAGCGTAATTTCCATAAACGCTGCGATAAAAGCGGTAGCCCCGACCTTGAACAGTTTGCGCAGGCTAAATTCCAGTCCCAGACAGAACATCAAAAAAATCACCCCCAATTCGGCCAGGGTTTTGATCGTCTGCTCGTCGTGGATCAAGCCAAAAGGCGGCGTGTGTGGGCCGATGATGAAACCGGCCACGATATAACCCAGCACGACCGGTTGCTTGAACCGGTGAAAGAGGATGGTCACCACACCTGCAACCAGCATGATGACTGCCAGATCCTGAATAAAACTGATGGCATGCATGGCGTGGTGCTCCTTGAGTAGGTTTCGCAGCAACAGAACGACAGACACAACCCTTAAGAGAGTGTGTATAGACCGTTTTTAATGTGGGAATTACCCGCTTATCGGGCTTTTGCAGGTTAACACCGCGACTTCCCATAGAAAGACCGTGCAATATATGGAAACAGATACACATAAGCGTGACGGCTGCCATTACGCCAGCGTCCCGTTATCAACTGTTTCAAAAATCGACAAGTATCCGCAGAGATACCCTTTTCACTGCTGCAACACTACCGCGAGCCTGCTGCTATGGAACCCGGAAACGCCCAACTTTCGATGACCGTCTTGATGACGCCTGATATGGCTAATTTTTCAGGCAATGTGCACGGCGGAACCCTGCTCAAGTACCTCGACGAAGTCGCTTACGCCTGCGCTAGCCGCTATGCCGGCCGCTATGTGGTCACGTTGTCTGTGGATCAGGTGATTTTTCGTGAACCGATTCACGTCGGCGAGCTGGTGACCTTTCTGGCATCGGTCAATTACACCGGCAATACCTCGATGGAAGTCGGGATTAAAGTCGTGACTGAAAATATTCGTGAACGCTCAGTGCGCCACACCAACAGCTGTTTCTTCACCATGGTGTCGGTGGACGACGACCGTAAACCAGCTGCTGTACCACCGTTGCAGCCTGTAAACAGCGAAGACAAGCGTCGCTTTATTCAGGGCAAACAGCGTCGCCAAATCCGCCAGGAGCTGGAAAAACGCTATCAGGAATTGAAAGACGAGACGATGTAACACCCGCATTTATGCTTTGCGGGAAATCCGCCCCCACAGGTTTAACAATGCCTGTGGGGGGTCAGATTCAGGTGCTCACAAACTGATCGGTACGGCTTCAAACCGCACACGCGGATGCGCAATACGATCCTGTGCACGCACCAGTTGTAACTCATAGCTGCTGCATGCCTGAGTTTCGAGCAATACCTCATGCACAGCAGCTGCGGTGAACTCAAAGGCCGCCACCAAGCTGTCACCCAACAGCACACGCGCCAAAAACAGGCCTGAGGTCAGATCGCCCACACCCACCGGCTGACGTGGGAAAGCCAATAATGGGCGACTCAGGTACCAATTGCCTTCGGCAGTCACCAGGAGCATCTCAAAACTCTCTAGCGGCTTACCCGGGTAAGACAAATGCTTCACCAGCACCGCTTTCGGACCACGTGCCAGCAGACTCCGAGCCATCGCCAGACAATCGAGCAACGATTGCGGATGGCAACCGCAAAAACTGTCCAACTCCAACTGATTAGGGCAAAGAAAGTCTGCCATCGCAGCGGCTTCTTCCAGAAGAAAATCACTGACTTCCTGCGCCACGATGCACCCTTTCTCCGGATGCCCCATGACCGGGTCACACAGATACAGCGCGTGAGGGTTCACCGATTTAATCCGCGCCACACCGCTGAGAATAGCCCGTCCTTGCGCAGCACTGCCCAAATAGCCGGATAACACGGCATCACAGTTGCCCAGCTCGCCAATCGCCGCAATGCCCTCAACCAATGCTGGAATTTGCTCAGGCGCCAATACTTCGCCTGCCCACTGGCCATATTGGGTGTGGTTGGAGAATTGCACCGTGTTCAATGGCCAAACGTTTACCCCGACGCGCTGCATAGGAAACACTGCGGCGCTGTTGCCGGCATGGCCGAAAACCACGTGGGATTGGATGGCGAGTAAATGAGGTGTACGTTTCATGCCGGATTCCAGACTGCGGATGGATTCAAGCCGCGCAGTATGCGACTAAACACAACCTATACGACAGACTGAAGACGCAGTTAAGCTGAACCCAATCTGTTGGAGTGCACTTAATGCTGACCCTTGGAAATATGTTTGTGCTGATGCTGTTGGCCACAGGCGCTGCCTGGCTGTGGCACAACCACGGCCTGCGTGAGCGCGCCCTGGCGCGGGTTAAACAGCACTGCAAGAACCTTGATATCGAGTTGTTGGATGAAAACGTTGCACTCAAGAAAATAGGCTTTATTGCGGATGCCAATGGCCGTAAACGTCTGGCCCGTGTGTATAACTTCGAGTTCACGGTGACGGGTGAACAGCGACATACCGGCACCATCACACAATTCGGGGCTCATAGCGCAAAAATTGATCTACCGCCCTACCCTATCCCAACCGGCTCCGAATCCGATCTGAGTGAAGTCCCCCCCAGCGCAACCAGCGCGAAAGTCATCGAACTGAGCCAATGGCGTCAGGAACACAAAACTAGACACTGAATGTGCTTAGCCCTCTTCTACCGGAGGCTTTTGTAGGGCCATTAATCAAATCAGCCTGTGGATAACTCTACTCAAGTCCGTAGATACGGTTATGCCTGCCTTACTGAGACCATTGAAATAGAGGCTTTTCAATGAATCCAGGGTGGTGAAACGCTCCACACAGTTAGAATTGTAGGACAATTTTACCAGCACAGAAGTGGGCATTTGCCCGTGTGTTTGAACACTCACCCGACTCGACCTACCTAACTTTCCCATCCTCCAGCGCATCCAGACATTTTCTTAACCCGGATTTGATCAAATCGGGATTCTGGAGTCGGTCAAAGATAAGTTCGATGCGTGAATCCGACCGCCACTCACTGGATTTCCAGTGTTCGATAGAGTTATCCACAGAATTAGTCGAAAACCACCCTCCTTTCGTGCGGACAATGAGTTTTGCGCGGCGCCACACAAGGCTATCAAGCCATGATTGAAGACGGTTTAAATCAAATTGCCTGGAGGGATGCCAACGCCACCCGGCACTCCAGCCATCCTCTCCCAACTGAGTCAGAAAAATAGGCGACTCAGGATTGGTAAATAGGCTTTGTATTTGACTTAAATCCTTATAAATCAATGAGTTATCCACAGCATGAGCAATATTCATATCGGCTACAGGCAGCGAATTTAAAGGGATACAGCCATTCTCTACCCATAAAACAGGGCACTTTGGCAGGCTGCATGCAATCTGCTCACGTTGCTCACCTGGGACACTATTAGATTTATTCATGACGACTAAACCCGCACTTTCGAGGGCTTTTTGTTGGGTCTCAGGCAACGGTTTGCCCTGTGCCATTGCCTGCGTATCAAGCACCATGACACACGGCTGCAAGGCCAAAACTCCGCGCCAAGGCGCCTCACTAAGTTGTTTTAAAATTTGTACCGGATGCCCTAAACCCGACGGTTCTATGAATAACCTGTCGGGACGAGACGTGCGAAGTAGATGGCTCAAGCCAATTTGAAAAGGCGCACCATTGACGCAACACACACATCCGCCCGCCACTTCGGCAATAGCAATTGCAGCGTCACCTACGCTCATGAGCGCCGCATCCAGGCCGATTTGACCAAACTCATTGACCAGAACCGCCCAACGTTCGTGAGCGGGTTTGTGGGCCATCAGGTGCTGAATCAGACTGGTTTTGCCGGCACCGAGCGGCCCGGCAATCACATGGGTAGGAATATTTTGCAGCACGATTACCTGCCTCTGTCTTGATCGAAGCAAGCAATATGCCTTAATCCAAAGCCTGTAGTCGCTGCTTCGGACAAGCTTTTAAGCAAGCCAATCGAGAGTCAAAATCAACCGTCTCTCGCCCTCTTTAACCGCAGGCGACCGATGAATCAGTCCAAAACCTTCGTTGCCTTGCCATTTTTCGCCTTTGAGTAATGCCACCTCACCGACATTTATGTGCTCAATTTTCGAGTTTTCCGTCGGCTCTGAAGTTAATTGACCCAATCGCCGACGCTCAATCAGGCCTTCTTTGAGCCACTGGCTGCCGGGCCCTGCATAGGTGGTAATGAGCCGTAAGGGGACATGATCAACATGAAACCGTGGACACATCGCCTTATCCAAGGCCCGGAGACGCAACCCTATGCGTTTTGCGCCCAGCAGGCATGCGTATGCACTGACTAACCACCCGACGTCGGCAATAAAGCCCTCATAACCTTCCAGATCATGGAAGCGTGAAGCTAAGCCAGGAATAAGCGAAATTGACCGCTCGTCGGATGTATTGAGAATTATTGCATCACTTAATGGCTCACCGAGCGACAGCAACAGAGCCGCAAAATCGGCAATGTGCACGGGTAATTGGCGCTCCCAGAGAGCCAGATTGACGTGGTTATCGAGAATACGCGTCAGTATTTCAGGGCTGCAGCCACTCACTTGATGAATAACTGGCTGTGCTATGGCAGCGCGGATCATATCGCTACCTCTTCCTGCCACTCGCCAAATGGATCATTTAAAAGCTGCCAAGCATTGGTGCCCAGTGCCATTTCCTCATCGCTTAGCAAACAGGCATTGAGCTCATCTTTCAGCACATCAAAATCGATGTGCTGACCGATAAACACCAATTCCTGACGACAATCACCTGTCTCGGGCAGCCACTTTTGCAAGATTTCGGCTTTGGCCTCCACGTCATGCGGCCATTGATCTCGCGGCACGAAACGCCACCAGCGGCCAGCGAAGCCATAACGCATCAAACCACCTGCCTGCGACCAACTCCCGGCCTCCTGATGCTTACTGGCCAGCCAGAAGAAGCCTTTAGAGCGCAGTAATTTTCCATTGACCCAGGGACGGTCAATAAAATTAAAAAAACGCTCGGGATGAAAGGGCCGCCGCGCAAGATAGCCCGTAGAAGCAATGCCGTATTCTTCAGATTCGGGTACATGCTCACCGCGTAATTCTTTAAGCCAGCCCGGTGCCTGAGCGGCACGATCAAAATCGAATCGACCTGTATCGAGAATTTTATTGAGCGGGACTTCTCCCATCAGCATCGGAATAATCTCTGCCTGAGCGTTCAAACGCTTAAGAATGGCGATCAATTCCTCCCTATCACTGCGACTAATGAGATCAATTTTGCTGATTAAAATAACGTCAGCGAACTCAATTTGTTCGATCAATAAATCGGTAATGGAGCGTTCATCGTCTTCGCCCAGTGTTTCACCACGGGATACCAAACTTTCTGCGGCCTGAAAATCCAATAAAAAATTTAAACCATCGACCACAGTGACCATCGTGTCCAAGCGCGCAATATCCGCCAGGCTTTGGCCTGCTTCATCGCGGAAGGTAAATGTTTCTGCTACGGGAAGCGGTTCTGAGATCCCCGTAGATTCAATTAATAAATAATCAAATCGTCCTTCCTTGGCCAACTGACTCACTTCCTTCAGCAGGTCTTCACGCAAGGTGCAGCAAATGCATCCATTGCTCATTTCGACCAGCTTTTCCTCTGCCCGATTCAGAGTGACATCGCGCTGAACCTCACCCCCATCCAGATTGATTTCACTCATATCGTTAACGATGACCGCCACGCGCAAGTCGTCTCGATTACGCAAAATATAATTCAACAAGGTGCTTTTTCCTGCACCGAGAAAGCCGGACAGAACAGTCACTGGAAGACGTTTTGGCATAAGAGTTCCTCATCAGGGTCGGCAGGTTAAAGCGCCCGATTATTTGGGTAGTCATTTCGGCTAGCCGTAATGATACATTATAACAATACACGTCGCGCCAATTGTTATGTTGTAACGCGCCAACCTTTCCTACTGGAATCTCTTATGAATGCTCTGATCCTTCCTGACATCGCCTCGCAAAACACCCACCAAAGTCTCCCTCTGGAATGGGTGGGTATGTGCGGCATAGCGCTTCCCGTGGTTATTAATGGTCAGCTATTAACCGCTATCGCTGACGCAGGTGTCAGCTCGATGACGGTGAGGCACGAGGAATTCATATGTCGCGTCTTTATTTAGCGCTCGAAGCGCTCGAATCGCAGGCCATGAACCCTTCACTTTTAAAAGAAATTCTTCAACAATTTCTCGACAGTCATGACGACCTTTCTGTCAGCGCTTATCTGCGTATTCACACCCATGTCTTGCTAAAACGCGCTGCGCTGGTCAGTCCTCTCAGTGGTTGGAAGCGCTACGAGGTGTGCGTTGATGCATCTCTAAAAAACGGAATGTTCCACGTGGAACTAAATGTCGACGTGAACTACTCATCAACATGCCCCTGCTCAGCGGCTTTGGCTCGACAGCTTATCCAACAACAATTTATTGATGACTTTGCCAATCGAACGTTGATGCATGCAGAGGTACTAGCTTGGCTAGGGAGTCCAAAAGGGATCGTCGCGACGCCGCATAGTCAAAGAAGCACAGCCCATTTAAAGATCCATCTCAGCAACGAGCTGACTGAATTTCCAATAGATTTGATTATTGATAACGCCGAAGAGGCTTTGGGCACAGCCGTACAAACCGCTGTTAAACGTGCAGACGAACAAGCCTTCGCATTAGCTAATGGTCAGAATTTGATGTTCTGTGAAGATGCCGCGAGACGTTTGAACAAGGTGCTTAAAACCACAGCAGGCGTTAAAGGATTTCACCTGAAAGTGGTGCATGCCGAAAGCTTGCACAGTCATGATGCTGTGGCGGAGAGTCATTGGAATGGAGAGCAATAAAACGGCGGGAGTTACGGCAGCTTTTATAAGCTGCCGCAATGTTCGGCTCATGCGCGGGGCTTAACTGTTCCACAGCTTTGTCCCAACCAGACAGCATTTGTATCCATGCTGCCTTTTTGCTGAATACCGGTCGCATTGAACGTGCCACTCACTTGTGTCGAGAACGCTCTATCACTGGCGAATGTGGCGACACCGGCGCCCTGAGCTTTTGGACAACTAAAGCGAAACTTCCACTGATTTCCACTACGCTCAGTAATCTGCTGAGTGCAACCGGACTTCGGGTCAGTCAACGGAATATCGTTGGTCTGAACCTGCTCTGGCGTTAGACATACTCGAACGCCTTTGCCGCCCATGGTCAGTCCCTGATTCTCGAGCTGAGCTTTTTGCTCCGGGGTCATCATGCCCTGCAACTGACCTAACATCAGTTGAAAGTCTGGTAACTGTTGACCGTCTACCTGCATATTGCTGGAGGTCAGCTCCCAAAGACCAGGTTGGAGCATTTGGGCCTGAGCAGACAGCGGAAGGGAAATGCCACAGGCCATAAACAGTCCAAGCAGACGAATATTCATCAAGTAGCTCCTACGGAATTGTCCGTGTTAGACGCTGAAAAATGGCCGAGGTTGCAGCCGTACATTAATAGGACATTCATAACAGAACATGGTCTGTTGTACTAAGCATTGGACATTGAGGAGTAAGGATACGCATGGATTTTCTAGGCCCACACGTTTTCGGATATCTGATTCTATTGGTCCACAGTTTAGGCTTGGTGGCCGCTGTGCATGCGGTACTCACCGTCAGAACGGCACAGGGCTCTATCGCTTGGGCGATGTCGTTGTTCTTTATTCCGTATCTGACATTGATCCCTTATCTGATCTTTGGACGCAGCACATTTGACGATTACATTCGTGCCCGCCGCGATGCCAATCAAGAAATGCGCGAAGCGATCATCGATTTGAACTGGAGGCCTTGGGTTGAAGAAGCCCTTTCCGCCCGAAAGTCCGCTGCATATACATCACTCAGGGCAATGCCCAGGTTAGGACGTATGCCCTGCCTGGCCAACAACTCAGTGCGCTTGCTGATTAACGGCACTGCAACTTTTGACGCCATCTTCAGCGCCATTCGCGATGCAAAGGAGGTAGTGCTGGTTCAATTTTTCATCATCCACGATGACGAACTGGGCATGAAGTTACATGCCCTGTTAATGGAGAAAGCCGCTCAAGGGGTCGCTGTTCATTTACTCTATGACAGCATTGGAAGCCACTCCTTACCCAATGCTTATGCCGAGACGCTTCGCGCAGGCGGTGTACAGGCCCAGGCATTTGCCACCCGCGGTGGGTGGATCAGCCGCTTCCAGGTCAACTTTCGTAATCACCGGAAAGTTGTCGTGGTCGATGGTATTAAAGGATTTGTGGGTGGCCATAACGTGGGGGACGAATACTTGGGTGCCAAACCGCCATTGTCGCCTTGGCGGGACACCCATGTCGAAGTGAGCGGTCCTGTGGTGGCCTGCCTACAAGAATCTTTCGCGGAAGACTGGTTTTGGGCAGCTCGAAAATTGCCACCGCTAATCCTTCCGCAAAGTTATCCGGAAGGCGGCGTACTGTGCCAATTTCTAGCCAGCGGTCCTGCCGACCCCTATGAAACGTGCTCACTGTTTTTTGTTGAAGCTATTCACGCAGCTAACGAACGGGTGTGGATTACCACCCCTTACTTCGTACCTGATGAGGCGGTTTTCTCTGCCTTGAGGCTGGCCGTCTTGCGCGGGGTAGATGTGCGCATTTTGATACCGTCTAGACCGGATCATAAAATTGTCTACGCAGCGTCGAGCTTGTATGCCTTTGAAGCGGTACGCGCAGGTGTAAAAATATTTCGATACCAACCCGGTTTTTTGCATCAGAAAGTGGTGTTAATCGATAACGAAATAAGCGCCATCGGCAGTGCCAATATGGACAACCGCTCATTCCGCCTTAACTTTGAAGTGATGCTACTCACCGTGGACGATGCGTTCGCCACTGAAGTCGAGCACATGTTGCTCGATGATTTTGCGCTGGCAAAAGAGATAACCGAAGCGGATATAAAAGCGACCCACCGGTTACAACAACTGGCAATGCGCGTGGCTCGTTTGGTCTCACCGGTCTTGTAGAACGTGTAGGCAATATCAGTGTTTTGAGTAGGTTATGGCTGAAAGCAAGGTTCAGCCCTGATGTTCTCATCTTCATCACCTAAGCTGAGCGGCCCGACCAAAACCGGCCGCTCATTCTATGCATAGGGACAAAAGATGAAATTTTCTTTGATGGGATTATTGTTCAGCGTGACGTCTATCGCCCACGCCCAACCTCTAGTGCCAATCACCCAATCCACGATTGCCGTAGAGGTTGGAAAGCCCACTTACATCCATCGACTTCACTATAAAAAGATGTACAGCGAAAAACCATTTGAAGAGGCCGTGTTGTATTACTACGACAACGGCCTCTACAAAATTATTTCTCCAGGTGAAAACCACTACGGCGTATACGTGGTTGAGGGGGCATTTACCGATGCTCAATACAATGTCAGTTATATCTCCCTGCCCTCAGCCGATTGGGGCGGGAATGTTGCCCGACACGATCTGACCTTTACAAAAGGCTCTCTGACATTCAAACAGAAAGCCCTTGCTCAAGTGGATCAGAACATCCCGTTGCAATACGGAACGTTCACCCAGGAAACAAACCCGATAGAAAATCCTGCCCCTATCACGTGGCAATCTCAGCCTCAGCGATAAATATCATCTCGGGTCAGCGGTAACTCAAGTGATCCATCAGCGTAGGGTTTAGTCGCCAAAATCTGATCGATGTTGATCCAGCCGTGGGCAAAGGCATACGCACAGCCTGCCAAGTACAACCGCCAAATCCGCAAGGTTTTCTCGGGGACTAACTTGGCAGCTGCCTCAAGATTGTTTTCCAGGCGCTGACTCCAGTGCTCAAGCGTGCGCGCATAATGCCGGCGCAAACTTTCGACATCGACCACCTCCAGCCCGGCTTCACTGATCTCAGCCGTCATCATGGACAGATGCGGCAACTCGCCGTTGGGGAATACATAGCGATCAATAAAATCCCCTGCCCCACGGCCGACGGGACGACCATCGGTGTGCTTGGCCGTAATGCCGTGGTTCATCACCAAGCCACCTTCACGCACTGCCTTGGACAGGATTTCACAGTACTCGCGCAGGTTAGCGTGACCCACATGCTCAAACATACCGACACTGACAATTTTGTCGAATCGGCCATCCTGTGGCAGATCTCGGTAATCGAGCAATTGCAGATCGACCTTGTCTTGAAGACCGTCGGCAATAACACGCTCGCGCCCCAACGCTAACTGTTCTTTGCTCAAGGTAATGCCAAACACCTTGACCCCGAACTCACGTGCTGCAAAACGTGCCAAACCACCCCAGCCGCAGCCCACGTCTAATAAGTACTCGCCGGGTTTAAGTCGAAGCTTGCGACACAGAATACGGAATTTAGCTTGCTGCGCCTCATCAAGGCTTTCTTCGCCTGTCTCAAAATAGCCACAGGAATAGGCCATGTCGCGATCGAGCCATAACTGGTAAAACTCGTTGGACAGGTCGTAATGATAAGAAATAGAAGCCGCATCCAGGGCCTTGTCATGGACGATGCGCACCGGCGCCTGGCCTTCGTCTTCCACTAACGCTTGGCTCAGTTCATCACAGACTCGAATCACTTCACTAATGGAGCCTTCGAGTTCAAGCCGCCCTTCAACAAACGCAGTGCCCAAGAGGTCAAGGCTGGGATGCGTAAACTCAGACACGATTTGTGGGTCCTTGACCACAATGGTGACACTGGGTGAAGGACCGAGATTGAACTCAAGTCCGTCCCAAAGCTTTAGGCGTAATGGAAGCTGAAGTTTCTGTAAGGCTGGTGGCAGTTGCGCGAGCATCAGTGAGTCCTCCTTCATTCAGGCATTGAAATTATAGGGTAGCCGAAGAACTGTAACTGTCAGTGTCATGTAGCCTAAAGCCGTATGTTAGAGCCTGCGTTTAGTCCGCTTGCTTCATTAACAGCTGTGCCATCGCGTCAAATGCTGGAATGGTCACCGGGTCGTTTGCTGAGTTGCTGGCGATAGGATTGGAGGCATAACGCACGATGACCATCTCGGCTTTGGGGTCGATGTACGTGCGTTGTCCGTAAACGCCGCGGGCCATAAAAGCACCATCGGGGTTATGAGTGACCCACCACATATCGCGATAACTGCCACCTTTGAGCAAGTCATAACCGGCTTTGGCGAAGGCCGCTTTATCGCCACCGGCACGAATATCATCCACCACAGCCTTGGGCACGATTTGCTGACCAAGGTACTGGCCGTTATTGCGGATCATCTCGCCAAATCGGGCCATGTCTCGCAGCCCGGTATTCAACCCACCTCCAGCGAAAGGCGTGCCAATCGAGTCAACGGTGAAATAGGCAGACTGCTCAGCCCCCAGCCGCTGCCAAATTTTTTCTGACAACAACTGCGCAACATTCCGGCCAGTTACTCGGGCAATCACCCAACCCAGCACATCCGTGTTAACCGTTTTATAGGCAAAGGCTTTGCCGTGCTCACCCAATGGTTGGACGGTTTGCAAATACTCCATATAGGTTTGCGGGCCGGTGTAATCCTTGGGCTTTGGCAACGGGTTGCCGGCCATAGAGTGTTTCCAAACCTCAGCATCCGGGTCGGCATAATCTTCGCTGTAATCAAGGCCTGTGGTCATGTCCAGCACCTGACGAACAGTCGCATTACCAAACGCAGACTGAGCCAACTCGGGTACATAGTCCGCAATATGTTTATTGGCATCCAGCGTGCCATCGGCGACCAGCATGGCACCCATAGTTCCCACGACTGATTTGGTCATCGACATTGCCGCGTGTTGACCTTCCGGGTTGAGTACACCGAAATAACGTTCGTAAACAATTTTTCCGCGATGCAACACCACGATGCCATCGGTGTAATTGGCTGCGAGCGATTGCTCCCATGTCATGGATTGCTTGCTGCCTAAGGGAGTGAACGTCAATTGATCAATATCGGTGCGTAACGCCTGCGCTAACGGTTCCGGAGCTCCCAGACCTCGTGAAACATTTGTAGTGGGCATTAATTGACGGAAATTTGAAACGCTCCACCTCATAGCCGGGAACTTGAAATAACTACCATCGGCAAAACGAATGATACGATCCGGCGGTGGTGGCGCACCGACCATCCACCCCATCGTCGCAGGGTTGCTGGCAGCAGCATCTGGATACGTCGTGTTATCGGCGGCGTTAGCCACTGATGCGGCAAGGCATGAGATTAAAAAAATAGCACTGGAGCGTGCCTGCTTAACACTTTTTATGAACATACGAATGCCTCTGCATGGAAACTAAACGCAGGCGAATCACTGAAATGAGCCATCCTTTTCAGTTAGTCGGTTCGCCCTAATCGAAGTAGCGTAGACGAATTTTTTCAGAGGCCAGAAAGACTGACTACGTAACTGAATTATTTCAGTCAATTCTGATACCAAAAACCTGCGTCATAGGCAATCGTTATGCAGGTAGTATCTGCATATTCAGGAAGACTGATTAAGCGTTGAGCAACAGAAACACATGCCGCTGCGGTATAGCCAATATAAATTCCGGTTAGCTGGTGAAACCATCCTTGTGCGGTCAGCATTTCGGTATGTTCCACCTGACTCCGCCGATCAACTAATGACCAATCCAAAAAGGGCGGTGAAACTCCGACTGCCATACCCTCAAACCGGTGATCTGTGAATAACCCCTCTTTAGAATCGCATCCAAAAGGTTCCACTAGAACAGTCGATACATCGAAGCCATATTCTTTGAGCCCTAAAGTAATACCTGTGAAACTCGCGCCCGTGCCCGCACAGCCAACAAACAGCAATTTATTGCCTACCCCCGCGTCTATAAGTTGGCAGGCCAACTCAGAAGCCGTCTGATAACGATGAGCATCAATACCTATTGGATTATTAAACTGGTCGGTGTAATAGTAGCTTTTACCCAACTGAACCTGATTTTCCAAGTGAACGCTAACCACGTCTTTTGGAGAAACGCCAGACAGTAAAAGGTGTTTGCCGATGAGCTGAGCACCTACGCATTCAAGGAGATCTCTTTTAGCTTGGCTGAAGCCTAAACCAACAACCAGCTCTACTGGGATTCCATATGGATGACAAGCGGCTATTAAACCAAACCCAAAGTTACCACCGGTTTTTTCTATCACCGTAGTGACACCTGGAATAATGCTACCTTTACGAAGTGCATCTTCAATAATTAAACAGGCAGCCCGGTATTTGTGACTACTGCCAAGGTTATTAATTTCTAACTTGGTGAACAGTCGATCAATTACTTTAATAATCGTGTTCATTTGCCGCCCTGCTCTACAGCGCTCAGGTCACGTGTTTTTTTATTTAATAGAACACAAATAAGCACCAACAGTATTGTGCATAAAACCATGCAAATTGCATTAGTACCTTTCCAACCAACCGTTCCAAGTAATAAGGATGGGGTAAAAGCTCCAATGGTTGCAAATATAGCAATAACTAAATCATTTCTACCTTGCATCTGGATAGCAACAGGATTGTTCTGAAGGGATTGCGCAAGTAATGCCCCTCCCCCAACATAAGTGAGATTCCAACCAAGCCCCAGAAGGATTAGTGACAACGACAAAACACTATAGTTATTTGCCCCTATGTTTAGAACGGTGCAGACCAGCAAAATAATCAGTCCCGTGCAGATTGTATTTTTCATGCCGATTTTTTGAATAATATTACCGGTAAAGAAAGACGGAGCAAACATGGCAAACACATGCCATTGAATAGCGAGACGGACGTCAGAAAAGCTTTCGTGCATGTGTTTCATGTGCATCGAAGCCTGGATCATCAGTACGTTCATGACGCCATAACCCAATGCAGCTACCGCCATAGCAATCACAACAGGTGTGGTATATAAAGATTTGTCTTGGGCGGAGACTTTATTTATATTTATTTCTGCTTTAGTAACAATAAAGTCGTGCGGCAGACAAATAGCAATCAAAAAAGAAATAGCGGCCAATCCAATAAATGAGGCATAGCACAGTGAAAAAAGCGCGAAACCGCCCAAGTCTCTGAGGATTTCGGTGAGTGTGGGACCAACTGCTGCGGCTATGACGCCACCAGCAACCACCAACGAGATGGCTTTAGGTTTTAATGTTTGATCGACATTGTCGGTGGCGGCAAACCGGTTAAAGTTCGCAAATGAAATATAGATCCCCAGTGCAGAGTGACTAATGATTAACATCAAAAAGCTCTGCTTTTCGACTGCCAAAAAACCTATACAGCCAGAGAGCGCAAGAGGCAAAGATCCGAGCATAAACGATTTTTTTCTACCGATTATGCTCATTAACCTGGAAGCCGGATAAGTAGCCAGCATCACGAAAAGAAACTGGAAGCCATAGGGCACTGTGGACAACATGGTTGTAGGCGCCAATGCAGAGCCAACAATAGCTGACATCGTGACAGACATCACGGCGGTTGTTAAGTTGATGGATTGAGCTGTGAAATAAAGGTAAGTGCGTCGAGGAAGTTTGCTCATCGTAGATCACATTCGTGGTAGCGGGATACGTCTATTACAGCGTTGGGAAATTCGCATATAAGCCGTTCTTTTGCTTTCCCTAATCGTTTTCTTCTAACCTTCAGATGGCCAATTAATAAGGGGCTCTCCAGATGAGTACCACCACAAGGAATATTGATTCCTTGGTATGTCCACATCCGCGCGTCCTCGACCTCTTGAACCGCCGTGTGTTTAATGACCTCATTACAAGTAATCAACACATTGGCTCTTCGTTCTATTTCGACAATCTCATCAGAACTAAGAGGATCTTCGACAAGAAAATCAAAGCGTGAAGAATCTTCTTTAATATGGCAGCCAAGGGTCCATTGTTTAAGCTCTTCGCGCAGACTGATGGCTGCGGCATATAAGAAATGACTAGCCGTGTGTGACAAGGTCAACCGTTGACGACGGAAGATGTCAATAGTAACTCGAACATTCATACCTTCCATTACTTGATCAAGGAAATATAAATCATCTGGATGAATAACATGCAGAATGACTCCACCCAATGTCCCCCCTTTGAATCCATCTAGTCTGATAGGTGTCCCGTACAGTTTTTTTACCCAAATAAACCGCATTGTACCGATTGGAAATTCGATGGATCCAAAATCCGCCTCTTGTCCGCCTCCTTCTGGGTATGCAATCGTACTATATAATTCAACGGACTCTGAATTAACACGCACTACTTTTGTATGCGTGGACCTTAAATACTGGTCTTTGTAATAGAGTTTATGGGTACTGCGTAAAATGCTGTTAGTCGGAGTATTCATTTTCTCAATACCACCTGTAATGATGTCTTAACCTGTACCCGAGCACCTGGAGGAATATCTTGAGTAACGATGCAGCCAGGTCCGATTAAGACATCATCGCCAATATCAATGAAGCCTAAAACGCTCGCAAATGCACCGATCTGAACACGGTTTCCAATTTTGGGATGACGTTGAACGGAGGGATTACTACTGATCCCTCTAGCGCCTAAAGTAACCCCTCCGAGTAAGTAGCAATCATCTCCAATAATTGACGTTTCACCAATCACTGTACCGACGCCATGATCAATTATAAATCTGGCACCTATATGGCAACGATAATTAATTTCCGCGCCAGAAAGTAATTTCCCTCGCCTGGAAATGATAGCAGCAAGACATTGTTCAAACGAAGCGAGATATATCCTTGAATTAATATAAACCCAGTTTGCTAAACGATAATGCAGGACTGCAGCGAAGGAGGTGTATGTTTTTGCAATAAGCATAGGGTCGCCGGAAGCGGCAGGGTCCTTGCCCGCAAATGCCATTAAATCTTCAAATACTTGCCTCGTGACATATGCAAGCATTGAGGTATTTCTAAGATGACCAAATTCTTCATGCGAGCAACATTCGAGTAATGCAGCAAGGATAAGATTATGCACCAGCTTAATGGGTTCCTGATCAGATGTTGCTAGGCATTTAGAAGTTGTTACAAACTGTATATCCATAAACGGCCTCTACTCAATATCCAGATTCTGAGTTCCGAGGGCTAGCGCAGACTTTCCCCCTACCATCGTGTGTGCAGGTAACTACATCCTCGCATTAACGTAGCTCCCATAAACACACAGTCGACACGCTTTTCGATTAACTGTTAGGCTGCATTTCCTATCAGTTGGTTAGAGCGATCATGAGTAAAGATGCCCTATATCAATCGCTTAAACAGCGTATAAATGACGGTGAATGGCCAGCTGGACAACGCATGCCGTCGATCAGAAAACTAGCTTTAGAGGCCACGTTCACTTATCACGTTATCGTATCTGCCTATATGCGCTTGGTGAGCGAAGGGATATTGTCTGCCTCTCCAGGAAGAGGTTATTTTGTTGCCAGCAGGATAGGAAAAAACGCTAACAGTCCTGAAACCGAATGTATGGCGGGGGATTCATTATTCAGGCTCTTACAAGGCGGTCCGCAATACACCAAGCTGGGTTGCGGCTGGCTCCCACCTGCTTGGCGAGATACGCAAATGCTGGCCAAGGCTATTCGGCGTACAGCTAGGTTGGAGCAGAGCTCATTAGCAGAATATGGCGACATATCTGGCTATCTCCCCATGCGTAAGCAGCTATGCGTACACATAAAACGCATGACCCGTGTTGACCTTCAGCCTAATCAGATACTGACTACCCTGGGTGCGACCCAAGGTTTGGATTTAGTAACGCGGTTACTGATCAAACCTGGAGATCATGTATTTGTGGACGAGCCCGGTAATGGAAATTTGATTCGGTTGATCCAATTAGCAGGAGGGACCGTTATCGGCATCCGACGTACACAAGATGGGCCGGATATTAATGAAATGGAAAGCCATCTAGCTCAGCACAGCGTTAAAGCTTTTTTCTGCAATAGCACCTTTCACAATCCAACAGGCGGCAATATAAGCCCGCATAACGCATTCAAGGTTCTACGCTTAGCAGTACAGCACGACTTTTTTGTAGTAGAGGACGACGTGTACGGTGATTTCAGTCCTGCCGTTCGCCAAACGTTTGCTGAGCTCGACAATATCGAGAGAGTTATTTATATAGGGAGTTTTTCAAAATGTTTATCTGCTTCCTTGCGCGTAGGCTACATTGCCTGCTCGCAGGAACTGATAGAATCTCTAACCCGCCTGAAAATGTTAACGTGTGTTGCGGTACCAGCTTTTTGCGAACGCTTCGTTAACACCATTCTTACGGATGGTACGTATGCACGACACATGAAAGACGTACAGCAGCGCTTGATTAAACAACAAGTTCTTACACAACAATTATTGCTTGAACGGGGTTGGCAGTTTGATATCACGCCACAAGGCGGAATGTTCATTTGGGCCTATCACACAGAACTTCCGTGTTTACAGCCTTTGATGGATAAACTTGAAAAAGAGAAAGTTTTGTTGATGCCGGGTTCTGCATTTTCAGTGACACGCAATTATCAGAATTATGCACGTATCAACTGCGCACACTTTTCTGAACAACTTGGCCACTATTTTTCGATTTAATTAAGTGTATTTACAATATAAATCAGTCGTTACGCTTATTACGTTTTCACCTTTAATAGTGAAGAATGAAAACAAACAGGAGCCCATAGATGAAAAACTTCCTTAACCGCTATCAAGCATAGAGATCCTAAGGGATCTCTATGCTGCGGCAGTTTTGAAGCTACGAAATAAAGTCTGTCGGAAATAAATAAAGTCTGTCGCTGCTACTGACTGCTACCAGAACAGCCCCCCGGAGACGGTTAGATCGACTAGCCGCTCGCGGCTGTTCTACTGGTGAAATCGTACAGGGACGCTTGGGCGAGTATAGAAATGATCCACATCTTGGAAGATGAGGCGATTGACTGCTTTGCGTATCGTCTACGGCTCGTCTCACCTGAGTTGTTTCGTACTGGTCCATGGAGCGGGCTGAATGAGAGACACTCTGATGGTCTGAAGCTCATCTCCGCTGGGTTGGGGTGGAGAGGCTGCTATGGTTTCAATAAATTGCTGCACATGCATACGAATCACTCCGTTGGCTGGTTGTTGCACCAGCCAACGGATTTTTCGTTTTCAGGAGATCTCTACCATCGCTCGAGCGTGATGATTAAACATGCTGAATTTTGGAGCATAGCGTTGTGTTATGGGTGCATCCTTGAGGATACCAATATGCTCGGGTTCATATATTGGAGGCGCAGTCATCAATGGGGCGGTACTGTTTGTGCTCGCCATGAAATGAAGCTTGTTAAACATTGCTTTACGTGCGGGCAGAATTTTTATCTTGAAAGTCTAAAGTTGGGGCTTTGGCAGCCTTGCGTATGTAAAGAATGGATATCAAAGGATGTAAACTATCTAGATTTTTCCATCTCCGATCTTAGCTACGCGCGTTTGTGGAATGACTTTTCGAAATTTAATTTCCAAATTCCTGTTCATTATGTATCCCGCGCGCTCAAGGAGAGGCTCAAGTTCATGAGCGAGAAGTCACGATGTTGGTCTGATCATGTTACTGACTTAGGCGCCGGGTCAGATACTTGCTCCTTGCACAGCTTATTTATTGGAATGAGTGAATGGTGGAAATACAGTGGTAATGATTTACTGAATAGCGTTCCATTAATTTATCTAGTTCATATGATGTTTAACTCTTTCGATGATTTTTTGAAATCAGTTAACTGCCCGCCCGATGAGCTAGTGTCAATCTCGACTAAATGGTCTAATCATTTGACCGATGTTTAAGTTATGGGGCATGTCATATTTTTTACTAACTGAATTCGATCTGAACCGTTGGAGGCGCTGCTGATTGATATCAAGCATTGAAGCAAGTGCTCCGTGCTGGAGAGTGGCACGATGAGTCGTAGATCAGAGCTCACCTTCATGTTCTCTCTCGTTAAACGTACGGTGGTAGTCGACCGGCTTCACATCCGTGCCAAAGAAAGCTAGCCGCCAACCCAAACCTGAACCGGTGATGGAGTCACCTCCCCGGCATATGCAGACGGAATAAGCTTTGTGAGATATTGGTGCCTAGTAACGGTTGAGCCGGCACCTGAGCAATTGCACCGCCTGCTTGCGGTGAGTGCGCAAAATAGGCCTGTAGTCACATATAAACGCCGTACTCAATCCTTAGAAGTACAGCTAAAACCTCAGCGTAGCCATTAGATTTGGTCAGGAGTCTGCAAGGGCTATCGCGGTTAAGCGCTCGTACGAGGGAGATAAGCAGCTTTGCGCGTGCTGGTGATTACCTAGAGTATGGGTCGCTTGGATCAAGATCTGCTCTTTTCTAAGCTCGTAGCATCGATGCAGGCTGCTCCAGCACGCGGGGCGGCTCAACGGGGCAGCTCCATAGATTTTTGCTGTGTTCATGTATTTTCACCCCCGCCTAGCTTGTGGTTGTAATCCATTGAGCCTGATTGTCCCAGCACTGTGAATAAGTATGCTCTGGAGATTGGATAGCGGTCCCGATTTTCTAAGCAAGACGAGAGTATGGGAACCCTGGCGTACAGCTCGATCTTAGTCACCGGACCGCGCTGCAGTGCTGCGATCGCCTCACAGGCCGTTCGTAACATGCTAAGCAGCCGAGAATCCCGGGCCTCCCAGTCAATGGGGTGCTTTTGCGCGTGGGCAGGTTTTACGAAGGTTTGCTTTTCGCCCATCAGCCATGCTCTGTCGTTTCTATAAAGCCAAGCATAGAGAGAAGGGATTACGTTTCTCAAAGCTTGGACTCCCAGCTCAGGATGCAAGCCGTGCAGGTATTGCCATTGTGCTCTGTGCTCCGATATTTCTCGGGCGCACCTAGCTTCAATAGCCTGGGCATTGATAGCTGGATGGGTACGCAACAGCTTGTTGATCGTCGAAACAGTGATCTGAAACTCTTCACAAAGCTCTTGTTTAGAAACGCCTTTGCCCAGTTTTAACAGCAGATCCTCTTTGAGCTGGCCTTTTAGTCGTTTGGGCCTGAGAGTGCTTTTGGTTGGAGACGCAGCGCTTGAAAGCGAGCCTAGCTCATCAGTTTCTCGCGATGGAGTGCTTGCGACTTGCTGGGCTGGCCTGGCCACTTCAGCGTTGTAGGCCTCTATAAACGAGTGCAGGTCATCAAATAGCCAATCAATCAGCAATAGATGCTTCAGAGGATGAATACTTCTTCGGGGGGGGCGGATAAGCTGGTTCACAAATGATTCGGCGCTTTTCTCGACTGCGGGCAATGATTCGAACAGATGAAAGCGGCGAATAGGTTCGATGCGGTTGAGCAGTGATGCAGATTCGCCCCTTTGAAGTACTGCTGTTCGATAGACCGCAGCGACGGCGCAAGACTCGAAGGACTTTATTCGGCCGATGGACGCAAGATCGATGACATTGTTTGCCAAGGCCAAAAAAGCCGGGCGTGACCAAAGTTTCTGAGATGAGGCCTGTTTGATCAAGGAGTCCTCGGTAGGTAGCGACCATTCAAACCTACCCGACCACCGTCTACTTTTGGTGGATGCCATGAGCCAAGCTTGGTGGCGTGGACAGATCAGCACACCTGGATATTGGTGTGTGAGGTGCCAGTACGCTATGCCATGGGCGTACACATCCTCACGCATGCAGTACGGGCATGCTTTCAAGGGGTGTTCAGCGCCAAAGCCACCTGATACCAAGCCAAGTCGATATTTGAGTGAATCAATGCGATCGCCTTTTATAGTTTTTATCGCATCTTCAATTTTAATTTTATTTTGAAACGGAACAAATACTGAAAATATTGTGTGTTGAAGGAGAATCGACTCCGCACTTCCCCAATAAAGAAATCCAGTTTGCTCCAAGGCCGCGATACCACAGGGAATATCATGTTTTATAAATTTTTCAGATAGGCCAAGCACGGCAGTCGATGTGGTCGCAGGGGCTAGGTTACCCATTACTAGATGCTGGCGACTGCACAAGCTGAATAGTGTTTCGTCGGGGAGCCAGTCCAGCCGAGGGAATGGACCTATCACCCTTTTCTGAACTGAAGCGGCGCTCATGAAGCCTCCGAACCGAAACAGGTGATATAAGGATAGCGACCGACTAGTCGTGCTACGGATCAATTTGACCTAAACAGGCGGACGATTATTCGCTAATAATAGGTCTTATATATGGTGGGATTTACCAAAAGTTTTTTATTACCTGGCTATATAGGAGTGCCGATTTTTGGCCCTCCAAGCACCGGAAACACTGGAAAGTCAGTAAAAAACCGCCGGCGGAGGCGGAATTTAGCTGTTTTATTCCAGTTGTCAATCGCCATTTTTCGGCGGTACCATGCAGCATAAAGTGACGTTTACTAATGGCAGTATTGGAAACTGAAGATACATTAAAAATAACTAATTTAACTTTTGTTTGATTAACGCAGAGATTGCTGAAAAAGCGCAGTTAGCTGGAAAGATAAAGTTTGCTGGCCTATTACTGAGACCTGAGGGAATAATATGGAATCTGGATAAAAAAACCAGGAGCCAGATAGACAAAGGCCCAAGTGTGACCTTGGGCCTCTGAGGATAAGTCAGATTTCGACTCCTGACGAATCCATTGTCCATTCACTCGCGTAGGGCGTCAAGTCCTGCACGGCTCCGCTCATCCCGAGAAAAGTAAATTGTGCTAGGCGTTGTTATCGGTGTGCCAGAGCGCTATTGGACAACTTATTCATCTGATGCAGCTGGACTGTTAGTCATTACCTGCTAAAGATTGAATGGACGATGGATAACATTGTGGATCTTAAAAAATCGTTACTCCGAATTATATATCGACAAGGCCGCTTCAAGTGGGGAGATAAGTACTTGCCCGGAATTTATGCAGTCCCTGGCGAAGCTCCGAAGGGCTCTCGTATTTGCCGTCTTAATAGCAGGAAGCTTGGCCGAGCATTGCATCTTCTTTCTACGCCTGAAAGGGTCTTCGCCCAACTGGCCCTTTATAATCCCGATGTATTCGAGTTGCACGAGCAGAAAATGCTCAGCCCAATTCCACATGTTCATCCACTTCAAGGGCACCCCATAGCTGCTGGACTGGAACTTCTGCCTGTGAAGGGAACATCACTGGTAGCAGAGGAAATTGGGCTTAAGCACGCGACTGTAGTCGTTACCTATGGTGATGGTGAACGCCAGAGGGTTCCCCACCCCTACTTGGGCGATCTGCTTCTATATATTCAACCGCAGGGCTCGGTCCCCTACGCTGTGAACTGGACAGTTAAGTTGAGTGCGATGGATTTTGATGAGGTCGCTCGGGGAAGCTTGAAAAGTTTAGCGAAACAGAAGGTAGACCGCGAAAAAGCTTGCTTGCGGCATACCTTAGAAGAGATTTACTACCACAGTGCAGGCATCAGAACTGTGAGGGTTTCCAGGGATCTGCTGAATCCAGTCCTAGTGGCCAACTTGGATCTTCTGTATGGCTACCATGATCGCGAGATAAGCCTCGAATCAAATCTTCTCGAGGATTTCTCACACCACATCGAAGACTGTGTCATTCATGGGAGACCAGTAGCGTCCGTTGCCTTGATGTACGGACAGCGGTGGGGGCGGCGTGATCTGTTTCTGACGAAGATCTACAAAGACATATGGGAGCGCAAGCTTCCGGTCAGTTTGTTTGACCCTATCCTTATTGATCATCCATTGGTGACGGATGCGCCGGATGTCCTGCAGGTCTATAGCTCACTTTTTGCAGGACTGCCCGAATGATCACTGGTTCGAGGCTGAGAGCGCCTGAAGGGTTCAAAGGGCTGACGAAGGATGTCGAATACTATTTCCTCGCTAGTGACGGCATGGCAAACAGGGCACGCCTTGTATTTTTTGATGAAGAAGGCACCACTGCGAGTTTGCTAACATTTTCCCGGCCTGAATTTGATCTGGCCCTAACCAATGGTGATCTTGTGGAGTGCGGTAGTGACGCTACACCTCCTTGGTTAACGGCCATCCGGGGCATTTCAGTGGATCAATTGGAAAAAGATCGGGTAAGGGCAACGAAAAGCTATGATGAAATGGTTAACAAGCGTTACCTCGCCATAGCGGATTTGGTAGCCCATGCCGAAGAGATCCTGTCTAGCGACAATCCCGAATCGATCATCAACGCCCATGCTGCCAATCAGTCACCTTCTCAGAATGCAGCCCGGTTGAGGTTTTGGTTTTTTAGCTATCTGGTGTTCGGCCGCTCGAAGTGGGCGCTTATGCCCAAGTTCGACCGCTGCGGCAGAGGCAAAAGGGAACAGACCGCAGACGGGAAAATGTTGGGAAGGCCGCCAAAGTCAGGCCGCAAATCCCGATCTCCTGCTACGCCCGAAATGCAGACTTCTATCCTGGACGGATTCATCAAATACAATGATAAAAGTAAATCTGACGCTGAAATCTTTGGTGCCGTGCTGGTGGGTGAATTTGGTTGTATTCCTTTTACAACATCGACAGGAAATAAGAAGTTCTATCACCCCGAAGGTAAGCCTTTCCCCACAAAAGGACAGTACGATTACTACCTTGGTCAGGCGATAAGCACCAAGGCATATAGGAAGGCACGTAGAGGTACCAGTGGGGCTCGAGCTAAGTCCGGGTTTGTTGGAAGCTTTTCCCATGACTTGGTCAATGTAAACCAACTTGTTGAATTTGACGGCTATAACCCCAAAGGCAAGATATCTGGCTTGCTCGAAGGATCCGCTATGGATTCGGCCTGTATAGTTCGAGGGGTGTGTGGCCAGTCTGGTGCTGTAGTCGCCTTGGGTTTCTCCGAAAACAAAGAAAACATGGAAGCCTACCGCATGGCCCTGTTCTCGATGGCCATTAGCAAGGTCAAATTTGCCTCGTTGTTCGGCCTAACGATCAGAAAAGAAGCCTGGCCCACTTACGGTCTGCCGCAGAACATCGTCTTCGACCGTGGGCCAGGCTCTACTATGGGCGTACCGATCCGTTCAGAAACATTGGCCCGTGGCGAAATGATGAGTTGGTTATCCAGACTTGAGCTGACTCCTACCCACTCGGGTCAGTCGAAAGCAACGGTTGAATCGTCACACCCTCGGACCAAGTCTAACAATGATCAGCCAACACATTTTCATAGTTCACTCAACTTTGTGGATATATGCAAGCGGCATATTCTACAAGCTATTTACGATAACGATTCTTCAGGTTCTGAAGGGAAGATGACACCGGAGATGCTGGATGTGGGCTTCAGCCCAACCCCACATAACATTTACAAGTTCTATAGTGATCTTGGTTATGATTCCGGCACGGAGGTAAGTTTTGACTTCGCTGTGAGAGAATTCCTGACACTTCACCCGGCGCACATCAAAAGGGGTGGGGTTTATTTTTATGGTCGTAAGTACAATTCATCGAAGCTAATTGACTCCGAGGTTTTTGACCGCATTGCGCTCAATGGCCAGATACCGGTCACAGCTTATGTGATGACCATGTGTGTCAGACATATCTGGATCGAATTAGAAGGCGTTTTGTACGAGCTGGACTTTGTAAAGCCAGCGAGCGTCCATCCCAGCAGCGTCGACATTTCGCTGTCGGATCTTCAGGCTCTCAATGAGAATCGGCTGCGCGGCAATGCGCAGCTTCGTGAAGAGCAGCCCGCAATCCTTCAGGATCGCAATGCCCAATTTCTTCATGCCACAGGTAAAGCTTGGGACAGTGGTACCCGCAAGCCTGGGCGTCCTGCGAAGGACGGAGCGGCTGAGCGTGATGTCGCTGACCAGCAGCGGTTGATGGGGAAAGGCCATGATTAACATCTTTTCTGCGCGCTTTGATGGATTGGACGCGCTGGCTGATATCCGGCGTTTGATTACAGTGCAACCTGATCCGGTGACCGGACTTGAGGATTTGAGTCCAGCGTTGGCTGCTGAGCGCTTGTCAGAGGTACTGAAGGCGATTTTCCTTCCTAACCAGTTTTCTTTGGACTTCATCAAAGACTGCGTTGATCGTGCACGCAGCTTTTCAACTGAGTGTTTCTCGACGGACCAGCAATATCAGCGGCGGCTGTATCACCCCCCTGAGAACGAGACGTTTCCTATCTGCCTCACCGGCCTTGCAGGTGTTGGGAAGAGCCAAACTATCAGTGCGCTGATGAAGGTGATGCCTGGTCCTGCACCTTATGCATCCGCTCATTACCACGAACCTCATATATTAATCTCGTACTGGTATGCCAGCGCCAGGGGTAAGGCTGGCGGCAGGCAGCTATTGGAAGACTTCCTCGGTGGCGACGCGACGGGAGTTAGAGCGAATACATCAAAGCTACTGACGGAGTGTCGACGTAGGGTTAATCGTGATGGAGTATCGCTAATGATGCTCGAAGAGATGCAGCATCAGAGCACTGGTCAAGGGGTGGCCCGCGTTACTGATATTCTCCTCACCATGGCCGGGCTCGGGGTTCCGATGATCTATGTGGCCAACTACAGCCTGGGTCACAAATTGCTGACAAGGAACAGTGAGGACAAGCAACGGCTTCTCTCTGAACCCCGTGTCATGCTACCGGACCATCCTGACTCGAAGGCCTGGAAGGAATATGTTCTAGAATGCATACGGGTGAGCGGGGGGCGCGTATCTGCAGATCCAAGTGCCCTTGTACATGAGCTGTATCGCTGGACGTTCGGTATAAAGCGTCTAGCGGTTCAACTGATCAAGGTGGCGTATCTTGAAGCTCGTGAAGCCCGTCGCCATGCGATTACTTTGGAGGACGTCAACAAGGCATATCTTTCAGCCGCTTACTCCAGCAGTAGGGACGACGTCGAGGAGCTAATTCGCCTCAGCGTTCATAAGAGCAAAACCGGGGGCAGGCCAGACCTTCGTTGCCCGTTCCCGGTGCCGATGCCTTCAAACGTCTTGAGCTTTGCCAAGGACGATCGTGCTTCACGTGTGAGCGAGAAGGTTTTTGTTTCATCCCTTACAGCCGAGGAGCGCAAGACTTTCGAGCAGCTCCATCCAGCTGGCTCACCCTCTAACCCATCGTTGAAGCCCAAACGCGAAAAGAAACCAGCTTTACCTGAGCAAACTCGGGAAGGCTTGGAGGATGCGTATAGCCGGCTGCTCTTTGAGTCCAAAGGGTCGCCAAAGCAGCGAGGTCCCGTAAAATAAGCGCTATATTGGCTTGCCCAGGTTATTGCAGAATTATCCGCGTCGCGTTAGCTCAAAGTCTACCAACCCTTACACCTACCGATTTTGGATATCCTGACTTGGAGCCATTATCGTAAGCGTCCGGCCAATTTACCTACCGAACTCCAGCATTAAGGGCGATGGTGTCCGCGTATTTTTAAGCGAACGCGATCACCCTTATCGTTAGGATTTCCATGCGCCAACGTAGCTCTTATCCCAAACCGTTCAAAGTCCAGGTCGTCCAGAAAGCGCAGTGCGGCAAGGTGTGGTTGCGCGGCCATTTTCGGTTAATATTTTCTGAGTGTTCGGCGCACATTTTAAGAAAATCTTGGCGCGGTTAAGAAAATCTAGCCAACGACAAGGGAAAAATGGGAAATCTAATGAGGTTACGCCCATTAGATCAATGCGATGGAGCTACCCACTGGTGCGGCAGCAACCGTCCTATTTCACGGGCCCTCTGTGTCGGCAGCCTGGTAATGCCCTGAGAGCGTTGGTGTGAAATGCAGTTAGCCGCACACGTCTGCCTACTCAGCGAGCGAGTGGAATTGATTAGTTGCTTCCGCATAAATCAGCCAATTCAATCACGCAAGGAGTGATACCCAAACGCATACGATTGTCGGACGCTTACGATTAGTTGACCACTACATCAATTCAAAAATTAATCTGGCCGTAAGGAAAAGAAATCCTTCCTTTAGTGGCTTAAAACAGTGTTAAAAGAAAGAAAACCTTCCCTTGCGCGACCAGTGCACCGCGAGTGAAGGCTGTATGACGGTAAGAGGATGGCGAACTCACCTACTGAATCGTCCTCATGGCTGGGATCAGGTAGGTGAGTTCGCCGGATGGTTACGTTTGTCTTCATCTACAAAAGGCTTCACTTGCAGTTCGTCATGCCCTTGGCTGGTTTGCGGCCCAAGCCTTGGCCAGCAATGATCCAGGACTGTTAAAGATCTACCGGCAGCATTTCGTTACGCACCCGATGCAGGAATTTGCGGAGCCTCATAAACGCGAACAACGCAAGGCCGACAAAGCAAAGGTCAGGTGAAAGCGCTGTCTGTTGAGCCCCCTCCGCCCCCTGCAAGCCCTCCAGCATCTGAGGTGTATGCGGGATTCATGCATGCCTAGCTACCCCCAAAGCGAATAGCCCCCTCAACCACTTCCGCTAGGTACAGAAATGTCTAAACCAGAAGTGCTGATGCAGATGTGGAATCCACACCGAGAATTTCTGATACAGCAGCATCGTTTCTACGTAAATGAAGCCCGTACGCGGCTCATGGGCCAGTTCGAGAATATCAATGCTGATGCTGACGAGGCAGCAGAGGAATGGCTTGAGCGCCGGGGTAAGTTTTTTGACCCGGACCGAGACGATGAAGGCTCCATCTATGAAGAAGCTGAAGGTGTTGCTATCGAGTTCTACCGCCAACTGGATGAGATGCGAGAACAAACAAGGCTTAGCGTCGTCGCGGGGATGTTTCATGCCTGGGAAAAAAACCTCCGAAAATGGATAACGGATGAATTGCGCCGCTGGCGACTCGGCCCCCGCACGATAGCAGCTGTATGGGGTGCAGACTTCCCGAAGCTCATGGAGCTATTGGCGAGCCTAGGCTGGTCGATACAGGATACAGATTACCTAGCTGTGTTAAATCAATGCCGCTGTGTCGTAAACGTTTTCAAGCATGGTGATGGTAAATCGCTCGATGAGCTAAAGCGCAGTTTCCCCAAATACCTAATAGACCCCGTTAATCCTAGATTTGGTCTAGATGCTACGGAAATAGCATGGCTGAACTACAGCCATCTGCATGTGACAGAAGCCCAGATACAGGAATTCTCGGAGGCCATAATAGAGTTCTGGGAGAGCGTACCTGAGAATATTTATAACCAAGAAGAAATAGAGCTCCCCTCCTGGTTCGTGAAGACCGTTGACCAAGACCGTAAGGCGGATCGCCGTTAAGCAATGTTTTAGAGGTTCTGTGGTGTGAGCGAATCTAGACCGTATAAAGCTGCGACGCCGTAGTAGACCAGTGAGGTTAGTATTGGTCTCGTAGCGAAGGATGGCTTTTTCGCGGACTCTAGCCACTGAGGTGGGAAATGAAAGGGCGCCGAAAAATCAAAACGGACAAGTGGCTGATTCAGGAGCGGATGATCAACGACGCCCGAGAAAAGCTGGTTTCTCGAGCGGGAGTAATCGGGCGCTATCTAGAAATTGCTGCCTATACCACTTTAGAAGAGCCTACCGGATTGCTCGCTGGAGGCCATGGCCCACCCACGCAATCAACTCCAAACATACGCAAGCGAAAAAGTCCGCCTGATTAATACGGAAGGCTGCGAAAGGCAGATGGCATTCACGGCGACAGTTTTTGCTTGAAATTAGGTGTGCGCAGGGAGCGATGGTTCCGTTAATAAATAACGTTCTGATGAGATCTCGCTTTTTGCTAGATGTACCTATGATGGTTGAAGGCGAATGGCTATTGCCACCGTGCTCTAGAGAACTAAACGGTGCGCCGCCGGCGGATTTTGTCATTACTCACAGATGACCTTCAGAAGGATACTGGTCGGTGAAAATCAGAAAGATCGTGGTCAACAACTTTCGCGGAGTAAAAGCGCTTGATTGGAACGTGCCAGCAGCTGACATTTTTTGCCTGATAGGGAAAGGTGACTCTTCTAAGTCCACTATCTTGGAAGCCATCCGATACGTATTTCATCCTCAATGG
The DNA here is from genome assembly GCF_009600315.1 of Pseudomonas helleri. Classification (GTDB taxonomy): domain Bacteria; phylum Pseudomonadota; class Gammaproteobacteria; order Pseudomonadales; family Pseudomonadaceae; genus Aquipseudomonas; species Aquipseudomonas helleri_A. The sequence continues at coordinate 154,066 of NZ_WIWC01000003.1, read as the reverse complement.
AACCTAGCCCTCAGCGACTCAGATTTCTACCAGTGCAAGATCGCTGATCCCATCACCATTGAGATCACGATTGGGTCATTGGCAGCAGACTTTTCGGCACTCAATAAGTATGGGCTTTACCTTCGGGGCTGGGATGCTGCAGCTCAGAAGCTGTTTGATGAGCCTGATGATCATCTGGAAAGCGTATTGACTGCCCGGCTAACCGTCGAGAAGGATTTGGAACCGAAATGGGCAGTGGTGTGCGATCGCAACCCAGACGGGGTGCCCTTTAAACAGGCAGATAGAAATAAGGTGGGGGTTGGCCTCATTGGCGTCTTCAGCGAACGAGAGCTTTCTTGGGCCAACGGAACTGCTCTTGCCAAGCTTACAGCGGCGCAGAGCTTGAGCGAGCTATTGGCCAATGCGTCGAGAACCGCCAGAAGCTCGCTCGATATCGACCGGGCTGTCACCCTGACAAATTTCGACACGGCAGCGACCAAATCGCAAGAGATAGCGAAACTCCTAGGTGTTCCTGTACTTGATGCCTATAAGGCCCATCTCGACTTGGCGTCCATCAACCTGAAAGTCGGCGGTCTTTCCCTGCATGACGGAGAAATCCCGTTACGGCAGTTAGGCCTAGGGTCTCGCCGCATGCTTCAGTGTGGAATCCAGAAAGCAGGTCTGGAGGAAGGCCATATCACCTTGTTCGATGAGTTGGAGTTCGGTCTGGAACCCCACCGAATCACACGGCTCATCAAGCACATCAAAGAGGATATGCGCGGGCAGTATTTTCTGACCACTCATTCTCCCATGGTGCTTCGCGAACTCACAGTGCAGGACCTTCATATTGTCCATAGCAAGGGCGGGGTGGTGACGATCGTCTCTGCTGCCGAGAAGGGCCTCGAAGAGCATAAGGTTCAGGGGAAAATTCGCTCAAGCGCTGAAGCGTTCTTGGCCAAAAAGGTCGTCGTATGTGAGGGCGCTACCGAGGTGGGATTTCTAAGGGGCTTTGATGATCACCAGCTCGAAGATGGGAAAGACCCATTGTCTTATCACGGTGTGGCGCTGTTGGACGCCAAAGGGGCTAGCAATGTGAAGGGCATAGCCATCGCCTTCAAAAAGCTTGGTTATGACGTGTCGGTGCTAGCTGATGGTGATGCCGAGAAACAGTTTTCAATCGCCGATGCTGCTGGGCTTTTGGCGATGGGAATTCCTACCTGTGTTTGGAGCGACAAACTTTCGCTTGAGGAGCGGGCTTTTGTGGATCTGCCCTGGGCTTACGTACTCGCCAGTTTAACGCTTGCTCAAGTCGAACTCCTCTACCCGGTATACGATCAAGTGCGCTCGCAGTTTCAGGAAGTTTTGGACCCAGATATCCGCAATTGGCCGGATGGTCCCAAGCTACGAACTGCTATCGGTGCTGCAGCAAAGAGCGCGGGGTGGTTCAAGGACACCACTAGAGGTGACCTATGGTTCAAGGCAGTTAGTGCAGCTTTCAATGATCCCTTGTTCGTAAAAACAAATCTTGCCGTAGAGTTGGGAAGGCTATGGGAGTGGGCGGAACATGTCTGAAGACCTTGCAATCAAGCTCAACGACTGTACCAGCAAGGGCTATGTTATCGCGCCTGCAGGGTTTGGAAAAACTCATCTCATCGCGATGGCGGTGCGAGCGTCCAGTGGCCGGCAGCTTATCCTGACGCACACTTTTGCCGGCGTGAACTCGATCAAAACAAAAATGGTTAACTTGGGAGTTCGTGCTTCCCAGTACCAGGTCGATACGATCGCTAGCTGGGCACTTCGACTCTGTCTGGCATACCCGAAGGCATCAGGGTGGAAAATTGAAAAACCGACCAGCAAACAGTGGAATAAATTGTACGAGTGCTGCTCCCGTTTGCTGGAGAAGAGGTTCATTCGCAAGGCCGTGTCGTCCAGCTACATAGGACTTTACGTCGACGAGTACCAGGACTGCTCGGACTTGCAGCATGACTTGATCTGTAGGTTGGCAGAATTTCTTCCAAGCCGACTCTTGGGCGACCCCCTACAAGCCATATTCGATTTTGACGACGGCAAGCCCGTTGATTGGGAAGCCAGCATCTACCCCGAATTTGATTGCTTAGGACAGCTGGAGGTCCCTTGGCGGTGGATCAATGCGAAGAGCCCGGCACTTGGCGAGTGGCTCAAAGAGGCGCGGCGAAAGATCGAACTAGGTCAGAAGATCGATCTGTCTGCTAATCTGCCACCGAGCGTTATTCGTGCCCATACCCAGCCCGACTATCTTGCAGCTAAACAATTCACGGTGCTCTGTGGCCTGTTGAGCCATGATGAGAGCGTCATTGCACTCCACGGCGGCGATCAGCAGTCCAAGAACAAAACTCACCGCTTGGCCAACCGCTTGGCGGGCCGTTTTTCCTCAATCGAGGAAATCGAAGGGAAGGATCTGCATTCATTCATCAAAAAGCTTGCGGCTGCAAAGACCGTTCAGGCTGGATTTTTATTTGCCTTGAAGTTTGCAACGAAGTGCTTCACTGGTGTAACCCGAACGCTGACGGCGGGCACCAAGCGGGGCGAGGTTACCAACCTTCGCAGAACCACGAAGTACCCACTGGTGCTACAAGCCGCGAATGACTATTTGGCTGACCCGTCGATTAGCTATCTCAAGGCATTCTTCCAAGCCTTGAAGAACAATCCTGAGACCTCAGCCTACCGCCGTGATTTACTCTATCGTTTCTTCAACGTGCTCAAGATTTATGTTGATGGCCAAGCTGCGACACTCGTGGAGGCCGGCAATTTATACCAGCGCGAGATGAGGCATTCGGGCCGGCCGATCAGCCATCGCAAGCTGATTGGAACCACTTTGTTGGTCAAAGGCCTTGAGTATGATCACGCCGTCATCCTCGATGCCGACTCGCTTGATGCGAAGGATTTGTACGTCGCGATGACCCGAGGAGCGAAATCTCTCACCATCATCGGGACATGTCGACACCTTCCTGCATAAGGCATAGCTTCGGGGTATCCGGTAGTAGTTGATGGGAATCGAATGGGGCCAACCAAGCTGCACTTGATTGGAGGTGCCGTAGTGAGTTCCGGTGGCCAACTTTCATCGTTTCGAGCGGAGCCAGTCCCCGTCTTACAGCGCCGGCGTAGCACGAAACGGTGGCCTGCAACCTTGCCCCCTATGATAGGGAGCATGTTCTAGGCTGGAATGCGATAGAAGCCCTACCTTTTATATGCCTTTTTTCAATACCAAGACACATAAAAAAAGCGTCGCCTTAATAATGTGGTTCACATTGTGAACCTCCCTGAATAGAAGCAGTGACTTTCTAATGAAACTCATGAATTGGGTTTCATGGTACTTCTCCCGGCTCATGCCTTCCTTGCTCGGATAATACGTGATGCATTGACTTGACTCCTTGTAGTCATACTTGTAGTGAGCGATCGCATTCCTAAGTTTGTTATCGATGGCTTCACGGTCTATTGAATAAAATGAGTTGTCTATGAAATCGATTTTATTACCTAGGTCGACGTTAGCAAACGCATCAAGGCTATCCAGGCCCGGCCTAGTGCCCTTTTTGGTGTGCTTCAAAGACGATTCGAACTGGTTGCAGTCACCACGTTTTAACAGGTTGTTGATACCGGCAATCAGTGTTATCTGGCGTGAGAATACTTCAGCAAGATCTTTGTAAAAGTTATTGCAAGTTTCAAAGTCTGCAGTAGACATCCTGGCCGGAATGTCACCCAACTCTTCTGTATCAGCGTAGTCATAAAAGAAAGCAGGCCGAAACGCGAGATCCATGGAAACTAATCTTGGATATAGAGACAGACAGTCATTGTGTAGATTCTTAAGGAAGTTATTGCTCAAAATACTGTCGATGAACTCAATGGTTTTGTCGCGGTGATTATCAAGTAGCCAATAATAGATTTTAGGAGCCACATCGCTTATCTCAGCATTATGCTCATGTATTGTAAATGGCGAGGACATGATTGAAGTCGCAGAATACAGTGCTGCCAACACATCTTCCTTCTTTCTCGATGTCAAACTGACTCCTGGAATTCTTGCGCAAACCTTTTCGAAACTATCAATATCACCTCTTTTGTACTGGGTAATGAGGCTGAACAGATCTCGTTGAACCGGATGGAGGTAATTCAGCATATGTAGCCGCTGATTAAGATGTGAGTACGCTCCCATACCTAGCTCTCGAGTCACACGAAGAAACGTAGTCATTGTAGTGGTCAACTCATCCCGGACACGGTTTTGAGTTTTTCTTCCGTTTTCGCTGGGGCCAATCCATCGTTAAATTGATGAGGTCGGATCCAGTTGTAGTGATGCATCAGGTACTGGCTAATATCTCTCTGAGCCTGGTGGCCGGTCATGTAGCCAGTGGTTGGTATCCACTCTGTTTTCAAGCTGCGAAAAACCCGCTCCATCGGCGCATTATCCCAGCAGTTTCCTCGGCGGCTCATACTCTGACGCATGCGATAACGCCACAGCCGCTGGCGAAAGTTGCGGCTGCCATATTGGGATCCCTGGTCTGAGTGAAATAGCAGGCCTTGCGGCTTGCCACGCTGCTCGTAAGCCACATCCAACGCCTTGATCACCAAGTCTGCATCCGGCTTTTCTGATAACGCCCAGCCCACCACTCGGCGAGCGTAAAGATCCATGACAACCGCAAGGTAGTGCCATTTCCCCTGTGCCCAGATGTAGGTGATGTCGCCGCACCAGACCTGGTTGGGCGCTTCGACATCAAATTCTCGGTTCAATATATTTGGGATATCCGGCCGCTCGACTGTCGCCTTTTTATAGGCGTGTGATCCTGGCTGCTTGCTGACCAACTCCAGCTCACGCATCAGCCTGCGTACCTTAAACCGTCCAATTTGCTCACCTTCTTCTTGCATCATCAACGTGATGCTTCGACTGCCGGGAGCACTTCGGCCCTGGGTGAACAACTCGCTCACTCGGCTACGCAGCCTGAGCCGCTCAACATCTGGTGTTCGCCGCCTTAGACGATGCGCGTAGTACCCCGAACGAGCGACCTCAAACGCCTCGCACAAGCAGTCAACAGGCTCATGGACGCTTAGCTGATTGATCAGCGCGTACGCTCGAGATCTTCCGACATCAAGAGCGCGGTAGCCTTTTTTAATATTGATTTCTCGCGCTCGAGGCGAGCAATCCGAGCTTCCAACTCCTGGATTTTTTGCTGCTCTGGTGTCAGGGCCTTGCTCTGGGGCGTGACGCCGGTGCGCTCTTGCTGAAGCTGGTCGACCCAGCGGCGCAGCGCCGACTCACCAACACTCAGTGAACGACTGGCTTCGATGAAGCTGTAGTTTTGCTTGAGCACGAGGTCGGCAGCCTCGCGTTTGAATTCAGCGGAAAAGGTACGGCGTTGTTTGGTCATCTGACACCTCGATCTGGCGAGCATTCTCGCCTAAAAGGGTGTCCGGTTTCATTAGACCACTACACATCCCCATCTTGTATTCCCCAACATAGACAGGAAAATCTAGGTGGAGGTCTACGAAAGGCTTATCGCCCTTGAATGGTGCCTCAAAACCCTCAACCTTTTCAGCCCCCAGCAACTCGGCGTCAGCTTGCCCGAACACAAATGAAATTCTTTCCTCGCAGTTGGGGCAGGCGAACTGGAAGGGTTGGACGTCACGATTTGACAGCCCAATCCGACAGTCGATTTCAGTTCCGCAGGTGATACACCTAAAACACTCGCAAAGATTCATCTTGGTTCCCTATTTATTCCCAAGACAAGATATACCTCATTCCTATTTGTACCTGGAATTGAAGCTTATACCGAAGAAGGGTGTAGCCGCAGGTAGGCCCAAAATACATTGAGCCGACTCATGGTTGGACATGATCATTATTTGACCAATGTCAGAAGTGGCTTCATACTTCTGACATACAAGTCGTGAGAGTTGCTTAAGGCCTATGAAGACCCTTCCCGAATCGATCCTGGAACACAGCAGGCTTTTGCCTGAGGGTGGCTTACTGAGTCCCAAGGAGTTTTTGCACCTAGGAAGCCGGGCCGCCGTAGATCAGGCTCTTTCACGATTGGCGAAAGGCGGGCGGCTCATCCGTGCGGCCCGTGGGCTCTATCTAGCCTCCATTACGGATCAGGGTAAGCAAGCAACGCCAGCGGTGGATAAGGTTGTCAGAGCCTTGGCTTCTAAGAATCAGGAAGAGATCGTCCTTGATGGGGCGCGCTCCGCAGAGATGCTTGGCCTGTCGGCGCAAGTCCCGGATGGGCATGTGTTTCTCACCAACGGACGTACTCGGACGCTTCAAGTGGGAGAAGTGACGGCGGAGATCAGGCACGCCCCTCGCTGGATGCTAGCTCTGGGTGCCACGACCGCCGGTGCTGTCATTCGAGCGTTGGCTTGGCTAGGAGAGCAGCGTATAGGTGAAGTGATGGAAGCGCTGCGTAAACAGCCGACGCCCATCGATTGGAAGGCGCTGACCTCGGTGCGGTCGCTACTGCCATCTTGGATGGCTCTGGCAATCGGTCGAGAGGTGGGATAACAGGTTGCAGCTCGGCGGAATTTTGGGGGTGGGGATTTGAGGTCACTACAATGTGCAATAGTCTATGCCGCCATGCCAGCTTCCTTGCTCCGATGTTAGTTTCATGTGTATAGAGATGTTTAATTGGGAAAGGAATGCCTGATTATGAAAATCAAAATGCGAGACAAGTTATTGGAAATAATGTAGGGCGACAGGGTTTGTCTAAATCTACATAAGTCTTATAAATCAATAACTTGAACGGTGGTGATTATGGCCAATGGAAAAATTCTACGTCAGCTGTTCCGCGCAGGTACTGCTGGCGATGCAGATGCGTTTCGTCTTGCCTCTAAAGCGGTTATCGAGGAAGAACGGCAAAAGCAGCATCATCTTCTGGCTAACGATCTGGAGCAGATCCTGTACGGCAGTGATTTGAATCTCAAGGCATCCAATAATGCGCCGCGAGTTCACTACGACGTTCCCGTAGACAAGGAGCGTGGTTTACCACTTCTTGATATAAGAACACCAAAGCGGTCCCTTGATGAAGTGATACTTCCCCCCAGCAGTTCCGATGCGCTGGAGGAGATCCTTGAGGAGAACCGGCGTGCTGATGTGTTGCGCAGCTACGGCATGAAGCCCGCAGGCAAGGTGATCTTCTTCGGCCCACCCGGCTGCGGAAAAACGCTGGCCGCAGAGGTCGTAGCCTTCGAGCTTGATCGGCCTTTAGCTATCGTACGCTTAGATGCATTGATGTCCTCTTTCCTGGGCGAAACGGCCGCGAACCTGCGCAAGGTCTTCGATTTTATTGCCCAACATCCGTTCGTTGTTCTCTTCGATGAGTTCGATGCCATCGGTAAGGAACGTGGTGATAGTGGCGACCATGGCGAACTGAGACGTGTTGTGAACGCGGTCCTTCAGATGATGGACTCATACGAAGGTCTTAGTTTGATCCTAGCGGCTACCAACCATGAGAAGATTTTAGACTCTGCCATTTGGCGTCGATTCGATGAGTCGATCGAGTTTCCGCTTCCTGATGAAAAGCAGTTGAAGGAAATCTTGTTGCTGAAACTGCGAGGAATCCGTCGTCAATTCGAGATTGACGACAAAGAAGTATTGAAGGAGTTTAAAGGTAAGAGCGGCGCGGATATCGAGCGGGTTATTCGCCGCGCCGCCAAACGGATGATCCTGCGAGAGCAAGAGTTTCTGACCATCAAGGAGCTTAAAAGCGCCCTTGTGCGGGAGGACCTCAGAAAGTCCTAAAACATAAATTTTCAAGGAAGAAGCAGTGGCAACCTACAAGCATCTGAGCATCACACGTGAAGTTCTGGATAACTCGCGTCGGACCAAAAGCCCCCCTCACTTCGTTACCCGCGAAGATCGGCTTGGTCACGGTCAAAAGCTCAACGGTTACTTCGCCACAGCTGAGGGCCTGGCCAAGAAGCAAATTGGCTCTTCAGACAAATCCCCCTACGTTCTAAAGCTGGAGTACGAGGGCGCATTGACCTTCGCCAACCTGAATACGCATGGGTTGGAGTTTATCAGCCAAGAAGGCAAGCAACTCTGCGTAGTGTTCGCGAGTGAAGAGGGTTTGGCAAAATTTACCGCCCATCTGCAAAAGCTGGGTGTCATGGACGCCAACTTGACCCATCGCCAGATTCTCGAGGCTATTGCAGGTGTAGATGCCTGGTCCGCAGAAGATCGGAAGAGTTGGGCCCTTAAGAATATAGGGTTGCCAGACACCCCCACCTTCAAGCTCGATGTCGAACTGTGGCCTATTCAGGTTGCGTATCACCCAAGTCGTGTTCAGCTCACGACCTCTTTCGAGACCTGGCTAGCCGCCGAGCACATCAAGAAGCTCGACAGAATCAATCTGGACAGTCTGCTTATGTATCGGGTCGAGGTCACCCCCGAGCAAGCACAGTTGCTGCTTAACCAGCGCGATGTTCGTATGGTGGACCTCATCCCAGCCACTGGCATTAGCATTCAACAGTTGAACCAAGACATCAATGAGTTGCCTCTCAACATCCCGCCACCACCTAATGACGCAGCCCGCGTTTGTATTCTAGACAGCGGCATTAACGGGAATCATCCCCTCCTGAAGCCTGCAATGGCTGAGAGCGCCTCGTTTGTCGATGAAGAGGGGGATGCAGATGAAGCAGGTCACGGAACCGCTGTGGCCGGCGTTGCTCTGTATGGCGACGTGGAGGGTTGTAACAACTCGAATTTCTGGAAGCCGGAGTTCTGGCTCTTCAATGGAAAAGTGATGAAGAAATGTCCGCATACAGGTAATGCGGTCTACGACGAACTCACACTCGAGGTATCGCTGACGAAGGCTGTAGAGCATTTCGTCGAGCTCGGATGCCGGATCTTCAACCTCTCGCTGGGCAACAATAATGCTCCCTACGATGGTACGCATGTCAGAGGGCTAGCTTATATCCTGGATGTCCTTTCCCGGCGGTACAACATCTTGTTCGTAGTCTCTACGGGCAATTTCTGTGGCTCCGAAAGCCCACCAGTCCCAACCAACAGTTGGCGCGACGAGTACCCGGAGTACCTAATCGCTGCCCAGAGCGCCATCATCGACCCCGCACCTGCAATGATGGTGTTGACGGTGGGGAGCATCTCCCGACACAACTCTACGATTGATAGCCAGAAGTATCCGGAGATTTACCACCTTTCACCTGCATCGGAAAACCAACCATCTCCTTTCACTCGGCACGGCCCTTCGGTAAAAGGGGCGATCAAGCCCGAGCTCGTTGCGCCCGGCGGCAATCTCGCCAGCCCTATGAGGCAAGCAAACGCACAATGGGCACCACACATGCGAGGTTTGGGCGTGTTAACGCTCAACCACCAGTGGAGGGGAAATACGGTTTTTAAGGAAGTAAGCGGGACCAGCTTGGCGGCGCCGTACATCACTCACCTAGCCGGGCGCCTGCTGAACGCTTACCCAACGGCGTCTGCGAACATGCTTCGCGCAATGCTGGTCAATCAGGCTTATCTGCCGGATACGGTCACCTCGACGTTTTCGAAGGAGTTTCGAAAGAGCTACAAGAAGGCGAAGGCCACCTGGAACCGTGACGTAGAAAGGGATGTGGCCGGCTATGGTGTGGTGAGTGAGGCTGATCTTTTCAGGTCTTCCGATAACGTCGTGGTGTTGATGTCAGAGGAAACCATCGAGAACGACGGATGCCAGTTCTTCGAACTGCCGTTGCCGGAGGACTATTTGCGCTCCGCTCGAGGGGTCCGAGAGCTTTCAATAACACTGGCTTACTCGCCAGTAGTCCGGACTACCCGGATTGAATATCTGGCTACCCAAATTTATTACCGCTTGGTCACGGGTAACTCGTTGGAGGAGGTACAGAAACACTTTAGCCAGGAGATGAAAAAGAAAACGGAGGTACTCAAAGAGGCCAGGGACACAAATCGCGATATTCCCGCTCAAATGAGAAACCATGGCACGGTTCAGTCTTCTCGTTGGACGTTCAAACAAGGGAAACCCGGCGAGAAGTGGTTTGTGGTCGTAGTCAGGCAGGATCGTGACTGGAATCCCACGGCTGCAGAAAAGGAACAGTATTCGCTGGTAGTTACGGTGGCCGACCGCGACAACGAGCGGGCTCAGCTCTATACCCAAATCCAGACGCGAATAGATCAGCAGGCAGTGGTCAAGGAGCAGCAAAGGGCTAAGATGACTGCTGTTCGATTGCAGAATTGAGGGTGATCAACATTCGATGTGATTCCTCTCCAGTCTGTATCTCTAAACCTGCGGGATAGTGCGATCTCCTACGGATTCGTACGGCCAGTTCCCCGGCTCGCTGGATGTATCTATGATGGGTAAGGCGAATGGCCACTCCCGCTGCGTTCCTTGCGAGCTAGGTGAGGCGCTACAAACGGATTTCGCCTTACTCATAGATGACGTTCAGAGGATACCTGTCGGTGAACATCAGAAAGATCGTGATCAAGAACTTTCGAGGGATGAAAGCGCTTGATTGGAACGTACCAACAGCCGACATTTTTTGCCTTATAGGCAAGGGCGACTCCTCAAAATCCACAATCCTGGAAGCCATCCGGTACACGCTCCATCCCCAGCGGAATCTTGCTATCAGCGACTCAGATTTTTACCAATGCAAGATCGCTGATTGAAAGGAATTCTTGGCAGTATCACGTCGCCTTCATGGAGGTGGCCGAAAGCTCGGCGGAGCACAAGCAGAGATACTGTGAAGAGCTGCTGGCAAGTAAGAAGTTAGGGCAAAACCGTTTTGTCCTGAACCATGCGGGCTACGTGACCGTGAACGCATTGCATCCGCGCCAATATTTCGCTCTGAAGATAGAGCTGTACGAGCTTTTGACACCGCTACATGCTTGTCGCATTAGGGCGGCAACTACTCGGCCTGAGCGTAGGGGTTGCTTGAGCCGGAGCCTCGCACGCTGCTTCGTCCGCACACGCCGGAATGGTTCACTTCGCTGCGCGAGTGGGACCCAAAGCAGGCCGCGATGACGGAAGCGGCCACCAATGACATTGGTTCACGTCCAATACACGTACTGTCGAATGGTATTTCAAACATCTAGACATGGACCCTGAGTGCTGCAAACTGCTGCCCTGAGAAGCTGTGTTCGAATACCGCACACCCTTCCTCAATTCGGATTGGGAAGATGATTACCTCGGCGCGTGAACGTTTTCTGTTAAGGATAAAAAGTGACAGGTATGGCAAAACCGCTTAGTGAAGCATCCCTGCGCAAGGTTGCCCGTGAAGAGCTGGATGTCCTTGAGGGGATTATTGATTACGCCGAGCAGATGATCCGTGCGGGCGATTTGGCTTACCGGAATCTTAAGCGCAACGCCTACGGCAAGGCGCTGGTTATCGAGCGTGAGAACGAGGGGGTTGCTACATTCCGGCTGGGTATGGACTCGCTGGTGTACCCCAAAGCCAGCTCGGGCTATGCCACTCCCCACTCACCAGTGGGCCGTCTTTGCGCTGTGGCAGGAGTCGGTTTTGAGAGCTTTTCCAAAGCCTGGGGTGATTACCGGGTCATTGAGGCCCGCCAGTTTCGTCGCCATGATCTGGAAGAACTAGAGCGTCATGCACGCAACTTTCTGGCGGTGGGCGTTGAGAATGCTAACGGCCAGGGAAAGGTCATGGATCTGCGAGCCTTTTTGACAACGGCTAATCCAGCAGGCCAGCAAATTGCCGGCAAGCAAACCACTGTGCCGAGTAAAAAGCCTGCAAAGTCCAAGAGTGTGGAGAAGCCTGTCGCTGTTGTGCCGCCCATTACCAAGGAGCTGCTCGAACCTGCGAAGCGAATAACTAACGAAGCCGGGCTGCCAAACACATCGGTGACAGAGGTTCTTGTTGTTACGCACCCACCAGAAGACAGGCAGCCAGCGGGCGAGCCGGTAAAGCTGACACCGTCCGTGCCTGCTGCACCGCGGTTGCAGATTCTCGATGATGACGTGGAAGAAGATTCGGCACTGGCGATTGCCGATCTTGATGATGTGGACGATGAAGTTGTTGGCGAGCTAGTTGAGCAGATGAGCCTGGATGAGCACTTTTTTCTGAATCGAACCCCGAATCAGGACAAGATCATTTCCCGGGAGCCGGTTGGGCCGATGTGGGTCGAGGGCGTTGCGGGCTCAGGCAAGACCTCGGCTGCGCTCGGGCGGACCAAGATGCTCTGTGACTTCAACTCGAATGAAGTTACGGATCGTGAGACATTCCGGTCCATTCTCGGCGACGACTTCGACTACTGGGAAGGCGAGTTTGCCGGCAAGTTCTCCCAGGACGGCAGCGTCGGCTTTGTGCGCACTGCCGAGCTGATCCAGTACCTCAAGCAAACCTGCAGCCGTCTAGGTATGTCCGGTTTGCAGGTGCTTGAGTATCACGAGTTGCGCTCCAAGCTGCGCAGCTATCGCCATCTGGAGTCTTCGGGCGGTTCTGGCAAGCGCTTCAAACACAGCAGCGACGAGGGGCATTCTATGACCACCACGCTGGCTTGGCTCAATGCCTCCCGGCTTGCGCTGGCGCGGGTGATTGCTGTCGACTTGCAGAAGCTGTTGGTTGAGGTTCCAACTGAGCAGCTGCAACGGTTTACTGCGCAGCAGCGCAGCCAGTTTGCCGCTGCCCGGCATGCGCTTGCAGCCAGCGTTGATGAACTGGTGCAAGAGCTGCTCTCGCCTTCGGCTGCGGAGCGAGCTTTGTATCGGTTGGCGGCCAGATTGTTGGAGAGGATTCAGGCGCTGGCTCAGCGCATTCTCGGCCCGGCAACTCTGAGTATTCATCTGGGGGGGCACATGGCCTATGGAGAAGGCATTCCGGAGCTGGCGCAAAGGCTGGCAAAGTTACCCGTCGATTTGTTCCAGCAACCTAATCAGGTTTTGGTGCTGTACAGGGCGGGTGTTGCTAAGGGGACCGAGGCATTGCCCTGCGTGTCGAGCAGTCGTTATCAGTACCTCTCGACGGATAATCAGCCCTTGTCCTTCAATGATGCGGTACAGGCCTCACTCACGGGCAAAAGCGTCCGCGTTCTACTGCCATCGTTAGTGAGTGATGACGGGTATGAGACCAAATTCATGCCAGTCAATGAGCTGTTCATTGCGCTTGGTACGCCCAAGTCCCTGCTCTACCTGGACGGGGAGGTGCTGAAGTGGTTGAAGGTCAGCACTGGCATCGGTAGTCAGGTGTTGCCTGGCGCGGGCGAACAGGCTCGCACTTCGGTGCTTAAGATATTCCAGCAATTGGCGTTGGATTATCTAGCCAAACCGCTGAAGAACTTCGCGGGGCTGTATGCAAAGGCGCTGTATGAATACGCCGATAGCTTCCCTGATGCGGCCATTGCATGGCAGGTACTGGAGCGTCTTGAAGAGCAACGCCTGTGCGATTCGGATATCGACTTGCTGCTGTGCCTAGCTCACGACCTGAGTGCCGGAGTAACAGCCAAGCTCCCTGCTAGCCTGCACGAGGCCGCTTTCTATCAGAGCGTGTTTGTCGATGAAGTGCAGGACTTCAGCGAGCAGCAGATCTACTTGATGACCTCCCAGGCTGATCCGAGTTACAGCGCGATCACGGTGGTAGGAGACCGCTCGCAGCAGTTGCTGCACAACGAGGAAGTCCACATCGCGGATTGCTTCCCGATTGGCAAACGCCCAGAGTTTGTGGCGTTGGATGAGAACCTGCGACAGAAAGGGCGGCCGGATCTAGCCGCGCTAAGTACGGTGCTGCGGCAGTTGTTCGCGCGTGGAGCCGAGACGGATGCACAGCAGTTGGACGCTGCCCTTTTGCATGATCAGGTCGGCGAGCAAGGCGCTTACACGCTGCGTGGCTTTACCCGGCGTGAAGAAGAGTTCAGGTATCTGTGCGAGGAGATCGCCGCTATCCCTGAAAATCATTCGGTTGCTGTGGTGGTGCCTGATCAGGAAACCGCCCGGTCCCTGCATGCTTTATGTGCGCAGGAGCTGGAGGGCAGCTTCCGCAAGATGAGCATATCGGAGCAGATCGACCTGTCGAAAAAGTACCTGGTGCACTTTACGTCGGTGCTTCATGTGAAGGGGCTGGAGTTCGATGTCGTGCTGTTGCCAATGATCGACCAGTACGACCTTGGTCAGCCTGTATTCCGCAATCGGTTGTATGTAGGTTGTACACGAGCGAGGCAGCGGTTGCTGATGAGTCGACTGCGCTAGTAGATAGGTAAGGAGTGAATGAACGATGGAAGCCAGCTGAACTACCCTGCACAGATTACTGGCTGGCGAGACGGGCAGAATCGACAATGCAGCCCTTATAGTTTGGACGGGAGTCGGCAGAAAGTGTAGATCGGTATATACGACTCCAGCAACGCTACGTCGAGCTATCGCCCTTGGTCTTCAATACGCCCAGTTGAGGTGATCCACATGCCATCGCCCAGGTAAGCGGGCCCACCTCCCCCATCGGAACAGGCGTCATAGATATCTTGCATCTCACTGTGCTGAGATTTTCTAGCGACACTCATCGCCTTCAACTCTTCCGTACGTTTATCCGAAGATCCAACTGGAACGAAATACCGCTCAAGGTCTCGCCCATTCGCAGCAAAGCTTCTGCAAAAACGCAATATGCCCTCAAAGAGATTAAAGCTGGTATGCGACAAGCTGTGGCGAACTGTTATGCCATCGGACAACGAGCATTGGCACAGGCTGTACGGCTTCAGCAATTCCTTGGAAACCTTTTCACTGATTTTGATATCTATGCCATTACGCCTGACGAATACGTATGCCGTACTTGTCTCATTGGTACTTCCTAAAACGTTCCGATATGTACGCTGGGAAGGTTTCAAGGGTATCCACCCCAAGCCTTTTGCCGCGAAAACGAATGCAGCGTGGGTAGTGATCCCCATGTTTATTGGGCTTCCATAGGGCAGCACGATATCACCAAGATGGTTTTCACTTGACTCAGAGGCTTTGCATTCAATCCTGCCTTTGCAGTCCCAGTTGAGGTACTTGATTGCTACAACAAGGGCATATCTCAATTGACCGTTCCCGAGCCGGACGACGATTTGGTCATGAGCCGCCAAGTCCGTTCGGAAGCATTCCACTGGAAATGGCTGATCTGAATCCAAAAATTTCACTAGCGCAATTATGTAGCTCACGACTTCTTCCTTGATCTAGCTCGCTTGCTTTCAGATTAGTATCGTACAGTCAGAAAAATACGAGCGTCAAAAGACGAACCTGACATTTACCGCGGATGGTTGAGAACGGACACTACATTGAGCTGAGTGTCGAGACGACATCGATATGCCCGAAAGCTTAAGGTTCTAGTTGAGAGTAGCTGTTCACATCGGCCAAAAAGAGTAGTCGGATGGCTTATTGGTTAGACTCTCCATCAGGCACTCGATTACGTGAGGCATTCTCGGCCGTCATAGCGTCATTGTGCTCGCGCGCGACGCATTTGTTGGTTTTTTTTTAAAACTATGTTTAATCAATAACTTGCATGTTCTCGACAGACTTTATTTAGTAGGTCGGGCTTCAAAACCTCAAAAACTGGCTCAGCGACAGACTTTATTTCTAATTAGCCCGCTGACTAGTCCTTGGAATTGCTGGGCTCGATCCGACAGACTTTATTCCGTAGGAACAGTTTTATTTTTTAGCGAAAGATTTTATTCCACCGTCACTGACTTAGCCAAGTTACGAGGCTGATCAACGTCTGTACCTTTAAGCACAGCGACGTAGTAGGACAACAATTGCAGCGGAATGGTATAGAGGATCGGCGCCAGCACATCGTTGATGTGCGGCATATTGATCACGTGAGTACCTTCGCCATCGCTCATGTTCGCTTGCTCATCGGCGAACACGACCAACTCCCCACCACGAGCACGAACTTCTTGAAGGTTGGACTTTAATTTTTCCAACAACTCATTGTTCGGTGCCACAGTTACCACTGGCATGTCGTTATCCACAAGCGCCAGAGGGCCGTGCTTCAACTCGCCTGCCGGATAGGCTTCAGCGTGAATGTACGAAATTTCTTTGAGCTTGAGAGCGCCTTCCATTGCCACTGGAAACTGAGCACCGCGGCCCAGGAACAGCGTGTGGTGTTTATCGGCAAACAATTCAGCCACTTTTTCGATGGTGGTATCCATTGCCAAGGCTTCACCCAGACGTGTTGGCAGGCGACGCAACTCTTCAACCAATTGCGCTTCAACACCGGCTTCCAACGTGCCGCGAACTTGACCCAAGGACAAGGTCAGCAGCAGTAAACCTACCAACTGTGTGGTGAACGCTTTGGTCGACGCCACGCCAATTTCACGACCGGCTTGGGTCAGCAGCGTCAGATCGGACTCACGCACCAATGAGCTAATGCCAACGTTACAGATGGCCAGGCTGCCCAGGAAACCCAATTCTTTGGCGTTACGCAGTGCGGCCAGGGTGTCGGCGGTTTCGCCCGATTGCGAGATAGAAACGAACAGCGTGTCCGGCTGAACTACCACTTTTCGGTAGCGGAACTCACTGGCCACTTCAACCTGGCAGGGAATACCGGCCAAGCTTTCCAGCCAATAACGGGCAACCATACCCGCGTGATAACTGGTACCGCAGGCAACGATTTGTACATTACGCACTTTGGCAAACAGTTCGGCCGCTTGTGGGCCAAATGCCTGAACCAATACGTGGTCGTGACCCAGACGGTTTTCAAGCGTACGTTGGACTACAGCAGGCTGCTCGTGAATTTCTTTAAGCATGTAGTGACGGTATTCGCCTTTGTCGGCGGCTTCGGCACCATCGCGGTACTGCACGGTTTCACGCTCTACGGTCTGCCCGTTAACATCCCAGATGTGAACACTGTCACGGCGAATTTCAGCAATATCGCCCTCTTCCAGATACATGAAGCGATCAGTGACCTGTCGCAGGGCCAATTGATCGGAGGCCAGGAAGTTCTCGCCCAACCCCAGTCCAATCACCAGCGGGCTACCACTGCGTGCAGCCACCAGACGGTCAGGTTGCTTGGCACTGATCACGGCCAACCCATAAGCGCCGTGCAATTCTTTGACCGTCGATTTTAACGCCGCGGTCAAATCGCTTTGCTCTTTGAGCTTGTGCTGCAGCAAGTGCGCAATCACTTCGGTATCAGTGTCTGAAGTAAACACATAGCCCAAGCCTTTAAGCTGCTCGCGCAAGGCTTCATGATTTTCGATAATGCCGTTGTGGACAACTGCCAGATCGGAACCCGAAAAGTGCGGGTGGGCATTTCTCTCACACGGCGCACCGTGGGTCGCCCAGCGGGTGTGAGCGATTCCCAAACGGCCTACCAACGGTTCGCCTGCTAACGCTTGTTCCAGCTCGGCCACTTTACCGTTACGGCGTACACGCTCAAGCGTGCCGTTATTTGAAAATACAGCAACACCGGCGCTGTCATAGCCGCGGTATTCGAGACGTTTCAGGCCTTCAAGCAGAATGGCCGTGATATTGCGTTCAGCGACTGCGCCAACGATGCCACACATAAAGTTCTCCTAGCTTAGGGCGGCACATAACACAGTTATGCCCCGGGCCTGAATTTGTTCGCGTGCCTCTGGCGGCAGACGATCATCAGTAATAAGGGTATGGAAGCTGCTCCAGGGCAGTTCCAGGTTGGGTATTTTTCGACCAATCTTGTCCGACTCAACCATCACAATCACTTCACGTGCGACTTCCGCCATGACCCGGCTCAGACCCAACAACTCATTAAAGGTTGTCGTACCGCGTTGTAGGTCAATGCCATCGGCACCGATGAATAATTGATCGAAGTCGTAGGAGCGCAACACCTGTTCTGCGACTTGGCCCTGAAAAGACTCGGAGTGTGGATCCCAAGTGCCACCCGTCATCAACAGTACGGGTTCATGCTCCAGTTCGCTGAGAGCGCTGGCAACGTGCAAGGAATTGGTCATCACGACCAAACCGGGTTGACGGCCCAGTTGGGGGATCATCGAAGCCGTGGTGCTGCCGCTGTCGATGATGATGCGAGCATGCTCTTTAATCAGCCCTACGGCTGCGCGGGCAATGGCTTGCTTATAGAAAGAAATCGGTTGAGGCGAATCGCTCACTAATTCTTGCGGCAGGGTGATTGCACCACCAAAGCGACGCAAAAGCAGCCCATTACTTTCGAGGGCAGCCAAGTCCTTGCGAATCGTAACTTCAGAGGTTTCAAAGCGCTTGGCCAGCTCATCCACACTGACTTCGCCCTGCTCTGCGAGCATGGCCAGGATGTTATGCCTGCGCTGTGGAGTATTGCGTTTAGACATAACCAGCCTAAGTTTCGTTTCGAAAGATAACGAAAGCAATGAGACCTCATCTCGGCTGACTCGTCAAGAATTTGTTGCAGGGCATTAACTGTGGGTAACTCAAATTTTCCCTGTGAACAGGGCCTGAATTTACCATTGGCGCGTGAGCAATCACGATTTATCCACAGAGCGCAGATAGAAATTAAGCTAACTTATTGATATATAACAGTTATACGATGACTTGTTTTTTCTGAGATGTAATGCAGTTGTGGATAACTTGAGCTCAGGAGCGAGCAAGCCCGCTCCTGCACTGATCAGGTTTTAGGTTGTTTGACCGGACGCTTCCAGCCATCAATATTGCGCTGACGCGCGCGACCCACCGCCAATTGTTCCGGGGCTACATTCTGGTTGATAGTTGAGCCGGCCGCGGTGGTTGCACCGTTGGAGATATCCACAGGCGCGACCAGTGAGTTGTTGGAACCGATAAATACATCAGCCCCAAGCACGGTCTTCCATTTGTTGGCGCCATCGTAGTTACACGTGATGGTACCCGCGCCGATATTAGTGCGTGGTCCGACTTCGGCATCACCTAAATACGTGAGATGCCCACATTTGGCATCTTCACCCAGGTGGGCATTTTTCAACTCGACAAAGTTACCCACATGGGCCCGGGCGTCGAGTACGCTGCCCGGACGCAAACGTGCAAACGGTCCGGCATCACTGCCCTCACCCATCACCGCACCGTCAAGGTGACTGTTGGCTTTGACCACCACGCCTTTACGCAAAATACTGTCTTTGATCACACAGTTCGGACCAATGACCACGTTGTCTTCAATGACCACGCGTCCTTCAAGAATCACATTGATATCGATGAGCACATCACGACCTACCGTTACCTCGCCACGCACATCAAACCTTGCGGGGTCACGCAGGGTCACACCCAATGCCATCAACCGACGACTTTCGCGCAGTTGGTAATGACGCTCCAGCTCACTGAGCTGTTTACGGTCATTAGCGCCCTGCACTTCCATCGGGTCCAAAGCATGTTCAGTGGCTACCACCAAGCCATCGTCAACCGCCATCGCGATCACGTCAGTCAGGTAATACTCACCTTGGGCATTGTTGTTCGACAGGCGACTCATCCAGTCGTCCAGACGTTTGGCAGGTAAGGCCAAAATGCCAGTATTGCCTTCGGTAATGGCACGCTGCTCTTCAGTGGCATCTTTATGTTCAACGATCGCGCATACCCTGTTCTGCTCATCGCGCACGATCCGGCCATAACCGGTCGGATCGGCCAAATTGACAGTCAGCAGTCCCAATTGCTCAGGCCCTGCTTGCTTGAGCAGGCGTTGCAAGGTTTCAACTTCGATCAGCGGAACATCGCCGTACAGAATCAGCACATTGTCGGCCGTTAGAAACGGCAGTGCCTGTGCCACGGCGTGGCCGGTACCCAATTGCTTATCTTGCAAAACGAAGTTCAGGTCGTCAGCCGCCAGACGCTCACGAACCAGCTCAGCACCATGACCAATCACCACATGAATGCCGGTCGGCTTGAGTTGTCGTGCGCTGTGGATAACATGGCCGAGCATAGAATTGCCGGCTACGGGGTGCAGCACTTTAGGCAAAGCCGAGCGCATACGAGTGCCTTGGCCTGCAGCAAGAATAACGATATCGAGAGACATAACTGGCTACCAATCCTGGGTGGTCAGCGGCTGCGACCAAAAGTAATTCGCGGAAAAAGAAAAAGGGTAGCCGAGGCTACCCTTTTTAATCAATCACGCAATAAGCAGGAGGCTTAGCCGCCAAACTTCTTGCGGATCTGCTGGACGGTGCGCAGCTGAGCTGCGGCCTCGGCCAGTCGTGCAGCAGCAGCTCCGTAATCGAAGTCTGCGCCTTTTTCATTCAGCGCCTTCTCAGCAGCCTTAACGGCTTCTTGAGCGGAGGCTTCATCCAGGTCGGCGGCGCGTTGCACGGTGTCGGCAAGAACCTTGACCATGTTCGGCTGAACCTCGAGGTAACCACCCGAGATGTAAAACACCTCGTCTTCCCCACCCTGTTTGATCAGGCGAATCGGACCTGGCTTGAGTTCAGTGATCAGCGGAGCGTGACCCAGAGCGATACCAAGATCGCCCAGGCTGCCGTGTGCAATCACCATCTCAACCAGACCGGAGAAGATTTCTCCTTCCGCGCTGACGATATCGCAATGGACTGTCATCATATTAGCCATCTGATTGCCTCAACCTGATTAGCGCCCGTTGCCGGGCGCTCGAATTACAGTTTCTTGGCTTTCTCGATCGCTTCTTCGATGCCGCCGACCATGTAGAACGCTTGTTCTGGCAGGTGGTCGTAGTCACCGTTGAGGATGCCTTTGAAGCCAGCAATGGTGTCTTTCAGGGAAACGTATTTACCCGAAGCGCCAGTGAAGACTTCAGCCACGAAGAACGGCTGAGACAAGAAACGCTGGATCTTACGAGCGCGGGATACCAACTGCTTGTCGGTTTCCGACAGCTCGTCCATACCCAGGATCGCAATGATGTCCTTCAGTTCTTTGTAACGCTGCAACACGTACTGAACGCCGCGAGCGGTGTCGTAGTGTTCCTGGCCGATAACGTTCGGGTCCAGCTGACGCGAAGTCGAATCCAGTGGATCTACTGCTGGGTAGATACCCAGGGAAGCGATGTCACGGGACAGAACGACAGTAGCGTCCAAGTGGGCAAACGTGGTCGCAGGCGACGGGTCAGTCAAGTCATCCGCAGGTACGTATACCGCTTGGATCGAAGTGATCGAACCGTTTTTGGTGGAAGTGATGCGCTCTTGCAGAGTACCCATCTCTTCAGCCAAAGTCGGCTGGTAACCTACTGCAGAAGGCATACGGCCCAGCAGTGCGGATACTTCAGTACCGGCCAAGGTGTAACGGTAGATGTTGTCAACGAACAACAGTACGTCGTTACCTTCGTCACGGAACTTCTCGGCCATGGTCAGACCAGTCAGTGCAACGCGCAGACGGTTACCCGGCGGCTCGTTCATCTGACCGTAAACCAGTGCCACTTTGTCCAGTACGCTGGAATCCTTCATCTCGTGGTAGAAGTCGTTACCCTCACGGGTACGCTCGCCCACACCAGCAAACACAGAGTAACCGCTGTGTTCCATGGCGATGTTACGGATCAGTTCCATCATGTTTACGGTTTTGCCTACACCGGCACCACCGAACAGACCAACCTTACCGCCTTTTGCAAACGGGCAGATCAGGTCGATAACCTTGATGCCAGTTTCCAGAAGGTCGTTGCCGCCCGCTTGTTCAGCGAAGGACGGTGCAGGACGGTGAATGCCCCAACGCTCTTCGGTTTCAATCGGGCCAGCTTCGTCGATCGGGTTGCCCAGAACGTCCATGATCCGGCCCAGGGTAGCTTTACCTACTGGTACGGAGATGGCTGCGCCAGTGTCGGTGACTTCCAGACCGCGCTTCAAGCCCTCGGTGGAACCCATCGCAATGGTACGAACCACGCCGTCGCCCAGCTGCTGCTGAACTTCCAGAGTGGTTCCGGCCGCGCTTTGTACTTTCAGCGCGTTGTAGATGCTCGGTACGTTTTCGCGTGGAAATTCCACGTCGATCACGGCGCCGATGATTTGAACGATACGTCCGCTACTCATAGCTGGATCCTCTGAATATTTGAACCGTTAAACCGCGGCAGCGCCGCCGACGATTTCCGAGATCTCTTGGGTGATCGCAGCCTGACGCGCCTTGTTGTAGATCAGCTGCAAATCGCTGATCAAATCACCGGCGTTATCAGTGGCGTTCTTCATTGCGATCATCCGCGCAGCTTGTTCAGCTGCACTGTTCTCGACCACCGCCTGGTACACCTGCGACTCCACGTAGCGCACCATCAAGCCGTCTAGCAGCTCTTTGGCATCTGGTTCGTAGAGGTAGTCCCAGTGGTGCTTGAGTTCTTGATCCGGGGTCGCCACCAGTGGAATCAATTGCTCCACAGTCGGCTGTTGCGTCATGGTGTTGATGAACTTGTTGGATACCACGGACAGGCGATCAATACGGCCTTCCAGGTATGCATCCAGCATCACCTTAACGCTGCCGATCAAGTCATTGATTGACGGTTCTTCACCCAGATGGCTGATTGCAGCGACGACGTTACCGCCGAAGTTACGGAAAAAAGCCGCACCTTTGCTGCCGACCACGCACAGATCAATCTCGACGCCGTTTTCGCGGTTTACCGCCATGTCCTTGACCAAAGCCTTGAACAGGTTGGTATTCAAACCACCGCACAATCCACGGTCACTGCTCACAACCACATAACCGGCACGCTTTACAGCGCGATCAATCATGAAGGGGTGGCGGTATTCCGGGTTGGCGTTGGCCAAATGCCCAATAACCTGGCGGATGCGCTCCGCATAAGGACGGCTAGCAGCCATGCGCATTTGTGCCTTGCGCATTTTGCTGACCGCCACTTTTTCCATGGCGCTGGTAATTTTTTGCGTGCTTTTGATGCTCGCAATCTTACTGCGAATCTCTTTTGCGCCTGCCATGTAACACCTATCAGGTTAGCAAGCGGGAGCCTTGCGACTCCCGCTGCGGCTTACCAGGTTTGGGTGGCCTTGAACTTCTCGATACCGGCTTTGATGCCAGAATCGATGTCGTCATTGAAGTCACCTTTAACGTTGATCTTCGCCATAAGCTCGGCGTGATCGCGGTTGAAGTAAGCAATCAGCGCTTGTTCAAAGCTACCGACCTTGGTGATTTCGACGTCAGTCAGGAACCCACGCTCAGCGGCATACAGCGACAGCGCCATGTCAGCGATCGACATTGGTGCGTATTGCTTCTGCTTCATCAGCTCGGTAACGCGCTGACCATGCTCAAGTTGCTTACGGGTCGCTTCGTCCAGGTCAGAAGCAAACTGGGCGAATGCCGCCAGTTCACGGTACTGAGCCAGAGCGGTACGGATACCACCGGACAGCTTCTTGATGATCTTGGTCTGAGCGGCACCACCCACACGGGATACCGAAACACCGGCGTTCACTGCAGGACGGATCCCGGAGTTGAACATGGCCGATTCCAGGAAGATCTGACCGTCAGTGATGGAAATCACGTTGGTCGGAACGAACGCGGAAACGTCGCCAGCTTGAGTTTCGATGATCGGCAGTGCGGTCAGGGAACCGGTTTTGCCGGTCACTGCGCCGTTGGTGAACTTCTCTACGTACTCTTCAGAAACGCGGGATGCGCGCTCCAGAAGACGGGAGTGGAGATAGAACACGTCGCCTGGGTAAGCTTCACGGCCTGGTGGACGGCGCAGCAGCAGGGAAATCTGGCGGTAAGCCACTGCTTGCTTGGACAGATCGTCATAAACGATCAGCGCGTCTTCACCGCGGTCGCGGAAGTATTCGCCCATGGTGCAACCGGAGTACGGTGCCAGGAACTGCAGCGCTGCGGATTCGGAAGCACTGGCAGCAACGACGATGGTGTTAGCCAACGCGCCGTTTTCTTCCAGCTTGCGAACCACGTTGGCGATAGTCGATTGCTTCTGACCGATCGCTACGTATACACAGAAAATGCCGCTGTTCTTTTGGTTGATGATCGCGTCGATCGCCAGAGCGGTTTTACCGATCTGACGGTCACCGATGATCAGCTCACGCTGGCCACGGCCGACAGGAATCATGGCATCGACAGCCTTGTAGCCAGTCTGTACAGGCTGGTCTACCGACTTACGCCAGATCACGCCTGGAGCAACTTTCTCGACTGCATCAGTCTCGGTGTTGTTCAGCGGACCTTTGCCGTCAACTGGGTTACCCAGTGCGTCGACAACGCGACCCAGCAGTTCCTTACCAACCGGAACTTCCAGGATGCGGCCAGTGCACTTGGCGCTCATGCCTTCAGCCAGAGTCGTGTACGCGCCCAATACTACGGCACCTACAGAGTCTTGCTCCAGGTTGAGAGCCATACCGAAGACGCTGCCTGGAAACTCGATCATCTCGCCGTACATTACGTCGGCCAGACCGTGAATCCGCACAATGCCGTCAGATACGCTGACGACAGTGCCTTCGTTACGGGCTTGGGAGGTCACATCGAGTTTTTCGATGCGGCCCTTGATAATTTCACTTATTTCGGAAGGATTGAGTTGCTGCATTGCTCTGCTGCCCCTTCAAACTCAAGATTTCAATGCTTCGGCAAGGTTTGCGAGTTTTCCGCGAACCGAGCCATCGATAACCAGGTCGCCGGCGCGGATGATGACACCACCTATAAGGCTGGCATCCTCCGCAACTTGCAGGCGCACTTCCCGGTTGAGTCGTGCACTGAGAACCTTGGCGAGTTTGTCTTGCTGTTCTTGGTTCAATGCAAAAGCACTGGTCACTTCTACGTCTACCGACTTCTCTTGTTCAGCCTTGTACAGGTCAAAAAGAGCGGCAATCTCCGGCAAAAGCGGGAGACGGTCGTTTTCGGCAACGACGTTAATGAAGTTCTGTACTTCTACAGTGAACTTGTCGCCGCACACGTCAATAAACGTGGCGGCCTTTTCTGCGCTCGTCAGTCGCGGGGCCTTGAGCACGCGCTGCATAGTGTCGTCTTGCGACACTGCTGCAGCCAGGCCGAGCATGGCTGACCAAGAGGCCAGTTGCTGGTGGGCCTGGGCGTGCTCGAAGGCTGCCTTAGCGTAAGGTCGGGCCAACGTGGTCAATTCTGCCATGATCGCCCTCGCTTAAATTTCAGCAGCCAGTTTATTAACCAGCTCCGCGTGCGCGTTTTGATCGATTGTGGCACCCAGGATCTTTTCAGCACCTTCAACAGCCAGGCCACCCAATTGGGCGCGCAGGGCGTCTTTGACGCTGTTCAGTTCCTGTTCGATCTCGGCCTGAGCCTGAGCCTTCACACGTTCAGCTTCAACGCGAGCCTGTTCACGGGCTTCGTCTACGATCTGAGTACCGCGTTTCTTGGCTTGCTCAATGATTTCAGCTGCTTGAGCCTTAGCTTCGCGCAGTTGCTGACCCGCTTTATCTTGGGCCAACTCCAGGTCGCGAGCTGCTCGGTTAGCAGCGTCCAGTCCAGCCGCAATCTTCTTCTGACGTTCTTGCAATGCCGCGATGACCGGAGGCCACACGAACTTCATGCAAAACAGTACAAAGATGAAGAACGCAACGGACTGGCCAATCAGGGTTGCATTAATGTTCACGCCAACACCTCGCTCGTTCGTTGTCTATCACTTCAATCAACTCGAATTATCGAGTGATTAGCCAGCGAGTTGACCAACGAAGGGATTAGCGAAGGTGAAGAACAGTGCGATACCAACACCGATCATGGTTACGGCGTCGAGCAGACCGGCAACGATGAACATTTTAACTTGCAGCATTGGAACCATTTCTGGTTGACGCGCTGCGCCTTCCAGGAACTTGCCACCCAACAGGCCGAAACCAATTGCGGTGCCCAGTGCGCCCAGGCCGATCAACAGTGCAACAGCGATAGCGGTTAGACCAACTACAGTTTCCATCTTTCCTCCCGACTTTTACGTCGTATGGTTTAGGTTTTTAGATTAAAGCGGTAAAACAAAATCATTTTGCGACGCCCTTCCGCAGGGGAGCGGAAGGACGCCAGACTCGCCGAGACGGGTCTTAGTGGTTCTCTTCGTGCGCCATCGACAAGTAAACGATGGTCAACATCATGAAGATGAACGCTTGCAAGGTGATGATCAGGATGTGGAATACAGCCCACGCCCATTGCAGCACCACGCCCAGACCGCTAAGCCAAAGCAGGCCGCTGCCGAACATTACGGCGATCAGGATAAATACCAGTTCGCCAGCGTACATGTTGCCGAACAGACGCAGTGCCAGCGAGATTGGCTTAGCAATCAGCGTCACGAATTCGAGCAGGAAGTTCACCGGAATCAGCAGCGCTTGAACAAAAATGTTCTTGCTACCGAAAGGATGCAGGGTCAATTCGCCAATGAAGCCGCCGATGCCCTTGATCTTGATGCTGTAGAAGATGATCAGAGCGAATACCGAAAGGGCCATGCCCAGGGTAGCGTTAGGATCAGTCGTCGGTACGGCACGGAACGGGAAGTGCTCATCGCCAGTGATCAGGATCGCCAACTGAGGAATCCAGTCAACCGGGATCAAGTCGATGGCGTTCATCAGGAACACCCAAACGAAAATTGTCAGTGCCAACGGAGCAATAACTGCACTGCGTCCGTGGAAACTGTCTTTAACACTGCCATCAACGAATTCCACCAGAACTTCTACGAAGTTCTGAAGTGCGCCTGGTTGACCGGAAGTTGCCTTCTTGGCCGCCATGCGGAATACGAGGACAAACAACAGGCCTACAAACACAGACCAGCCAAGTGTATCGACGTGGAATGCCCAAAAGCCCATTTGTTTAGCTTCTGCAACGGTGTGAGCAAAGCCCCAGCCGCCGTCAGGTAGCTGCCCGAAGGTCAGGTTCTGTAAGTGGTGCTGGATATAGCCCGAAGCGGTTGTTTCTGCCATGGTTGCCTCAAACGCCCTAAGGTCTCGAAAGTGTTGTTCTCATTAGCAGGGGAGCGAACCAACTGACCAGTTGGGTCAGCACGAATACGCCGAATACAGCGAGCGGCGCCAATGGCTTCACACCTGCAAACGTCAGCGCGAACAGCACTGCCGTCAAAATTAACTTGCCTGCCTCGCCAGCGTAAAACGACCGGACGATGGCTTGCGCTGCTCGAGCGCCGGTAAACCGGAATGCCCTGTGAGCAAAGTACACATTGGGTAGCAAAGCTATCAGGCCTCCGCAGAGTCCTGAATATCCGGCGACGACTCCATGCCATTGCCAGAGCCCCAGAGCAGCCAGCAATAAAACGACAAATTGAGCCAGCAAAACCGGAAAAACCGCCAAGCGATGGAACGGCAAGCGGTTTGGCGTGCGGGTTTCCATCACAATGCTCCTCAAAGGTCGGCTACCAAAAAGTATTAACTTGGCATAATTTGTGCCGACAAAATGCGCGCAGAGTATAGGGGCGACGAGGCCCCTATTCAACTGTCAGGTAGTGATTTCCGACTGCGCGCTACATAAGGAAATGTTTCAGCGGATGTGTGCAAGCACTCCCTGGAGCTCATCCAGAGAATTGTAACCAATTACTAATTGGCCTTTTCCCTTCTTTCCGTGGCGGATCTGCACCGCAGAGCCTAGGCGCTCAGCCAGTCGTTGTTCGAGCCGGGTGATATCCGGATCGGCTTTAACAGGTTCGACAGCTTCTTGTTTGCCGCTTAACCACTGACGAACAAGGGCTTCGGTCTGACGCACTGTCAGGCCGCGTGCGACAACATGTCGCGCCCCCTCAACTTGCTGAGATTCAGGCAAACCGAGCAAAGCCCGCGCATGACCCATTTCCAGGTCACCGTGAGACAACATGGTCTTGATCACTTCCGGCAAGGAAATCAGCCGCAACAAATTCGCCACAGAGACTCGGGACTTGCCCACAGCATCGGCAACTTGTTGCTGAGTGAGCTGGAACTCTTGCTGCAAGCGCTGCAAGGCCACAGCTTCTTCAATGGGATTGAGGTCTTCACGCTGGATGTTTTCGATCAACGCCATAGCAATGGCGGTTTCATCCGGCACGTCTTTGACCATCGCCGGAATAGTCTCTTTGCCGGCTTGCTGACTCGCACGCCAGCGACGCTCACCGGCAATGATCTCAAAACGATTATCAGCGATCGGGCGAACCACGATCGGCTGCATCACCCCTTGGCTTTTGATCGAATTGGCAAGCTCTTCGAGGGCTTGCGGATCCATATCACGGCGCGGCTGGTATTTGCCGCGCTGAATCAGATCCAGCGGCAGATGCTGCAACTCGCTTTGATCAACCTTGACCGCTTGCTCTTCCAGCGAGCTGACTGTTGGACCACTCAGAAGTGCATCCAGTCCGCGTCCGAGACCTCGTTTCTTGACGGCCATGGAATTTCCTTAAGTGGGCTGAGCAGTGCGGGAGGAGCGGCGTTGACGTCGAACCAACTCGCCAGCCAAGGCAAGGTAGGCAATCGCGCCACGGGAATTTTTGTCATACGCCAGCGCCGGCATACCGTAGCTTGGCGCTTCGGCCAAACGGATATTACGCGGGATTACCGTCTCGTAGAGTTGTTCACCGAAGTGTTCTTTGAGCTGTGCCGACACATCGTTCATCAGGCTCAGGCGCGGATCAAACATGGTCCGCAGCAAACCTTCGATTTTCAGGTTTGGGTTGAGCAGCTCAGCGATTCGCTTGATGTTATCCACAAGGTCGCTCAAACCTTCCAGCGCAAAGTATTCACACTGCATCGGAATGATGACCCCGTCGGCTGCCACCAGCGCATTCAAGGTCAGCATCGACAGTGAGGGTGGGCAGTCAATCAAGATGAAATCGTAGCTCTCGCGAACCGGAGCCAGTGCTGTGCGCAGACGGCTTTCTTTCATCTGCATTTCGAGCAGCACGACTTCAGCAGCGGTTAGATCGCGGTTAGCGGGCAACAGTTGGTAGCCACCGTGCTCGGAAACGTGCATGGCTTGAGCCAGGTCACATTCACCAATCAACAGGTCGTACACCGAATTTTCAAGACCGTGTTTATCCACACCGCTACCCATGGTGGCGTTGCCTTGTGGATCGAGGTCGATGAGCAGCACGCGTCGCTTGGTCGCGACCAGCGATGCTGCGAGGTTGATACAGGTGGTGGTTTTACCCACACCACCCTTTTGGTTCGCTATTGCGAATACCTTAGCCATTCTTGCTTGCGTTCCCAATCATGCCGTGCGGCGCAGTATCAGCAGATGGCGTTGGCCTTGGCAACCCGGAACGGTCAAGGCGTGTTCGCCATCGAGACGAAAATCAGTCGGCAATGCTACCAGCTCATCGGTCGGATGGACGCCCTTCATTGCCAACCAGCGTGTTTCACCGTCGCCCAAGTGGCGCGTCCAGTTTGTGAAGTTCTCCATGCTGCTGAAAGCCCTGGACACAATACCTGTGAACGGCTGCTCCGGCTGGAACTCCTCAACACGGCTGTGGATAACTTGAAGGTTATCCAGCTTCAACTCGAGTTTAACTTGGGTCAGGAAGCGGGTTTTCTTGCCGTTGCTGTCCAGACAAGTCACCTGCGATTCAGGAAACAGGATCGCCAAAGGTATGCCAGGCATCCCGCCACCACTGCCGACATCCAACCAACGGCCGTTTTCGATGAACGGCATCACACTCAGACTATCGAGCAAATGACGCGACACCATTTCGTCCGGGTTACGCACAGCCGTCAGGTTGTAGGCCTTGTTCCATTTGATCAACAGGGCCAGATAACCCAGCAATTGCTCATGCTGGTTTTCGGTCAGCGCAACGCCCAACTGGCGTGCACCTGTGGATAACTCTTCGGCGTTTTGTGCAGTGACCAGCGAACTCAAGCGTTTTGCTCCAACGTGCGGCCAGCGCCGCGTTTTTTCAGATGAATCATCAACAGGGAAATTGCTGCCGGAGTCACGCCCGGAATGCGCGAAGCCTGACCCAGGGTCTCGGGACGCGTGGCCCCCAGCTTGCTCTGGATCTCTTTGGACAGTCCGGAAATGTTTGTGTAGTCGATATCCACAGGCAGTTTGGTGTTTTCACTGGCGCGTAAACGGGCAATTTCGTCTTGCTGACGATCAATGTATCCCGCGTATTTGGTTTTAATCTCAACCTGCTCAGCGACCAGCGGATCTTCAGCGCCCTGCCCGGTCACTTCGACCAGTCCGGCGTAGTCGATTTCTGGGCGGGTCAGCAGATTCAGCAAATTGTATTCGTGGGTCAGTGGTGTACCGAATTTGGCGGCAATAGCATCGCCCTGTTCAGTACCCGGCCGGACCCAAGTGGATTTCAAACGCTGTTCTTCGAGAGCGATGCTTTCGCGCTTGGTGCAGAAAGCGGCCCAACGGGCATCGTCGACCAGACCCAATTCGCGGCCTTTTTCGGTCAAGCGCATGTCAGCGTTGTCTTCGCGCAGGATCAAACGGTATTCCGCACGTGAGGTGAACATACGATACGGTTCTTGAGTCCCCAACGTAATCAGGTCATCAACCAATACCCCGATATACGCCTCATCGCGACGTGGACACCAACTTTCTTTGCCTTGCGAAAGCAGCGCTGCGTTAGCACCGGCAAGCAAACCTTGAGCGCCAGCTTCTTCGTAACCAGTGGTGCCGTTGATTTGTCCTGCAAAGAACAAACCGCCAATCACTTTGGTTTCGAGGCTGTATTTCAGATCGCGCGGATCGAAATAATCGTATTCGATCGCGTAACCAGGTCGAACAATATGGGCGTTTTCCATGCCGCGAATCGATTGCACGATCTGAATTTGCACGTCGAACGGCAAGGAGGTTGAAATCCCGTTCGGGTACAGCTCGTGTGTCGTCAAACCTTCCGGTTCGATAAAGACCTGATGGCTCTCCTTGTCGGCAAAGCGATGAATCTTGTCTTCAATCGAGGGGCAATAACGCGGGCCGATGCCTTCGATCACGCCCGAGTACATGGGCGAACGATCAAGGTTGGACGCGATGATCTCGTGGGTTCGGGCATTGGTATGGGTAATCCAGCAACTGACCTGAGCCGGGTGTTGTTCCTTGTTGCCCATGAACGACATGACCGGGATAGGTGTATCACCGGGTTGTTCTGTCATCACGGAGAAATCAACCGACCGGCCGTCAATACGAGGAGGTGTGCCCGTTTTCAGGCGGCCCACTCGCAGAGGCAGTTCACGCAGGCGCTGTGCCAAGGCAATCGAAGGTGGATCGCCGGCTCGGCCACCCGAGTAATTCTGCATCCCGATGTGGATAAGTCCACCCAGGAAGGTGCCTGTGGTCAAAACCACGGCATCGGCCATGAATCGCAGGCCCATCTGGGTCACTACGCCACGCACTTGATCATTTTCAACAATCAGGTCATCCGCTGCTTGTTGAAATATCCACAGGTTGGGTTGGTTTTCCAGAATTTCTCGAACCGCTGCCTTGTACAGAATACGGTCGGCCTGCGCACGAGTTGCCCGCACCGCCGGGCCTTTACGGCCATTGAGTACGCGGAACTGAATGCCGCCTTTATCGGTGGCAATCGCCATCGCGCCGCCGATGGCATCAATTTCTTTAACCAGATGGCTTTTACCAATCCCGCCAATTGCAGGATTGCAGCTCATTTGCCCGAGGGTTTCCACGTTATGGGTCAACAGCAGGGTTTTTACGCCCATACGTGCTGAAGCAAGTGCAGCCTCGGTTCCGGCGTGACCGCCGCCGATGACGATCACTGCAAAACGGGAAGGGAAATTCACCACGCACCTCGTGCCTGTTACTAGGGGTTTTTGGATAGACCGCGAAGTATAGGGACTTCGCCCTTCTTAAAGAACCCTTTGCACAAAATTTAACCAGCTGTGGATAAGGGTCAGATAGATAAATAAATAGAGAAGAAATTTATAAAGCTTTGTTTTTATGTTTATTTCTACTGGAGCATGTTTCTGTGGATAGAACTCTACAAGCCAGTATTCACGTACTGTACAGAGATCTTAAAGTCTGTGGTCATGTGCCTATAAGGGGCGTGAATAAGTGGTTTAAGCCTGTGGGTAAAACAGGTCCTTATCCACAGGGGTGGTTATCTTCAGTTTTCAGGCCTACTTACCCACTGAGCTGAGGGGCAGTTATGCACAGATCTTATTCCAGGGTTTTCGCTCATTTTCCTGAAAAACAGGCAGCCGAATGCACCTCGGTGGATGAATCCATCAAGCGCATAGAAGGTGGACAGGAATAGAACAGATGAACGGTTGAGTTCAGGGGGGTTGAAGCCGTGAGATTAATTGCGTGTAGTCGCCGTCATCTGAGCGATGGGCTGCTACGCAGCCCTTTTAATCAACGCGCTATTTACCGATACAAAAACTGGAGAAGATTCGTCCCAGTAGATCATCCGAGCTGAATGCCCCGGTAATCTCGCCCAGTGAATGCTGCGCCTGGCGTAAATCCTCAGCCAGCAACTCTCCTGCTCCCGCCAGCGTCAACTGCGCTCGACCATGCTCCAACGCTTTGCTGGCGTGTTGCAATGCCTCCAGGTGACGCCTGCGTGCGCTGAAGCTGCTTTCAGAGGTCTGCTCGTAGCCCATGCACGCTTTCAAGTGCTCGCGTAGCAGGTCGAGGCCTTCGGTCGATCGTGCGCTCAGGTTGATAGTCACATGGCCATCGCCACTGATTTCCAGCGCTACAGGCTCGCCACTCAAGTCAGATTTGTTACGGATCAACGTCACTTTCGCCGGATCAGGGCGCTGTTCGAGAAACTCCGGCCACAGGGCGAATGGGTCATCAGCCTCCGGTGCGGTAGCATCGACTACAAGCAGTACGCGATCAGCCTCACCAATAGCTTTGAGCGCACGCTGTACGCCGATCTTTTCCACATGATCGTCCGTATCTCGCAACCCGGCAGTATCGACCACATGCAACGGCATGCCATCGATGTGGATATGTTCGCGCAGTACATCACGGGTAGTGCCCGCAATTTCGGTAACGATGGCAGCTTCGCGTCCGGCCAGGGCATTGAGCAAGCTCGATTTACCGGCATTCGGACGGCCAGCAATGACCACGGTCATGCCATCACGCAGCAAAGCACCTTGACCGGCTTCACGCTGAACAGTGGATAACTCTTCGCGCACCTTGTCGAGCATGCCCAGTACATGGCCATCGGCTAAGAAGTCGATTTCCTCTTCCGGGAAATCAATTGCGGCTTCGACATAGATGCGCAGACCGATCAATTGCTCGGTCAAGTTATGCACACGCTGCGAGAAAGCACCCTGCAGGGAACGCAATGCGTTACGAGCGGCCTGTGCAGAACTCGCCTCAATGAGGTCGGCAATCGCTTCGGCCTGAGCCAGGTCGAGCTTGTCATTCAAAAATGCCCGCTCGCTGAATTCCCCAGGGCGAGCCAAACGGCAGCCCAGTTGAATGCAGCGCTGGAGCAGCATATCCAGAACAATCGGACCTCCGTGCCCCTGCAGCTCCAAAACGTCCTCGCCGGTAAACGAGTTGGGACCGGGGAAATACAGCGCAATCCCTTCGTCCAATACTTCCCGGTTTTCACCATAAAAAGGGCCGTAATGGGCATAGCGTGGTTTTAACTCGCGCTCACTGAACGCTTTGGCCGCCACACTGGCCAGCGGCCCGGAAATACGTACGATCCCCACGCCACCTCGGCCTTGGGCAGTCGCTACAGCGGCAATGGTCTCAGCCGGAACACTCATAAAGAGGCCTCAAAACAAAAGTGACAGATAGCAAAACGCCCCACTAGGGGGCGTTTTGAGTGGTGCTTATCAGAGTAAGTTACTCAGCGACTTTTTTGGTAGCCGCTTCAACTTTACGCGTGATGTACCACTGTTGAGCGATGGACAAGCAGTTGTTCACAACCCAGTACAGCACCAGACCTGCTGGGAACCACAGGAAGAAGAAGGTGAAGATGATTGGCATCAGCTTCATCACCTTGGCCTGCATCGGGTCCGGCGGAGTCGGGTTAAGACGCTGCTGGATGAACATGGTTGCGCCCATGATGATCGGCAGAATGAAGAACGGGTCTTTGATCGACAGGTCGGTAATCCAGAGCATGAACGGCGCTTGGCGCATTTCAACGCTTTCCAGAAGTACCCAATACAAGGACAGGAAGACCGGCATCTGCACCAGAATCGGCAAGCAGCCGCCCAGTGGATTAATCTTCTCTTTCTTGTACAGCTCCATCATCGCTTGCGACATTTTTTGGCGGTCATCACCAAACTGCTCTTTCAGAGCAGCCAGTTTTGGTGCCACGGCGCGCATGCGAGCCATCGACTTGTAGCTGGCCGCCGACAGAGGGAAGAAGATCCCTTTGATCAGCATGGTCAAGAAGATGATTGACCAGCCCCAGTTACCCACAATGCTGTGGATTTGTTGCAGCAGCCAGAAGATAGGCTGAGCAATGAACCACAGGAAGCCATAGTCAACGGTCAGTTCCAGGCCTGGGGATAACTCTTTGAGTACCGCCTGGCTTTTTGGACCTGCGTACAGAACTGTGCTGGTTTCGCCGGTTTTACCTGGTTCAACGGTCAACGTTGGGCCAGTGAAACCGATGATGTAATTGCCTTGGCTGTCTTTGCGGGTCTGAACGACGTTGTTATCGCCCTTCTGAGGAATCCACGCAGTCACAAAGTAGTGTTGCAACCAAGCTACCCAGCCACCCTGAACGGTTTCTTTCAGCTGGCCCTTGTCGATATCTTTCATCGACACTTTTTTGTACGGCTCAGAACTTGTCCACAGGGCAGCGCCCAGATAAGTCGCTGTACCGGTAGCGGTGCTGGAAGAAGGATCTGAGCTGGCGTCACGTTTCAATTGCGCGAACAGGTTGCCGTTCCACGGCTTGCCGCTCTCGTTATCAATCAAATAGGTGACTTGTACATCGTAAAGGCCGCGCTTGAGTGTGAAGCGCTTGATGTAGTTAACGCCGTTTTCGCTGAATTTGAGATCAACAACCATCTGATCCTGGCCTGGAGCCAGTTCATAGGTCTTTTTCTCAGTGCTGAAAACCGGTCGACCACCTGCACGTGCATCCGGACCATCAGTACCTGTCAGGCCACTTTGGGCCAGATAAGTACGTTCGTTACCGTTGTCGAACAGCTGGAATGGAACATCCGGGCGATCCTGGCGACGCGGGTAAAGCGGCAGTCGCAACTGGGCAATGTCACCACCCTGTGGATCAATTGCGATATCCAGAACATCCGTTTTTACATGGATGAGGTCTTTGCTTGCAGCTGCAACCGGTGTTTCGGTTGGCGTGCTGGTATCAGCATTGGCGCTCGGGACATCGGCACTGTTAGCAGCATTGTTACCTGTAGCCGTGTCGGGCAAAGCCGGCGCGGAGGTGCTGCTGGCGGCAACATTCTGAGTCGGCAGGGCAGCTTGACCGTAGTCCTGGTTCCATTTGAGAACCATAACGTAGGACACGACTGCGAGAGCGACGATCAGGATCGTGCGTTTAATATCCATGATTACTCGGCCATCGAAGAAGAACGGGAGGTAGGGATAGGTGGAACCGGGTCGTAACCACCGGGATTCCACGGGTGACAGCGACCTAAACGACGAAAGGTCAGCCAGCCGCCGCGAAGAACGCCATGATTTTCGATGGCTTCCAACGCGTAGCAGGAACAACTGGGGTAGAAACGGCAGTGGCTGGCCATCAAAGGACTAATGGCATAACGATAAAACTGGATCGGAACGAGTGCCAGTTTACGCATCAGGACTGCCTACCCCTACAGTTTCGGATTTCACCGCTGGAACTGGCGTGTTACGGGCCAGACGCTTCCAGAGCTTGCCAAAATGCTGAATCAATTCGGGGTTCTCTACGTCACCCAAACCTTTGCGCGCGACGATAACGATATCCCAACCAACCAGTAAATCCTGGTGGAGACGAAACGATTCACGCATCAAACGCTTAAGGCGATTGCGCTCAACGGAGAGCTTTACGCTCTTTTTACCGATCACTAACCCCAAGCGGGGGTGATCCAGTTCGTTGCTACGCGCAAGGAGCAGGAGATTTTTCCCCGGAACCTTGCCGGTGGGGGAGTCAAAGACTGCCTTGAAGTGTCGGGGAGTGAGTAACCGCTTTTCCCGACTGAAGTCCTGACTCACCACCATTGTCTGATTATCAAACTGCCAGACGTGCACGGCCTTTGGCGCGGCGACGCGACAGGACTGCACGGCCGTTTTTAGTTGCCATGCGAGCACGGAAACCGTGAGTGCGGGCGCGTTTGATAGTGCTTGGTTGGAAAGTACGTTTCATGTCGTGCTACCTGGTTCGTCCACAACGGGCCGGAATGGCCCCCGTTTTAAGAGACCGGCGATTCTAGAGAATGCAGGCCCATAGGTCAATTTCCAACCAACCTTTCCTGCTAAATAGATGTCGCCCCTGTTCAGCCAAACCAATGGCCGTCCAGTTATAGAAATAAAAAAATGAAGTATTTAAAGCTTTTTTAAAGATGTAACTACTCTTAGGGGCGCCATCTTCTGTGGATAACTCACTGTAGGCCTGAAAAGACAAGGCTTTCAGGGGATGACAAAGTTGTCCACAAGCCGTGCTCTGCCTGTGCTGCGCCCTCGGAAAAGCTGTGTATGAAAGGCAGGTTTATCCACAGGCGAGTTACGCACAGACTTTCAACCCTACTTGTGCAACGGGCTTAGCCCTGCTTATCCACAGAGCTTATGCACATACCATTTGTCGCTTTTTTACTCAGAAAAAATAGGTGTTCTTCTTATAGAGGCTCAACCTACATGTGGATAAGTGCGCGAGTGATCGCTACAATGGCGCCTGTTTTTGCCTCACCGGCTTTCAACTTAGGGGATATCCGTGTCAGTGGAACTTTGGCAGCAGTGCGTAGAGCTTTTGCGCGATGAGCTGCCTGCCCAGCAATTCAACACCTGGATCCGTCCACTACAAGTCGAAGCCGAAGGCGACGAGTTGCGTGTGTATGCACCCAATCGGTTTGTACTCGACTGGGTTAATGAGAAGTACTTGAGCCGTTTGCTTGAGTTGCTGAACGAGCACAGCAACGGCATGGCGCCAGCGCTGTCCTTATTAATAGGCAGCAAACGCAGCTCGGCACCTCGTGCAGCACCCAATGCGCCACTGGCCGCCGCCGCCTCTCAACAGGCGCCAGCTCCGGTTCCAGCGCCAAGTGCTCCGGTCAACACAACGGCTGCTCCCGCTTCTGCCGCTAAACCGGTAGCGCCAGCGAGCGAAGAACCTTCACGTGCCAGCTTTGATCCAATGGCGGGTGCCAGTTCGCAACAGGCACCTGTTCGCGCCGAGCAACGGACCGTTCAGGTTGAAGGTGCGCTGAAGCACACCAGCTATCTGAATCGTACGTTTACCTTCGAAAACTTCGTGGAAGGTAAATCCAACCAACTGGCTCGCGCTGCGGCGTGGCAAGTCGCGGATAACCCTAAACACGGGTACAACCCGCTCTTCCTCTATGGCGGCGTTGGTCTGGGTAAAACTCACTTGATGCACGCGGTGGGTAATCACCTGTTAAAGAAGAATCCGAATGCCAAGGTGGTGTACCTGCACTCGGAGCGTTTTGTAGCGGACATGGTCAAGGCCTTGCAGCTCAACGCTATCAACGAGTTCAAGCGTTTCTACCGTTCGGTGGATGCACTGCTGATCGATGACATTCAATTCTTTGCCCGTAAAGAACGGTCTCAGGAGGAGTTTTTCCACACCTTCAACGCCTTGCTTGAAGGCGGTCAGCAAGTGATTCTGACCAGTGACCGTTACCCCAAAGAGATCGAAGGCCTCGAAGAGCGCTTAAAATCACGCTTTGGTTGGGGCTTGACCGTAGCGGTTGAACCCCCTGAGCTTGAAACACGTGTGGCGATCCTGATGAAAAAGGCCGATCAGGCCAAAGTCGACTTGCCTCACGATGCCGCCTTCTTTATCGCACAGCGCATCCGTTCCAACGTGCGCGAGCTTGAAGGCGCGCTCAAACGCGTGATTGCTCACTCGCACTTCATGGGCCGTGACATCACCATCGAGCTGATTCGCGAATCCCTTAAAGACTTGCTGGCGCTGCAAGACAAGCTGGTGTCTGTGGATAACATCCAGCGCACAGTGGCTGAGTACTACAAGATCAAAATTTCGGACTTGCTCTCCAAGCGCCGCTCGCGCTCGGTGGCGCGTCCTCGACAGGTCGCGATGGCTCTGTCCAAAGAACTGACCAACCACAGCCTGCCGGAAATCGGCGATGTGTTTGGCGGTCGTGATCACACCACGGTTTTGCACGCATGCCGCAAGATCAACGAACTCAAGGAGTCCGACGCGGACATCCGTGAGGACTACAAGAACCTGCTGCGTACACTGACAACCTGATGACAACACCGCAGCTTATTAAGGCAAGGGACTAGACCATGCATTTCACCATTCAACGCGAAGCCCTGTTGAAACCCCTGCAACTGGTCGCAGGCGTCGTTGAACGCCGCCAGACCTTGCCGGTATTGTCCAACGTGCTGTTGGTTGTCGAAGGCCAGCAACTGTCGCTGACCGGTACCGATCTTGAAGTCGAACTGGTGGGTCGCGTACAGCTTGAAGAGCCGGCTGAACCTGGCGAAATCACCGTACCTGCGCGCAAGCTGATGGACATCTGTAAAAGCTTGCCCAACGATGCGCTGATCGACATCAAGCTTGATGATCAGAAGCTGGTCGTTAAAGCAGGTCGTAGCCGTTTTACACTGTCGACATTGCCAGCCAATGATTTCCCGACTGTTGAAGAAGGCCCAGGCTCGCTGACCTGCAATCTGCAGCAAAGCAAACTACGTCGCCTGATTGAACGTACCAGCTTCGCCATGGCTCAGCAGGATGTCCGTTACTACCTCAACGGCATGTTGCTGGAAGTCTCTGCCGGCATCATTCGCGCAGTGGCAACTGATGGTCACCGTTTGGCCATGTGCTCGATGAAAGCCGATATTGGTCAACCAGACCGTCACCAAGTGATTGTCCCGCGCAAGGGTATTCTTGAGCTGGCGCGTTTACTGACTGAGCCTGATGGCGAAGTGAGCATTGTGCTGGGCGCTCACCACATTCGTGCGACCACCGGTGAATTCACGTTCACCTCTAAACTGGTTGACGGCAAGTTCCCGGATTACGAACGCGTCCTGCCTAAAGGCGGCGACAAGATTGTGATTGGTGACCGTCAGGCATTGCGCGAAGCGTTTAGTCGTACTGCGATTCTGTCTAACGAAAAGTACCGCGGTATTCGTCTGCAATTGGCCAATGGCCAATTGAAAATCCAGGCCAACAACCCGGAGCAGGAAGAAGCTGAAGAAGAAGTTGGCGTGGACTACAACGGCGGCTCGCTGGAAATCGGCTTTAACGTGAGCTACTTGCTGGACGTGTTGGGCGTAATGACCACAGAACAAGTGCGTTTGATTCTGTCTGACTCCAACAGCAGTGCCTTGGTGCAAGAGTCTGATAACGACGATTCGGCATATGTCGTTATGCCGATGCGCCTGTAACTTATGCACAGCCTGCGCTAGATGTCCCTCAGTCGTGTCACAGTCACCGCGGTGCGTAACCTGCACCCGGTGACCTTCTCACCCTCCCCCCGCATCAATATTTTGTACGGCGCCAACGGCAGCGGAAAAACCAGCGTGCTGGAAGCTATCCACTTGCTGGGATTGGCGCGCTCCTTTCGCAGTGTGCGGCTTAACCCTGTGATTCAACACGAACAGCAGGCATGCACCGTGTTTGGTCAGGTTGAGCTGGCGGAAGGTGGACACAGTGCACTGGGTATTTCGCGTGACCGTCAGGGCGAGTTCCAAATTCGTATTGATGGGCAAAATGCTCGCAGTGCTGCTCAACTGGCAGAAATCCTTCCCCTGCAGTTGATCAACCCGGACA
Organism: Pseudomonas helleri; assembly: GCF_009600315.1. Taxonomy (GTDB): domain Bacteria; phylum Pseudomonadota; class Gammaproteobacteria; order Pseudomonadales; family Pseudomonadaceae; genus Aquipseudomonas; species Aquipseudomonas helleri_A. The sequence goes on along the minus strand of NZ_WIWC01000003.1, from coordinate 114,487 downwards.
GCTTCCGTCTGCTGGAAGGCGCTCCAAAGATCCGTAGGCAATTTCTCGACTGGGGCGTGTTCCATGTTGAGCCGCGCTTTATGTCTACCTGGCAGCGCCTACAGAAGGCCCTACGGCAGCGGAACTCATGGCTGCGGCATGGTACACTTGACGCCGTTTCACAAGCGGCCTGGGACCGGGAATTGTGCCTGGCCAGTGCCGAAATAGATGAATACCGTCGAGCCTATATCAAAGCCTTGAAACCAGTCTTTGAACAAACTTTAAGCGAGCTGCTTGAGTTGGAAGGGCTAACGCTGAGTTATTACCGAGGCTGGGACAAAGACCGTGAGCTGAGCGCTGTGCTCGCCGGGTCTGTCCACCGTGACCAGCAAATGGGCCATACCCAGGCTGGGCCACAACGAGCTGATTTGCGCCTTAAAATCGGTGCACACAATGCCGCTGAAATCTTGTCGCGGGGTCAGCAAAAGCTAGTGGTCTGTGCGTTGCGTATTGCCCAAGGCCATTTGGTTAGCCAGGCACGGCGGGGCCAATGTATTTATCTGGTAGATGATTTGCCGTCCGAGCTGGATGAGCAGCATCGTCATGCCCTTTGCCGCTTGTTGGAAGACTTACGCTGCCAGGTCTTTATTACCTGTGTAGATCACGAATTATTGAGGGAAGGCTGGCAGACGGAAACGCCAGTTGCCCTGTTCCACGTGGAACAGGGCTGTATCACCCAGACCCACGACCATCGGGAGTGAAGGCATTGAGCGAAGAAAATACGTACGACTCAACGAGCATTAAAGTGCTGAAAGGCCTGGATGCCGTACGCAAACGTCCCGGTATGTACATTGGTGATACTGACGATGGCAGCGGTCTGCACCATATGGTGTTTGAAGTAGTCGATAACTCCATCGATGAAGCGCTGGCTGGCCATTGCGACGACATCACCATCACTATTCACCCGGATGAATCCATTACCGTGCGCGATAACGGCCGCGGCATTCCGGTGGATGTGCATAAAGAAGAAGGCGTTTCCGCGGCAGAGGTCATCATGACCGTACTGCACGCCGGCGGTAAGTTCGATGACAACTCCTATAAGGTTTCTGGCGGTCTGCACGGTGTAGGTGTATCCGTTGTTAACGCCCTGTCCGAATTGCTGGTGTTGACCGTTCGCCGTAGCGGCAAAATCTGGGAACAGACCTATGTCCATGGTGTGCCGCAAGCACCAATGGCGATCGTTGGCGAGAGCGAAACGACGGGTACTCAGATCCACTTCAAACCTTCGGCTGACACGTTCAAAAACATTCACTTCAGCTGGGACATCCTGGCCAAGCGGATTCGTGAACTGTCCTTCCTTAACTCCGGTGTGGGTATCGTCCTTAAGGATGAGCGCAGCGGTAAGGAAGAACTGTTCAAGTACGAAGGCGGCTTGCGTGCGTTCGTTGATTACCTGAACACCAACAAGACCCCGGTCAACCAAGTGTTCCACTTCAACGTTCAACGTGAAGACGGCATCGGTGTAGAAATCGCCCTGCAGTGGAACGACAGCTTCAACGAGAACCTGTTGTGCTTCACCAACAACATTCCGCAGCGCGATGGCGGCACGCACTTGGTGGGCTTCCGCTCTGCCCTGACGCGTAACCTCAATACCTACATCGAAGCTGAAGGCTTGGCCAAGAAGCATAAAGTCGCCACGACCGGTGATGATGCTCGTGAAGGTTTGACGGCCATTATTTCGGTGAAAGTGCCGGATCCCAAGTTCAGCTCCCAAACCAAAGACAAGCTGGTGTCTTCCGAAGTGAAGACGGCTGTTGAGCAGGAAATGGGTAAGTTCTTCTCCGACTTCCTGCTGGAAAATCCCAACGAAGCCAAACTGATTGTCGGCAAGATGATCGACGCGGCACGCGCGCGTGAAGCCGCACGTAAAGCCCGTGAGATGACCCGCCGCAAAGGTGCGCTGGACATCGCAGGCCTGCCCGGCAAACTTGCTGACTGCCAGGAAAAAGACCCGGCACTGTCCGAGCTGTACCTCGTGGAAGGTGACTCTGCTGGCGGCTCCGCCAAGCAGGGACGTAACCGCCGCACTCAAGCCATCCTGCCGTTGAAAGGTAAAATCCTCAACGTCGAGAAAGCCCGCTTTGACAAGATGATTTCTTCGCAAGAAGTAGGCACTTTGATCACCGCATTGGGCTGCGGTATTGGTCGCGAAGAGTACAACATCGACAAGTTGCGCTATCACAACATCATCATCATGACCGATGCTGACGTTGACGGTTCGCACATCCGTACCTTGCTGCTGACCTTCTTCTTCCGTCAGTTGCCGGAACTGATCGAGCGCGGCTACATCTACATCGCTCAGCCACCGTTGTACAAAGTGAAAAAGGGCAAGCAAGAGCAATACATCAAAGACGACGAGGCCATGGAAGAGTACATGACCCAGTCGGCTCTGGAAGACGCCAGCCTGCACTTGAACGAAGAAGCCCCGGGCATTTCGGGCGAGGCGCTGGAGCGCCTGGTGTATGACTTCCGCATGGTCATGAAGACCCTTAAGCGTTTGTCGCGCCTGTACCCACAGGAGCTGACCGAGCACTTCATCTACCTGCCAGCCGTTACCCTTGAGCAATTGGGCGACCATGCTGCCATGCAAGAGTGGATGGCGAAATTTGAAGCCCGCCTGCGCCTGAATGAAAAATCAGGTCTGGTGTACAAAGCGAGCCTTCGTGAAGACACTGAGCGTAATGTGTGGTTGCCAGAGGTCGAACTGATCTCCCACGGCCACTCAACGTTCATCACCTTCAACCGCGACTTCTTCGGCAGCAACGATTACAAAACCGTTGTTACCTTGGGCGCCCAACTAAGCACCTTGCTCGATGAAGGCGCTTACATCCAGCGTGGCGAACGTCGTAAACAAGTGACCGAGTTCAAAGAAGCCCTTGAGTGGTTGATGGCTGAAAGCACCAAGCGCCACACCATCCAGCGCTATAAAGGTCTGGGCGAAATGAACCCGGATCAACTTTGGGAAACCACCATGGACCCAAGCGTGCGTCGCATGCTGAAAGTCACCATTGAAGATGCGATCGGCGCCGATCAGATCTTCAACACCTTGATGGGGGACGCCGTAGAACCGCGTCGTGAGTTCATCGAGAGCAACGCACTGGCAGTGTCCAATTTGGACTTCTGATGTGTGACTGACTGGGGTAGATGTTTATCCACAGTTTAAAAAAACCGCCCCATCTCAAGATGGGGCGGTTTTTTTTTACGTGGATAAACCTGCTGTGCAAAAACGCACAAGCCGTAGGTGAAATCGCATCTATTCAACCTAAAATTATTCAATAGGATGGTGCAGACTGAACAATAAATAAAAGGCGCGAGGTCTTAGATGCCATCAGCCAATCAGGTGTACGACTACATCATTGTGGGCGCAGGACCCGCAGGCTCTGTACTGGCGAATCGGCTGTCTGCTGATTCCAAAAACAACGTACTGCTGCTTGAAGCGGGTGGTGAAGACAACTACCCGTGGATACATATTCCTGTGGGTTACCTCTACTGCATCGGCAATCCGCGTACCGACTGGTGCTTTAAAACCGAAGCGCAGGCCGGTTTGCAAGGTCGCAGCCTGAGTTATCCCCGAGGCAAAGTTCTGGGCGGTAGTTCGTCAATCAACGGCATGATTTACATGCGAGGCCAGGCAAGCGATTACGACCGTTGGGCCGAGCAAGGTAACCCTGGCTGGGCCTGGAAAGATGTTTTGCCGTTATTTAAACGCAGCGAAAAACACCATGGCGGCGATTCGGACTTACACGGTGCGGGTGGTGAATGGCGGGTTGAGCAACAGCGCTACTCGTGGTCGATTCTGGATGCGTTCCGGGAGGCTGCTGCCCAAAGCGGGATTCCCACCGTTGCGGACTTCAACACCGGCGATAACCAGGGCTGTGGATACTTTCAGGTCAATCAACGTGCCGGTGTGCGCTGGAATGCATCCAAGGCTTTCCTGCGGCCCGTGCTCAAGCACCCGAATTTGACTGTCTTGACCCATGTTCGAGTCGACAAGGTGGTGCTTGAAAACCTTCGCGCCACACAGGTGCGCGCCCGCTGGAAGGGTGCCGAGACGATGTTCACCGCGCGCCGAGAAATTATTTTGTGTGCCGGAGCAGTCAGTTCTCCAGGCATCTTGCAGCGCTCCGGTATCGGCCCTCGCCCTTTGCTGGAAAGTATGGGAATAACCGTTGTGCATGAATTGCCTGGCGTAGGCGGCAACTTGCAAGACCATCTTCAATTGCGGCTGATCTTCAAACTGACGAATGCTCGAACCCTGAACCAAGTAGCGAACAGCCTGTGGGGAAAAGTCGGTATGGGCCTGCGTTATGCCTACGACCGCAGTGGTCCACTGGCGATGGCGCCGAGCCAACTCGGGGCGTTCGTTAAATCTGATCCCGGGCAACCTTCCGCAAACTTGCAGTACCACGTGCAACCTCTTTCACTTGAGCGCTTTGGCGAACCGTTACATACCTTCCCGGCATTTACGGCATCGGTGTGTAACTTGCGGCCCAAAAGTCGGGGGCGTATTGATATTCGCTCTGCCAACCCTGACGACGCCCCCTTGATCGACCCTAATTACCTGAGCCATCCAGACGATTTAAAGGTGGCCGCCGATGCCATCCGCCTAACCCGAAAAATTATCGCAAACCCTGCGCTCCAGGCTTTCTGCCCCGAAGAGTATTTGCCGGGCATTGAATTGCAAACAGAGCAGCAGTTGCACGAAGCTGCCGCCCGCATAGGGACCACAATCTTTCACCCGGTGGGCACGTGCCGCATGGGCCAGGACACTGAGGCGGTGGTGGATGCCGAGTTGCGGGTTCACGGTGTTGCAGGATTGAGAGTCGCAGATGCGTCAATCATGCCCACTATTGTGTCGGGCAATACGTGTTCACCTACGCTGATGATTGGAGAGAAAGCTGCACAGATGATTCTTGCCGTACGTATTCATACAAAAGAAACAGACCACATTCGTGAAACAGTAATACCGGTCGCCTGAAGGCGATCGTGGTTTCGGTCGCAGTCATCCGAAACCGACAGTGGACAACAACAATAATCACTGTGGCCTACAAGGCCGAGGGCATTGAATATGTCGGACTCACTTGCACAAACCGCCGCTCCCGCCAAGGGAACAACCGGCCGTGAAGAACGTAAGATTATTTTTGCGTCATCCCTCGGAACCGTATTCGAGTGGTATGACTTTTTCTTGTATGGCGCTTTGGCCACGGTCCTGAGCAAGCAGTTTTTTGCCGGGGTTAACGACACCACTGCGTTTATCTTTGCGTTGATGGCTTTTGCTGCGGGGTTTTTGGTGCGCCCATTTGGCGCGTTGGTCTTTGGCCGCTTAGGCGACATGATCGGGCGAAAATATACCTTTCTCATGACCATCATTCTGATGGGCATATCCACTTTTGCAGTGGGTCTGCTGCCGACTTACGCCAGCATTGGCATTGCCGCCCCGATCATGCTGGTGGTGTTGCGCATGCTGCAAGGGTTGGCGCTGGGTGGTGAATACGGTGGGGCTGCCACATACGTGGCCGAACATGCCGCCCCACGCAAGCGTGGTTTCAATACCAGCTGGATTCAATCAACCGCCACCTTGGGCCTGCTGCTCTCGTTGGTGGTCGTGCTGAGCTGCCGCTACCTCACAGGTGATCAGTTTGAGGTCTGGGGCTGGCGCTTGCCGTTCCTGCTGTCCATTGTGCTGCTGGGTATTTCTACCTGGATCCGCATGAGCATGCATGAGTCGCCTGCCTTCGCGAAAATGAAAGCCGAAGGAAAAACAAGCAAATCGCCGATCCGTGAGTCGTTCGGCAAATGGGAAAACCTGAAAATTGTGCTGATTGCTCTGTTCGGCATAAACGCGGGCCAAGCCGTGACGTTCTATACGGCGCAGTTCTACGTGCTGTTCTTCCTCACTCAGATGCTCAAGATGGATCCGGCACAAGCCAATATGCTGCTGATTATCAGCGTGGTAATTGGTGCGCCCTTCTTTATCTTCTTTGGTTGGCTGTCTGACCGTGTAGGGCGCAAACCCATTCTGATGTTGGGCCTGTTACTGGCCACCGTGCTGTACTTTCCGTTGTTCAAAGCGCTAAGTCATTACGCGAACCCGCAGATTGATACGGCCAGCCGTCAATCACCGATTGTGGTGATGGCAGATCCATCCACCTGCACCTTTCAGTTTGATCCGGTGGGTAAGGCGCGTTTTGACAGCCCGTGCGACAAGGTTAAAACCTTTCTGGTGAAACAAGGTTTGCCCTACACCTCACAAGCTGCTGCCCCCGGCACAGGAGTACAGGTTTCGGTCGGTGAACAGAAAATCAGTGGTTTTGACGAAGCGGCCCTGCGTGCAGCGATAACAGAGGCCGGCTATCCGGCCAAGGCTGACGCGAGTTCGGTGAACGAACCGATGGTGGTACTCATCATGGTGCTTCTGACCCTGATCGCCACCATGACTTACGGCCCGCTTGCGGCAGTGATGGTGGAGCTGTTCCCGACCCGCATTCGTTATACCTCTATGTCACTGCCCTACCACATTGGCAACGGTTGGTTCGGTGGCTTTCTGCCGACCGTGTCCTTTGCTTTGGTGGTGTACACCGGGGATATTTTTTATGGGTTGTGGTACCCGATAGTGATTACGGGCGTCAGTTTTGTGGTTGGGATGTTGTTTCTCAAGGAAACCAGAAATGTGAATATCGATAAGGTTTGAACTTGCGCCGTTTTACCCTCTCCCGGAGGGAGAGGGGCCACTAACGATGGAAGTATCAGGCATAAAAAAACCGACTAAACGTCGGTTTTTTTATGCCTCAGAAAAACTTATGCACGTTTTTCACTGAAAATTAATAACCAGAAATTAGTATATAAATCATAAGGTTATGGCTTGTTTTCAAGAGAAATAAAAAAACTTGCGCACAAGTTATCCACAATTTTTCAAACCACTGCTGTTTCTTCCTGCACAGCTAAAGGTGGCAATGACCCCATAGCCCGCTGAGCATCTTCATTCCAGGCTTGCACACGGTCATTCAGCTCGGCGATTGCTCGCGGGCCTGTGCCGTTGGCGTACATAGGCTTGCCAATCACCAGCTCAATGGTCCCTGCCTTTTTAGCCCAGCCGGTCTTGGGCCAGAACTTGCCGGCATTATGGGCAATCGGTAGTACCGGCAAGTCAGCATTGACCGCCAAAGCTGTGCCTCCGCGGGAAAACTTGCCGATCTGACCATAGGGAACGCGTGTGCCTTCAGGGAAGATCAGCACCCAGATGTTGTCCTTAAGCAGCTCATCCCCCTTTTTGGCGATGTGCTTGAGCGCCGCCTTTGGGTTATCCCGGTCAATGGCAATCGGACGTAGCATTGCCATTGCCCAGCCAAAAAACGGCACGTAAAGCAATTCGCGCTTAAGCACCTGACTCAACGGCTGAAAGTAAGCCGAGAGAAAAAATGTCTCCCAGGTACTTTGGTGGTTGGCCAAAATGACACAGGGGCGCTTAGGGATGTTTTCAGCACCGGTGACTTTGACGTTGATGCCTAGAAACACCCGTGTCAGCCATAGTGCACAGCGGCACCAGTACACGTTGATAAACCGATAACGCGCACGAAAGGGCAGGAAGGGGGCGACAAAAAAGCTCAGCGAGCACCACAACAAAGAACTGGTACCCAACAGCAGGTAAAAGAAAAAAGTTCTGATGGCCTGCAGGATCGACATAGCGTCTTTTACCGTTGCTGACTAAAACCTACCCGAACAAGGCCTGCATTCACGAGACAGGCAATGGTTCAAAGCGGCTTTATTTGTTGATAAGTTCTGCGGCAATTGCCGCCAGATCGTCAAATACTAGAGTATTAACCGGAAACACTTTGGTTAAAGTTTGTAGGCCTTTTCCGGTTTTTACCAAAACTGGCTGAGAACCGACGGCTTCAGCAGCCTGCAAGTCACCTAAACTGTCGCCCACGAACCAACATTCTGCCAAGTCAGCGCCGTAATGAGTGGCAATCGTGCGCAGCATGCCAGGCTTGGGCTTGCGACAATCACACCCTTGATCAGGGCCGTGAGGACAATAAACGATAAGACCGACCTCCCCACCCTGCTCGGCCACTAACGCACGCAAGCGTGCGTGCATGGCGTCGAGGGTCGCGAGGTCGTAGTAACCGCGGGCAATGCCGGACTGGTTGGTGGCAATCGCCACCGTCCAGCCGGCCTTGCTCAACTGCGCAATGGCCTCGATCGCGCCGGGAAGTGGTATCCACTCCTCCACAGACTTGATGTAAGCGTCGGAGTCGTAATTGATCACTCCGTCCCGATCGAGAATCAGCAGTTTCAACAGCAGCCCCTTAGCCCAGCAGCGAAATATCGGCAACGCCGAGGAACAGACCGCGCAGACGTGCCAGCAAGGCGTAGCGGTTTGCCCGCACGCTAGGGTCTTCTGCGTTGATCATTACCGCCTCGAAAAACGCATCCACAGGCTCGCGCAGCGAGGCCAGGCGTGTCAGCGCTTCGTTGTACTGACGAGCAGCCGCCATTGGCTGTACGGCTTCGTCGGCTTTCTGAATGGCCGAGAACAACGAGAACTCGCTGGCATTATCGAAGTAGCGCGCTTCAACGTGAGTTGAAACCTTACCCTCAACTTTGCTCAGCAAGTTGGAAACACGTTTGTTCACCGCTGCCAGTGCTTCAGCTTCCGGCAGTTGACGGAACGCTTGAACAGCCTGCACGCGTTGGTCAAAGTCCAATGCCGAGGTCGGATTGAGCGCACGCACCGAGAGGTAGGTGGCCACATCCACGCCTTCGTCTTCATAACGCGCCCGCAGGCGATCGAAGATGAATTCAAGCACTTGATCCGCCAGACCGGCTGATTTGATCTTGGCCCCGAATGCGCTCACGGCGAATTTCACGGCTTCGGTCAGATCGAGGTCGAGCTTTTTGTCGATCAGGATGCGCAAGATACCCAGCGCCGCACGACGCAGTGCATACGGATCTTTGCTGCCGGTTGGCAACATGCCAATGCCGAAAATACCCACCAGGGTGTCGAGTTTGTCAGCGATCGCTACCGCAGCGCCCGTCAGGGTACTTGGCAACTCAGCGCCAGCGCCACGCGGCATGTATTGCTCGTTCAGAGCCAGTGCAACATCCTCTGGCTCGCCATCGTTGAGCGCGTAGTAGTAACCGGCAACGCCTTGCATTTCCGGGAACTCGCCAACCATTTCGGTCGCCAGATCGCACTTGGACAGCAACCCTGCACGGGCTGCGCGTTGTGCGTCGCCACCAATACGTGTGGCGATAAACGCAGCCAGTTTGGACACGCGCTCGGCTTTGTCATAGACGCTGCCCAGTTGTGCCTGGAACACGACGTTTTGCAGACGCTCGTTGAAGCTTTCGAGCTTCTGTTTTTTGTCTTGCTTGAAGAAGAACTCAGCATCGGTCAGACGCGGGCGAACCACTTTCTCGTTGCCGGAAATGATTTGCTGCGGGTCTTTGCTTTCGATGTTGGCCACGGTGATAAAGCGCGGCAGCAACTTGCCTTCAGCGTCCAGCAGGCAGAAGTACTTCTGGTTGTCCTGCATGGTGGTGATCAGGGCTTCTTGCGGTACATCCAGGAAGCGCTCTTCAAACGAGCACACCAGCGGCACAGGCCACTCAACCAGCGCCGTCACTTCGTCGAGCAGTGCAGGCGGAACGATAGCCGTGCCTTCCTGCATCGTGGCCAATTCAGCCACACGCTTGGTGATCAGCTCGCGACGCTCAAAGAAATCAGCCTGCACGTAGGCTTTGCGCAAGTCTTCGGCGTAGTTGGCCGGCGCGCTGATGCGTACGTTTTCCGGGTGGTGGAAGCGGTGACCACGGGATTCACGGCCGGCTTTTTGCGCGAGGATCGTGCAGTCGATCACTTCATCGCCGAACAGCATGACCAGCCATTGGGTCGGACGCACGAATTCAACCTTGCGCGCACCCCAGCGCATGCGCTTGGGAATCGGCAAGTCGTTGAGTGAGTCTTCAACGATGGTCGGCAGCAAGCTGGCGGTCGGCTTGCCGACGATTACCTGGCTGAAGCGCAGTTTTGGACCGCTCTGGTCGATTTCGCTCAGATCAACGCCGCACTTTTTGGCAAAGCCCAAGGCTGCTTGAGTCGGGTTGCCGTCTGCATCAAAGGCTGCCTGACGTGGCGGGCCGTCGATGTTGATGCTGCGGTCCGGTTGCTGGGTTTCGAGCTGGGTCAGCAGCACGGCCAGACGACGCGGGGCGGCGTAGACTTTTTTCGCGCTGAATTTTACGCCAGCGTTTTGCAGGCCTTTTTCAATACCGGCCAGAAACGCGTCAGCCAAGGTGTTAAGGGCTTTTGGCGGCAGTTCTTCAGTGCCCAGTTCAACCAGAAAATCTTGAGCACTCATTGTGCAGCCTCCAACTTAGCCAACACTTCATCACGCAAATCGGGTGGAGCCATCGGGAAGCCCAGCTTGGCGCGTGCTTCGAGATAGGCTTGAGCAACCGCGCGTGCCAAGGTACGTACACGCAGGATGTATTGCTGACGCGCCGTCACGGAGATGGCGCGACGGGCATCCAGCAAGTTGAAGGTGTGCGAGGCCTTGAGGACCATTTCGTAGCTTGGCAACGGCAGCGGCTGGTCGAGTTCGATCAGACGCTTGGCTTCGCTTTCGTAGAAATCGAACAGCTCGAACAGTTTGTCGACGTTGGCGTGTTCAAAGTTGTAAGTCGACTGCTCGACTTCGTTCTGATGGAACACGTCGCCGTAGGTGACTTTGCCGAACGGGCCGTCAGTCCAGACCAGGTCGTAGACGGAATCGACACCTTGCAGGTACATCGCCAAACGCTCAAGGCCGTAGGTTATTTCGCCAGTTACCGGGTAGCACTCAATGCCGCCAACCTGCTGGAAGTAAGTGAATTGCGTGACTTCCATACCGTTGAGCCAGATTTCCCAGCCCAGACCCCAGGCGCCTAGTGTCGGCGATTCCCAGTTGTCTTCGACGAAACGTATGTCATGCACCAGCGGATCGAGGCCGATATGTTTCAGCGAGCCCAGATACAGCTCTTGAAAGTTCGGCGGATTAGGCTTGAGAACCACCTGAAACTGGTAGTAATGCTGCAAACGATTCGGGTTTTCGCCGTAGCGGCCGTCAGTCGGGCGACGACTGGGCTGCACATAAGCGGCGTTCCAGGTTTCTGGGCCCAGGGAGCGCAAAAACGTGGCGGTATGGAATGTGCCGGCGCCCACTTCCATATCGTAGGGCTGAAGCACCACACAACCTTGCTCGGCCCAGTATTGCTGGAGGGCGAGGATCAAGTCTTGGAAGGTACGCACTGCTGGCGTAGGCTGGCTCACAAATTCACCTGTTTCTTGGGCTGCGATTTAAAGAGCGGGAGTATACCCGATTCGGTCGCGCCTCCACCTCTTGGAGCCTTTATGGCACGTTGTTTCTGGTGTTCGGATGACCCCCTGTACATGGCCTATCACGATCAAGAGTGGGGCGTGCCGCTGCGCGATGCGCATGGTTTGTTCGAGTTGTTATTGCTCGAAGGGTTCCAGGCGGGTTTGTCATGGTTCACGGTACTAAAGAAACGTGAGCACTATCGCAAGGTCATGTTCGGCTTTGATGTGCAGCGGCTGGCGGTCATGAGCGACGCTGAAATTGAGGGGTTGTTGCAAGATCCGGGGATCATTCGCAACCGTCTCAAAGTGACTGGAGCCCGCCGCAATGCCCAAGCCTGGCTGGCGCTGGAAGATCCTGTGGCGTTCTTGTGGTCGTTCGTGGGGGGCAAGCCCAAGATCAATCACTTCACCGAACGTGAGGAATTCCCGGCCGTCACTCCCGAGGCTGAAGCCATGAGCAAAGCCCTGAAAAAAGCCGGATTTACGTTCGTCGGACCGACTATTTGCTATGCCTTCATGCAGGCCAGCGGCATGGTCATGGATCACGCCACGTATTGTGATCGCTACGCGGAACTGGCCAGCGGCGGTTAGACTACTGGCTTTTGGCACACATTTAAGCCGTAGCAGCTGCCGAAGGCTGCGTCCGGCGCTGTGACATTGACTCAGCATTTACGATTGCTTCGCAACCGAACGCAGCCTTCGGCAGCTGCTACTTGTATTTTCGAGAGATCATTCTGTGGAAAAGTTTAAAGGTGCCCTGCTGGTCGGGGCTTTACGATTGTTTGCCATGCTGCCTTGGGGCGCCGTGCAACGTGTCGGTTCGGCCATTGGCTGGCTGATGTGGAAACTGCCCAACCGTTCGCGCGAGGTGGTGCGCATCAATCTGGCTAAATGCTTTCCGGAAATGGACCCGGTCGCCCGCGAACAACTGGTCGGGCAAAGCCTAAAAGACATCGGTAAAAGCCTGACCGAGAGCGCGTGCGCATGGATCTGGCCTGCGCAGCGCTCAATTGATCTGGTTCGAGAGGTCGAAGGCCTGGATGTGCTCAAGGAAGCGCTGGCCTCGGGCAAGGGCGTGGTGGGCATCACCAGTCATTTGGGCAACTGGGAGGTGCTTAATCACTTCTATTGCAGTCAGTGCAAGCCGATCATTTTTTATCGACCGCCCAAGCTCAAGGCAGTAGACGAACTGCTTCAAAAGCAACGCGTTCAGTTAGGTAACCGTGTTGCGGCGTCAACCAAAGAAGGCATCTTGAGCGTCATCAAGGAGGTGCGCAAAGGCGGTCAGGTGGGTATTCCGGCAGATCCGGAACCCGCAGAGTCGGCCGGTATTTTTGTGCCCTTTTTGGGCACTATGGCGCTTACCAGTAAGTTCGTGCCGAACATGCTGGCAGGCGGTAAAGCGGTCGGTGTTTTCCTGCACGCCTTGCGCCTACCTGACGGTTCAGGTTTCAAAGTGATACTTGAAGCGGCACCCGAAGAGATGTACAGCACCGACACGGCAACCGCCTGCGCAGCGATGAGCAAAGTGGTCGAAAAATACGTGCGGGCCTATCCGAGCCAGTACATGTGGAGCATGAAGCGCTTCAAAAAACGTCCGCCAGGCGAGGCGCGCTGGTACTGATACATCAACGCTTGTTGAGTACTCGGGCCAAACGGTCGCCGCTGAGCTGAATCACGGCGACCAGCACCACCAGCAGAACGATCACGGTGAGCATCACTTGCGTGTCAAAACGCTGATAACCGTAGCGATAGGCAATATCGCCCAAGCCGCCGGCACCAATCGCCCCCGCCATGGCGGATGAGTTGATCATCGTCACCAGAGTGATCGTGAACCCTGCGACGATGCCCGGTAACGCTTCAGGCAACAGCACATGCCAGATGATGTGATGGCGTTTGCAGCCCATGGCCTGTGCGGCCTCGATCAGGCCATGATCCACTTCGCGCAGACTGACTTCGGCAATGCGTGCGAAGAATGGTGTTGCGGCGATGGTCAGGGGAACAACGGCCGCCCAAACGCCATAGGTTGTACCGACAATCAAGCGGGTGAACGGGATCAGCGCCACCATCAGAATCAGAAAGGGAATTGAGCGAAATAAATTCACAAACGCGCCGAGTGCTTTGTTCAACGCGGGCGCCTGATAAATCCCGCCTTTGTCACTGGTAACCAGAATCACCGCCAGCGGAATGCCCAGCACCAATGCAATCAGCGATGACACACCGACCATCAGGAAGGTGTCGATTACCCCTTGCCATAAACGATCAAACCCCATAACCCACCACCTCGACGTGTTGTGCCCAGTGTTCGGCGCGCTGACGCAGCTGGTCTGCGCTCAACGCTGTGCTGCTCACACTGAGCAACAGCTGGCCCAGCGCATGCCCTTGAATGTGTTCAACGCCACCGTGCAGCAGGCGAACCTGCCCGCCGAGTGCGCTGAATAACGCACCCAAATCAGGCTCCCGTGCCTGATTGCCTGTGAAGCGAAGACGCAATATCACGCTCGACTTTGCCGACACTGGCTGCGCCGTAATACGCCCGTGCAGCGCTTCGGGCAGGCTGTCTTGCAGAGGTGCGAGCAGGGTTTTGCTGACCGCGTGCTGTGGGTCTCCAAACACCTGCCACACAGGACCTTGCTCTACGATCTGTCCCTGTTCGAGTACGACCACGCGGTGGCAAATATCGCGAATGACCGCCATCTCATGGGTAATCAAAATGATGGTCAGGCCCAACCGTTGATTGATCTCGCGCAGCAGGCCGAGAATTGACTGAGTGGTTTCCGGATCAAGGGCCGAGGTGGCCTCATCGCAGAGCAGAATCGACGGGGCGTGTACCAGCGCCCGGGCAATACCGACGCGCTGTTTTTGCCCTCCGGACAACTGGGCCGGATAGGCTGTGTGTTTGCCCTGTAAACCCACCAGTTCCAGCAGTTCGCGCACTTTCTGTTCGCGCTGAAGTTTGGGCACCCCCGCCACCTTGAGTGGTAACTCAACGTTCTGCCATACCGTTTTGGCTGACATCAGGTTGAAGTGCTGAAAGATCATGCCGGTCTGACGGCGCAACGCGACGAGCTTGTTCTCATCGAAGTCGCTGATATCGATCTGATCAATCAGCACCCGGCCGCTGCTGGGTTGTTCAAGGCGGTTGATGGTGCGGATCAACGAGGATTTACCCGCCCCGCTACGGCCAATAATTCCGAATATTTCGCCGCGCGCAATAGCCAAGTCAATGCCCTTGAGGGCATTGACTGGCCCTTGGCGACCTTTATAGGTTTTGCCAACGTTAATGAAGCGCACGTGTGCGCTGCTCAATTGCGGGTGCAATTCTGTGGGGTTCACGCCGGGCGGCGGCGGTTCGAGCCGCTCGTGAGCAATAGCCACATTCATGGTTAACCTCCCCAGCCGGGTTGGTACAGGCTGCCGTAGGTTTTATCCAGCGATGCTTTGACTACAGGTGAGTGCTGATAAATATCGATGAACTTGGCCAAGCGCGGGTCGTCTTTGTTTTTCGGCTGGATGACGAACTGAATGACATATTCGGGGTGATCAATGCCATCGAACAATAAGGCGGATTCGGCATCAAAGGTCTTGGACAGACGAATATAAGCCGGATAGCCCTGTACCAGATCGGCATCGTCATACGCACGAACCAGTTGTACGGCTTCCACCTGAAGGATATTGATCTTCTTCGGATTGGCGGTGATGTCTTCTTCAGTGGCTTTATAGCCGACGCGGGGCTTGAGGGTAATCAGCCCGGCCTTGGCCAGCAGCTGCAAACCTCGGCCACTGTTGATCGGATCGTTGGCAATGGCGACCGTGGCGCCTTGGGGTAAAGACTCAATGCTTTTGTATTTTTTTGAATACAAACCCACGTTATTGATCACCCCTTTTGCGTAGGGCACCAGATCAAAACCAGCGGCGGCATTGGCGTTTTCCAGAAACGGAATGTGCTGGAAATAGTTCACGTCTATATCGCCGCTGGCGAGGCTGACGTTGGGGGCGATCCAGTCGGTGAATTCCACCAGCTCGACTTTCAGGCCTTGTTTATCGGCCTCGGCCACTGCAGTTTCCAGCGGGATGGCAAAGGCCGCCGTTGTGCCTACCTTGAGCGGAGCCGTATCGGCGGAAGCAAAACCGCTAAAAAAGCCGAGTGCCAGAACCAGTGCCTTGACTGGGTGAGTGATGTGCTTTTTGTTCATGGTTGATTTCCAGTCAGTGCTAAAACGAATCACGCGTTGTGTCTGAATGCGGCGCCGGTATGCCGTTCCGGTAAGTGTGCGTCGCCCTCTACAAACAGCTTTTGCCGCAGGCTGCCGGTGTCGTACGCCGTTTTGTAGGACCCACGGCGTTGTAACTCAGGCACCACCAGGTCGATAAAGTCGATGTAACTTTGTGGCGTCACGATGCGGGTCAAATTGAAACCATCGAGGCCGGTTTCCGAAATCCACGATTCCAGTTCGTCAGCGACCTGCTCGGGGGAACCCACCAAGGTCATGTAACGCCCGCCGAGCGCGTGTTCCTCCAACAGCTTGCGGCGCGTCCAGTCGTTGTTTTGCAGCATTTTGGTCGCCGATTGAATGGCATTGTTTTTCACGTACTGGATTGGTTCATCCAGCTCATAGTCAGCAAAGTCGATGCCGGTGGAGCTGGAAAAATGCGCGACACCGGCTTCGGCGCTGGCGTAGCCGAGGTATTCATCACGCTTGGCCAGGGCTTCTGTTTCAGTGGGGGCAACGATGACGTTAAGGCCCATAAACAGTTTGATGTCATCCGGGTTACGGCCCGCCGCAACTGCGCTGGCGCGTAGGTTATCGACCTGTGTTTTGGTGGCTGCTTTGGTTTGCCCGCTGATAAACACACATTCGGCATGGCGTCCGGCAAACGTCAGGCCGCGCTCTGAACTGCCTGCTTGAAACAATACGGGGGTGCGTTGAGGTGATGGCTCGCACAAGTGATACCCCTCAACCTGGTAGAACTCACCCGCGTGGCTGACTTTGTGCACTTTGTCGGGTTGGGCGTAGATGCGTTGTACCGGGTCATTCAAAACTGCGTCGTTTTCCCAGCTGCCTTCCCACAGTTTGTAGAGCACTTCGAGGTATTCGTCGGCTTGGTCGTAGCGCCGGTCATGCTCGACTTGCTCCGTCAGGCCCATGGCCTTGGCGGCGCTGTCCAGGTAGCCGGTGACGATGTTCCAGCCCACTCGCCCCCCGCTTAGGTGGTCAAGGGTCGACATGCGGCGTGCGAATAAATAAGGAAGTTCGTAGGTCAAGTTAGCGGTCAGACCAAAGCCGAGGTTTTTGGTGACGGCAGCCATGGCCGAAACCAGCAACAGCGGATCGTTGACCGGCAACTGAATGGACTCTTTGAGCGGAACATCAACTGATTGTTGATAAACGTCATACACGCCTACGATGTCGGCAATAAAAAGTCCGTCAAACAGTCCGCGTTCCAGTAGCTGCGCCAGCTCTGTCCAGTATTCCAGCGTGTTGAAGCGCGTGGACGTGTCCTGTGGGTGAGTCCACATGCCGTGGTTGATATGACCAATGCAGTTCATGTTGAAGGCGTTGATCAAGATTTTCTTTTTGCTCATCAGATCGTCCCCCGCAACGGTGGATTTTCGCCATTGAGGTAGTAATTACCCACAGCGTGATACTTCCAGCGCACAGGGTCATGCAGCGTGTGCACACGTGCGTTGCGCCAATGCCGATCAAGGCCGTGTTCGGCAAGGGTTGCCTGGCTACCGGCCAGTTCAAATAACGTGCTACCGGCGGCCAGAGATATTTCGGTACTCAGGGCACGCACCTCGGCGACGGCGATGGACGCTTCGGCCACGGTGTTGGCGGTGGGGTTGGCCTGAGCCGTGTCGAGATATTCACCTGCGCGCTCAAGCAGCGCTTCTGCAGCGTGTAGACGCACGCTCAAGTGGCCGAAACTTTTTAAAGTCAGCGGGTCTTCGCTGGCGATGTCGGTGGTGGCGTCGATCCATGGCCGGGTTTTAGTGCGGACAAAGTGCAGCGAATCCTCAAAGGCCGCGCGAGCAATCCCGGTATCAATGGCTGCGTGGAGAATTTGAGCTAGCGGGCCGACGGGCGTTGGCCGTTCGAAAGCAGTCTGGAACGGGATCACATCTTCACGGGCCACAAATACGTTGTCGAACACTACAGACCCGCTGCCAGTGGTGCGTTGACCAAAACCGCTCCAGTCATCGATAACGTTTAGCCCTTCGCTGCCACGCCTTACAAAGGCCAACAGATGAACGCCGTGGTCATCCACGACCGAAGTCGGGATGCGATGCGCATAAAGCGCCCCGGTAGCGTAGAACTTGCGGCCATTGATGCGGTAACCGGTTTCTGCGGTGACCAGATGAGTGGTGCGCTCGTGTGCAGTTTTAGTCCCCAGCTCAGCCAAGGCATTGCCGAAGCGCTGGCCAGCCAATACCTCAGCGTAAAGCCGTTCTTTTTGCGTGTCAGAGCTGTTGACCCGAAGGACTTCGAGTGCATAAAAATGGTTTTGTGGAATTTGCCCCAATGAGGCATCAGCGGCAGCGATTATCGCCACAACCTGCGCTAGCGTGACATTGGAAACGCCCGCGCCGCCGTATGCCTTGGGCACAGTAATGCCCCACAGACCGGTGTGGGAAAACAGTTCGAGCTCATCGTGGGGCAGGCGCCGCTCGCGATCACGAACAACGCTCTCGCGTTTGAAATGGGCCGCTAACTCACGGGCTACATTCAGGGCCTCGGCATCGTTACGGATGACCGCAACCTGTTTGGATATCAGTGTCATGAGGGGTGGCTCCGAGGTCAGATCCAGGAATGCCGGGCAGGCAAAGTACCGTTGAGGCGATAGGCGCCGATGGCGTGATACTTCCAGCGCACCGGATCATGGAGGGTGTGAACCCGGGCATTACGCCAGTGCCGATCCAGGTTGAATTCGGCAAGGCTGGCGCGGCTTCCGGCCAGTTCGAAAAGCTTTTCACTGGCCAGCAACGACAGTTCGGTACTCAGCACTTTGGCTTCGGCGACGGCAATCGAGGCGCGAGCGGCTGTCTGCGCGTCAATCGGGGCCGCACTGACCTGATCAAGCACGCGCCCCGCTTTGTGCAGCAGCGCTTGGGCGGCATGCAACTCAATGTTCAACCTGCCGATGTCGGCAATGACATAAGGATCATCGCTGTTGCGTTCGACGTTGGCGTCGATCCAGGGACGGGATCGCTCGCGCACAAAGCTCACTGTGTCGTCGATGGCGCCACGAGCGATGCCAAGGTCTATTGCCGCTTGAATCAATTGCGAGACGGCACCTTGAATATTTGGGGTTTCGTTCAGGCGCCAGTTATCAATGACGTGCTCAGCATCGACCCGCACGTTGTTGAGTAACACGGTGCCGCTGGCGGTGGTGCGCTGGCCAAAGCCGGTCCAGTCATCAACCACGCGCAGGCCAGGTGTACCGCGACGGACGAAGGCCATGACTTGCTTGCCATCATCATTGAGCGCCTTGACCGCAATCCAGTGGGCGAACAGCGAGCCCGTGGAGTAAAACTTCTGGCCATTGATCATGAAATCATCGCCATCGGCGGTGATGCGCGCTTTTAAATCGAGGGTGTTTTTGCTGCCCCGCTCCGGCCCTGCATTGGCAATTCGCCAGCCTTTGAGAACGTGGCTGAATAGCTGCTCTTTTTGCGTTTGCGTGGCGGTGCTGGCAATCAGATTGAGAATACCCACCTGATTTTGAGGAATTTGCCCCAGCGCCGGGTCGGTAGCCGAGATGATGGCAAACACTTCGGCCAAGGTGACGAACGATACCTGCAGTCCGCCAAATTCGCGGGGAATGGAAATACTGCCCAGACCGCTGCGGGTGAATTGTTCGATCAGAGACCAAGGCAACTTTCGCTGCTGGTCCCGCTTGCCTGCCTGCTCACGGGCGGCGTTTGCCAGGTCATGAGCCGCTTGAAGGGCATCGTTGTCGGTGCGCAGGTGATGCGCTTCGAGCAACAAGGGGGCGACATCCAGGTCGCTTTGCAGATGTGCATCGGCCAAGTTGGACATTAGTACTGCTCCTTGGCGGCACTCAATGCCCTGGCGTTATGCACAAGGGTGATTGTTTTACGGGCCATACCTACCTCACGTTTACTGGGGCGCCGCTTACGCGGCGCGGATACAAAGCAAGAGAGTCCGGTGGCCCGGTGTATATACCCTAAGTGATTAAATAAATTAAAAGAACTAACTTTTAGGAATATGCATAGATTGATCGCGACGGTGCTAACTACGCCAGTTAGGCCTTGGCTCTGCAGCCTGCAGAGCCTCGCGCGGTGAAGGGTTGACGTAGTATTTATTGGCACCGATCTTGAGCGTTCGTGCGGGGGCCCAGCGTGAGTTATTGCCTACGCGGTCAATCACGCAATAGGTGACTTCAAGCTTTGGGTCTTCGCCGGCCTCTAGAATGATATGCGCAGGTACAAATACGCTGATGGGCAAGTCAACATCGGCCTTGCGTAGCTTGGGCAGGTCCATACGCACATCCCCCCAAAGCAAGGTGATCTCATCGTCAACGGCCATGTTGCGATAGGGTTCGATGCTAATGGGTACTCCGCGTTTCATCTGACTGGGATTTACCCCATAGCGCTGAATGGGTTCGGGGATCATCAAAGGGGCCAGACCCTGGTTCTCTTCGCCGATGGCGTGCCCGCCGGGGCAATCCAGCTTGATCAGCACTTTAAGTTGTGCAGAAAGAGCCGGGCTACTGCCTATATGCATCACGCGATAATAAAGACGCGCTGTACCGTTTTGAATGAAACTCTCGGGCACTCTAAGGGCCACAGGCTGACCCATATCAGCTTTGGATATTTGTTTCGAGGTTACATAACAACCGTCCCAGAAGAGTTCGATTAAGTCTCCTTCCTCCATATTTATATACGGTGTTATATGAATAAATAATTGTTCGGCCGCGCGTGCACAAATAGTGTGTTTACCCGTATTGGAAAGAGTAGGTGCGGCTAACTTGTTAGCGTGGGATGTGAAGGGCATTGTTTAGAGTTCCTGTCGTGCTAATGGGTAACGGGCCACGTCTGTACAGGTTTCACAAGGTGTGAAGAAGGTGTGTGTCACCCGGCGGGGCATTTGAATGATTTCCCCGTCGAGTAGCTGTTAACTAATGGTTTAAAGTTTTGATACGGTTTGGCCAGTTGTACTTATTAGATAAGAGGCTCTAGGCATGAGTGTCAAGTCGGGAAGTAATGAATATAAATGTCGGCGCTTGATTCAGACAATTCCTACTGGTTGAGTGCTTTTTGTTTTTTGTGTAGATAAAATATCACTTCATAAACTATTTATGTCTAGTCACGATGTATGTAGCCAGTGGAAGTACAATGCCGTCTTAAACTGAGCGGTTGATGCGTTTACCAGCTTTGCTTTAGATCGCCTGCAAAAGCCACTGGGCTCGGCGCCTTGTGTTTTTACGATTTATTTCACATTGTGATCTGCATAATACGTGAGCGAGGCAGCCCTGCCCGCTATGAGTATTCAGTCGTTGCCTCATTTCCGGGATGATCATTCAAATGGCCGTAAACCCACAGCAAACCTCACCCGAGCGTCGCTCCATGCGCCCTAACCTGCGCTGGTATCACTGGCTTTTACTGCTGGGCACATTGATTTACGGGTTAGCGTTCATCATGCATTGGGATGACCGTGGGGCGTTGTGGGTCCTCGAGCGCTTTGAAAGCACGTCAGAGCAGAATGAAAGCGTGTGGTTGCCGGACTATGTCGCGGTGATTGATGCCAAACCGTTGCCGGGCATGGAAAAGGACGAGGCGTCCGATCTGGCTTATAACCCGCTGACTAAAACACTGTTTTCAGTCATGGGTAAAAACCCGTTTTTGGTGGAGTTAACCCTCGACGGTGAGGTGCTCCGTAAAATGCCTTTGGTGGGTTGGAGCAACCCTGAAGGTTTAACGGTCATGGAAAACGGCTTGCTGGCCATCGTCGATGAGCGTGATCATATGCTGAGCATCGTCAACATTGATGCAAACACCCAAAGCCTGAATATTGCAGACTTCCCCAAATATGACCTTGGACCTTCGAAAAACCAGAATAAAGCCTTTGAAGCCATTGCCTGGGACCCGCGTCGCCAGCAATTAGTCCTCGGTGAAGAGCGTCCACCGCAATTGTTTGTGTGGAAAAGCAATGGCAGTCAGGTGCTGACCGGGGACAAGCAGAAAGTGACCAGCGACGAACTGGATCTGCGTAACCTTTCAGCGTTGAGCGTAGACCCGCGAACCGGCCACATGCTGGTGTTGTCGGCAGACTCGCACATGTTGCTGGAGCTGGATGAACTGGGCGAGCAGGTGAGCTTCATGACGTTACTGCGTGGCTTCAATGGTTTGAAAGACACCATCCCACGCGCCGAAGGTGTGGCGATAGATGATCACGGCAACCCGTATATGGTGAGCGAGCCCAACCTGTTTTATCGCTTCGAGAAAAAGGCCAGGTAGTTGGTTTAAAGGTTTAAGGTTGAATTCAGGCTATCGTGATATTTATCGCCTCTGACCTGTTTAAGAGTTCGACCCCATGCGCCGTACAAGTCCTCTGGTTCTCTGTGTAATGCTGGTGGCCTTTTTGGCTATTGGCTTTGTCGCGCAACACTTTCGTCTGTTCGAGCGTACGTGGTTTCAGATCAGCCTGCTGTGGCAGCCCTCTGATCCTTCGGCGATCAATCTGGGTGACTACCGCGCCGTCTTGCAAGGCAAGACGATTGACGGGCTTGAAGACGATGTCTCCGCTTTAACTTACGACCCGCTACGCAAAAGCCTGTTTACAGTCACCAACAAGAAAAGTGAACTGGTGGAGTTGTCTCTTGACGGCCGGATTTTGCGCCGTATCGCGTTGGTCGGTTTTGGCGATGCCGAGGCTGTGGAGTTCATTGGTCCCAACACCTATGTGATTACTGACGAGCGTCAACAACGGCTGATCAAGGTAACCATTGACGACGACACACACGAGCTTGATGCCGCTCAAGCTGAACAATTGACGCTGGGGATCAACCAGTCGGGGAATAAAGGCTTTGAGGGGTTGGCGTATGACTCGGCGGGCAAGCGCTTATTTGTGGCCAAAGAACGCGACCCGATGCTGATATATGAAGTGCGTGGCTTCCCCCATGACAACCCCCAACAACCCTATGCGACCCATGTGGTGAGCAATCCACGACGGGATGCGCGATTGTTTGTGCGGGATTTGTCGAGTTTGCAATTCGATGAACGCAGCGGCCATTTATTGGCGCTATCTGATGAGTCCAAGTTGTTACTTGAACTGGATCTGGACGGGCGGCCGATTAGCACGCTGTCGCTGAAAAAAGGCAGGCATGGTCTGGAGAAATCAGTGCCTCAAGCAGAAGGCATCGCGATGGACGACGAGGGGACGGTTTATGTCGTGAGTGAGCCGAATCTGTTTTACGTATTCAAAAAGCCCAAAAAATAGAGGGTTGATACTCTGCTGCCGATCGAGCGGCAGCAAAGTGTCAACAAAGCGCGCAAACCCTTTTCGGCTTAGTGCGCCTCATCCCAGTTATTGCCCACGCCCACTTCAACCACCAACGGCACATCCAGCGTTGCCGCTTCGCTCATGTGGCTACGCACTTGCTCGCGTACCTGATCTACCAGGTCTTCGCGCACTTCCAGTACCAATTCATCGTGCACTTGCAAGATGACGCGGGCATCAGTGCCCGAGGCCGTCAGCCAGTTATCCACAGACACCATGGCTTTCTTGATGATGTCGGCCGCAGTGCCCTGCATCGGGGCGTTGATTGCGGTGCGTTCCGCGCCTTTGCGCAACGCCGGGTTTTTTGCGTTGATATCCGGCAGGTACAGGCGACGACCAAAGATGGTCTCGACATAACCCTGCTCGGCGGCTTGGGTGCGCGTGCGCTCCATGTAATCCAGCACACCGGGATAGCGTGCGAAATAACGGTCGATATAGGCTTGTGACTGTTTACGGTCGACGCCAATCTGCTTGGCCAAGCCAAACGCGCTCATGCCGTAGATCAAACCAAAGTTAATGGCCTTGGCTTTGCGGCGCTGATCGGTGGTGACATCGTTGAGTTCAACCCCGAAAACTTCTGCGGCCGTGGCGCTGTGAACGTCCAGGTTATTACGGAAGGCGTTTAGTAAACCGGCATCCTTGGCTAAATGCGCCATGATCCGCAGTTCGATTTGCGAGTAGTCCGCCGCCAGCAATTTGTAACCTTTAGGGGCTATGAATGCCTGACGAATCCGGCGGCCTTCGGCCGTACGGATTGGAATGTTCTGCAAGTTTGGATCGCTGGAGGACAAGCGACCGGTCGCTGTGACTGCCTGATGGTAAGACGTGTGAATCCGGCCTGTGCGCGGATTAATCTGCTCTGGCAATCTATCGGTGTAGGTACTTTTCAGCTTGCTCATCGAACGGTACTGCATCAGCACCTTGGGCAACGGGTAGTCCTGTTCGGCCAGTTCGGCCAACACCGCTTCGGCGGTAGACGGTTGCCCCTTGGCGGTCTTGCTGAGGATTGGCAAACCCAGCTTTTCGTACAGGATCACGCCCAATTGCTTGGGTGAGCTGAGGTTGAATTCTTCGCCAGCAATGGCGAAAGCCTCACGTTCCAGTGCGATCATCTTATCGCCCAGCTCAACGCTCTGAACGCCCAGCAGGTTGGCATCCACCAGCGCCCCCTGACGCTCGATACGCGCCAGCACGGGCACCAACGGCATTTCGATATCGGTCAGAACCGTGTTAAGGCTTGGGATGGCCGCCAGCTTTTCGTGCAGTACGTTGTGCAAGCGCAAAGTTACATCGGCATCTTCAGCCGCGTATGGGCCTGCCTGTTCCAGTGAAATCTGGTCAAAAGTCAGTTGTTTGGCACCTTTACCGGCAATGTCCTGAAAGCTGGTGGTGCCATGACCCAGGTATTTGAGCGCCAGGCTGTCCATGTCGTGACGCGTGGCTGTCGAGTCGAGTACGTAGGACTCGAGCATGGTATCGAAGGCAACGCCCTGCACCTTAATGCCGCATGCCTGATCACCGCCAATGGCACAGTTGGCCAGAATATTGATGTCGAACTTGGCGTGCTGACCGACCTTGGCTTTGTTCGGATCTTCCAGAATGGGTTTAAGCGCGCGCAATACGGTGTCGCGATCCAGTTGCTCCGGCACACCCATATAAGAATGGGTCAACGGGATGTAGGCGGCTTCACCCGGCTTCACCGCAAAAGACAGGCCGACCAATTGCGCTTGCTGAGCATCCAACCCGGTCGTCTCGGTATCAAAGGCAATCAGTTTGGCGTCATTGAGTTTTTTGAGCCATACCTCAAACTGCGCCTGATCGAGGATAGTTTCGTACTGCGACTCAGCCTCAGCCGGTACCTCAGGTGCTTCATGAACGATTACCTGACCGGCACGCTTGGCCTCACGCTCGACTTCGGCGATCCAGCTTTTGAATTCCAGTTCGGTGTACAACTCGATCAGTTTTTCGCAGTCGGGTTCTTTGAGGTGTAAGTCTTCCAGGCCGATATCCAATGGCACATCGATTTTGATCGTCGCCAGTTGATACGACAGAAAGGCCATCTCACGGTGTTCTTCGAGCTTGGCCGGCAGGTTTTTAGCGCCGCGGATCGGCAAGGTCGGCACGATGTCGAGTTTTTCGTACAGGTCCACCAGACCGCCACCGACGCCTACCAACAAGCCTGACGCGGTCTTGGGGCCAATGCCCGGGACGCCCGGAATGTTATCTGACGAGTCACCCATCAAGGCGAGGTAATCAATGATTTGCTCAGGTGAGACGCCAAACTTCTCTTTAACGCCTTCAACGTCCATCGTGCTGCCGGTCATGGTGTTGACCAGTGTGATGTGACCATCGACCAGTTGCGCCATGTCCTTGTCGCCGGTCGAGATCACCACCGGGCGGTCAGCGGCCGCGCTGCTGCGGGCGAGCGTACCGATGACGTCATCGGCCTCAACGCCTTCAACGCACAACAACGGGAAGCCCAGCGCGATCACGCTGGCGTGCAAAGGCTCGATCTGAACCCGCATGTCATCAGGCATGCTTGGGCGATTGGCTTTATATTCGGCGTACATGTCATCGCGAAATGTCCCGCCCTTGGCATCGAACACCACGGCAAACGGGCTGTCCGGATACTGTTTGCGCAGGCTTTTGAGCATGTTCAACACGCCCTTCACGGCACCCGTCGGCATACCCTTGGAGGTAGTCAGCGGCGGCAGCGCGTGGAAAGCGCGGTAGAGATATGAAGAACCGTCCACCAGGACGAGGGGTGCTTGGCTCATGAGCAGGATCAACCTTTTCGGCGAGTCCGGCGCTAGAATGTCCGGACCAATGACGACAAAGGGACAAGGTTATCATGCGTACACTTAATCGACTGTTGCTGACCGGTTTGTTTGCACTCACTCCGCTGTTAACCTTTGCAGCCGATGATCCAGAAGTCACGATTCGCACGGAAGGCGATAAAACCATTCAGGAATACCGTCAAAACGGTTTCCTATATGCCATCAAGGTCACCCCAAAAGGAGCACCGCCGTACTTTTTAGTGCGTGCTGATGGTACTGATGCCAATTTCATCCGTTCCGACCAGCCGGATATGCTGATTCCTTCGTGGAAAATCTTCGAATGGAAGTAGCGTCTTAACTTTAATTGGCGCCGCCTTTATGCGGCGCCCGTACTGGCAATCTAAATCATGTCTGTATTCACGCCACTGACTCGCCCTGAGTTGGAAACCTTCCTTGCGCCTTACAATCTCGGCCGCCTGCTCGATTTTCAGGGGATTGCCGCGGGTAGCGAAAACACCAACTATTTCATCAGCCTTGAGCAGGGTGAATATGTGCTGACACTGGTGGAGCGCGGGCCAGTCAAAGAGATGCCGTTCTTCATTGAGCTGCTGGATGTGCTGCATGACGCTGACTTGCCAGTGCCTTTCGCTTTGCGCACTGTTGACGGTCAGGCCTTGCGCGAGCTCAAAGGCAAGCCGGCATTGCTGCAACCGCGTCTGGCGGGCAAACACATTCGTGACGCCAATGCGCAGCATTGCGCGCAGGTGGGTGAGTTGCTGGGGCACTTGCATCTGGCCACACGCGACAATGTGCTGGAGCGTAAAACCGATCGCGGTCTTGACTGGATGCTGGCCGAAGGCCCGGCGTTGAAAGCCGATCTGGAGCCTGCGGCCGCCGAGCTGCTACAAAAGGCGCTGGATGAAATTACCGCGCGTAAAGAACAGATCATGGCCCTGCCCCGAGCCAACCTGCATGGCGATCTGTTTCGCGATAACGCGATGTTTGAAGGGACGCATCTCACCGGCCTCATCGACTTTTACAACGCTTGTTCCGGGCCGATGCTGTACGACGTGGCGATTGCCCTGAACGACTGGTGTGCAGATGAGCAAGGCCAGATCGATGCGCCACGCGCTCGTGCCCTGCTGGGCGCCTATGCGGCACTGCGACCGTTCACTGCCAGTGAAGCCGAACTGTGGCCAACCATGCTGCGCGTGGCCTGCGTTCGGTTTTGGCTGTCACGCCTGATCGCCGCGCATACGTTTGCCGGTCAGGATGTGCTGATCCATGATCCGCGAGAGTTTGAAACCCGCTTGGCAGCGCATCAGGCAGTCAAGATTCAACTGCCGTTTGCGCTGTAACCCGCAATACCCGTATTCGCTGACGAGGAGCGAAGGCTGCGACACTAGTCCTGTAGCAGCTGACGAGCTCCGCGAGGCTGCGATCGGCGGCAAAGCCGTCGTAAAGCCCTTCAATCCGGTGCATCAGGCACACCCTCATTGCCGGGTTTGAGCTTTTGCGACGATTAGATCGCCGAACGTAGCCTCGCACTACTCGTCAACTGCTGCGGCCTCAACAAGGCAGGCTGAATCCCTGTCGCTGATTACAAGCTTTCCAGGCAGCCAGCCAAGTCGTTGCCCAGTTTTTCCAGCAATTGCTCATAACCCTGTGCGGTGGCCTCGGTGTAGCCACCCAAGGCATCCAGCTCCGCCAACTTCACCGGCAGGCCGGCAGTCAGGGTTTCAGCCAGGCGCGGGCGCAATGGCGGGTCACTGAACACGCAGGTCTTGCCCGCTTCCTGCAATCGCTTGCGCATGGCTGCTACGTGCTGGGCTCCCGGCTGTACTTCTGACGCCACGCTAAACGTGCCTGCATGCTGAAGGCCATAGGTGCTTTCGAAGTAGTCGTAGCCTTCATGGAAGACAAAGAACGGTTTGTCGGCTATCCCGGCTAAACGGGTTCTAAGGCGTGCATCCAGCGCATCCAGACGCTGATTGAAGGCCTTGAGATTGCTTTGATATTTAGCTGCGTTGGCGGGATCTTGCTGGCTCAGATCGGCAGCCATCTTGGCCGCGATCACTCGGGCGTTGTCGGGTGCCAGCCACAGGTGCGCATCCAGTGTGCCCGGACGATGATCATGATCATGTTCGGCGGCATCTTCTGCGTGTGAATGGCTATCTTCGGCAAAGTGACGCAGCTTGAGCTCTGGCAGGGTTTGCACCGACACCGATGGTTTAGTGCGCGTTTTGATCACGCGCGGCAGGAACCCTTCCATGTCCGGGCCGATCCAGTAAAGTAAATCGGCATCTTGGACGCGCCGTACGTCGGATGGACGCAAAGCGTAGTTATGCGGCGACGCATTAGGCGGCAGCAGCACTTCTGGCTGACCTACACCCTCCTGTACCGCTGCGGCAATCAGCTGCAACGGCTTGATGCTGGTGAGCACGGTCACCTCGGCCTGAGCCGGGCCAACCACCAGTAAACTGGCGGACAAAGCAATAAATATCGCAAAAAGACGGGGCACGATGATCACTCAGAGTGGTTTAAACAGGTAACATAATAACGTCTCTCTCGGAAATCGTCGCCGCCCATGCCTATTACCCCTCTTGCCAGTCGTCCCCATGATCACTCTCACTGTGTGCACAGCGCCTTGTCTGAAGCGGATGCGTTGTGTGCTCAAAAAGGGTTGCGCCTGACCGCTTTGCGTCGTCGGGTGCTGGAATTGGTCTGGCAAAGCCACAAGCCGTTGGGTGCCTACGATATTTTGGCCGTGTTGAGCGAGCAGGATGGTCGGCGCGCAGCGCCCCCGACCGTTTATAGGGCCCTGGATTTCCTGCTGGAAAACGGCCTGGTGCACCGCATTGCTTCGCTTAACGCCTTTATGGGGTGCAGTCATCCCGAGCACGCGCATCAGGGGCAATTCCTGATTTGTCGTCAGTGTCATGCCGCCATTGAGCTTGAGCAAAAATCCATCAGCGACGCAATCATCCACAGTGCACGAGAGGTCGGCTTTACTGTCGAAACCCAAACCGTTGAAGTGGTGGGGTTGTGTTCGGGTTGTCGGGAGGCCTGATGAGCGCTGCATTGATTCATCTGCAACAGGTGTGTGTGACCTTCGCCGGGCAAAACGTACTCGATAATATTGAGTTAAGCGTTGAGCCGGGGCAGATCGTGACGTTGATCGGCCCAAATGGCGCAGGCAAAACCACCTTGGTCAAAGCCGTATTGGGTTTGCTGAAACCGACCAGTGGTAGCGTATGGCGCAAGCCCAAGCTGCGTGTGGGGTATATGCCGCAAAAACTGCATGTCGACCCGACGCTGCCTTTGTCAGTGCTGCGCTTTTTGCGTTTGGTGCCGGGGGTTGATCGGGCCCAAGCGTTGGCTGCGCTGAAAGAAGTCGGCGCCGAAAAGGTCATCGACAGCCCGGTGCAAAGTGTCTCCGGTGGCGAAATGCAGCGCGTGTTGCTGGCGCGTGCATTGCTGCGCAAACCTGAACTGTTGGTGCTCGACGAACCCGTTCAAGGGGTGGATGTGGCGGGTCAGGCCGAGTTGTACAGCCTGATTACCCGCCTTCGCGATCGTCATGGCTGCGGCGTGCTGATGGTGTCTCACGATTTGCATCTGGTGATGAGCACCACTGATCAGGTGGTATGCCTTAATCGCCATGTGTGCTGTTCGGGTCATCCTGAGCAAGTCAGTAATGACCCGGCATTCGTCGAACTGTTCGGTAAAAACGCGCCAAGCCTGGCGATTTATCACCACCACCACGACCATGCCCATGATTTGCATGGCTCGGTGGTCAGCGAAGACGCTGCTGCGGCGTCCGCTCACGTTCATGGAGAAGGCTGCAAGCATGGCTGATTTTCTGTTGTACGCCCTGCTGGCAGGCTTGGCTTTGGCGATCGTTGCGGGGCCCTTGGGCTCATTTGTGGTGTGGCGACGAATGGCTTATTTCGGCGACACACTGTCCCACGCAGCATTGCTCGGCGTGGCGATGGGCTTTTTGCTGGATGTAAGCCCGACCATCGCTGTTACCGTTGGCTGTCTTTTGTTGGCCGTGATATTAGTCACCCTGCAACAGCGCCAGCCTTTGGCTTCTGACACGTTGCTCGGAATTCTCGCACCCAGCACCTTGTCCCTCGGGCTGGTCGTACTAAGCTTCATGCACGAAGTCCGGATCGATCTGATGGCGTACTTGTTTGGCGATCTTTTGGCCATCAGCCCTAATGATTTGATGTGGATCATCGGCGGCAGTGCGGTGGTTCTGGCATTGTTGGTGGCGCTGTGGCGGCCATTGCTGGCCATTACCGTGCATGAAGAGTTGGCGACGGTTGAAGGCCTGCCGGTCGCGGCCCTTCGCCTGACGCTGATGCTGTTGATCGCGATTGTGATTGCGGTGGCCATGAAGATCGTTGGCGTGTTGCTGATTACTTCGCTGCTGATCATCCCGGCGGCGGCGGCTCAACGACACGCCCGCTCCCCGGAGCAGATGGCTCTGGGGGCGAGTATGCTGGGGATGATGGCGGTGTGTGGTGGTCTTGCGCTGTCATGGTTCAAGGACACACCTGCCGGGCCATCGATTGTGGTGTGTGCCGCTGCACTGTTTTTGCTGAGTTTTGTTCTGCCCCGTCGAGGGGTGTAGACTTGCCCGTTTTTTGCGCACTTAGAGAGCCGCAGGAATGAAGCTGTTTAACTCCCGTTATTTGCTCCTGGCCGCATTTTCCTTGCTGCTGGGGGCCTGCCAAAGCACACCGACTGCCGACCAGCTCGCGCAGCAACAGCGTGCTGCGGCTATCGCACAGCTGGAGCAAAACCTGACCAGCAATGAACTCGCAACCGCTGAAGACGAATTGGCCGCCTTGCAGGCTCAAACTCCTGACGATCCGCAGCTGGTGCAGTATCAACGTCAATTGGCTGAGGCTTACCTGCAGCGCAGTCAGATCTTTCTGCAAAAAGGCGATGTCAACGCCGCAGCGACAGCGCTTAGCCGTGCCCGCACGTTAATGCCCAAGGCACCTGCGTTAACCAGTGGCGTCAACAGCGCCATTGCCCATGCTCGCAAGGCTGAGCTGGATAAGGCCGAAGCGGCGCTCAAAGCAGCCGAAGCGCGGCCACCGGCCAAGGTGCTTGACCCTGCCGCTGAAAGCACAACCGTGGCGCTGAACATCGCTGATATGAAGAAACTTCGCCATCAACTGGACTTGATCGCGCAAGATGTTGTCAATTATCAGTGTGGCGTTACATTGCAGGTGCCACGCACGGCTGACTATCCGTGGCTGGCCACTTTGATCAGCAAGCGAGTCAAAAAGCTCAACCCCGACTTTGACCTGAAACTGAACCGCCAGATCATTCGCCATGTGCCAGCGCAAATGGTGTTGGTTCCCAGCAAGCCGTAACATGACGCCAACCAAAAAACCCGTAGCTGTGTCATAGGCTACGGGTTTTTTTGTTTCTTAGGCTGGAATGGCCTTGGCCTTTGGCTCTCGCGCCCACACGCGGTGCTGTGCAATGGCGGCGAAGAAGGCTTTCAGATCCTTGGCATCCGTGATTGCCAATAACCCCTCATCTGCCTGCAAATGCAGCACATCCAGCAATTGTTTGGCGTCGCCGTGCAAGGCGATCGCTTTCAGGTGCTTGTAGGCCTCAAGCAGGTAATGCAGCGCAACACCATCGCCACTCAATGCTTTGATTGACGCCGCGCCACCCGGCACGAATACCGCATCAAAAACCACCGAAGGCATCCCTTCCATGGATGCGTCCACCGGCAGCAATTTGCCGTCAGCGGTTTTAACGGGTGCCGAGGTAGGGCCAAGCAGTTTGGCATGAGCGCCTTCGGCTTTCAGGGCCTGTTTCAACGTTTCGATAGCCTGACCGTCCACCCCGTTGGCTGCCAGAATCGCCACTTTGCGGGTTTTGATATCGCCCGGCAGCAGGTTGGCTTGACTCAACGCTGGCGACTCGGTCACAGAGACCTTGCGCGCAGTGACTGTGCCGGCTTTAGGGGCCGGTAAGCCCAGGTTCTCGGCAACACGCTTGGCCAGCTCAAGGTCGATATTGGCCAAGATCTCGTTCACTTGTCGTGCGCGAATGTGTTCGCGTTCGACCTTGCCCAGTTCAAAGCTATAGGCCGCGATGATGTGTTCTTGCTCGTGCTTGCTCATGCTGTGGAAAAACAGCCGGGCTTGAGAGAAGTGATCGCTGAACGAGTCGCTGCGCTGACGAATCTTGTTGGCATCGATGCGTTCCGGGTAGCTTTCAAACCCCCCGTCCTTGGCGGCGGGTGGTGTTTCTTTCGGCCAGCCGCCATCGATGGAATTAGGCTCGTAGGACGCACGGCCCTTATGGATCGTGCTGCGATGCTGGGCATCACGCTGGTTATTGTGAAAAGGCGCAACAGGCCGGTTGATCGGGATTTCGTGGAAGTTAGGCCCACCTAGGCGGCTGATCTGCGTGTCGGTATACGAGAAAAGACGGCCTTGCAGCAGCGGATCATTGGAGAAGTCGATACCCGGCACGATATGCCCTGGGCAAAACGCGACTTGCTCGGTTTCTGCGAAGAAATTGTCAGGGTTGCGATTCAGCACCATCTTGCCCAGCGGAGTGATGGGTACCAGTTCTTCGGGGATCAACTTGGTCGGATCAAGAATGTCGAAGTCGAATTTATGCTCGTCTTCCTCCGAGATGATCTGAACGCCGAATTCCCATTCAGGATAGTCGCCTGTTTCAATCGATTCCCACAGATCTCGGCGGTGGTAATCGGTATCTTTGCCTGCCAGTTTTTGTGCTTCGTCCCACACCAATGAGCAGGTGCCGGCACTTGGACGCCAATGGAATTTGACGAAGTTCGACTTGCCCTCAGCATTGATCAGCCGAAAGGTGTGGACGCCGAAACCCTGCATGCTGCGTAGGCTTTTAGGAATGGCGCGGTCAGACATGGCCCAAATCACCATGTGCGCCGACTCGGGCACCAGCGATACAAAGTCCCAGAAGGTATCGTGGGCAGAGCCTCCGGTGGGGATTTCGTTATGGGGCTCTGGTTTGACCGCGTGTACGAAGTCGGGAAACTTAATCGCATCCTGAATGAAAAATACCGGCATATTGTTGCCGACCAGATCGAAGTTGCCTTCGTCGGTGAAAAATTTGACCGCGAATCCACGTACATCTCGCACCGTATCGCCGGAGCCCCGAGGGCCTTGTACGGTTGAGAAGCGTACGAAAACGGGCGTTTTTTTGCCCGGGTCTTGCAGGAATCCGGCTTTGGTCAGCGCGCTGTGGGATTTATAGGTCTCAAAGTAGCCATGTGCACCCGTGCCTCGGGCATGCACGATGCGTTCTGGAATACGCTCGTGGTCAAAATGCGTGATTTTTTCACGCATGATGAAATCTTCGAGCAGCGACGGGCCGCGAGCACCGACTTTCAGGGTGTTCTGATTGTCGGCAATCTTCACTCCCTGATTGGTGCGCAACGCTTGGTCCGTTGCATCGTCACGAAAGGTTTCGAGACTGTCCAGTTTGACGTTGGTGTTGCTACGGTCCAGGGTGTCGGTCCCGGCCATTTGGCTCTTGCCGGAAGACGGTTTTTTGCTGCTCATCAGACATAACTCCTTGTTGGTGAAAGCCCCACGGTTTGGGCCTTACATACAATTTCCCGAGGCGGGATACGAGTTGCTCAACTAGTGACTGATGGCGGCTGGCGTCGTTCCTTTTTTCTGACCTTTAGTCGTCTTATTGCCAAATCAAAGGTTCGAGCGCAAATAAATGCTAAGAACCTCTATACGGACAGGCTAAAATGCGCGCCCGGCTAACCGCTGACTTCTATTTTCGCGCCCCACAAGGTTCGCTACGTGATTGAGTTCCATAACGTTCATAAAACTTACCGGGTCGCCGGTAAGGACATTCCCGCGCTGCACTCCACGACGTTGCGTGTCGAGAGCGGCCAGGTGTTTGGCCTGATTGGCCACTCCGGTGCGGGTAAAAGTACCCTGCTGCGTCTGATAAACCGCCTCGAAACGCCGAGCGGCGGGCAAATCATTGTCGACAACGAAGACGTGACGGCGATGGATGCCAACGGCCTGCGGCGTTTTCGCCAGCAAGTGGGCATGATCTTTCAGCACTTCAACCTGCTGGCGTCCAAGACTGTGGCGGATAACGTCGCGATGCCACTGATGCTGGCCGGTGAATTGTCCCGCAGCGCCATTGATGCGCGCGTGGCTGAGTTGCTGGCGCGGGTGGGTTTGTCCGACCATGCCAAAAAATACCCGGCGCAGCTGTCAGGCGGCCAAAAACAGCGCGTGGGTATTGCCCGTGCATTGGCCACCAAGCCCAAGGTGTTGCTGTGCGACGAGGCCACCAGTGCCCTCGACCCGCAAACCACGGCCTCTGTGTTGCAACTGTTGGCCGAGATCAATCGCGAACTGAAGTTGACCATTGTGCTGATCACCCACGAGATGGATGTGATCCGTCGTGTGTGCGATGAAGTGGCGGTGATGGACGCGGGCGTGATCGTTGAGCAAGGCCCTGTGTCGCAAGTGTTCTTGCACCCCACCCACCCGACGACCAAGCGATTTGTGCAGGAAGATGAGCAAATCGACGAAAGTGAGCAGCGCGACGATTTTGCCCATGTACCGGGTCGCATCGTACGCCTTACTTTCCAGGGCGAAGCCACCTACGCACCGCTGCTGGGTACGATTGCTCGTGAAACAGGCGTGGATTACAGCATTCTGGCTGGCCGCATCGACCGCATCAAAGACACCCCTTATGGGCAACTGACCCTCGCCATCACCGGTGGCGACATGGAGGCCGCATTTGCGCGCTTCACAGCGGCTGACGTTCATATGGAGGTGCTGCGCTAATGGAATCCCTATTGAGTTTTTTCGCCAATATTGACTGGCTGGAAATCTGGTTGGCCACGGGCGATACCTTGATGATGCTCGGCGGCTCGTTGCTGTTCACCATCCTGCTCGGTCTTCCGCTGGGTGTGCTGCTGTTTCTGTGCAGCCCGCGCCAACTGTTCGAACAAAAGGCCGTGTATTCGGTGCTGTCGCTGGTGGTGAACATTCTGCGATCGTTGCCGTTCATCATCTTGCTGATTGTGATGATCCCGCTGACGGTATTGATTACCGGCACCTCGCTGGGCGTTGCTGGCGCCATTCCACCCTTGGTAGTGGGTGCGACGCCTTTCTTCGCCCGTCTGGTCGAGACGGCGCTGCGTGAAGTGGACCGCGGCATCATTGAAGCCACGCAGGCCATGGGCGCGAGCACGCGTCAGATTATTACCAGTGCTTTGTTGCCTGAAGCGCGTCCCGGCATTTATGCGGCAATCACCGTGACGGCCATTACCTTGGTGGGTTACACCGCGATGGCGGGCGTGGTCGGTGCAGGTGGTTTGGGTGATCTGGCCATCCGTTTCGGCTATCAACGCTTCCAGACGGACGTCATGATTGTCACGGTCGTGCTGTTGCTGATTCTGGTGCAGATTCTGCAAACAGTGGGCGATCGACTGGTGGTGCACTTTTCGCGCAAATAAGCGCGACCCCTCGTTAATAAACGTAACCGCCAGCTCCGTGCTGGCAGGCGCCTGAAATCAGGTGTTCATAAGGAGTTGCTGAATGAAGAAGTTAATTGCTGCTGTGGCCGCTGTTGCGGCGTTTTCAGTTCATGCCGCTGACACGCTGACGGTGGCCGCCTCGCCGGTGCCTCACGCTGAAATTCTGGAGTTCGTGAAACCCGCGTTGGCCAAAGAAGGCGTGGACCTTAAGGTCAAGGTTTTCACCGACTACATTCAGCCCAACGTACAAGTGGCCGAAAAGCGCCTG
Organism: Pseudomonas helleri; assembly: GCF_009600315.1. GTDB lineage: Bacteria > Pseudomonadota > Gammaproteobacteria > Pseudomonadales > Pseudomonadaceae > Aquipseudomonas > Aquipseudomonas helleri_A. Next base: position 78,975 of record NZ_WIWC01000003.1, on the reverse strand, counting down.
GACGCTAACTTCTTCCAGCACCAGCCGTACCTGACCGAGTTCAACAAAGCCAAGGGCACAAACCTGATCAGCGTTGCAGCCGTTCACCTTGAGCCGCTGGGTGCTTACTCCAGCAAATACAAGAAGCTGGACGAACTGCCAAACGGCGCCACGGTTGTGATCCCGAACGACGCCACCAACGGCGGTCGTGCCTTGTTGTTGCTGGACAAAGCCGGCCTGATCAAGCTCAAGGACTCGACCAATATTCTGTCCACGGTCAAAGACATCAATGAAAACACTAAAGGCCTGAAATTCCGCGAGCTGGAAGCGGCCACCATCCCACGCGTACTGACTCAAGTTGATCTGGCGCTGATCAACACCAACTACGCGCTGGAAGCCAAGTTGAACCCGGAAAAAGACGCACTGGTCATCGAAGGCAGCGACTCGCCGTACGTGAACATTCTGGTGGCTCGCCCGGACGATAAAGATTCGGACGCCATGAAAAAACTGGCTGCTGCGCTGCACAGCCCGGAAGTGAAAGCGTTCATCAATGAGAAGTACAAAGGCGCCATCGTTCCGGCGTTCTAAGCCTAACTTTGTAGTCGCTGCCGCAGGCTGCGAGAAGAGCCGCTGCGGATCCATTGCAGCCTGCGGTAGCGACTACAGCCTCCCTTTATTTTCGCTTCACCAACTCCGGTAATTGGGCGACCATTTTCTGGGTGTTGAGCGGAGCGCGAATAAACCCTCGCTGTGTGCCGTCCGGCCCTATTAGCGCCAAATTGCCGCTGTGATCAACGGTGTAACCGGGTTTGCGGGTGTCTGCCGGGATAAACGGAATGCTCAGCGCATTCGCCACGGTTTGCAGTTCTTCAATAGACCCCGGCGTCAGGCCCACAAATTGCGGATCGAAATAGCCCAGGTATTGCTTGAGCTGCTGGGGTGTATCGCGGTTCGGGTCGACGCTGACCAGCACAATCTGCACTTTGTCCCGCACGGCCTCAGGCAGTTCACTTTTGATCTGGCGCAGCTGTGCAAGCGTGGTCGGACAGATGTCCGGGCAGAAGGTATAGCCAAAAAACAGCAGGCTCCATTTGTCTTTCAGCTCGTTTATCGCCACCGGCTGACCGTCCTGATTAGTCATCTCTATAGCCGGCAAATGACGGCTTTGCGGCAGCAAAATGATTCCGGCATCAATCAATGACGTGTTGTCGCCTTGCTGTTGATTCGACATCATTTTGTTAAACGTCAGGCCCATGACCAATGCCACCAACGCGACGAGGATATAGACAGTTTTCTGCGTTTTAGTCATAAGGTTCAACACTGGGTAGTCATCAATTAAGCGCAACGGTACAACACCTACGCCCATTGCAGAAAGTGTCCGCCCCTGACTCGGACCAAAGCCGTGCGTGCGTGGTAGTTGACCAGCACCAGTGTGAGCAACAAGGCGGCTCCACCTGCGTTGTGTGCCACCGCCAAGGCCAAAGGCAGGCCGAACAGTACATTGCTCAACCCCAGGCTTATTTGGGCGGCCAGCACCAGCAGCACGAGACCTGCCAGTTTAGGCATGCCGACTCTGCGCAGTTGCCAGGCCAACCCTACCAATACCAGCGTCAGCAGCACCGCCCCGAGTCGGTGAGCGAGGTGAATGGCAGTGCGTGCTTCGCTGTCCAGTTGGCCGCCCAGATAATTGGGGCCGATGTGTTGGGTCAAATGAAAGCCATTGGTGAAATCGGCGGCCGGCCACCACTGTCCATGACATGTTGGGAGATCGACACAAGCCACGGCGGCATAGTTGGAACTGACCCAGCCACCCAGCGCAATTTGCATGATGACCAGCACCAGTCCCGCCGTGGCCCAGCGCTGCAAGCGTCGTGGTATGGCCAGAGCTGGCAGCGACCCGGACAAACGCAGGGTCAGCAAAAACAGCAGGCTCAGGGTCGCAAAGCCTCCCATCAAATGCGCAGTGACCACCTGCGGCCACAATTTCAGGGTCACGGTCCACATGCCAAAGGCTGCTTGAATGATCACCACCAGCAAAATAAACAACGGCAGTTTGAGCGGCTGATCGGGCAGTTTTCGCTGCTTCCAGGCCGGTGCTGTCAATAACAGGATCAAGCATCCGAGGGTGCCGGCAAAATAGCGATGGACCATCTCGCTCCACCCTTTTGCCGCCTCAACCGGCGTCTCGGGAAAGTGCAGTTCGGCATGGGCCAATTGCGCGTCTGTGCTGGGCACGCTGATAAATCCGTAACAGCCCGGCCAATCCGGACAACCCAAGCCTGAATGGGTCAGTCGGGTGTAGGCCCCGAGCAACACGACCATCAGGGCCAGTAAAGTGGCCAAGAGGGCAAGGCGAAATCCGGCTTTGGCCATGACATGGCCTCCCTATCCGATATTGGACAGCTTGAGCAGGTGGCGCAGGTCAGTGAGCACGTCTTTTCCTTTGACCTGCGGGTCGTAGCGCAACACCAGGTTGCCGTGCGGATCAACGATCCACAGTTGCGCTGCGCCATTGCCTTCTGCGCCCTGTGTATAAGTCGGCACGTTCAGGGTGTAGCGCTGTAGTTGCGGGTATTCACGTTGCAACCGGGTGGCATAGGCCGTGTCTACCGGCTGCCCCACCGCCAGCGCGTGGGTCGCTCGTGAGGCATCGCGGCCCAAGCCAATTTGAAGCTGGCGGGCCAAATAGACTAACTGCTGACAATCTCCGTCACACCCGTTCGGGGCGGTCACCAGCAACTGCCAACGCTGTTCATCGCTGCTGACGCCCAACGCTGCGCGGCCTTGCCCGTTGCCAATCATTTCGCCGTGATAGTTGCGGCTTTCAGGTACCCAGAATTTGAGCGTGTACATGCTCGTGGCCAGCGCCATCGGGCCAAGGGTGAGCAGCAGAATCAGGAGCAGTTGCAAACGTCCGCGCCGCCGTATGGCCGGATCGGGCGAGCGAGGGGTATCAGAGCGATTGATGACGCTTGCCATGAGCTTTCTCCTGCGCGTGATACCAACCGAAATACCCATAAAGTCCCAGCAACGCCAGCGCCATCGCGAACCATTGCACGGCATAGGCGGTGTGTTTTTCCGGGCCCATGCCTGTGGATAACAAAGGCCAGTCGGCTAGATAAGCGGCGGCACCCGGCGCGATACGCACTTCATCGGCAAAGCCTTCGCGGCCCAGTTCGGCCCAGAGTGCAGCGGGCGCTACCGCCGTGATGAGACGCGGCCAAGGTGCGGCCAACGGATCAGCCTGTAACTGGAACACCGCACCTGGCGATTCATACACCCAGCCCAGAACATCCAGAATATTTTGCGGCGTGCTAAATACGGGAGGCGTTCGGCGATTGGGCCACGGCAGCCAGCCGCGATTGAGCAGTACCCACTGACCACTGGCTTGATCCTGAAACGGTTGCAGCAGCTCGACACCGGGCTGCCCGTCGCGAATCCGGTTGTCCAACAACAGGCTGTGCTCGGCGTCGAGATGCCCGCGTAGCTGCACACGTCGAAACACCGGTTCAGCGGTGGCTATTAGTTGATTCACTGTCAGCGGTGCGGCCTGCTGGCGTTCGGCATAGCGGGTTAACAGCACGCGTTTTTGCTCCGCCCGGCTTAGCTGCCAAAAGCCCAGTGACACCAACACAGGCAGCAACGCCATAACCACCAGCGTTGGCATTATTCCGGGGCGAGAACGCGACATGGGCACCCCGACTCACAGCACATAAACGAACAGAAACAAGCCGAGCCACACCACGTCTACAAAATGCCAATACCAAGTCGCCGCCTGAAACCCGAACTGGTGCTCGGCATTGAAATGCCCGCGGGCGATGCGAATCAGCATCACCAGTAAAATCAGGGCACCGATGGTGACGTGAGCACCGTGAAAGCCGGTGAGCATGAAGAAGGTGGCGCCATAAACACCGGAGCCCAGCGTCAGCCCCAGTTCTTTGTAAGCATGTAGATATTCCTCAGCCTGGAACCCCAAAAAGCCGATACCCAGCAACACTGTCACGCCGAGCCAGAATTTCAGCTTTTCGCGATGACCTTTGTTCAGGGCGTGATGCGCCAGCGTGAGGGTGATACTGGAAGTGACCAGCAATACGGTATTGAGTAACGGCAGTCCCCACGGGCTGATCGTGCCTTTAGGCGGGGGATAAAGCGCAGGGTCTGGGGTATGCAGCAGCGGCCAGGTGAATTGAAAATCTGGCCAGAGGATATGCGCCACCCCTTTGCTGCCCTCGCCCCCCAGCCAAGGGCCGGAAAAATGCCGCACATAAAACAGCGCGCCGAAGAACGCCACAAAGAACATCACTTCGGAAAAGATAAACCAGGTCATGCCCCATCGAAACGAGCGATCCAGCTGCGCGCTGTAAAGTCCGGCGCGGCTCTCTTTAACCACCGCGCCAAACCAGCCAAACAACATGAAGGCCACCATCAGGCCGCCGATAAAAAACAGCAATGGACCGTGGGACTCTGGTCGGGCCGCCTTCAGGTCATTAAACCAGGTCGCCAGGCCATACACCGTTACCAACAACCCCAGCGTGGCGATGATGGGCCACTTGCTTTGGGGCGGCACGTAGTAGTGATCGTGACTTGCCATGGCGCGTTCTCCTATCGGGCAGCGGTGATATCAAACAGCGTGTAAGCCAGCGTCAGGTGTTTCACTTCCTTGGGCATGTTGCGGTCGACAATAAAACGCACGGGCATTTCGATCCGCTCGCCCGGTTGCAGTGTTTGCTGGGTAAAGCAGAAGCATTCGGTCTTGTGAAAATATTGGGCGGCTTCAGCAGGCGAGATGCTGGGCACCGCCTGAGCTTTCATCGGCTGGTCGGAGGGGTTGAAGGCGACAAAGATCATCTCGTTGACCGCGCCGGGGTTGGTTACTAATTGATCGTTCTTGGGGTAGAACTCCCACACCATGTTGAGATTATTGGTGGTTAAAAATTGCACCCGCACCTGACGACTTGGATCAACTGTTTGCTCACCTTCATATTGGCCAGCGGTTTTGCCATTAATGCCGAAGGCCCGGCACATCACGTCGTAGATGGGCACCAATGCAAAGCCAAAAGCAAACATCACCACCACCATGAGTGACAGACGTAAAACCAGGCGTTTGATCGGCGTTGACGTGTTCATGGTCTTCTCCAAAAGCCCCTCACCCCAACCCTCTCCCAGAGGGAGAGGGAGCTTGAACTGTGGCGCTGCGCAAATCCGCTTTGCTTTCAATCACCTCTCGTAGGGAGAGAGGCTTGATCTGTGGCGGTGCGCAAATCTGCCTTGCTTTCAGTCCCCTCTCCCGGAGGGAGAGGGAGCTTGATCTGTGACGCTGCGCAAATCTGCCTTGCTTTCAGTCCTCTCTCCCGGAGGGAGAGGGAGCTTGATCTGTGACATTGCGCGAATCTGCTTTGCTTTTAGTCCCCTCTCCCTCCGGGAGAGGGCTAGGGTGAGGGGCTTTTAAGCCAAGCGCTCAATCAATCCGGGGTGGTGTTGTAAAGGTGTGATAAGGCGCGGGCGACGGCACGCTCCACTCCAGGCCTTCAGCGCCGTCCCAAGGCTTGGCGGGCGCTTTTGGGCCTCCGCGAATGCATTTGATGACGATAAACAGGAATAACAGCTGCGTCGCGCCAAACATAAATCCACCAATCGACGACACCATATTGAAGTCGGCAAATTGCAGGTTGTAGTCCGGAACCCTGCGCGGCATACCCGCCAGTCCAACAAAATGCATCGGGAAGAAGGTCAGGTTCATGCCCACAAACGACAGCCAGAAATGCAGCTTGCCCAAGGTTTCGTCATACATGTGGCCCGTCCATTTCGGCAGCCAGTAGTAGGTTGAGGCGAAGATTCCGAAGATGGCGCCGGGTACCAGTACGTAGTGGAAATGCGCCACCACGAAGTAGGTGTCGTGGTACTGAAAATCGGCAGGAGCGATGGCCAGCATCAACCCGGAAAAACCGCCAATGGTGAATAAAATCACAAAGGCCACCGCGAACAGCATCGGTGTTTCGAACGTCAGCGAGCCTTGCCACATGGTGCTGACCCAGTTGAACACCTTGACCCCGGTGGGCACCGCGATCAGCAGGGTGGCGTACATAAAGAACAGCTCACCCACGAGTGGTATGCCCACCACAAACATATGGTGAGCCCAAACGATAAACGACAGAAAGGCAATGCTCGCCGTGGCATAGACCATCGAGGTGTAACCGAACAGCGGTTTGCGCGAGAAGGTTGGAATGATCGCGCTAATGGCCCCGAACGCCGGCAGGATCATGATGTACACCTCGGGATGACCAAAAAACCAGAACACATGCTGGAACAACACCGGGTCACCGCCACCCGCGGCACTGAAGAAGCTGGTGCCGAAGTGAATGTCCATCAACATCATGGTCACTACGCCAGCCAGCACAGGCATCACGGCAATCAGCAAGAAGGCGGTGATCAGCCATGTCCAGACGAACAGCGGCATTTTCATCAGCGTCATGCCGGGGGCGCGCAGGTTGAGGATGGTCGCAATGACGTTGATCGCGCCCATGATTGAACTAATACCCATCAAATGGATTGCAAAAATAAAGTAAGTCACGCTTTCGGGTGCGTAAGTGGTGGATAAAGGCGCATAGAACGTCCAGCCAAAGTTCGGCCCGCCTCCGGCCATGAAGAGCGTCGAAATCAGCATTAAAAAAGCCGCTGGCAGCAGCCAAAAGCTGAAGTTGTTCATCCTTGGCAGGGCCATGTCGGGTGCGCCGATCATCAACGGGATCATCCAGTTTGCCAGCCCGACAAACGCCGGCATCACGGCGCCAAACACCATGATCAGACCGTGCATGGTGGTCATCTGATTGAAGAAGGCCGGTTCGACAATCTGTAAACCTGGCTGGAACAGTTCGGCACGAATCACCATGGCAAATGAACCACCCAGCAAAAACATGCAGAAGCTAAACCACAGGTACAACGTGCCGATGTCTTTGTGATTGGTGGTCAGAACCCAGCGCATAAGGCCTTTTGCCGGGCCGTGGGCGTGGTCAACCGCTGTGTGATCGTCGATAGCCGCACTCATGTCCTGACTCCTGCAAAGGGCCATTGGGTATTGCGCGCCCGTATGTTCATTTGCCTTGCGCCTGTTTGAGTGCCAACACATCTTTTGGGGTCACCATGTCGCCTTTATTGTTGCCCCAGGCGTTGCGTTCATACGTCACCACCGCGGCAATATCGACTTCCGAGAGTTGCTTGCCGAAAGCGGCCATCGCAGTGCCCGGCTTGCCAAAGTACACGCGGTGCAGGTGGTCTTCTTTAGGGCCAATGGCAATAGGTGAGCCTTTGAGTGCGGGGAACATGGGCGGCAGGCCCTGACCTTCAGCCTGATGACAGGCCGTGCAGGCGGTGTGATAAACCTTGTCACCTCGGGCCATCAGTTCCTCAAGGGTCCACTCTTTGCTGGTCAGTTCCTTGAGCTGCGCAGCCTGGGCTTTACGCTCAGCAAGCCAGGCGTCGTAGTCCGGACGGGCTTTGACGTCCACTACGATGGGCATAAAGCCGTGATCCTTGCCGCATAATTCGGCACACTGACCGCGATAGAGGCCGGGCTTTTCGACGCGGGTCCAGGCTTCATTGATAAATCCCGGAATGGCATCACGTTTAACTGCAAACGCCGGCACCCACCACGAGTGGATCACGTCGGCAGAGGTCACCAGAAAGCGAATTTTGGCGCCAGTGGGCAGCACTAGCGGCTCATCGACCTCAAGCAGGTAATGCTCGCTTTTTGGGGCTTGATTGTGAATTTGATCGGCAGGGGTGGCCAGATTGCTGAAGAACTCGACATCCTGCCCCAAGTATTTGTAATGCCACTTCCATTGGTAACCGGTGATCTGGATGTCGATATCCGAATCACTGTTGTCGTAAATGTCGATCAGGGTTTTGGTTGCCGGGATGGCCATCACGATCAGAATGATCAGGGGCACGACGGTCCAGAGAATTTCGACCTTGGTGCTTTCATGAAGCGTCGCCGCTTCCTGACCGGTGGAGCGTCTGTGAACAATCATTGACCACAACATGGCACCAAACACAATGATGCCGATGATCACGCAGATCCAGAAGATGGTCATGTGCAAATCGAATACGGCGTGGCTGACCTCGGTCGCGCCCGGGGACATGTTCACCGTCCAGGCCGCGTGTGCCGGGTTGAAAACTGACCACAACAACAGCCCCATCCATAGGTGTGGATGTCGCATCGCGGTGTTCCCCTTGGCTTTTCTTGTTAGTACGCCGGTCTATGCCTGGGTGCCAGCTATGTGTACAAGGGGGCGGTTTCGGCGCCTGGCCTCGTCTGCTCGGGCAGTCGGGCATCATCGAAAATCGGTTTCTAGGATCGAGTATAGACAGCGACATAAACCCTGCACGCAGGAGGGTTAAATCTGTCAAATACGGTCCCATCGACAAATGGCACTCACTGCCGCGTCATAAAATGAATAACAATAACGTCCCTGAAAAACCCCCTTTGCGTTTTAAGGGCTACTTTTAAAGTTCTTCCCTGTCTAGCGTCCCTCCCCTGGAGTTCCCATGAACACCGCCGCCATCCGTGCGCAGATCTTGTGTGCCCAAACACATGAGGCAACAACGGGCCTGCTCGCCCAGCATTTGGCCACGCAATTGCCGCAGCTTCATACCGCGATTGAACTGCCTGATTTTGATAAAAATGAAGTCATGACGCGTTTTGTCAGCGCCTACATCGAACAGGTGCCCGACTTGCTTGATGCTGCCAATGATGTGGCGAAAAAGGCCGGTATCGAATCGCAAATCACCCCGGTATTGCGAATCGCCGAGCATTATTTCACTGATGCCCAAGAGTTACTTAAGGGGCACGAAGGGCTTGAGGCTTTGCTGGACGAAGCGTATCTGGCACATCGGCTCGTCGAAGAGGTCAATGACGTCTATATCAAGCATTTTGGTCAGCCTTTGATACCGCTGGACACGACCGTGGCCAATATCATTGCCCATCAACTGATCGGCGAAGCGTTTGCCAATCAGCTGGACGAAGCCGTACACCACGCGGTCGATGAAATGCTCGACGACGAAAATTTTGCACTTGAAACGGTCGAAGCCTACCGCAAAAAACTCGTCAGCCCGGACACCGGCACGGCATGGAGCCAATGGCCGTGCATGTCCAAGCAACTAGGTGTTGGGCTGACGTTTTGACCGGTTGCGTCAGAACCGTGCTTTAGGCGTTGCACTTGGGATCGGACTGGTGCCATCCAGCGGCAGGAAGGCCCCTTTGTCGGCATCGTATGCTTTGATCTCGCTGGTTTCGATGTCGTATACCCAGCCGTGAATGAACAACTGCCCGTTGGCCATGCGTGAGGCCACCGACGGGTGTGTACGCAAATGCTGCAACTGGGCAATCACGTTCTCTTCGGTCAAAACGTGCATGCTTTCGGCTTCATTGGCGCAATTGCAGTTCTCTTGCACCATGGTTTTAGCCACTTCTACGTGATGTAACCAGGCTTTAACCGTGGGCATCTTTTTCAGGCTGGCGGGGTTTAATACCGCACGCATGGCGCCGCAATCGGAATGCCCGCAAATGATGATGTGCTGCACGCCAAGCGCCAGTACTGCGTACTCAATGGCGGTGGAAACACCGCCGTTCATCTGACCGTAGGGCGGTACGACATTACCGACGTTGCGAGTGACAAACAGATCACCGGGCGCGCTTTGAGTGATCAGTTCGGGGACGATCCGTGAATCGGCACAGGCAATAAACATTGCCCGCGGGCTTTGCGCAGTGGCGAGTTTCTTGAAGAAGGCTTCCTGCTCGGGAAAGATCTCGTGATGAAAATGCAAAAAGCCATCAACGATATGGTGCAGTGCTGAATCGGCACTTTCAGCCGTGTCCGAAGGCTGCGTTTTAGGCTTGTCAGTCATCGTAATATCCCTGGGCAAAGTGGTAGCGAATGTTACCTGAACTCAATCTTCGTAGCAGCCTTCGCCAGCGACTCGAACGTTGCTAACGCCTGGGCGGCTTCTGCTAACTGCAATTCGTTGAATACTTGTACACCGGCTTGCGTCAGCAACGCTGCCGTCACGCCCTGCCCTTGCACTTTGACCCCGCTGAAGCTGCCGTCATAGGTCAGAACATTGCCACAGGACGGACTGTTGGCCTTGAGGATCGCAATGCGAATGCCGTGTTGCTTTACCAGCGCCAGGGCTTGCCGCGCTCCAGATACAAAGGCAGCGGTGACATCCTCTGCGTCAGTGGTGATCACTGGCGCAATGCCCTTGAGCACTTGAGCGCCCTGACCTCCGGGAATTTCTGCAGCCGCGCGCGGTGTGGGTAACCCCCCTGCGACTTCCGGGCACACAGCAACAATTCGGCCTTCATCCTGCCACAGGGCCAGCTGTGCATATGGGCCACTGGCACCACCGTCGTATCGCACGCGATGGCCCAGCAAGCAGCGACTGACCAACAGTTTTTGGCTCATATAACCACCTCCGTAGCGCGGCGGCGAAACCAGCCAGTCAATGAAAGGCGGTCACGGGTGGCGGGCATGACTTCATGAGGGACTTCGCCTGACATAAACACCACCAGACAGCCGCCGGTCGGGAGTACGTCGTAATCGACGTTGTCTTCAAGGTACATGCGCAACTGGCCGCCATGCTCGGGCAGCCACGATTGGTTGAGGTACACCACGGCAGACACCATTCGCCGGTCATCATCGCGGAAACGATCCAGGTGTTTAAGGTAAAACGCACCGGGCGGGTACAGCGCGAAGTGACTTTCGAAGTCTTCCAGGCCCAAAAAAAGCCTGCGATTCATGGCGATTCGCAGGCTTTCCATCAAGCCTAAATAACTGTCGCAGGCTAGAGCCTCTCCCGGCTCCAGCCATTGAATATGGTCGCCGCGAATACCCTCTCGAACCTCTTGGGCAAGACCGCGCCCGACCGCCGCTGGGGTCAGCTCACCTTCGGCAGAACGTTTGTGGCACTCAGCCGCCAGTTCGAGGGTCAAAGCCTCGGGCAGAAAAATGTTTTGTTGTGACCATCCCTGCGCGTACAGGTCGTCGACAATGCGTAACAACAGCGGATGATCAGAGGGTATTTGCATGCGGCGCATAATATCCACACCCCTTGAAATCTGACAGCTCCGTCTAGCTGGCAATGTGTAAATAGTTGGCCCGACTATTTAAAATTTCTTGGGTAACAGGATTCTCGACAAGTCCTACGCCACACCCGGACAATAGCGCCTTGCTGACAGGAGTCCCCCATGCGCCGTTTGTTATTCGTTTTAATGATGTTGTGTACGTTACCCGCATGGGCAGACAGCCTCGATGATCTGTTTCAGCTTGCTGGTTGGCCGCAACAGCGCGCGCATTTCAATGATGCGCTCAGAGCCACCCAGGAGCGCTACCGCACTACGTTACCGCCCGCTGTTTATCAGGCCTTGATGAATAACAGCAACCAGCGCTTTGACCCTGACGCTATGGATAAGCGGGCCAAAGAGCAGATGCGCAAAAACTTGCCAAATCCAAACCCTGCGCTGACCTTTTTTCAGTCGCCCCTGGGTCTCAAAATTGTGGCTGCGGAGCTGCTTGCTACGCGTCCCGATCAACTGGCCAAGCATGCACGGGGCCTACCCCGTATTGAGGCCAGCGCCACTCGTCAGTTGCTGGTTAATCATTTGTCGCGAGCCTTGCCGGTCCGCGAAGCAGGCGCAGAAGTGACCCTGGCCATCGCGGGTGTTGCTGCAGACAGCTTGAGTGCAATGATTCCGGGTGTATTGGGGGGTGGTTTGGCACCTGCCATGCTCAATGGTCAGCGCCAACGCTTGATGGAGCAAATTGGCGGAGAATTGGATAACACGTTGCTCTACGTGTATCGCGACCTTTCTGACCCTGAACTGGAAGAGTTCGTCACCTTCGCCGAGTCGCCCGACGGTAAAGCTTATTATCAGGCGGCACTGGCAGCAATTCGCGCCGGGTTGGCCGTGGGGCAGAGCACCGCCAGCTTGAACCCATGAAAGCCATTCTGTAGCTGTCCCGCCTGGGCGCACTCATTATGGATGTACCTTTGCGACGGACGTCATGTGGGACAGCCCGGCGCACTGCGTTACAATCCGCCGCCTTAATAGCCATCAGGCTTAACTCATTGAATCGCGAGGTACCGTCCATGGTGCATAGCATGACCGCCTTTGCCCGCGTCGAAAGCGCCGGCACTCAGGGCACCCTGAGCTGGGAGTTGCGATCGGTCAACAGCCGCTACCTGGAGCCGCACCTGCGCCTGCCTGAATCGTTTCGTGACCTGGAAGGCGCCGTGCGTGAAGCGCTGCGCCAAGGGATTTCTCGGGGAAAACTGGAATGCACCTTGCGTTTCACTGAGGAAACTACCGGCAAGCCGCTGCAGGTCGATCGTGAACGTGCTGCGCAATTGGTAGCCGCCGCTGAAACCATCGCCGGTCTGATCAAGCAGCCCGCACCACTCAACCCGCTCGAAGTGCTGGCGTGGCCGGGTGTGTTGGTCGCAGACGCCAGTGATCCGCAAGCCCTCAACACTCAAGCGCTGGCGTTGTTCAAGCAAGGTTTGCAAGAGTTGAAAAACGGCCGCGAGCGCGAAGGCGCAGAGCTGGCGCGCTTGATCAGCGACCGCTTGACCGCAATTGAAAGCGATGTCGAAACCCTGCGTGAATTAGTGCCGCAGATGCTCGCTACCCAACGTCAAAAGGTGCTTGATCGCTTTGCTGACATGAAGGCCGAGCTTGATCCCCAGCGCCTTGAGCAAGAAATGGTTTTGCTCGCGCAAAAAAGTGATGTTGCCGAAGAGCTCGACCGCTTGAGCACCCATATTCTGGAAGTGCGCCGTGTGCTCAAGTCGGCGGGTGCTGCAGGTCGGCGTCTCGACTTCCTGATGCAAGAGCTTAACCGTGAGGCCAATACACTGGGCTCAAAAGCATTCGACCCGCGCAGCACCCAAGCGGCGGTCAACCTCAAAGTGTTGATCGAGCAAATGCGTGAACAAGTACAGAATATTGAGTAAGGCTCCCCCTGACATGACCCACAGCACTGGCACCCTTTATATCGTTTCCGCGCCCTCGGGTGCAGGCAAGACCAGCCTGGTCAAAGCATTGATCGACCTGGAGCCGCAGATTCGCGTCTCGGTATCACACACCACCCGGGCCATGCGTCCGGGCGAGGTAGACGGCGTGAATTACCACTTCGTCTCGCGCGAAGATTTCGTGAAGATGATCGAACACGGTGATTTCCTGGAGCGCGCTGAAGTCTTCGGGAACCTTTACGGTACCTCGCAGAGCTACTTGCAACAGACGCTGGATGAAGGCCACGACCTGATTCTGGAAATCGACTGGCAAGGTGCCGAGCAGGTTCGCAAGTTGATGCCGCAAGCACGCTCGATTTTCATCCTGCCGCCGAGCCAGCAAGCGTTGCGTGAGCGTCTCAATAACCGCGGTCAGGACAGCGACGAAATCATTGACGGGCGTATGCGTGAAGCCGTGAGTGAAATGAGCCACTATGTTGACTACGACTACCTGATCATCAATGACGATTTTGCACTGGCCCTCGAAGATCTGAAGGCCATTTTTCACGCCAATCGGCTACAGCAAAAACGTCAACAGCAGCGTTTTGGCAAATTACTGGCTGAATTGCTGGCTTAATCAGCGCTTCCCAAAACCCCTGCAAGGGCTTTACATTGGCGCTTACAGAGGTTTTGAAGAGCGGCTTGAAAAATCAGCGCTTCCCTAATGGCTGGTGATTTTTTAAACTGTTCAGTCCGCTCGCCCATCCGGGCAGCGCGCATATTGCATTTGCTACGAGGAAGACCATGGCCCGCGTAACCGTTGAAGACTGTCTAGAACACGTGGATAACCGCTTTGAGCTGGTCATGCTCTCTACCAAGCGTGCCCGTCAACTGGCCACAGGCGGTAAAGAGCCTTTGGTTGAGTGGGAAAACGACAAGCCTACCGTCGTTGCCCTGCGTGAAATCGCTGCAGGCCTGATGAGCTACGAGTTTATCGCCAACGCTGAAATCGTCGAAGACGAACCGCTGTTCGCAGCGTTCGAGGACGAGTCCAACGAGGCGAACTAAGCCTATGCCCGGTCGACGTAGCACGGCGAAGGGTTCACAGTTTTGGCAGGAGGCTCACTCTTGCCGAGCATAGACGCCCTCGCCGATCGCTTGTCGACTTACCTCAGTGCGGATCAGGTCAATCTGGTCCGACGAGCGTACTTCTACGCTGAACAAGCCCACGACGGCCAACGCCGACGTAGCGGCGAACCCTATGTCACGCATCCGCTAGCAGTCGCCAATATCCTTGCCGACATGCACATGGACCATCAAAGTCTGATGGCCGCCATGCTGCACGATGTGATCGAAGACACCGGCATTGCCAAGGAAGCACTGGTTTCGCAGTTCGGCGAAACCGTGGCTGAACTGGTCGATGGAGTCAGCAAGCTGACTCAGATGAACTTCGAAACCAAGGCTGAAGCCCAAGCTGAAAACTTCCAGAAAATGGCCATGGCCATGGCGCGGGATATTCGCGTTATTTTGGTGAAGCTGGCTGATCGCCTGCATAACATGCGCACCCTCGAAGTGCTGTCCGGCGAGAAACGTCGGCGGATTGCCAAGGAAACCCTGGAAATCTACGCGCCCATTGCCAACCGGCTGGGTATGCACAGCATTCGTATCGAATTCGAAGACCTCGGCTTCAAGGCGATGTACCCGATGCGTTCCGCGCGCATTTACCAAGCCGTGAAGCGCGCTCGGGGCAACCGCAAAGAAATCGTCAACAAAATTGAAGAGTCGCTTAGCCACTGTTTGGCCGTTGATGGCATTCAGGGTGAAGTCAGCGGTCGTCAGAAGCACATCTACGGCATTTACAAAAAAATGCGCGGCAAGCGTCGGGCTTTCAACGAAATCATGGACGTCTACGCGTTCCGGATCATCGTCGACAAGGTAGATACCTGCTATCGCGTGCTGGGTGCTGTACATAATTTGTACAAACCCTTGCCGGGACGCTTCAAAGACTACATCGCTATCCCCAAAGCCAACGGCTACCAGTCGTTGCATACCACGCTGTTTGGCATGCATGGCGTACCGATCGAAATTCAGATCCGTACCCGTGAAATGGAAGAAATGGCCAACAACGGTATTGCCGCCCACTGGCTGTACAAGTCCAGTGGCGACGAGCAACACACCGGCACCCATGCCCGAGCGCGGCAATGGGTCAAAGGCGTGCTGGAGATGCAGCAGCGCGCAGGCAACTCCCTCGAATTTATCGAAAGCGTGAAGATCGACCTGTTCCCGGACGAGGTCTACGTGTTCACGCCCAAGGGCCGCATCATGGAGCTGCCCAAAGGCTCCACGGCGGTCGACTTTGCCTACGCGGTTCACACTGACGTTGGTAACAGCTGCATTGCCTGCCGCATCAATCGCCGTCTCGCGCCGCTGTCCGAGCCGCTGCAAAGTGGCTCCACGGTCGAGATCGTCAGCGCCCCTGGCGCCCGGCCGAATCCGGCGTGGCTCAATTTTGTTGTCACCGGCAAGGCGCGCACGCACATTCGTCACGCGCTGAAATTGCAGCGTCGTTCCGAGTCGGTCAATTTGGGCGAGCGTCTGCTGAACAAAGTACTCAACGGCTTCAACAGCGCGCTGGACAAAATTCCCGCCGAGCGCATTCAGGCCATGCTTCAGGAATACCGCCTGGAGCAGGTCGAAGATCTGCTTGAAGACATTGGTCTGGGCAACCGCATGGCCTATGTCGTTGCACGTCGCCTGCTGGGCGAAGGTGATCAGTTGCCAAGCCCTGAAGGCCCGCTGGCGATCCGCGGTACAGAAGGGTTGGTGCTCAGCTACGCGAAATGCTGTACACCGATCCCCGGCGACCCGATTGTGGGTCATCTGTCTGCGGGCAAAGGCATGGTGGTGCACCTGGACAACTGCCGCAATATCAGTGAAATCCGCCATAACCCCGAAAAGTGCATTCAGCTCTCGTGGGCCAAGGACGTCACTGGCGAATTCAATGTCGAATTGCGCGTCGAGTTGGAACATCAGCGCGGCTTGATTGCGCTGCTGGCCAGCAGCGTCAATGCGGCAGACGGTAACATCGAAAAAATCAGCATGGACGAACGCGATGGTCGTATCAGCGTGGTCCAACTGGTGGTCAGCGTGCACGACCGCGTGCACCTGGCCCGCGTGATCAAAAAACTGCGCGCCCTTACCGGGGTTATCCGCATCACACGTATGCGTGCGTAGCCATCCCATTACAAGGAGTCACCCATGTCCAAGACTGTTATCACCAGCGACAAGGCACCTGCTGCTATCGGTACTTACTCTCAGGCGATCAAAGCTGGCAATACTGTCTACATGTCCGGTCAGATCCCGTTGGACCCGAAAACCATGGAACTGGTTGAAGGCTTCGAAGCCCAGACCATTCAGGTGTTTGAAAACCTGAAGTCCGTGGCAGAGGCAGCAGGTGGTTCGTTCAAGGACATCGTCAAGCTGAATATCTTCCTGACCGACCTGAGCCATTTCGCCAAGGTTAACGAAATCATGGGCCAGTACTTCGAACAGCCTTACCCGGCCCGTGCTGCCATTGGCGTTGCTGCCCTGCCCAAGGGTTCGCAGGTTGAGATGGACGCTATTCTGGTCATTGAGTAACACCCCCTCGGCGCAGCACCTTCCTGCTGCGCCAACCCTCTGCTTCCCCCGCTTTAAAAGGATTCCGCCATGCGCAATGCGCTCGCTATGTCACTGCTTGCCATTTTTCTGGGTGGCTGTGCCAGCGACCCCGCCTCTCGCGATATCAGTGGTGTATGGATCAATCAGGCGGCGATTGATGAAGCAGCCAAAGGCGGCAACTTGCGTGAAGCCTTGCTGGCTAATGGGCCAAACCTTGAGTGGTCTATCGACAGCCAAACGGCCAAAGCCAATTACACCAATGGATTCGAGTGGGTTGAAGGCAAGCTGATGCCTGAGAAAGACGGGGTTTGGCAGGTCAGCTTTTATGGCGGTACGTCTACCGACTTGAGCATCAGCGGCAACCAATTGATTCAAGCCGCCAGCGACGACGACCCACGACAATCATTCATGCGCTCGGGCGTTAACCTGGCCAGCGATGCGCCTTTGGGCACGCATTTCGAACATGCGCTCAAGTCTGCTTATCTGGGCGGTCAGTGGCGAGTGGTCAGCGGTAAAGGCCAAGGCAATCAAGTGACATTTCTGGCCGATGGCCAAGTCAAAGGACTGCCCGATGCGAATGCTTACGCCCTGTGTCTGGCAGGCGACTGCGCGTCGATGAGCGGCGAGTACGACAGCCTCTGGTTGCAGCAGGACGAAGTGGGTGCGGCCCACATCTTTGTACGCAAAGGGCCCCAGCTGGAAATATTCCAGGCCTTGGACTCTGCAAAGCCTGACGAAATGCCCCAGCTTTATCCCGGCAAGCGAGAGTGGTTGTTGGAAAAGCAGCTGTAAGCGTCAAGCTGCAAATTTGCAGCTTGCAGCTTAATTATTTAGACAAAATCTCCCCATACCCTTCGCGATAACTCGGGTACCGAGGCTCCCATCCCAACGCCTTGGCCCGAGCATTGCTGCAACGCTTGCTACCCGCCCTGCGTACGCTGGCTTCTTCTGCCCACGTCGTCACACCCAGACGCTCGCGTAGCCATCCCACCACCTCTGCCAGAGGGGCCGGGTCGTTGTCTACGCCGATGTAGCAGTCGTCCAAAGTCTTACCTTGCAAATCTGCATCAAGCAAGAAGGCCAGTAAGCCGGCGGCATCATCCGCATGAATTCGGTTGCCATACAGCGGCGGGTCGACAGCCACGCGATAACCTTTGCGCACTTGCCCCAGCATCCACTCACGGCCTGGGCCGTAGATACCGGTCAAACGTACAGTGCTGGCTGGAATGCCGCTCTTCAACGCTACCCGCTCGGCCTCCAGCATGATTCGCCCCGAGTAACTGGTCGCTTGGGCAGGAGACATTTCATCGACCCACTCGCCATTTTTCTGACCATAAACGCCGCTACTTGAAACAAACAACAGGCGCTTTGGCTGCTGACCGTTTTGTTTGAGCCACGCCAGCGTATGGGTCAGTCCGTCGACATAAGCGGCTTGATAACCCGCCTCATCATGGTCGGTCGCGGCAGCGCTGTAGACGACATAGTCGATCTGACCTGTAGGCCATTGCGCGGGGCACTGCTCGCTGAACAGATCGCCTGCGATTCCTGTGACACCTGCTGGCAACCGCTCAATCGAGCGCCGAAGTCCATAGACCTGCCACCCTTTGTTCAACAGTTGAGTGGCCAAACGGCTGCCGATATCGCCGCATCCGGCAATCAGTACTGAGGCTTTGGACATCTCAAAACTCCTAACAAATTGTTACAAAGCTGCGTGGATAAGCACTACCAAGGTAGTGACAGACGAAAAAAACAGAGGCTATTGCTTTTGTTAACAAGAATTACTTGCAATAATAACGCATCAATTGCCCTGGGTCTTAAGACGCGTTGTAGGGCAAAACCTTCATACTTTTCTCAGGTCCGGCTAGCATGACACGCAATCATCCCAACGCTTCGCCAACCCCGCTGTTAAGCCCGACACGCCTTTGGCGTGGGCTAGCTGCGCTGATGTTCAGCTTGTTGCTGGCACCTGCTGCGGCCTTTGCAGACGAGCCTGCCACTCCAGCCGTTCAACCGGCAACCGAATCTGTCGCTCCGGCGCCTGCTGCAACGCCGGGTGCAACTGACCCTGCTTTGGCTGAAGGCGCCGTAGCGCCGGCCAATGATGCGCCACAGATCGTTGCCGAGGAAGGCAATAGCCTGGGCATGGCCCACGACCTGTCGCCTTGGGGCATGTACAAGAACGCCGACATCATCGTCAAAATCGTCATGATCGGTCTAGCCATCGCCTCGATCATTACCTGGACGATCTGGATTGCCAAAGGCTTCGAAGTGCTGGGCGCCAAACGCCGTCTGCGCATTGAAATCGCCCAACTGAAAAAAGCCCGCACCCTCAAAGAAGCCAGCGAGACGGCCGGCAAAGAAGGCACGCTTGCCCACTTGCTGGTGCAGGATGCCCTTGAAGAGATGCGCCTGTCGGCCAATAGCCGCGAGAAAGAAGGCATCAAAGAGCGCGTCAGCTTCCGCCTTGAGCGTCTGGTTGCTGCTTGCGGCCGTAACATGAGCAGCGGCACGGGTATTCTCGCCACCATCGGCTCCACGGCCCCGTTCGTGGGTCTGTTCGGTACGGTGTGGGGCATCATGAACAGCTTTATCGGCATCGCCAAAACCCAAACCACCAACCTGGCCGTCGTAGCGCCCGGCATTGCCGAGGCCCTGCTGGCCACTGCATTGGGTCTGGTTGCGGCGATTCCAGCGGTAGTGATCTACAACGTATTCGCTCGCTCCATCACCGGCTACAAAGCTCAAGTGGCTGATGCGTCGGCAGAGGTGTTGCTGTTGGTTAGCCGTGATCTCGATCACCTGCCGCCCGAGCGCAGCTCGCAACCGCACATGGTCAAAGTGGGGTAATAGACCATGGGCCTGCATTTAAAAGAAGGCGATGACGATCTCGCCGAGAACCATGAAATCAACGTCACCCCTTTTATTGACGTGATGCTGGTACTGCTGATCATCTTCATGGTGGCCGCACCGCTGGCCACCGTGGATATCAAGGTTGATCTGCCTGCGTCGACGGCCAAGCCAGCGCCGCGTCCCGAGAAGCCTGTGTTCCTGAGCGTCAAGGCTGACCAGCGTTTATATCTGGGTGAAGACCCGGTGACAGTTGAGGCGCTGGGACCAACCCTGGATGCCAGGACGCACAACAACAAAGACACGACCATCTTCTTCCAGGCCGACAAAGGTGTGGACTACGGTGACTTGATGAGCGTGATGGATGCATTGCGCGCAGCGGGTTATTTGAAGGTAGGTCTGGTCGGACTTGAGACGGCAGCCAAGAAATGACCATAGCGCGCCAAAAGATGACGCGTTACGCAATCAGCTTGGCCGCGGTGTTGGCGATCCATGCAGTGGCAGTGATTCTTGCCCTGCAATGGTCCAACCCGCGGACTGTCGAACTCCCACCGCAAGCGATGATGATTGATCTGGCACCGTTGCCAGCACCGCCACCGCCTGCGCCGCCGAAAGTGGTGACGCCACCACAACCGCCGGCTCCCGTGGAAGAGTTGCCGATCCCCAAGCTGGCGGAAGCGCCCAAGCCGAAGATTGCTGTTCCCAAACCGGTTAAACCCAAGCAGAAGCCTCAGCCGCCCAAGCCTGTGGAAAAAACTGAGCCGGTTAAAGAAAAGCCTTCAGAAGAGAAACCGAGCGACGCGACACCGACCAAGGCACCGAGTGAGAAGTCTGCCGCACCGGCCCCTGGCCCGTCGGCCCAACAATTGGCTGCCAAAGCCAGCTGGGAAGGTACGTTGCTGGCGCACTTGGGCAAGTACAAAAAGTACCCAGCTGCCGCGCAGTCGCGAGGCAAGGAAGGTCTGAACCGTCTGCGCTTTGTGGTCGACGCCGAAGGCAAGGTGCTGTCTTACGAGCTGGTAGGACGTTCCGGCAATGCGGATCTGGACCGGGCCACCCTGGAAATGATCCGTCGGGCACAGCCATTGCCCAAGCCGCCACCCGAGATGCTAACCAACGGCACTATCGAAATCGTGGCACCGTTCGTTTACTCCATCGATAAACGTCGGCGTTAACACCATAAAGGGCACCTCAGGGTGCCCTTTATGCATCTGGGCTATAGATAAAAACGTCTGACAGCCATTAGCCTCTTTAGCTGTAAGGAGAATGTCTGATAACGTGCGTCTATCGATTGCAGCCGCTATTCTTGGCCCGCAACCACAGGGACGCCCGCTATGACGCTTACAGAATTACGTTACATCGTGACGCTCGCCCAAGAGCAACACTTCGGCCACGCGGCCGAACGCTGCCATGTCAGCCAACCGACGTTGTCGGTGGGTGTGAAAAAACTGGAAGACGAACTCGGTGTGCTGATTTTTGAACGCAGCAAAAGCGCCGTGCGTCTTACGCCGGTCGGCGAAGGTATCGTCGCCCAAGCGCAAAAAGTGCTGGAGCAAGCCCAAGGTATTCGCGAGCTTGCCCAAGCCGGCAAAAACCAGCTGACCGCACCGCTCAAGGTCGGCGCAATCTATACCGTTGGCCCGTATCTGTTTCCGCACCTGATTCCGCAACTGCACCGGGTAGCCCCGCAGATGCCGTTGTATATTGAAGAAAACTTCACTCATGTGCTGCGCGACAAACTGCGCAATGGTGAACTGGACGCGATCATCATCGCCCTGCCGTTTCAGGAGGCTGATGTCCTGACCCTGCCGCTTTACGATGAGCCGTTCTACGTTTTGATGCCCAGTGAACACCCCTGGACCCAGCGCGACACCATTGACGCCAGCCTGTTGAATGACAAGAGCTTGCTGTTACTGGGTGAGGGTCACTGTTTTCGCGATCAGGTACTTGAAGCCTGCCCGACGCTGGCCAAAGGCAAAGACGGCGCCAGCCACACCACCGTTGAATCCAGCTCGCTGGAAACCATCCGTCATATGGTGGCTTCGGGCTTGGGTATTTCCATCCTGCCGTTGTCGGCTGTCGACAGTCACCATTACGCCCCCGGCGTACTGGCCGTGCGTCCGCTGACCCCGCCGGTGCCGTTCCGCACGGTGGCGATTGCCTGGCGCGCCAGCTTTCCACGGCCCAAGGCGATTGAAATCCTCGCGGACTCCATCCGTCTGTGCTCGGTGGCCAAGCCACCTGCCGCGACCTAAGAGCGGCGCCGATGTCCGAGTTGTCGAATGTGTCGGTCACCGCGCTCAAGGGCGTGGGCGAGGCTATGGCCGAGAAGCTGGCCAAGGTCGGTCTCGAAACCGTTCAGGACGTGTTGTTCCATTTGCCCCTGCGTTATCAGGACCGCACGCGCGTGGTGCCGATTGGCGCTTTGCGCCCGGGTCAGGATGCGGTGGTCGAGGGCCGTGTTATCGGCACGGATGTGGTCATGGGCAAGCGTCGCAGCTTGCTGGTGCGCATCAATGACGGCACGGGCGGCCTGAGCCTGCGCTTCTATCACTTCAGCAATGCGCAAAAAGAAAGTTTAAAGCGTGGCACTGAGGTGCGTTGTTATGGCGAAGCGCGGCCCGGTGCTTCAGGTCTGGAAATTTATCACCCTGAATACCGTGCCATTACCGGTGACGAGCCGCCGCCCGTCGATACCACACTGACGCCCATTTACCCGACCACCGAAGGTCTGACTCAGCAGCGCCTGCGCCAGCTCAGCCAGCAAAGTCTGGCCATGCTTGGCCCTCGCAGCCTGCCCGATTGGCTCCCGCCCGAACTGGCGAAAGACTATCAACTGGCCCCGCTCGACGAAGCCATTCGCTATTTGCATCAACCTCCGGCAGATGCCGATGTGGAAGAGCTGGCACTGGGTCATCACTGGGCGCAACACCGTCTGGCGTTTGAAGAGCTGTTGACCCATCAGCTCTCCCAACAACGTCTGCGTGAAAGCCTGCGTTCCCAGCAGGCGCCGGTGCTGCCCAAGGCCAAAAAGCTGCCCACGAAATTCCTCGCCAATCTCGGCTTTGCGCCCACCGGGGCTCAAATACGGGTGGGCAATGAAATCGCCTACGATCTCTGCCAGCCTGAACCCATGCTGCGTCTGATACAGGGCGATGTCGGCGCCGGTAAAACGGTGGTGGCGGCGCTTGCAGCGTTGCAGGCATTAGAGGCGGGGTATCAGGTGGCCTTGATGGCCCCCACCGAAATTCTCGCCGAGCAGCATTTCATCAGCTTTAAACGCTGGCTGGAACCGCTGGGTATTGAAGTCGCCTGGCTGGCCGGCAAGCTCAAAGGCAAAGCACGCACGGCGGCCATGGAACAAATCGCCAGCGGCGCACCGATGGTGGTGGGTACCCACGCGCTGTTTCAAGATCAGGTTCAGTTCAAAAACCTTGCACTGGTCATCATTGATGAGCAGCACCGTTTTGGTGTTCAGCAACGTCTGGCCCTGCGCAATAAAGGTGTGGGCGGGGTGATGTGCCCGCACCAGTTGATCATGACGGCCACGCCGATTCCTCGCACGCTGGCCATGAGTGCTTACGCCGATCTGGACACCTCGATCCTCGACGAATTGCCGCCCGGCCGAACCCCAGTCAATACCGTGTTGGTGGTCGACACGCGGCGCGTCGAAGTGATTGAACGGGTCCGTGCGGCCTGCGCCGAAGGGCGACAGGCCTATTGGGTGTGCACGCTGATCGAAGAATCCGAAGAGATGACCTGCCAGGCCGCCGAAACCACGTTTGAAGACCTGACCAGTGCTTTGGGCGAGCTGCGTGTGGGCTTGATCCACGGGCGCATGAAAGCCGCCGAGAAAGCCGAGGTCATGGCCCGCTTCAAGGCCGGTGAACTGCAATTGCTGGTTGCCACGACGGTGATTGAAGTGGGCGTGGACGTTCCCAATGCCAGTTTGATGATCATTGAAAACCCCGAGCGCCTGGGGTTGTCGCAACTGCACCAATTACGCGGGCGTGTAGGCCGGGGCAGCGCGGCCAGTCACTGCGTGCTGCTCTATCATCCGCCGCTGTCGCAAGTGGGGCGTCAACGCTTGGGCATCATGCGCGAGACTAACGACGGGTTTGTGATTGCAGAAAAAGACTTGGAGTTGCGCGGCCCCGGAGAAATGCTCGGCACTCGGCAAACCGGGCTGTTGCAGTTCAAAGTGGCTGACTTGATGCGTGATGCCGACCTGCTGCCCGCCGTGCGCGAGGCGGCGCTGGCTTTGCTGGAGCGTTGGCCAAGCCATGTCAGTCCCCTGCTCGACCGCTGGCTGCGCCATGGTCAACAATATGGCCAAGTCTAAATAATCGTTCAGTAAATGAACCCGCAGCCGATTCAGTGGTGGCTTTACCATTTCGAGTTAAGAAGACCCCATGCAAACCACAACTGACGTCGCTGGCGTGCCAACCATTTTGAGCACGCCGCCCGCTCTACAGCGGGTATTAGCAGAGTTGTCCATCGCGTACCGGGAAGTCATTGATCACGCTGGGCTCGACCCGGCGTGCAAGGTTCAAGCGGTATTGCTCAATGATTCGGTCGGCGAGCTTATGGTGCTGTTCCCTCAGAGCCAATTGCTCGACCTCAATCGACTCGCCGATTTGATTGGGCGAGACATGACGGCCGTGCCAGCTGACCGCCTTGCAGGGCTGCTGGCTAAGCACTCACTGCGCACCCTGCCGGGCTTGCCTACAGTGACCGGTTCGACCTGCCTGTACGAAGAGCATCTGCTGCATCAACCGTTGCTGTTTATCAGCAGCGGCGAACCTGGCTTGCTGCTGGAAGTCACCCCTGAAGACTTCAAGTGCCTGCTCAGTAAAGCCAGCGTCGGCCGTTTTGGTGAACCCCTGAGTGCTATCCGCTTCAGCCTTCGACAGGCGGTTGACGACGGTGAAGCCATCACCCGAGCGGTTAAAGCGTTCACCACGCGGCGTATACAGCAGCGGCTGGAAGCCACCATTGAGTTACCGCCTCTGGCGGAAAGCGTGCGCAAGCTCATACAGTTCCGTGCCAATCCAGACATCTCCATCGACGAGGTGACGAGCGTTGTCGAAACAGACCCGGCTTTGGCGGCGCAGCTTCTAAGCTGGGCGTCATCTTCGTACTACGCCCCAAAGAGCAAGATTCGCTCAGTGGAAGACGCTATTTCTCGTGTGTTGGGCGTCGATGTCGTCGTCAACCTCGCGTTGAGCCTGTCGTTGGACAAGAGCTTGGGCTTACCCAAGGATCACCCGCAAGCCAGCATGCCTTACTGGCAACAGTCCATTTACACGGCCGCCGTCATTGAAGGGCTGACCCGTGCCATGCCTCGGGATCAGCGCCCGGAAGTCGGCATGACCTACTTGGCGGGGTTGCTGCACAACTTTGGCTATTTACTGCTGGCCCATGTGTTCCCGCCGCACTTCTCCCTGATTTGCCGTCACCTTGAGGTCAATGCTCACGCCAGTCACAGCGAGATAGAGCAGCACTTGCTGGGCATCAGCCGCGAACAGATGGGGGCTTGGCTGATGCGTTTCTGGGGTATGCCGGAAGAGCTGGTCACTGCCGTGCGTTTTCAGCACGACCCGGGTTACGTGGGGCAAGATGCGCCCTACCCTAATCTGGTATGTGTCGCGCTGGGACTGCTGCGCAGTCGAGGGATGGGTCATGGTTCGGGCGCACCCTTGCCGGATGCCATATTCGAGCGATTGGGCGTGACGCGCGATGAGGGCGAAGCGGTGGTGGATAAAGTCCTTGAGGCAGAAGCGTTGCTACGGGAAATGGCCGCGCTGTTTAGTCGGGCGTGAACTCAACGTTGGCCGTGAGCCATAAAAAACCCCGAAGGGCTCACGCCTTTCGGGGGTGTAGGTACACCACGATTTAGAGCTTGGCGATGGACACTTCAGTGGATTTTACGAACGCAATCACTTCGCTGCCGACCACCAGTTCCAGCTCTTTGACCGAGCGGGTGGTAATGACCGAGGTGACGATGCCGGACGCTGTTTGTACGTCGATTTCTGATAACACGTCGCCCAGCACGATTTCCTTGATGTGGCCTTTGAACTGGTTACGAACGTTAATGGCTTTGATGGTCATGGTGTCGATTCCTGTCTTGGGATAGAAAAGTGAGGTTATTGCGCCCAACGCAATTGCGTGGGCAACGGTGCAACGGGTTCTGGCTCAGGGGGCGAGCCAGGTAAAGCGAGTACTCGGTTCAGCACTTCGGTTTCCAGCGCGGCCAGTCGATGTGAACCTCGCACCCGAGGGCGCGGCAGTTCAACGGTGAGGTCCAGCCCCACTTCGCCGTCTTCGATCAGGATCACCCGATCGGCAATGGCGACGGCTTCGCTGACGTCGTGAGTGACCAGCAATACGGTGAAACCATGCTGGCGCCACAGACGCTCAATCAAGTGCTGCATTTCAATTCGGGTCAGCGCATCGAGTGCGCCCAACGGTTCATCCAGCAGCAATAAACGCGGTTGGTGAATCAGGGCGCGCGCCAGCGCAACCCGTTGTTTTTGCCCACCTGACAACGCCGCCGGCCACTCATTGGCGCGCTCGGCCAGGCCCACTTCTTCCAGCGCTTTCAGGGCTTTTGGCCGCCAGTCGCCTTTGAGGCCAAGGCCCACGTTGTCGATGACTTTTTTCCAGGGCAGCAAGCGTGCTTCCTGAAACATCAACCGC
The DNA here is from genome assembly GCF_009600315.1 of Pseudomonas helleri. Taxonomy (GTDB): domain Bacteria; phylum Pseudomonadota; class Gammaproteobacteria; order Pseudomonadales; family Pseudomonadaceae; genus Aquipseudomonas; species Aquipseudomonas helleri_A. The sequence goes on along the minus strand of NZ_WIWC01000003.1, from coordinate 52,785 downwards.
GTGTCTTCGCGAGCGTCTTGTAACGGCGCCTTGCCGGCCAGCAGTTCACCGCCCGAGGGTTGATCGAGACCCGCCAGCAAGCGCATCAGGGTGCTTTTACCGCAACCGCTGCGCCCGACAATGGCAACAAACTGGCCCGCCGGGATGTGCAGGTCGATGCCCTTCAAGACCTGACGATCGCCAAAGGATTTCTTCAGGTCTTGCACCACCAGCGGGATGCCCTGACGCAGGTGTGGAGGTTGTTGAGCTGTCATGCTGCACCGCCTTTAACCACTTGATACGCCGGGTGCCAGCGCAACCACACGCGTTCCAGACCTCGGGCCGCGCTGTCAGCCAACTTGCCGAGCACCGCATACAAAACGATTGCCAGAACGACGACGTCGGTTTGCAAAAATTCCCGGGCGTTCATCGCCAGATAGCCAATGCCTGAACTGGCGGAGATGGTTTCGGCCACGATCAGCGTCAACCACATAAAGCCCAATGCAAAGCGCACGCCGACCAGAATCGAAGGCAACGCGCCGGGCAGGATCACTTGCCAGAACAGACTAAAACCGGACAGCCCGTAGCTGCGGGCCATTTCGACCAGCGCCGGGTCGACGTTGCGAATGCCGTGATAGGTATTGAGGTAGATGGGAAACAACGTCCCCAGCGCCACCAGAAAAATCTTCGCCGACTCGTCAATCCCGAACCACAGAATAACCAGCGGAATCAGCGCCAAATGGGGAACGTTGCGGATCATTTGCACCGAGCTGTCGAGCAGGCGCTCGCCCCATTTCGACAGGCCGGTGATAAACCCCAGGGCCAGACCGATGCTGCCACCGATCACGAACCCCAAGCCCGCTCGCCAGCCGCTGATGGCCAGGTGTTTCCAGATCTCGCCACTGCGCACCAGCTCGACGCCTGCCGCAAACACGGCGCTGGGCGCCGGCAAGATGCGCGTCGATAACCAGCCCGCAGAAACCGACAACTGCCACACCGCCAGCAGCAACACGGGCAATACCCAGGGTGCTGTTTTGTGGGCAATAGAATTGAGGCTGAGCGCCTTCGCCTTACTCATGGCCGCCTCAGCTCTGCGACGCAGCTTTGGGGAGAATGTCGTTGGCGACCATTTCGCCAAACGGGCTCACGTAACCCGCGCTTTTCGGCAGTTCCGGGCGCTCAATATCAAGGTGCGGGAACAGCAGTTCAGCCACGCGGTAGGACTCCTCCAGGTGTGGGTAGCCCGAGAAAATAAAGGTGTCGATGCCCAAGTCTGCGTATTCCTTGACCCGCGCGGCCACCGTGGGCCCGTCGCCGACCAATGCCGTACCGGCACCGCCGCGTACCAGACCCACGCCCGCCCACAGGTTTGGGCTGACTTCGAGGTTATCGCGGCTGCCACCGTGCAGGGCGGCCATGCGCTGCTGCCCGACGGAATCAAAGCGCGACAGTGACGCTTGAGCGCGGGCAATGGTCTCGTCGTCCAGATGCGAAATAAGCTTGTCGGCGGCTTTCCACGCTTCGTCGTTGGTTTCGCGAACGATAACGTGCAGGCGAATGCCGAAGCGTACGGTGCGACCCAATTTGGCGGCCTTGGCCCGCACTTGTTCGATCTTCTCGGCTACGGCAGCGGGTGGCTCGCCCCAGGTCAGAACCATTTCTACTTGCTCGGCGGCCAAGTCTTGCGCCGCTTCCGACGAGCCGCCGAAGTACAGGGGTGGACGGGGTTGCTGAATCGGTGGGTAAAGCAACTTGGCGCCTTTGACCTTGATGTGCTGACCGTCGTAATCAACGGTTTCGCCTTCGAGCACGCGGCGCCAGATACGGGTGAATTCCACCGACGCTTGATAGCGCTCTTCGTGGCTCAGGAACAAACCATCGCCAGCCAGCTCTTCCGGATCACCGCCGGTCACCAGATTGAACAGCGCACGGCCGCCAGACAGGCGATCCAGTGTCGCCGCCTGACGGGCCGCCACGGTCGGTGAAACGATGCCGGGACGCAGAGCTACCAGAAATTTCAGGCGCTGAGTCACCGGGATCAGCGAGGCGGCCACCAGCCACGAATCTTCGCACGACCGACCGGTGGGGATCAGCACCCCGCCAAAACCCAGGCGATCTGCGGCTTGCGCGACTTGTTGCAGGTAGCCGTGGTCAACGGCGCGGGCGCCCTCGCTGGTGCCAAGGTAATGGCCGTCACCGTGGGTTGGCAGGAACCAGAAAATATTGAGGCTCATGGAGTGGTCTCCTAAATAGGGTTCTGCAAGCGTTAGTTAGCGTTGGCCACAGCGGCCGGTGGGGTCCAGATCACGTCTTTGATCACCAGCGGCTTGGGAATCAACTTGAGCTGGTGAAAGGTGTCAGCGATTTTTTGCTGCGCGTTGACCACTTCCGGGGTCAGAAACTGCGCGCCGTAGCCTTGGCGTTTAACCGCTGTGAGGGTGATCTCAGGCGACAGGCCGAGAATCGGTGCCACTTGCTTCGTCACGTCTTCAGGGTTGCTTTTGGCCCACTCACCGACATTGCGCACTTCATCAACCAGGGTTTCGATCACCTTGGGGTGCTGCTCGGTAAAGGGCTTGGTGGCCAGATAAAACTGATGGTTGTCAGCGATGCCGCTGGCATCACGCAGCGTGCGTGCGTGCAGTTGTTGTTCAACGGCGGCCTGGTACGGGTCCCAGATCACCCAAGCATCGACACTGCCGCGCTCGAACGCAGCACGAGCATCGGCAGGCGGCAGGAAGACTGTCTGGATGTCGGAGTATTTAAGACCAGCATCCTCAAGGGCGCGCACCAACAGGTAATGCACGTTGGAGCCTTTGTTCAGTACGACTTTTTTACCTTTAAGGTCTTTCACCGACGTGATCGGCGAATCCTTGGGCACCAGAATCGCTTCGCTGGTCGGCGCCGGTGGTTCATAAGCGACGTAGAGCAAATCAGCCCCGGCCGCCTGAGCAAATACCGGTGGAGTTTCGCCGGTGACGCCGAAGTCGATTGAGCCTACGTTCAAGCCTTCAAGCAGTTGCGGGCCGCCGGGAAATTCGGTCCATTGCACGTCAACGCCTTGCTCGGCCAGACGCTTTTCCAGCGTGCCTTTGGTCTTGAGCAGTAACAGCGTGCCGTATTTCTGGTAACCGATGCGTACGGTGTCGGCTTGAGCTTGCAGGGTAACGCCGAGGGACACTGCCGCCACGAACAGGGCGACCAGACCACGACGCAAAATGACAGGGCGCATGGCGCTCTCCTTTTGTTATTCGAGATTCGGGTAGCACCTGCCGAGCCGTTAGCGGTTCAGTAAGGTGAGGGTGTTGCGCTCAGATGCTCCAGCGAGACGTGATCAGACGCTCGTTGAGAATATTCGGGTCCAGCGGTTTGGGACGGCGAGCCAGCGCACTGTAAAAGTGCTCCAGAGACTCGTTCAGGCGTTGTTCCAGCACCGGCACCAGCTGGGCTTGGGCGCTGCCTTCGCCGTAGGCAATCTGGCTGTCCTCGGCAAAGATGCCGTGCAGCATTTCCTGGGCTTTTAGTGCTGACAGCACGGGTTTGAGCGCGTAATCCACCGCCAGCATGTGGGCGATGCTGCCGCCAGTGGCGATGGGCAAGACCACTTTGTGGCTCAGTGCACGCTCGGGCAGCAAATCGAGCACCGTTTTCAGGGCACCGCTAAATGAAGCTTTGTAGACCGGCGTGGCGATAACCAAGCCATCTGCACGCTCAATCTGCGCTAACAGGTTGATGATGTGGGGGCTGTCAAAGCGGGCATGCAGCAAATCTTCAGCCGGGAAGTCACGAACTTGATAGCTCACCACTTCGACGCCCTGCTGGTTGAGCCAGCTTTTAGCGCGATCCAGCAACACCCCGGAGCGGGATCGTTGGCTGGGGCTTCCTCCGAGTGTCACGACCAGCATCTAGGCAATTCCTTGAATGAATTAGTGCAAATTGCTGTCAGCGTTTTCGCTTAAGTGAGGTGACCATATCAGGTGATTTATATATCTATAAATCATATTTATTCATTTGTTTATTCCGTGAATGCATAAGCGGTGGCGCGAGCCTTGTAGCAGCTGACGAGCAACGCGAGGCTGCGTTCGACGATGCAATCGTCGCTAGGTCTAGGAACGAGATGTGTCTGACATCCCAAATGGAAGGTTTCACGACGGCTGCGCCGCCGAACGCAGCCTCGCATTACTCGTCAGCTGCTACGAGTAATGCGTTCCCCCCGTGACTACAAGGTTGAGGTCAGAAGTTGTAACTCAACGACGCGGTGACGTTGCGCGACGGGCCATAGAAACCCGAACCCCCGCTGTACAGGCTCATCAGGTATTTGCGGTTGCTGACGTTGTTGAGGTTTAACGACGTGCTCCAGTGTGTGTCGATGTCGTAGCTGGCCATCAGATCCACCAATGCGTAGGCGTTCTGGCGAATGCGGCTGTCGCCATCCACTTGTATGGCGCTTTGCCAAGCCACGCGGGTGCCGACCTTGGCCTTGGGCATATGCGGTAATTGATAGGTCAGGCTGGTACGCACGGTGTGGGTCGGTATGTATTGACGGGCTTTTTCGCCATCCGGGTCTTCGATGTGGACATAGCTGTAGCCGCCTTGTACCTGTAATCCCGGCGCCAACTGGCCGCTGGCTTCCAGCTCCACGCCTCGGCTTTTAAAGTTTTCACTCTGGTAGACCGACTGAGTGCCGATCATCTCGCCGGTGGCTTCGGCGACATTGCGTTGATCGGTTTTGAATACCGCCGCCGAGACGTCCAGTTGCTCATCCAGCAAGCTGCCTTTGACCCCGACTTCATAGCTTTTGCCTTCCAGCGGCGCGAGCACCTTGCTCTGCGCGTCTATCACGTATTGCGGGTTGAAGATTTTGGTGTAGCTGGCGTAGACCGAGTACTGATCGTTGAGGTCATAGACCAGCCCGGTGTAGGGCGTGACTTTGCCGTGAATACGCACATCCCGGGGCGGGCCGTAATCGGTGCCATCGCTGTCGACACTGAGCATGCGTGCACCGGCAATCCAGTGCAGTTTATCCGTCAGGCTGAAACGCGCCCCGGCATAGATACTTTTTTGGCGGTCGGTGAAGTTGGCCATTTTGGTGTCGTCGTCGGTGTACGACAAATCGGGCTTGGGCACGTTGCCGCTCAAGGTCTGGCCCAAATCAGCGGGCATAAACTCGTCAACACTGTTGTAGTAGCCGCGCTCTTTATGACGCGAACGTCCGTAATCCACGCCCACCGTCAACTCATGCTCGCGACCGCCCAGACTGAAGGGGCCGCTGAGTTGAGCTTCACCCAGCAATTGTTTTTCATCGGCGTTGGTGTGGCTTGGGTCAGCCAGCCAGGGCTGGCTTTCATCACCCGCCATCAAGTAGTACATATTGGCCGACTGACGCTGATCGACTGCGGTAACGTTCAGCTTGCTCTTCCAGCCATTGCCGAAGTCGTGGGTCAGTTCAGCGAACGCGCGCAGGGTATGCACGTCCCAGTAGCTCCAGTTCTGCCCCACGTTGGAACCGCGTCGGCTGTAGTGGATCAGGTTGCCTTGGTAATCGGTCAGCGGAAGCCCGCCCCAACTGCTGCCATTGGAATTGCTCTTGCTGTCTGAAAGGCCGACGGTGAGGGTGTCCGCTTCGGACAGGTCAAACGCCAGCATGCCGCTGAGCACGTTTTTCTCCCGCGAGTAACGATCGAGGTAGGAGTTACCGGTTTCATTGGCGTAGATAAAACGTCCGCGTACGTTGCCGCTGTCGGTCAACGGCCCGGAGACGTCGAGGTCAATGCGGCGTGTATCCCACGAGCCCGCAGAGACTTTTACCTGGGCTTGCGGGGTGTAGGTGGGTCGCTTGCGGATGAAGTTGACCGTGGCCGAGGGGTTGCCGGTGCCGCTCATCAACCCGTTGGCGCCGTGGAGGATGTCGACTTGCTGATATTCGGCCATGTCCAGGTCGCCACTCAGCAACCCGGCACTGAAGGGCGCGCCTATGCCATCGTATTCAAAGTTGTTGATGTCGAACCCGCGCGATGTGAAGTTGGTGCGGTCGGTTTCGTATTGTTCGACCGTCACGGAAGGTGCGCTGCGCAGCGCGTCCTTGACGCTGTTGAGGTTGAAATCATTCAACTGTTCGCGGGAAAGGCTGGTCACGCCTTGAGGCGTTTCCTTGGGCGTAAGGCCCAGTCGCGTGGTGCTGCTGTCCACCGGCTGCTGGTAGCCGGACGTCGAAGCGTCGCTCTGGGCACTGGCTTGCACGTCAGTCTTGGGCAGCGTCAGAGGGTCGGCAAAAGCGGCAGGTGTGACGGCCCATACAACGGTCAGCAGGGCTGAAACGGGCAAGAAAGTTTTCAAGGCGGCGAGTCTCTGAATGCGGATGCGCCCGAATACTATTTGAGAATGATTATTACGTATAGCAATGAGCGGGTTTTTTGTAACATTTAATGTTTATAAAAAAAGGCCGTCGAGACGGCCCAAACCCTGTTGCACTTGAAGACTTACTCAGTCCGTAGCAGCTGCCGAAGGCTGCGTCCGATTGCGTAGCGATCGTAAAGCCTGAGCCCGATGTTCATCTGACAGACCGGATAGTAGCTATTACGACGGCTACGCCGCCGGACGCAGCCTGCGGCAGCTGCTACGGGATAGAAGGCGTTATTTGTTCGGCTGTGGAGTCAGGCGCAGGTACGGCTTCACGGCTGTGTAACCTTTTGGGAAGCGCTGACTGATCTCCTTCTCATCCTTGAGCGACGGAACGATCACCACGTCGTCACCGTCCTGCCAGTTGGCCGGGGTGGCGACTTTGAAGTTGTCGGTGAGTTGTAGCGAATCAATCACCCGCAAAATTTCATTGAAGTTGCGACCGGTGCTGGCCGGGTAGGTGATGGTCAGACGGATTTTTTTGTTCGGGTCAATCACGAACAGCGAGCGCACGGTCAGGGTGTCGCTGGCATTGGGATGAATCAGGTCGTAGAGGTCGCTTACCTTGCGATCAGCATCGGCCAGGATCGGAAAGTTGACCACCGTATTCTGGGTTTCATTGATGTCGCCAATCCATTTGTGGTGGGAGTCCACGGGGTCAACCGACAGTGCGATGGCTTTCACGCCGCGTTTAGCAAATTCATCCTTAAGCTTGGCGGTAAAGCCCAACTCAGTGGTGCACACCGGCGTGAAGTCCGCAGGGTGCGAAAACAGAACGCCCCAACTGTCGCCCAGCCATTCATGGAACTGAATCGGACCCGCACTGGAATCCTGTTGGAAATCGGGGGCGATGTCGCCAAGTCTGAGGCTCATGGTGCAGCTCCTTTTTATAGGGATTGGCAGGGCGTGATGGGCTTACTGTGCCTGCAGCAAAAACTATTTAAAAAGAATATATATCGATTTATTTATACTCAAATCGCATATTAAAAAGTGTTTCATTGGACGCACCTCTGCCTGCGGTTCACTCTTGAGTCAGGTTTAGGCAAGGGGAGCGGCAGGGAGCTGCGACATTTGAATGTGTTGCGAATTGATCGATTCGGTCTTCGGTAAACACCCTGCCCGGCATTGCGCCGGGCAGGATTTTTCTAACCTTTTGCTACAGCCGGCTTACAACAACGGGATCGAGTAGCTGACGATCAGACGGTTTTCGTCCTGATCGCGAGTCGACGGAATATCGTTGCGCCACATGGCGTTTTTCCACATCACACCGAGATTTTTCAATGGACCGTCCTGAACCACGTAGGCCAGGGTAATGTCGCGTTCCCATTCGGAGCGGCCAGTGCCTGTGACTTGTCCTGCGCTACCCACGGTGTCGATATTATCGCCACGCAGGTAAACAAGGCCCGCAGTCAGGCCAGGTGCGCCCAGTTTGGCAAAGTCATAGGAGTAACGTGCCTGCCAGGTCCGCTCGCCAGCGCGGGCGAACTTGGAGATTTGCATGTCAGTGATGATGTAAGCCGACGAGCCGTCGCCCTGGTTCAGCCAAGGGAAGTCGCTGCTGCCGTTGCTGACTTGATAACCGGCACCGAAGGTATGGCCTTCCACCGAGTACAAGAACAGACCGCTGAGCAGGTTGTTGTCGACCTTGCCTTTGCCGCTGACCTGGCCACGGTAATCGCCCGACGAGTAGTAGGCCGGATCGCTGCCATTCTTGCCGTCGTCAGTGCTGTGGAAGTAACGCAGATCAGATTTCAGCACGCCCGGACCAATTGCCCAGTTGTGAGTCAGCCCCAGGAAATGCTGTTTGTAGAAATCTTTCAAATTGCCGTAGTAGTACTGCAACAACAGATCTTTGTTGAGCTTGTAGTCGGCACCGCCATACAGGAACTTGTTGCTGAACTCACCGGTGCGGGCATTGTTGGCGCCTGCAATCGACAGCTCTTCATTGTTGCTGGAGTTACGACCCTTGGCGTGTTCGATCTGACCGCCGATCAAGGTCAAGTCCTTGAACTCGTTGGAGGTGATCTGCCCACCTTCAAATGTCTGCGGCAGCAAACGACCGTCGTTGTACGAAACAACCGGCAGTTTTGGCATCAGTGTGCCGTAGCGCAATTCAGTCTGAGAGATTTTGGCTTTGGCAGTCAGGCCCAAGCTGGAGAAGTCGCTCACCGCACGGCCATCGCTGTCCGTCGGGAAAACCGTGCCGCCGTAGTTGCTGCTGGCCGGGTTGCCGTGACGGCCTTTGCCCGAATCCAGACGCACGCCCAGCAAGCCAATGGCATCAACACCAAAACCTACGGTGCCTTGAGTAAAGCCGGAGGTGAAATCCAGCTGGAAGCCTTGGCCCCACTCTTCTTGATAGTTGGCGTTCTTGGCAGTGCCCGAGTCGCGGTTATCGTTGTTGATATAGAAGTTACGCAGTTTTAGCGTGGCTTTACTGTCTTCGATGAAGCCAGCTGCATTCGCTTGCTGCGCCAACAAACCTACGGCCACAGCGATGGCCAAGGTGGACTTGTTCATGGTGTTGCTCCTTTGTATTTCTAATTTTTGTAGTTCTTTAGCCTCGGATCTAACGTCCGAGTGCTATAGATGCGCGATTAGCGCCAGACAGTGACTGGCAAGTCAATCGTCACCAATCGTGTCTACGACTATCGTCTAGTCGGTTGACAGGTGTGCGCAGGGTAAAGGCAATTTTATAAACCCAAAAAGAATTATTTCTAAATTCTTCATAACTAACGGGTATATGTAGGATATTTCCTACGCTATGGCGCGCGAATGCTATAGAGCTTTGGTCTAATCCTTAAACAGATTTTTATTAAATTTTTAAGATGACTCACAGCATTTCTTCTATGGAAATGCTACTTGCAGGCGTCAGCCCTATAACTGCTCGTGTGCGCGCACGTGCTTAACAAGGCGTCAGAACTTTATAAGCTAATGCTTAAAAGTTATTTATTTACTCGTTCTTAGATCATTTAACCTCGCGTTCTGCCGATATCCGGCCGCCTGCCGAGGAGCTACACCATGAATTTGCGTTCTCCCCTACGCCTTTTGGCTGCTTTATCCCTGGCAGGTGCCAGCTTCTTCGTGCAGGCCGCCCCAGATGTCACCGTGGCTTACCAGACTTCAGCCGACCCGGCCAAAGTGGCTCAAGCGGACGGCGCTTACGAACAGGCCACTGGCGCCAACATCAAATGGCGCAAGTTTGATAACGGCGCCGACATCATTGCGGCCATCGCCTCCGGTGATGTGCAAATCGCTTATCTGGGTTCCAGCCCTTTGACCGCCGCGATCACCCGCAATGTGCCGGTTGAAACGTTTTTGATTGCCACCCAGCTTGGTGGCTCTGAAGCGCTGGTGGCGCGCGACGGCTCGGGCATTAACAGCCCACAGGATCTGGTCGGCAAGAAGGTTGCTGTGCCGTTTGTTTCAACTGGCCACTACAGCCTGCTGGCGGCGCTGAAGCACTGGAACATCGACCCTTCCAAAGTGACCATTCTCAACCTCGCCCCGCCAGCCATTGTGGCGGCCTGGAAGCGCGGCGATATCGATGCGACTTATGTATGGGACCCGGCCCTGGGCACCGCCAAGGAAAACGGCAAAGTGCTGATCACGTCGGGTGAACTGGGCAAGCTGGGCGCACCGACCTTTGACGCCTGGATTGTGCGCAAGGACTTCGCTGCCAAGCATCCTGAGGTGGTCAAGGCCTTTGCCAAAGTGACCCTGGATGCATACGCCGACTACAACAAAGACCCGAAAGCCTGGCTGGCCAATCAGGGCAACATCGACAAAGTGGTGAAACTCTCGGGCGCTAAAGCAGCCGACATTCCGTTGCTGCTGCAAGGCAACGTGTACCCGCTGGCTGCAGATCAAGCGGTATTGCTGGGCGCTCCAACCAGCAAAGCCCTGGCCGATACGGCCGCGTTCCTGAAAGAGCAAAAAAAGGTCGACGCTGTGCTGCCGGACTACGCCCCGGCGGTTAACGCCACGTTTGTTAATTAATTCTTTTTTGCCGCACAGGAGTCGACCGTCATGGCCTTGTTATCACTGGAGCGCATCAGCGCACAGTACCCAGGCGCAGCTGAGCCAGTGCTGTCGGATATTTCCGTCAACCTGGGTCCTCAGCAACTGCTGGTCGCACTCGGCCCTTCGGGCAGCGGCAAAACCTCGCTGCTGAATTTGATTGCCGGCTTTGTTGAGCCAAGTGCCGGGCGCATCACCCTCGATGGCGCCCCGGTCAAAGGCCCAAGCGCTGAACGCGGCGTGGTGTTTCAAGATGATGTGCTGCTGCCTTGGCAGGACGTGCTGGCCAACGTGGCCTTCGGCCTTGAACTGGCCGGTGTACCGCGCAACAAACGTGACATTCGCGCTCGTGAAATGTTGGCCCTGGTGGACTTGTCGGGCTTCGAACAGCGTCGTGTGTGGGAGTTGTCCGGCGGTCAAAAACAACGTGTCGGTCTGGCTCGCGCCTTGGCGGCTGATCCACGTGTGTTGCTGATGGACGAACCCTTCGGCGCACTCGATGCCTTCACCCGTGAACAGATGCAAGAACTGCTGCTGCAAGTGTGCAAACGCACCGACAAACCAGTTTTTTTGATTACCCACGACATCGAAGAAGCCGTGTTTCTGGCGACTGACTTAATTCTGCTGGCACCGAATCCGGGGCGTATCGTTGAGCGCCTGACGCTGGACTTCGGCCAGCGTTACAACGCTGGCGAGTCGGCGCGCTCAATCAAGTCCGATCCTCGTTTTATCGAAACCCGCGAGCACGTGCTGGAGCGTGTGTTTTCACAACGCGGTGCCGCCCAGTGGCAGGAGCGCGCATGAGTACCTATGAAGCGGCACCGTCCGCCCCGATTGTCGCTGCCCACACGCCGCGCCCGAACAAACGAAGCCTGAGCACACGCTGGATAAGCGTGCTGACCCTGCTGACATTGATCGGCACGTGGTGGGCCGTCACAGCGGCGGGTTTGATTGAACCGCTGTTTTTGCCACCGCCCTCTGCCGTGCTGGAAAAAGGCTGGTTGCTGGCCACCACCGGATACATGGACGCCACTTTGTGGCAGCACTTGGGCGCGAGCTTGACCCGTATCGGTCTGGGTCTGGGGTTTGCGATTTTAACGGCTGTGCCGGTCGGTATAGCCATTGGTCATAACCGTATCGCGCGAGGCATTTTCGATCCGCTGATCGAGTTTTACCGACCTATTCCGCCGTTGGCTTACCTGCCGCTGATCGTGATTTGGTGCGGCATTGGCGAACTGTCGAAAGTGTTGCTGATCTATTTGGCGATTTTCGCCCCGATCGCCATTGCCACCGCCACCGGCGTACGCACGGTCGATCCGGCCAAAGTGCGCGCCGCGCAGTCGTTAGGGGCAAGTCGCTGGCAGTTGATTCGCTATGTGATCTTGCCCAGCGCCCTGCCGGATATTTTGACCGGTGTGCGCATTGGTTTGGGGGTGGGTTGGTCGACATTGGTGGCCGCCGAACTGATCGCTGCCACTAGCGGCTTGGGCTTCATGGTGCAATCGGCAGCGCAATTTCTGGTCACCGACGTGGTGGTTCTGGGGATTCTGGTCATCGCCATCATCGCTTTCGCGATGGAAATGGGCCTGCGCGCCCTGCAACGCAAGCTGGTGCCGTGGCACGGCCAGGCTCACTAACCCTTTTTAATAAAACTCGACGCTGATCAATCGGCGCGCTGATAAAGAGATCACCATGAGCCTGACCATTACTCCGCTTAGCTCTGCCCTTGGCGCCCAGATTGACGGCGTAGATTTGACGCTGCCTTTGACCGAACAACAGCGCACTGCCATTGAACGGGCGTTGCTTGAGCACCAAGTCATTTTCTTCAAAAACCAGTCGATCACGCCGCAGCAGCAAGCGCGCTTTGCCGCCAACTTTGGTGATCTGCATATTCACCCGATTTACCCCAATGTGCCTGAACAGCCCGAGGTGTTGGTGCTGGATACGGCGGTCACTGACGTGCGTGACAATGCGGTATGGCACACCGACGTGACCTTCTTGCCGACGCCAGCGATGGGCGCAGTATTAAGCGCCAAGCAATTGCCGGCATACGGTGGCGACACGTTGTGGGCCAGCGGTATCGCAGCGTTTGAAGGGTTGTCCAAACCTTTGCAGGTGTTACTGGACGGCTTGACCGCGACCCACGATTTCACCAAGTCCTTTCCGCTGGAGCGTTTTGGTTCAACGCCTGAAGATTTGGCGCGCTGGGAGCAGACCCGCAAAAGTAACCCGCCGCTGTCGCATCCAGTGATTCGTACGCACCCTGTGAGTGGGCGAAAGTCGCTGTTCGTCAATGAAGGGTTCACCACCAAAATCAATGAGCTGTCAGAGGCGGAAAGCGAAGCCATTCTGAAATTGCTGTTCGCCCACGCTACCCGGCCCGAGTACACCATTCGCTGGCGCTGGCAGGAAAATGACGTCGCGTTCTGGGATAACCGTGTGACCCAGCATTACGCGGTTGATGATTACCGGCCGAATCGCCGTGTGATGCACCGCGCGACTATTTTGGGTGATGCGCCGTTTTGATTTGAGTCCGTGTAAACCCTCTGCCCTCACCCCAACCCTCTCCCAGAGGGAGAGGGAGCTTGATCTGCTTTTGCTTTTAGTCCCCTCTCCCTCCGGGAGAGGGTTAGGGTGAGGGGCTTTGGCGTTTTGGCAAAAAAGGCGGCAAGTACAGCCCCAAATACGCATCCACCACCCGCGAGCCTTCTTCAGCCATGCGCTCAGTTATAACGCCGTGAATCTGAATTGACCGCGCATACACCCGGTCACCCAACGCCATCGCCAAGGCAAACACCTCCACGTCCTGCGGCAATGCTGGTAATTCAAAATGGCGGGTAAACAACCCCTGCATTAACTGGCCCAATTCAAGGTCGTGCTGGCGATCAGCGCGGGTCACTTCAATCAGCCCGTGCTGGGCCAAAATCAACTGCCGGGCCGCCGCATCGTCGCTGTATATCTTCAACATACGTTGCTCGACGATCTGCGACAGATCGCGCCAACTCTTTAATGACTCATGCGCAATGGGTGCTTGAAGGCACGCGCGAAACGCCGCATGCACATCCCCGGTCAACGCCTGGAGCAAAGCCGGTACACCGGCAAAAAAGTGATAAACCGATGAGGGCGCCATGGCCGCACGTTCGGCCACGCTGTAAATCGACAGGCTGCTCACACCTTCTGCTGCGAGCAATGCACGGGCCGCATCAAGAATAGTGTCGATTCGGCTCTGGCTACCTGCGCGGGGTTTGCGAGGGCGTGGAAGGGCGGGGCGCGTCATGGCTGTCTCCTGCGGGGCAGCAGGCATTGTACGAGCCGGGTTTGATGTTAGCCACCGACCTGTATGGTGCGGTTGTTGGTCGGCTGGATGGGGCGGGCGCTCATCGGGAACGCCAGCTGAAAGGTATTAAGCTGAGCTTCGGATAGCTGCACAGGTGTCCTCATGACCAGCCAGCGGACGCCTTCGCTGCAAGGTGGAGTGGTCATTGACCCCATGAAGTCATAGTAATCGCGCAAAACAGGGTACAACTGCTCCGCATCAAAACGGCCCAGCGTCAGGACGTCGCCTCTTTGAGCAGGAATTGAAGAGATAAATCGTTCCAATACCGGATTTTTAGCGCCGATCTCGAACAGGATGGCCACCATCATTGACTGGCCTGCCTGGTTGCGGTGCTCCAAGTACACGGCCAGAGGAAAATTTCGGCCGTTTATCTGCACTTCACTGGGTGTTTGAACGTACACACTCTGGAAGTCGAAAACATCGGACCCAACACTGATCCAGCCCTGTGAAGTGGGTTTGATGTTCAGGTTATGTCCGTTGTGCAGAAGGGTTGAAGGGCCCGGCGAGTAGTTGAGATTCAGTGATGGCAGCTCTGCAGGCGAGGCGGCGTCAATATTGATCGGTGACTGGACCTTACCTGAGCGGCATAACGAGAAAGCAGGGTCTAGCTCAGCCCAGTGCTCTGGCCCGGTGGTTCCGGCATAGCTCCACGTGGGGGCATTTGCATAGGCCTTTGTACACATGCTCAGTCCCAGTAAAAGAACCATCGCATGCAGTAAGTGAAACTTCATAAGGAGAGCCGTCGTCGCAAGATAAATACGGCGCGAATCCTGAAGTCTTACCGTCTTTTTTTATGTAGGGCTTTTCCTTAATTATTTAAGAAATTGACTATTTATCAGACAAAAAAACGCCGCAAGCGTTAACCAGCGGCGTTTTTTAGGTACTGCAATCGCTTAGACGGTATGCAAGTACCAGTTGTATTCGAGGTCGGAGATAGAGTGTTCAAACTCTTCCAGCTCACTCTCTTTACAGGCTACAAAGATATCGATGTATTTCGGATCGATATATTTGGCCATGACTTCACTGTCATCCAGCTCGCGCAGCGCATCGCGCAGATTGTTTGGCAGGCTTTGTTCGTTCTGCTCGTAGCTGTTGCCTTCGACGGGCGCCCCCGGTTCGATCTTGTTGGTCAAACCGTGGTGAATACCGGCAAGCACAGAGGCCATCAACAGATACGGGTTGGCATCGGCACCGGCGACCCGGTGTTCAATACGCACCGAGTCGGCCGAGCCGGTCGGAACTCGAATGGCAACCGTGCGGTTGTCCAGGCCCCAGCACGGCGAATTAGGCACGTAGAACTGTGCGCCGAAACGACGGTAGGAGTTGACGTTAGGGCACAGGAACGCCATTTGCGCCGGTAGGGTCTCCAGCACACCGCCGATTGCATGGCGCAATGCGGCGTTCTGCTCGGGATCCTCGCTGGCAAAAATATTTTTGCCCTCTTTATCCAGAATCGAAATATGAACGTGTAGCCCGTTGCCCGCCTGCCCCGGATAAGGCTTGGCCATGAACGTGGTGTCCATCTCATGGTCGTAAGCGATGTTTTTGATCAGACGTTTGAGCAGTACGGCGTAGTCGCACGCCTTGATCGGGTCGGCGACGTGGTGCAGGTTAACTTCGAACTGCGCCGGAGCACTTTCCTTGACGATGGCGTCAGCCGGAATGCCTTGCTCTTTAGCACCTTCCAGAATGTCCTGGAGGCAGTCGACGTATTCGTCGAGGTCGTCGATCAAGTAAACCTGGGTCGAATGCGGACGCTTGCCGGAGATCGGCGAACGGGGTGGCTGCGGGCGGCCGTTAACGTTCTCCTGGTCGATCAGGTAGAACTCCAGCTCGAAGGCGGCGCAGATAGTCAGGCCCATATCGTCAAATTTGGTAACAACCTGACGGAGCACTTCGCGCGGATCGGCGAAGAACGGTTCACCTTCTAGTTCGTGCATGGTCATCAGCAATTGCGCGGTAGGGCGCTTTTGCCAAGGCTCGTTGCACAGGGTGTCAGGAATTGGATAACAGATTCGGTCAGCGTCACCGATATCCAGACCCAGACCGGTGCTTTCTACGGTCGAGCCATTGATATCCAGCGCAAATAAGGAGGCAGGCAAATTGATGCCTTTCTCGTAAACCTTGTGGAGGCTGGTGCGTTCGATGCGCTTACCGCGCACCACACCATTCATATCCGCAATTAGAAGGTCTACGTACAGAACCTCAGGATGATCCTTAAGGAACGCGTTCGCTTCATTAAGCTGAACGGCACGCGGGGGTACCGACATGATGCAACACCTTTGTTGTTAAAAATATCAATCATTGAGCGCTACGGGTTTCAGTCAACCCGAACGCCCTACCGAAGTCAAGCAGCTGATTTTCTGCCCTAAAAAAGCGCCGAAGGGCCATTTTTGACGCTTTTTAGGGCGGCTTCGCACTTAAATAAAGCTTGCCTGCCGCAGGCTTGAGCGGGCCGTTTAGTATTTTTTACGGGGGTGTTGTGGAAAAAAATGAACAAGGCTAAGCTCGATTCAAACCCATAACAGCAATAATACCGGGGTGCTACATGCCACGCCTGCCGTTAATCGGCGTCACCGCCTGCACCAAGCAGATCGGTTTGCATCCTTATCACGTCACGGGTGACAAGTACGTGCGAGCTGTTGCAGTGGCAGCCAAAGGCTTGCCTCTGATTGTTCCCTCGTTGGCGGAACTGATTGATCCGGCCGATATTATTGACGGTCTGGACGGCCTGCTTTTTACCGGTTCACCGTCCAATATCGAGCCTCATTTGTATCACGGCCCCGCCAGCGCGCCTGGCACCTTGCATGATCCCGAACGCGATCGCACCACCCTCCCCTTGATCCGCGCTGCATTGGCCGCCGGTGTCCCTGTGCTCGGCATTTGCCGCGGTTTTCAAGAGTTGAATGTAGCGCTCGGTGGCTCACTTCACCAGAAACTGCATGAAGTTGAAGGATTTATCGAGCATCGGGAAGACGCCGACGCACCGCTCGACGTGCAGTACGGTCCCAGTCATGCAGTGCATATTCACCCCGGCGGCGTGTTGGCTGGTCTAGGCTTGCCGACGTCGTTTGAGGTCAACTCGATCCATACGCAGGGTATTGATCAGGTGGCTCCTGATTTACGAGTTGAAGCCACCGCCCCGGACGGTTTGGTAGAAGCCGTTTCGGTCGAAGGCGGCAAGGCTTTTGCTTTAGCGGTTCAGTGGCACCCCGAATGGCAGGTAAGCTCTAACCCGTTTTATCTCGCCATCTTCCAGGCATTTGGAGATGCCTGCAGGCGGCGCGCAACACAACGTGACGCCGATGCGTCAGTAAACCCCTGACTTATTCAAGTCAGGACACTCAGCCCAGAGGCATTTATGAGTAACAACCTCGACCAGCTCACCGATTGGTTGAAAGACCACAAGATCACAGAAGTCGAATGCATGATCGCCGACCTTACCGGGATTACTCGCGGCAAGATCTCGCCGACCAATAAGTTCATTGCCGAAAAAGGCATGCGCCTGCCCGAAAGCGTCTTGCTGCAAACCGTGACGGGCGACTACGTCGAAGACGACATTTATTACGAACTTCTCGATCCGGCTGACATTGATATGATCTGCCGTCCTGATCAGAACGCCGTATTTGTCGTACCTTGGGCGATAGAGCCAACGGCTCAGGTGATTCACGATACCTACGACAAACAGGGCAACCCGATAGAGCTGTCGCCGCGCAACGTGCTCAAAAAGGTCCTGAAGCTTTACGCCGACCATGGCTGGCAGCCGATTGTGGCCCCGGAGATGGAGTTTTACCTGACCAAGCGCAGCGACGACCCGGATTATCCGTTGCAGCCGCCAGTAGGGCGCTCCGGGCGTCCAGAAACCGGTCGTCAGTCTTTCTCTATTGAAGCCGCCAACGAATTCGACCCGCTATTCGAAGATGTTTACGACTGGTGCGAACTGCAAGAACTGGATCTGGACACCCTGATCCATGAAGACGGCACGGCGCAGATGGAAATCAACTTCCGTCACGGTGACGCACTGTCGCTGGCCGACCAGATTCTGGTGTTCAAACGCACCATGCGTGAAGCCGCGCTCAAGCACGATGTTGCCGCCACGTTCATGGCCAAACCCATGACCGGCGAGCCCGGCAGCGCCATGCACTTGCACCAGAGCATCATCGACATCGAGACCGGCAAAAACGTCTTCTCTAATGAAGACGGCACCATGAGCCAGCTGTTTCTCAATCATATTGGCGGGTTGCAAAAGTTCATTCCTGAACTGCTGCCTTTATTTGCGCCCAATGTGAACTCCTTCCGCCGCTTCCTGCCAGATACGTCTGCACCGGTAAACGTTGAGTGGGGTGAAGAGAACCGCACCGTGGGCTTGCGAGTACCGGACGCCGGGCCGCAAAACCGCCGGGTTGAAAACCGCTTGCCGGGTGCTGACGCCAATCCGTATCTGGCGATTGCCGCCAGCTTGCTGTGTGGTTTCATCGGCATGGTCGAAGGCATCAACCCGAGTGCCCCGGTGGTCGGTCGCGGGTATGAACGCCGCAACCTGCGCCTGCCATTGACCATCGAAGACGCGCTGGAGCGGATGGAAAACAGCAAGACAGTCGAGAAGTACCTGGGCACCAAATTCATCACCGGTTACGTCGCGGTCAAACGTGCCGAGCATGAAAACTTCAAACGCGTCATCAGTTCGTGGGAGCGGGAATTCCTGCTGTTCGCCGTCTGACACGCCGGGGGCTGGCGTCAGGAACGTCAGCCCCCCAACTGAATAAAGGAGCGCTGTATGACTAATAAAAACCCGCAAACCCTCGCTTGGCAAAATCTGAGTAACGATCACCATCTGGCACCGTTCAGCGACTTCAAACAGCTCAAGGAAGTCGGCCCACGCATTATTACGCACGCCAAGGGCGTGTACCTGTGGGACAGCGAAGGCCACAAAATTCTCGACGGCATGGCCGGCCTGTGGTGTGTCGCCATTGGTTACGGACGTGACGAGCTGGCCGATGCTGCCAGCAAGCAAATGCGCGAACTGCCGTACTACAACCTGTTTTTCATGACCGCTCACCCGCCTGTCCTTGAGCTGGCCAAAGTGATTGCCGAAATTGCCCCCGAAGGCATGAACCATGTGTTCTTCACCGGCTCCGGTTCCGAAGGCAACGACACCATGCTGCGTATGGTTCGCCACTATTGGGCGATCAAGGGCCAGCCAAACAAAAAAGTCATCATCAGCCGCAAGAACGGCTATCACGGCTCAACCGTGGCGGGCGCCAGCCTGGGTGGCATGACGTATATGCACGAGCAGGGCGACTTGCCGATTCCGGGCATCACCCATATCGCGCAGCCGTACTGGTTCGGTGAAGGCGGCGACATGTCGCCGGAAGAGTTCGGGATCTGGGCTGCCAACCAGCTCGAAGATAAAATTCTCGAACTCGGCGTGGACAATGTCGGTGCCTTTATTGCCGAGCCGATCCAGGGCGCAGGCGGGGTGATCGTGCCGCCAGAGACTTACTGGCCTCGTATCAAAGAGATCCTGGCCAAGTACGACATTCTGTTCGTGGCCGATGAAGTGATCTGTGGCTTTGGTCGCACCGGTGAGTGGTTTGGTAGCGATTTCTACGACCTTAAACCGGACATGATGACCATCGCCAAGGGCCTGACTTCGGGCTACATCCCGATGGGTGGCCTGATTGTGCGCGATGAAGTGGTGGCCGTACTCAACGAAGGCGGCGACTTCAACCACGGTTTTACCTACTCCGGTCACCCGGTAGCCGCAGCCGTAGCGCTGGAAAATATCCGCATCCTGCGCGACGAAAAAATTATCGAGAATGCCCACAACGAAACGGCACCGTATTTGCAAAAGCGTTTACGTGAGCTGAACGATCACCCGCTGGTAGGTGAAGTGCGCGGTGTAGGTCTGTTGGGTGCCATTGAACTGGTGCAGGACAAAGCCACTCGTAAACGTTACGAAGGCCGTGGTGCCGGCATGATCTGCCGCCAATTCTGCTTCGACAGCGGACTGATCATGCGTGCCGTTGGCGACACCATGATCATTGCGCCCCCACTGGTCATCAGCAAAGACGAGATTGATGAGCTAGTGACCAAGGCGCGTCAGTGCCTGGATCTGACCTTGGAAACATTGCAAGGTTGACGGTTTGGCTCTGAGCGCTGAAATCTGCCGCTTTAGTGTAGGTAAATGCGTTCAGAGCCTTAAGAATCAAGGCTCTTCCCTTGAAAGCCTGCCCCGTATCTTGCCAGACTAGCCGCCGGCTTTAGCCACCTTGAGATCAGGTCGTTGAATCGGTGGTTTAAAAAGAACAATTGGAGCATTACAGATGAAGGCATCAGGTTTTAAAAAAGCTGGCAAGACTCTTCTTGCCCTGTCCTTGATGGGTGTGATGGCTGGGGCGGCACACGCGGCAGATAACGTGCTGCACATTTACAACTGGTCCGATTACATCGCGCCAGACACCGTGGCCAAGTTTGAAAAAGAAAGCGGTGTGAAGGTTGTCTATGACGTCTTCGACAGCAATGAAACCCTTGAGGCCAAGCTGCTGGCGGGCAAGTCCGGCTACGACATCGTCGTGCCGTCCAACAATTTTCTGGCCAAGCAGATCAAGGCCGGGGTTTACCAGGAGCTGGACAAGTCCAAGCTGCCTAACTGGAAGAACCTCGACCCTGCGTTGCTCAAAGCCGTGGGCGATGCCAGTGATCCGGGTAACAAACATGCGTTCCCGTACATGTGGGGCACCATCGGCATTGGTTACAACCCTGAGAAAGTCAAAGCGGCTCTGGGCGTCGATACCATCGATTCCTGGGACGTGCTGTTCAAACCCGAGAACGCAGCCAAACTCAAAAGCTGCGGCATAAGCTTCCTCGACTCGCCGACCGAAATGATCCCGGTTGCCCTTCACTACCTGGGCTACCCGACCGATTCGCAAGACAAGAAGCAACTGAAAGAAGCCGAAGACCTGTTCCTGAAGATCCGTCCTTCGGTGGGTTACTTCCACTCTTCCAAGTACATCTCCGACTTGGCCAACGGCAACATCTGCGTCGCGGTGGGTTACTCGGGTGATCTTGAGCAATCCAAAACCCGTGCAGCCGAGGCCGGTGGCAAAGTCAAACTGGCCTACAGCATTCCTAAAGAAGGCGCTGGCAGCTTCTACGACATGGTCGCCATCCCTAAAGATGCTGAAAACGTCGAAGCTGCCTATAAGTTCATGAACTTCCTGTTGCAGCCGGAAGTGATGGCTGAAATTACCAACAGCGTGCGCTTCCCGAACGGCAACCAGGCCGCAACACCACTGGTGGATAAAGACATTTCGGGCGATCCGGCCATTTACCCGTCGGACGAAGTGAAAGCCAAGCTGTACGCGATCAGCGACCTGCCGGCTGGCACTCAACGGCTGTTGACACGTAGCTGGACCAAGATCAAATCCGGTAAGTAAAACCCTGTAGTCGCTGCCGAAGGCTGCGAAGGGTTGCGAAGCAACCCGTTGCCCCGAACAACCTGCGATCCCCATCGCAGCCTGCGGCAGCGACTACGAAAAGGAGTAAATCCGGAGAAATCAGGGCTTTACAGCAATTAATTGCAGAAAACTTTGCTGTGTCGGTTTATCGAGGGTAAGTTGCGCGCCGGTTTTGTCTTTGGCGGTTCTGCTGCCGTGTGACGCGGGCAACCCAAGCCCAACTATTTTGAGGACCACCACGTGTCTAAATCTTTGTTTCGCAAGACCCTGCTGGTCGGAGCTGGTTTGACGCTTGCCGTCAGCGTACAAGCGGCACCTACCGTGCATATTTATAACTGGTCGGACTACATCGCGCCGACCACGCTGGCTGATTTCGAGAAATCCACCGGTATTAAACCGGTGTATGACGTATTTGATTCCAACGAAACGCTGGAAGGCAAACTGCTGGCCGGACGCACCGGTTATGACGTGGTCGTTCCGTCTAACCACTTTCTGGGCAAGCAAATTAAAGCGGGCGCGTTCCAAAAACTCGACCTGTCTCAGCTACCTAACTATTCAAACCTGGACCCGGCCCTGCTCAAGCGCCTCCAAGCGAACGATCCGGGCAACCAATATGCCGTGCCTTATCTGTGGGGCACCAATGGCATCGGTTACAACGTTGACAAGGTCAAGGAAGTGCTGGGTGTCGACTCGATCGACTCGTGGGACGTGGTGTTCAAACCCGAGAACATGAAGAAGCTGCAATCGTGCGGTGTGGCCTTCCTTGATTCTGCCGATGAAATGCTGCCAACCGTGCTCAACTATCTGGGGCTGGATGCCAACAGCACCAACCCGGAAGACTACAAAAAAGCTGAAAAAACCCTGATGTCGGTGCGTCCTTACGTCACCTATTTCCACTCGTCCAAATATATTTCGGACCTTGCCAACGGCAATATCTGCGTGGCCATTGGCTTCTCCGGTGATGTATTCCAGGCCAAGTCCCGTGCCGAGGAAGCGAAAAAGGGCGTCAACATCGCCTACATTCTTCCCAAGGAAGGCGGCGCGCTGTGGTTTGACATGCTGGCGATTCCCAAAGACTCCAGCAACGTCAAGGAAGCTCACGCGTTCATCAACTACTTGCTGGACCCCAAGGTGATCGCTCAGGTCAGTGATTATGTCGGCTATGCCAATCCTAATCCGGCAGCTGACAAGGTGATGGACGAGTCCATCCGCACCGACGAAGCGGTTTACCCCACACAAGCGGTGCTGGATAAAACCTACGTTTCGACCGAACTGCCGCCGAAAGTACAGCGTCTCATGACGCGTACGTGGACCAAGGTCAAAACGGGCAAATAGCTCGCCAGACCACCTATCCAAGGCCCGACACTTTTGATCGGGCTGCTAAATTTGTTGGGAGTTTCGTAAATGGCTGTTGCCTCCGGCGCCTATAAGAAAGCCCTCGAGGGCGACCAGACCCCTAAACAGGTGCTGGTCAAAATCGACCGGGTCACGAAAAAATTCGACGAGACGATTGCCGTGGACGACGTGTCCCTGGAAATCAACAAAGGCGAAATTTTCGCCATGCTCGGCGGATCGGGATCGGGCAAATCCACCTTGCTGCGCATGCTCGCCGGTTTCGAGCGCCCAACAGAAGGCCGTATTTTCCTCGATGGCGTAGACATCACTGATATGCCGCCGTATGAGCGGCCGATCAATATGATGTTCCAGTCCTACGCCCTGTTCCCGCACATGACCGTGGCCCAGAACATCGCGTTCGGTCTCAAGCAGGACAAAATGTCCAATGCCGAGATTGATGCGCGCGTCGGTGAAATGCTCAAACTGGTGCACATGACCCAGTATGCCAAGCGCAAGCCGCACCAGTTGTCGGGCGGTCAGCGTCAGCGTGTCGCCCTCGCCCGCTCCCTGGCCAAGCGTCCAAAATTGCTGCTGCTTGATGAGCCGATGGGTGCGCTGGACAAAAAGCTGCGCTCTCAAATGCAGCTGGAGCTGGTGGAAATTATCGAGCGCGTTGGCGTGACCTGCGTCATGGTGACCCATGATCAGGAAGAGGCCATGACCATGGCCCAGCGCATCGCGATCATGCATCAGGGCTGGATCGCCCAAATCGGCAGCCCGATCGACATCTACGAGACCCCGGTCAGCCGTTTGGTGTGCGAGTTCATCGGTAACGTCAACCTGTTCGAGGGTGAAGTGGTCGACGACGCTGAAGGTTACGCGCGCATCGACTGCCCGGAGCTGGAAAACGATATCTACGTCGGGCATGGCGTCAGCACTTCGGTTGAAGACAAGCACATCACCTACGCCATTCGCCCGGAAAAAATGCTCGTCACCACCGAAAAGCCGACCTACGAGTACAACTGGTCGCGTGGCAAGGTGCATGACATCGCTTACCTGGGCGGCCATTCGGTGTTCTACGTCGAGCTGCCAAGCGGCAAGCTGGTGCAGTCATTCGTGGCCAACGCCGAACGCCGTGGCGCACGCCCTACATGGGACGACGAAGTCTACGTGTGGTGGGAAGACGACAGCGGCGTGGTATTGCGCTCATGAACATGCGCAAATTCAAACGCCGACTGCATCGAATAATCCCCGGTGGCCGCCATGCGGTTATCGGGATTCCATTCCTGTGGCTGTTTCTGTTTTTCATGCTGCCGTTCTTCATCGTTCTGAAGATCAGTTTTGCAGAAGCGGACGTGGCGATCCCGCCTTACACCGAGATCTACAGCTACGTTGATCAAAAGATTCAGATCCTGCTGAACCTCGGCAATTACGCCTTGTTGGGCGACGATGAGCTGTATATCGCTGCTTATCTTGGCTCGTTGAAGATGGCCTTCTTCAGCACGGTGCTGTGCCTGCTGATCGGCTTTCCGATGGCCTATGCGATTGCCAATGCGCGCAAAGAGATGCAGACCGTACTGGTGCTGCTGATCATGATGCCGACCTGGACCGCCATTCTGATCCGCGTTTACGCGTGGATGGGCATCCTCAGCAACAACGGCCTGCTCAATGGCTTTTTGATGTCGATGGGCTGGATCAGCGAACCCTTGCAGATCCTCAACACCAATATCGCGGTGTACATCGGTATCGTTTATTCGTACCTGCCGTTCATGATCCTGCCGCTGTACGCCAACCTGGTAAAACACGATCACAGTTTGCTGGAAGCGGCGTCTGACTTGGGCTCAAGCACCTTCAACAGCTTCTGGAAAATCACCGTCCCGCTCTCTAAAAACGGCATCATTGCCGGCTGCATGCTGGTGTTCATTCCGGTGGTGGGCGAGTTCGTGATCCCGGAACTGCTGGGGGGCCCGGAAACGCTGATGATCGGTAAAGTGTTGTGGCAAGAGTTCTTCAACAACCGTGACTGGCCTGTAGCGTCCGCGCTTGCCGTGGTGATGCTGGCAATCCTGATCGTGCCGATCATTCTGTTCAACCGCAGCCAGGCTAAAGAACTGGAGGGCAAGATATGAATCGCTTCCGTTTTTCTAGCTTTATGTTGGTCGCGGGGTTGTTGTTCATCTACCTGCCGATGCTGATTCTGGTGATCTACTCGTTCAACGCCTCCAAGCTGGTGACGGTGTGGGGCGGCTGGTCGCTGAAGTGGTACACGGGCCTTCTGGACAACACGCAACTGATGGGCTCGGTGATGCGCTCACTGGAAATCGCCTTTTACACGGCGATTGCAGCGGTGGCACTGGGGACGTTGGCGGCCTTTGTGCTGACGCGTATCTCGCACTTCAAGGGCCGCACGTTGTTCGGTGGGTTGGTAACCGCGCCGCTGGTGATGCCTGAAGTGATCACCGGTCTCTCGCTGTTGCTGCTGTTCGTGGCCATGGCGCAGATGATTGGCTGGCCGCAGGAGCGCGGTATCGTCACCATCTGGATCGCCCACACAACGTTCTGTGCGGCCTATGTGGCGGTCGTGGTGTCTGCGCGCTTGCGAGAGCTGGACCTGTCGATTGAAGAAGCTGCCATGGACTTGGGCGCCAAGCCCTGGAAAGTGTTCTTTCTGATCACTATTCCGATGATCGCGCCATCGCTGGCAGCAGGGGCAATGATGTCCTTTGCCCTGTCGCTGGACGATCTGGTTCTGGCCAGCTTTGTGTCCGGGCCGGGGTCGACGACTTTGCCGATGGAAGTGTTCTCGGCGGTCCGTCTGGGGGTTAAACCCGAGATCAACGCGGTGGCCAGCTTGATTCTGCTGGCCGTCTCGCTGGTCACTTTCCTGGTGTGGTTCTTCAGCCGCCGCGCAGAAGAACACCGTAAAAAATCCATCCAGCAAGCCATCGACGAATCAATGGCCGAGTCCTGGAAGCAACCGGATGTACGCCGTCCAAAATCGCCAAACGCGGTTTAAGGCCGTACCCTGAAAACCTCGCTTCTCTTCAATGGGAAGCGAGGTTTTTTATGGCCTTGAACTCGCCGACTCCCCCGGTGCTCAGAGCATCTTCTCCAGCCCGACACGTTTGCTGAACCACGCATTAAGTCGGCGCCACCAGTTGCCCGGCTCATGGCGCAAGGTGTGCAACTGGCCATTGTCTTCAGTCACCCAGACGATGTTTCCCTGCTCCAGAATCGCCTCATAACTGAGCTCGGGGGCCATGCCCTGCAACGCCAGTTCGCGGGCTTGAGCGGCCAGCTCAGGGCTATCAACCAACACGCCGACCTCGGTGTTCCACAATCCGGAACGCGGGTCGAAGTTGAATGAGCCGATAAATGACTTTTGCTGATCGAAGATCATGGCTTTGCTGTGCAAGCTGGAGTCACTGCTCAGGCTGGTCTTGAACAAATGGGGCCCGCTGCCGCTGGTGCTGCCCGGCTGGCGGCGCAGCTCGAACAATTTCACGCCATGCTCAAGCAATGCCTTGCGATACGGTGCGTACCCGCCATGCACGGCGGGCACATCGGTGGCTTCCAGCGAATTGGTCAATAAACGTACATCGACGCCAGCGTCTGCCCGGCCGGTGAGGTACACCAGGCCTGTTTCACCCGGTACAAAATAGGCTGAGACTAAAATCAGTTCTTTGTTCACCGCCGCCAGATCCGGGGCCAGCTGGGTTGTCAGCAATAAATGCGGATCAGGCTCATCCTTGGCCAATACCTTGCTCGGAGCATCCCAAAGTGCCTGATTCCAGGCCCAGATAAGGTTTTTGCGCCATACATCCAACTGCGGATTGGTTTCATACGAGGCCAGTTGTTGATAGAGCGTAGGGTTGCTCTGTTTCGCCCGTTTGAGCGACGCTTCCAGTACAGCACGGGCCTGTGCCAGCTCCTGAGTTGAAAGGCGGGTCGAGACAAAATCGCCAATGGGTTGGCTCAGGGCGCTGTTCCAGTATTGGTCGAAGCTATGCCCCAATTGTTCGGCCACCGGGCCAACGCCCAGCAAATCGATGTCGGTAAAGTTCAGGTCAGGCTGTGCATCGAAATACTCATCGCCCAAATTGCGTCCGCCGACAATCGCCGCACTGTTGTCGGCCAGCCATAGTTTGTTATGCATGCGCCGGTGTTGGCGTGAAAGGTTGAACAGACGACCCACAGCCCGGGTCACGCCAGTGCTACGGCCCAGTTGCAGCGGGTTGAACACGCGAACCTGAACATTGGGATGGGCTGCCAGCGTTGCCAGAATCTCGTCCAGCCCATCGCTTGCCGTGTCATCGAGCAGCATGCGCACGCGCACGCCACGGTCTGCCGCCTTGAGCAGTTCATCCACCAGCATGCGAGTGCTCAAGCCGTCATGGACAATGTAGTACTGCAAATCCAGGCTGCTTTGCGCCCTGCGGATCAGCTCGGCGCGCGCCCGGAAGGCCTCGCTGCTGTTGGGCAGCAAGCGAAAACCCGAGCGGCCATTATAAGCCGCGGCCTGATGCTGGATTGACCGCCCAAAGGATGACGTCGCCGCAGGCGTAGCCTGGCTCGATTGCCGGGGTTCATCCAAGGTGCTGCACCCTCCCAATAACAGTGCGAAGGCCAGTATGCAGAGTGATTTCAGCATGCGATGCCCCGCTCAACTGTGCGCAGGTTCAACCTCGTCGATCAACAGCGTGCTCGCCGCGGCCCCGACCTTACGCACGGCTTCTTCAACCTCAAGCGTAGGCTTGGCAGCGTAGTTCATCCGCAAGCAGTTACGGTACTTGCCCGATGCAGAAAAAATGCTGCCCACGGCGATCTGTACGCCTTGGCCAAGCAACAGTCGATTGAGGCGCAAACTGTCAAAGCCTTCCGGCAGTTCGAGCCACAGCATAAAGCTGCCCTGGGGCCTGCTGGCGCGAGTACCGGCGGGGAAGTAGCGGCTCACCCAGCCCAGCATCAGGTCTCTATTACGCTGATATTGAGTGCGCATTTTGCGCAGATGTGGCTCGAAGTGCCCGTTTTTCAAAAAGTCGGCCACCGCCAGTTGCGGCTGGGGTGCCGTGGAGCCGGTGCTGATGTATTTCATGTGCAGCACACGCTCCAGATAGCGTCCCGGCGCAACCCAACCCACACGTAACCCTGGGGCCAACGTCTTGGAAAACGAGCTGCACAACAGCACGCGGCCATCGTCGTCGAATGACTTGATGGTGCGCGGACGTGGGTAGGTGTAAGCCAGTTCGCCGTACACATCGTCTTCGATAATGGCCACATCAAAGCGCTGCGCCAGCGTCACAAGCGCCCGCTTGCGTGCCTCGGGCATGATGTATCCCAGCGGGTTATTACAACTTGGGGTGAGCTGGATGGCCTTGATCGGCCATTGCTCCAGTGCCAGCTCCAAGGCGTCAAGGCTGATGCCGGTCAGCGGGTCGGTAGGAATTTCCAGCGCCTTCATGCCCAGGCCTTTGAGGGTTTGCATGGCCCCGTGAAAACTGGGCGAGTCTACGGCCACAATATCGCCCGGTTCGCACACCGCCCGAATGCTGCAGGACAGCGCTTCATGACAACCCGTAGTAATCACCAGATCATCGGCACCCAACTGGCAGCCCGAGTCGAGCAGCAAGCGCGCCAATTCCTCGCGCAGGCCCAGCACGCCGTACACATTGTCGTAATACAGCCCTGGCGCATCCTGACGCCGACTGATCTGCGCCAAGCTGCGTAGCAGAGGTTTCAACGTGGGCGTGGTGACGTCGGGCATGCCGCGACCTAACTGAATGACGTCCTTTTGTGGCACCGAACGCACCAACTCCAGCACCTGTTCCCACTGAGAAATTTCTACGGGCCGCTGGGCAGGTTTGCCCATGCCCGGCAGGGCCGGCAGCTCACGCTCCATCGGCACAAAGTAGCCTGATTTCGGGCGAGGTATGGCCAGACCGTTGTCCTCCAATAAGCGGTAAGCCTGCTGCACGGTGCTCAGGCTCACACCGTGCTCGGCGCTTAAGGCTCGGACCGAAGGCAAGCGGTCGCCGGGCCGGTAAAACCCCTGCTCGATGCGCGTGCCCAGTAGGTCTGCAAGGTTTACATAAAGGGTCATGGCCGGACTCTCTGAAAAATAAGCAGTACAGATGGCACGAAAACAGAGGATTCAGTGCCTTGGCAACGGTTTCTGTATGGCTTTAATAACTACTTGCTGAATCTGTCATGGTTTTTAGCTCGCGGCCATCATGCTGACTCCTGTCACCTGAGTCAAAAGGAGCTGCCTGATGAATGGTTTGAGCGATGTGCGCCTGACGTTGCACGGCCCTCAGTTAGAAGCCGAGCACGACGCAGTAAAGGACGTTTTGCAACCCCGCAGTGCCCCCACCGGTTTGGGGCGCTGGGGTTTATTTGCGCATCGCTTCAATACGCGCCGTGTCTTGCGCACTTTGGATGCTGATCAACTGCGCGACGTTGGATTGAATCAAGAGCAGGCTCGGCGAGAAGGCTGCAAGCCGTTTTGGCGCTCATAAATCCTTAACGCAGCTCTTTCAGGCGATGCCACAGCATGCCCAGCGCCAACAAGGGTGAGCGCAGGTATTTGCCGCCGGGGAAGGTTATATGCGGGACTTTCGCGAATAAGTCGAAACCATCACTGTGCTGTCCGCTGATGGCTTCGGCCAGTAACTTGCCCGCCAAATGGGTGGCATTCACGCCGTGACCCGAATAAGCCTGGGCGTAGTACACGTTTGGTTGATCGTGCAACCGGCCAATCTGTGGCAAACGGTTGGCGCCGATGCCAATCATGCCGCCCCATTGGTAGTCGATTTTCACGTCAGCCAGCTGCGGGAATACCTCGAGCATTTTCGGACGCATGTAAGCGCCAATATCGTGCGGGTCGCGTCCCGAGTAATGACACGCGCCGCCAAACAACAAACGCCGATCCGCCGAAAGCCGGTAGTAATCCAGCGCCACACGCTGATCACACACGGCCATGTTTTGCGGCAACAAGGCGTGGGCCTGGGCTTCACTTAATGGCTCGGTGGCGATGATGTAACTGCCCGCAGGCAGCACTTTGCCACTGAGTTGCGGGTTGAGGTCTTTCAAGTAGGCATTACAGCCCAGTACCAGACTTTTCGCCCGCACCGTCCCTAAAGCCGTATGAACCTTCACTTCAGGGCCATAGTCGATGTGGGTAACGGCGGAGTTTTCGAACAGTTGAACGCCCAGTTGCTGCGCCGCCGCCGCTTCGCCCAACGCCAGGTTCAGCGGGTGCAAATGGCCTGAGCCCATGTCTATCAAACCGCCCACATAGCGGTCAGAACCCACTACGCTGCGCATTTCGCTGGCTTGCAGCAAGCGCGTTGAGTGGCGATAACCCAAGCTGCGCAGCTCATCGGCCTCTTCGGCAAAACCTTCCAGATCTCGAGGCTTATTGGCCAGGTCGCAATAACCCCATGTCAGGTCGCAGGCAATATTGAAACGCTCGACGCGCTGGCGAACGATTTCCACCGCCTCCAGGCCCATCAGTTTCATTTGCCGCACGCCTTCCTTGCCGATGACGCCTTCAAACTGCTCAAGGCCGTGGCCGACACCGCGAATGAGTTGACCGCCGTTACGGCCGCTGGCGCCCCAGCCGATTTTGTGAGCTTCGAGCAAGATGACGCTCATGCCGCGTTCGGCCAGTTCCAGTGCCGTATTGAGCCCGGAAAAGCCGCCGCCCACGACGCAGACATCGGCCACCCACTCGCCTTGCAGCACCGGATGGTCAGGCTGCGGCAGGCTGCTGGCGGCGTAGTAAGAGGTGGTGTGCTGGCTGCGCTGAACAGGGGCGTTCATGTGCGTAATCCCGATTATGTGTGTTTGGAAAATTTTACGGAGCATAAGCCGTGCCATTCACATGGGGCAAGAACAGCCAGACGGCGTTGTTCATTGCGTGGCTTTTGGGGCAGACTTTGCGGCCTTTTCACATCCGGTAAGCCTTAGATGAGCTGCAACAGTCATAAAATCCGCTTTCTCAGGCAGCAAATTCCGTCATTCGATTGCGTGCCGGGTTGCCATGATTGCTGTGGGCCAGTGACCACCTCATCCGAAGAAATGGCCCGCTTGCCGCGTAAAACGGCGGCAGAGCAAGAGGCTGCAATGGATGAACTGAATTGTGTACACCTGGGGCCTCAAGGCTGCACGGTGTATGAAGAGCGCCCATTGATCTGTCGTTTGTTCGGGACGACCCCGACCTTGCCGTGTCCGAATGGTCGTCGTCCGGTCGAGATGATTCACCCGAGTGCGGAAAAGCTGGTGCATGAGTACATCGCCAGTACGCGGCAGGTGCTGGTTTAAAGGCCCCTCACCCTAACCCTCTCCCAAAGGGAGAAGGGACTAAAGGCAAAAACAGATCTGTGTAACACCACAATCGAGCTCCCTCTCCCTATGGGAGAGGGTTGGGGTGAGGGCCCCGGTCAGTCCGCGATCGGCAAGCACAAACTTTCCTTCACTTCTTCCATCACGATATAGCTTTTGGATTCACGCACATGGGGCAGTTTGAGCAAAATATCGCCCAGCAATTTGCGGTACGAGGCCATCTCGCTGATACGCGCTTTTACCAGGTAGTCGAAATCCCCCGACACCAGATGGCACTCCAGCACATGGGGCAGCTTCAACACGGCGCGACGGAACTCATCAAAGGTATCGCCTGACTTGTAATCCAGGCTGATCTCGACAAATACCAGCAAGCTGCCCTGCAAATGCTGCGGGTTGAGCCGCGCGTTGTAGCCCATGATGATGCCTTCACGTTCCAGCCTGCGTACCCGCTCTGTGCAAGGCGTGGTCGACAGCCCGACCTTGTCGCCCAACTCGGTAAATGAGATGCGCCCATCTGCCTGCAAGATGCGCAAAATGTTGCGATCTATCTTGTCCAGTTCACGCTTTGTTTGATGATTTGTGCGCATAGGAGATTCTCCTTTGTAAAAAGCGTTTTTGCCGAGAATTGTCTCCAAATATAGCTACTTATACGGTGAAATCCACTGGCCATTGCTTCTTATACTGCGCTCATCTTCGCTTTGAACAATAAACGTCTGCGGCGGGCCGCGATGAGGGAAATAAATATGCGAGTTATGGTATTGGGTGGCGGCGTCATTGGTACTGCCAGCGCCTATTATCTGGCCCGGGCCGGTTTCGACGTCGTGGTTGTCGACCGTCAGCCAGCCGTTGCAATGGAAACCAGCTTTGCCAACGCCGGTCAGGTCTCTCCTGGCTATGCCTCGCCGTGGGCTGCACCCGGCGTACCCCTCAAAGCGATCAAGTGGCTGCTGGAGCGCCACGCGCCTCTGGCGATCAAGGCTACTGCCAATATTGATCAATATCTGTGGATGGCGCAGATGCTGCGCAACTGCACCGCCAGCCGTTATGCCGTCAACAAGGAGCGCATGGTTCGCCTGTCCGAATACAGCCGCGACTGCCTTGATGAACTGCGCGCTGAAACCGGTATTGCCTACGAGGCGCGCAACCTCGGTACGACGCAATTGTTTCGAACTCAGGCTCAGCTCGATGGTGCCGCCAAAGACATTGCCGTGCTCAAGGAGTCAGGCGTTCCGTTCGAGCTGCTCGACCGCGCCGGTATTGCTCGGGTTGAGCCAGCGCTGGCCAGTGTGACCGACATTCTGGCCGGTGCTCTGCGCCTGCCCAATGACCAGACGGGCGATTGTCAGATGTTCACCACGCGCCTGGCTGAAATGGCTAAAAATCTGGGTGTTGAATTCCGTTTCGGTCAGGACATTCAGCGTCTGGACTACGCGGGCGATCGCATCAATGGCGTGATGATCGACGGTAAGCTCGAAACCGCTGACCGCTATGTCCTCGCATTGGGTAGCTACTCACCGCAGATGCTCAAGCCGCTGGGGATCAAGGCGCCGGTATACCCACTCAAGGGTTATTCGATGACTATCCCGATCACCAACCCGGCAATGGCGCCGACTTCAACGATTCTGGATGAAACCTACAAGGTCGCCATTACCCGTTTCGATAACCGCATCCGCGTTGGCGGCATGGCTGAAATAGCCGGTTTTGACCTGTCGTTGAACCCGCGTCGACGTGAAACGCTGGAGATGATCGTCAACGACCTTTATCCTCAGGGCGGTGATTTGTCTCAAGCCAGCTTCTGGACGGGTTTGCGGCCGACCACACCGGATGGCACGCCCATTGTGGGCGCCACCCCGTTTAAAAATCTGTTCCTGAACACCGGTCATGGCACACTCGGCTGGACCATGGCCTGCGGCTCCGGTCGCTTCCTCGCTGACGTGATGGCTAAAAAGACGCCACAAATCAGCGCCGAAGGCCTTGATATTTCCCGTTACGGAAACCACCAGGAGACTGCAAAACATGGCAATCCAGCGCCAGCTCACCAATGAACGCATGAGCCAGATTGTGGCTCATAACGGCACTGTTTACCTGTCCGGCCAAGTGGGCGATGACATGAGCGCCGGGGTTGAGCAGCAAACCCGTGAAACATTGAAAAATATCGAGCATTTGCTGGATTTGGCAGGCACCGACATTACGCGCATTCTCTCAGTGACCATTTACCTGAAAGACATCGACGCCGACTTTGTGGCCATGAACCGTGTGTGGGATCAATGGCTGCCTAAAGGCGTGGCGCCTGCCCGCGCGACCGTCGAAGCCAAGCTGTGCGAACCGGAAATTCTGGTTGAACTGTCCGTTATCGCCGCGCTGCCCTAGATCCATCGATGCAGTAAAGAGTCCCTCTTGCGGTGCAGCGCGTGGCTTGCCACGAACTAGCGCCGCTTTTTTATTCAATAGCCGTTAGAAGTCCGCCGCCATGCGCCCAGCCCGTGCCCTGATCGACCTTCAAGCCCTGCGTCATAACTACCAACTGGCCCGTGAGGTGACAGGAGCCAAGGCGCTCGCTGTGATCAAGGCCGATGCCTACGGTCATGGTGCTGTGCAATGTGCGCGGGCGCTTGAAGCCGAGGCCGATGGTTTTGCTGTCGCCTGTATCGAAGAAGCGCTGGAGTTGCGAGCTGCCGGTATTCGCGCGCCGGTGTTGCTGCTCGAAGGTTTTTTTGAAGCCGATGAGCTGCCACTGATCGTTGAAAATGACCTGTGGTGCGTCGTCCATTCCTTGTGGCAGCTCGACGCTGTTGAACAGGCCGCGCTGAGCAAACCGATTCACGTGTGGTTAAAACTGGACAGCGGCATGCACCGGGTCGGCTTGCATCCAAGCGATTACCAGGCCGCGTATCAGCGACTGCAAGCCAGCGCCAATGTTTCCAAAATCGTATTGATGAGCCACTTTGCCCGCGCCGATGAGCTGGGCAGCGTGCGCAGTGTCGAACAAGTGGCTGTATTTCTCGGCGCTCGCGCTGCTCTCACAGCTGAAATCAGTTTGCGCAATTCGCCTTCTGTGCTGGGTTGGCCGAGGGTACCGAGTGATTGGGTACGTCCTGGGCTGATGCTCTACGGAACCTCGCCTTTTGAAGAGCCGCAGGCTGTCGCCGCGCGCCTGCAACCAGTCATGACGCTGGAATCCAAAGTCATTTGCGTCCGTGAATTACCGGCGGGCGAACCCGTGGGGTATGGCGCCAAATTTATTACCTCGAAACCGATGCGTATTGGCGTGGTAGCGATGGGGTATGCCGACGGCTACCCGCGTCAGGCGCCCACGGGCACTCCAGTGTTGGTGGACGGTGTTCGTAGCCAGTTGTTGGGCCGCGTTTCGATGGACATGCTGTGCATCGACTTGACCGATGTGCCGCACGCCGGTCTCGGTTCAACCGTTGAGTTGTGGGGTAAAAACATTCTCGCCAGCGAAGTGGCTGCCCAGGCGGACACCATTCCTTATCACATATTTTGCAACCTGAAACGGGTGCCACGCGTCTATTCCGGGGCCTGATAGGTTGTAGTCAACGTGTGGGGCCAACAGGGCGCACAGGTTTGAAGTCGAAGTGTTGTAAATACTGAACGCTATCGCCATGATGGCGACTTCTCGACCTGAATCTGATCCCTAGGAGGCTCCCGCATTGGACGTCGGTGAACGACTGCAATCCATCCGCAAACTCAAAGGCCTGTCACAGCGTGAACTCGCCAAGCGCGCGGGCGTCACCAACAGCACTATTTCGATGATCGAAAAGAACAGCGTGAGCCCTTCAATAAGCTCCCTGAGAAAAGTGCTGAGTGGCATTCCCATGTCTATGGTCGAGTTTTTTTCCGAAGAAATCCTTCAGGAAAAACCGACGCAGATTGTCTACAAAGCCAATGAACTGATCGATATATCTGATGGCGCCGTGACCATGAAATTGGTCGGTAGGGCCCATCCGAGTCGGGCGATTGCCTTTCTGAACGAAATTTATCCACCGGGCGCAGATACCGGGGATGAAATGCTGACCCATGAAGGCGAAGAAACCGGCATTTTGGTTGAAGGCCGGCTGGAATTGACCGTAGGTCTTGAGACTTTCGTGCTTGAGGCGGGCGACAGCTATTATTTTGAAAGCGCCAAGCCACACCGTTTCCGTAACCCGTTTGACGTGGCAGCGCGGCTAATCAGCGCAGCCACGCCGGCAAATTTCTAAGAAAAGAGGCGCCCTGCTACTTGCAGAGGCCCCCGTTGCTGTATTTCGCTTCCTCTAAAGCCCCCTTTAAATATAGGGTTGTTTCGGAGTGGCGGGCTAACCGTTATACTTTCGCCGCCTGCAAAACCGTGGTTGTGGGCGTGAATAGCCACCATTGAGGGTGAACGCGTGAACCTGATTATGAACATGCTGGCCGTACCAGCAGCCGTGTTAACCCTGTGGGCCGTCAACGCTCAAGCCTCTACCAACGATGACATTGCCAAGCGTCTCGAACCGGTGGGTAAAGTGTGTGTCCAGGGTCAGGAATGCCAAGGGATGGATGTTGCCGTGTCTGCTGGCGGTGGCGCCAAATCGGCTGATGACATCATTGCCACACATTGCACTGCCTGCCACAGCATTGGCTTGTTGGGTGCGCCTAAAGTGGGTGATACCGCGGCCTGGAAAGAACGTGCCGACAAGGAAGGCGGGCTGGATGGCCTTTTGGCCAAGGCCATTACCGGGCTGAACGCCATGCCGCCTAAAGGCACGTGTTCTGAATGTTCAGATGCCGAGTTGAAGTCAGCCATCGAGAAAATGTCGGGTTTGAAATAAACGATCTTGCGCAAAAAAAAGCCGCTGAAAAGCGGCTTTTTTGTGGGTGTGGCCTGTATCAACGGCCATTAACGGCCTAAACCAACCCGCCATTGCCCCTTAATACTTGCCCGTTGACCCATGCCGCCGCCGGGCTCACCAGAAACGAGACGATATTGGCAATGTCTTGCGGCTGGCCTAAACGTTCCAGAGGCGGCATTTTTGAAAACGCCTCAATTTGTTCTTCGGTCTTGCCGTGCATAAATAATTCAGTCGCCACCGGCCCTGGTGCGACGGCGTTGACGGTGATTTGCCGACCTCGTAATTCTTTGGCAAACACGTGAGTCAGCGATTCTACCGCCGCCTTGCTGGCGATATACACCGCATAACCGGGCAGGTTCATGCCCACCGTGCTGCTGGAAAAATTAACGATTCGCCCGCCGCTGTTCAGCCGGGTGGCCGCCTCACGCAAGGTGTTGAAGGTGCCTCGTGTGTTGATGTTAAAAGTCTGTTCAAAATCTTCGTCGCTGTGCTGAGCCAAGGGTAGAACCTTGAGCACACCGGCGTTATTGATCAACACATCAACCTTGCCCAACTGTTGTTCGGTTTCATCAAACAACCGGGCCACGTCGTTGGCATTGGCCACATTGGCCTGCACCGCAATGGCTTGATGCCCGGCCTCGCGCAGCTCTGTCACCAGCGCTGTAGCTTCACTGGCACTGTTGGCGTAGTTGATGACGACAGCAAAACCCTCTTTGGCCAGCTGTTGGGCGATGACGGCGCCGATACCGCGCGAAGCACCCGTAATAAGGGCGACTTTTGGGTTGGCTGTACTCATGGCAACACTCCGTAATGTCTAAGGCGTGGGGCTAGGTTTACATGTCGGTTTTCAAGGATAAAGAGGGTGGATTTCATAGCGGTATTCGTAAATTCACAATAATCCCTGTAATCACGCAAACCTGTAGCCGCTGACCAGGAACGAAGGCTGCGATGGGCGGTATTACCGCCCAAAACCTGACACAACAAGGTGTCTCATTTTCGACCGCTTCGCGCTCGATTGCAGCCTTCGTCAGAGACTACTAGGGTTTACTAAGTTGGATAGCATGCGCAGGCGGTGCGTCTTTACTCTCCTTGATTTTGTACCAGGCCACGTACAGCGCTGGCAGGAACAACAGGGTGAGCAACGTGGCGGAGATGATGCCGCCGATCATGGCGTAGGCCATCGGCCCCCAGAACACGTCTCGGGCGATGGGGATCATGCCCAAGCTGGCCGCCGCAGCAGTCAACAAAATCGGCCGGCGACGGTGCTGGGTGGCTTGCAGCACGGCATGCCAAGGGTCGTAGCCGTCCCGTTCGTACTGGTCGATCTGGGTGACCAGAATCACCGAGTTACGCACGATGATGCCCACCAGCGCCAATATCCCCAATATCGCCACAAAACCCATCGGCGTACCCGTGGGTACCAGCGCCAGTACCACACCGATCAGGCCTAGCGGCGCGACACTCACCACGATGAACATTTTCTGCACGCTTTGTAGCTGGATCATCAGGAAGGTGGCCATCAGAAACAGCATCAAGGGCACCACTTTGGCGATAGGCCCTTGGGCCTTGGCGCTTTGTTCGACCGTGCCGCCGGTTTGCAGGGTGTAGCCTTGGGGCAGGTTGGCGGCGAATTTATCGACCTCAGGTTTAAGCAGCGCAACCAGATCCGTCGGTTGAATTGAACCGCGTACCGAGGCCTTGAGGGTCAAGGTCGGGATGCGGTCACGGCTCCAGATCAGCGGTTGCTCCAGTTCATAGCGCACGGTGGCAAACGCCAGCAGCGGGATGGAGGTGCCGCTTGGTGTGGTGATCTGCAGGTTAAGCAGGGTTTGCGGGGTGTCGCGTTCATTGCCAATCGCCCGGCCGACGATGTTGATCAGGTAAATATCGTCTTTGACCTGACTCACGGCCGCGCCGCTGACAATGCTGTTCATCACGTGGGCAACGTCTTCGGACGACAACCCGAACTGGCGGGCCTTGTCCTGAGCAATGTCGACGCGCAGCACCTTGCCTGGTTCGTTCCAGTTAAAAATGGTTTCGCCCACGTTGGGGTTGGCGTCGAGTACCGAAGCCAGTTCCAGAGAATATTTGCGTACCAGATCGACATTGCTGCCGCTGACCCGATATTGCAGAGGCTGCCCGACTGGCGGGCCCAATTCGAGGGTGTGGACAAAGCTGCCGACCCCGACGAAATCTTCGCGCAGGCGTTTGTTCAGACGTTCCATCAGAACGTCGCGGCTTTCCAGTCCGGTGCTGACAATCACCAGTTGAGCATAGAAAGGGTTTTGCAGTTGCTGGTCCAATGGCAGATAGAAACGAATCGCCCCTTCCCCGATATAGGAACTCCAGCGCACGATGTCCGGGTCTCCCTTGAGGGTGTCTTCAAAGCGCTGGGTCACTTTGAGGGTTTCTTCAATTGAGGCATTTTGTGGCAAGTTCAGGTCTACCAGAATTTCCGGTCGGTCAGAGGCAGGAAAGAACTGATTTTGTACAAACGTCATGCCGACGATCGACAACACAAACATCAGTACCGTCGCGCCAATGGTCCACCAGCGATTGCGCATGCACCACAACAAGCCGGTGTCGAAGGCATGGGCCAATCGGCCCGGCTTTTCGGGCTTGGGTTTGACCTTGGCGCTGAGGATATGCACGCCCAGGACGGGGGCGAATAAAACCGCCACCACCCAGGAGACCAACATTGCGACGGCAATCACGGCGAACAGGGTGAAGGTGTACTCCCCCGCCGAGCTGTTGTTGAGGCCGATGGGCACAAAGCCAGCCACCGTGACCAGCGTGCCGGTGAGCATCGGAAACGCTGTGGAGTGGTAGGCGAAAGTCGCGGCCTGTTCCTTGGTTTCGCCCAGTTCGAGCCGCGTGATCATCATTTCTACGGTGATCATTGCGTCGTCCACCAGCAGGCCGAGGGCGATGATCAGTGCACCCAGCGACACGCGCTGCATGGCAATGCCGGTGAACTCCATGAACACGAACACCAGGGCCAACACTAACGGGATCGAGATAGCCACCACCAGCCCTGCGCGCAGGCCAAGGCTGATAAAACTCACGGCCAGTACGATGATCACCGCTTCAAACAACGCACTGGTAAAGCCGCTCACGGCCACCTCCACCACTTGCGCCTGATCAGACACCATGTGCACGTCCACGCCTACCGGCAGCTCTGCGGTCAGGTCGTTGATGCGTTGTTGCAGTTGTTGGCCGAACTCCTGGATGTTGCCGCCATCGACCATGGCAATGGCCAGCCCGATGGCGGGTTTTCCGTTGTAGTGGAACATCGGCGTGGCCGGGTAAACGTAACCGCGACTAATGTCTGCAACGTCGGCCAGTCGATAAAATCGGTCATTGACTCGCAGGTTGACCGCCTCAAGGTCGGCCACGCTGTGAAATTGGCCCGAGGTACGCACGGACATGCGCTCCGGCCCCGCCTCGATAACACCCGCCGGGGTCACGGCATTCTGTGCTTGCAGACTTTCGAGCACTTGCTGTTGATCGAGGCCCAGCGCGGCCAGTTTGCGTGTGGAGAAATCCAGGTAGAAGGTTTCGTCCTGCTCGCCAATGGTCATGATCTTGCCGCGATTGGGCACGTCGCGAATGCCGGTGCGTACCTTTTCGACGTAATCGCGCAACTGGCGCATGGTAAATCCATCGCCAGTAAAGGCGAAGATGGTGCCGTACACATCACCAAATTCATCGTCGAACCCCGGGCCTTGAATGCCTTGGGGAAAGTCGCCGCGAATGTCGCCGATTTTTTTGCGCACCTCGTACCAGATATGCGGGATGGCATCCGCTTTAGTGGTGTCTTTGAGGAACACAAACACGGTCGATTCGCCCGGCCGTGTGTAGCTTTGTACGTAGTCGAGGGAATCCAGCTCTTCGAGCTTTTTCTCGATACGGTCGGTGATTTGCAGGCGTGTTTCATCGACCGTGGCGCCCGGCCACTTGGCCTGAATCACCATGGTTTTGATGGCGAAGGACGGGTCCTCTGCACGGCCCAGATTGATATAGGAAAAGATGCCGGCAACCGTGGCCATAAACATCAAATACCAGACAAACGACTGATGCTTAAGCGCCCACTCGGACAGGTTGAACTTCCCATTCATTGCGCGCTTTCCTTATCGAGTCTGACGGTCTGTCCGGGGGTGAGGCTGTGTACGCCATAGCTGACCACGTAATCGCCTGCTTTTAACCCTCCTTCAAGCAATGCGGTTTTCTGATCACGGCGCAGTACGGTGACATCACGAGGGGCGACGGTGTGGTTGGTTTTGTCGATGATCCACACGCGAGTGTGGCCGCCCGTTTCTTGCACGGCGGTAAGCGGCAATGAGTAGTGCTCGGCAATGGGCGAGCTGACGGTCACGCTGACCGAACTGCCCAGACGAAAGGCTGGCGGCGTTTGATCCAGGGTCAAGCGAGTGCGCCGGGTGCGCGTGGCACTGTCGGCTTGCGGAGCAATTTCACGCACATGGGCCAAGGTGTATACGCTCGGATCGAGCTGACCCGCGACGCGGAATTCGATGCCTTTGGGCAGGGCTTCGGCCAACGGCCCCGG
This sequence comes from Pseudomonas helleri, assembly GCF_009600315.1. Lineage (GTDB taxonomy): Bacteria > Pseudomonadota > Gammaproteobacteria > Pseudomonadales > Pseudomonadaceae > Aquipseudomonas > Aquipseudomonas helleri_A. The sequence goes on along the minus strand of NZ_WIWC01000003.1, from coordinate 12,513 downwards.
TAAATCAATCACCGCTTCCTTGATCTCTGGACGGGCCAGCGTCACTACCGATTCACCGACGCTCACCACTTGCCCGGCCTCGGCCTGCCATTGAGTGATCACAGAGTCATGGTCAGCGCGCAGGTTGCAGTAGCTGAGTTCGTCCCTGGCCTGATTGACGGCCGCTTGGGCTTGCTGCACCGAGGCTGCCGTTGTTTTGAGATCCGCTTGTGCCGTGTCCAATTGCGCCTGAGCGCCGACACCTCGGTCAAACAGCTCTTGCTGGCGACGAGCGTTGGCCTGGGCATTGATCAGTTGGGCCTGTACTTTGGCCAGATCGCCCTGAGCTGCACGTAACTGATTCTGCTGATCGGTGGGGTCGAGATTAGCCAGAATATCGCCCTCTTTGACCACCGCCCCGACATCGTAATTGCGCCGCACGATACGGCCCGGCACCCGAAAACCCAGGGTGCTTTCGTAGCGCGCTTCGATCGTGCCGGCAAAGCGTCCCAAATGGTCGATGAGCAAGGGTTGCGCTACGACATACAACGCCGGACGAATGGGCTCAGGTGCTTCTTTTTCGGAACAGCCCAGCAGCAGGGCCGCCAGTGGCAGCAGCCATAACGGGTGGCGGGTCAGGCGGCTCATAACTGAGCCCCTTGCGCCGGGAGCGGTGCTACTTCGACCTTCATACCGGGGTGTAACAATTGACCGCCTGCGACCACGACGTTTTCTCCATCCTTGAGGCCCTCGCTGATAATTACGCTGCCGGTCAGGTAGCGACCGACTTTTACGCGCTGGAGCCGCACATTGTTTTTCGCATCTGTAATCCACACGGCGGGCTCGCTGACGTCTTTGGTCAAGGCAGACCACGGCAACTCGATGCTGGGGCTAGGGTGCGGGGTGAGGTTAACGGTCACTATCGAACCTAAATCCATGCCTTTGGGCAGTGCGTCCAGTTGCACCTTGATTTGCAGGGTGCCGCTTTGTGCCGACACCGTTGGGGTGATTTCACGAATTTGGCCGCTCACGGTGATGGCCGGGTTGCTCAGCAACGTGACCTGCACGGTAGGGTCTTTAGGCGGTTCGATAAACAGCGACTCATATACGTTAAACACCGCGTCACGGGCGCCATCCCGAGCCAGGGTGTAAATCGGCATGGTGGCCTGCACCACTTGCCCGACCTCGGCCTGACGCGCCGTAATCACCCCCGGCGCTTCTGCTTCCAAATTAGCGTAACTGAGTTGTTCGCGGGCGTTGGCCAGCTGTGCCTGCGCCGCAGCCAACGCACTTTGTGCGCTCAGTTGCGCCGCATTGGCAGCATCGTATTCGCTTTGGCTGGTGTAACCCTTGGGCAGCAATTTTTGCTGGCGAATAAAAGCAGCACGGGTTTGCACCACTTGGGCTTGTTGCGCTGAAACGCCCGCTTGTGCTGTTTCGACTTGAATTTTCAAGTCTTTGGGGTCAAGCCGGGCTAACACCTGATGGGCCTGGACATGGTCGCCCACATCCACCTTGCGTTCGATAATCTTGCCACCCACGCGAAAGGACAGCTGAGTTTCAACCCGCGCTTGAATATCACCGCTGAGCTGAATGGGGGGCGCAAGTTCGCGGGTGGTGACCTGCTGAACATATACCCGCGGCGCCAGCGGCTCTTGGGGGCCTTCCTTGCTGCACGCTGTCAGGAATACCAACAGGCTCAAGCCCAAAATGCTCGTGTTCAGTGGACCCGCCATGCAAGCTCCTTTGCGTGATGCTGATTAACATTCCGATACGACTGACAGCGTAGAACAGGGTTCAGTAACTGTGTGACTCTATATTAGCGCTGGTCTTGAACTGAAATAGCGGGTTTGGTGTAGGGGCAGGTCAAATTGAATCGCGTCTAATAAGACCGCTGCTGGAGGTTATTTGTTTTTTTATGCTTCTACGAGTCATGGCCAAGATCTGTATATTTTTTTTATCGATCATGCCTTGCTGGACTTGGCTCTCTAACGGCGCTGACGCACGCGCATTTAAAGCACTGTTATTGAATGACGTTTGCGACCCTGATGATGTGGATGACAGGGGCGTGCCAACTGTAGGGGTATTGGACCCAGAGCTACTGATATTCGAATTCGATATGGTTTTAAGATTACCAAGGTTTTTCTGACGACGAGCGTTAACCACTCCAAGTCGTGTCCCAAAGGCTGTAAGTCCAAGTCCCGACAAAGCCAAAATGGTGCTGGCAATCACCATTCCGCTTTTACCCGTATCTTCTCCCGCGGCCCCCATTGATAGTCGGACAACCCCGACCACACCGCCAGAAATGGTCAGCGCCGAGCCGGCGACCTTTGCAGCTACAGCGGTACTCAGCTTGGCTGTTTTCATTGCACGCGCGGCTTTTAGAGTGGCATACAGACCGAGCCCGCCCCCCAAAACGCCTATCACGCCCAGCCCAGCGATAAGAATATCGTTGATAGAGGCTCGGCCACTGGGATCGGATCGATTAACCGGGTCCCCGGCACAATAAGCGTAGGCATTCAGGCCTCCAGCACCGAACGGACTCAATTGGTCGGGGCTGTTGAAACGCATCAGATGCGGGTTATAAGCACGATGACCTTTGCCCAGATGATAGTGGCCGGTAAGCGGGTCAGGTCGCTCGCCATTAAAGCCCGGCAAACCGGTCAGCCCTTCCTGAATGTGGTGATGCCCAAAAGGAGTGAACGCCTGAGTAATTATGTTTGAGCGGCTAATTGAATGTAAAACACTGCACTGACGGTTGGTACTCAGCAGCGTCGTCTTACGCGATTGATCATCAACGTATGCTTGCGCCAGCAATTGATTTTGAACGTGCATCAATGAACGCGATACCGCCCCTTCCTTCTCGGTAATCAGTCGCTCGCAATCATAGAAAAATTGCTCGTGATTTTTTTGTCCTGCGTGTATTCCCGTAAGCCGGTCAAGCGGGTCGTAGTCATAAGTTTTTATCAGACCTTTTTTTTGGACCATGATGGCGACTCCTCACGTAATAGAGCTGTAGAGTCGACCCTCGGCCAATTATTGACTACCTGTTGAAAAGGGCAGGTAGTTTTGCAAACAATAAAAAAACGCCGACAGCAATAATCATGCTGTCGGCGTTTTCTGTGGTGTGCAGGTTAAATTAGAACGCCGGGAACACCGCACCATCGTATTTTTTGGCAATAAACGCTTTTACTTCAGGGCTGGTCAGCGCCTTGGCCAGTTTTTGTATGGCCGCGCTGTCCTTGTTATCAGGGCGAGCCACCAGGAAGTTGACGTATGGCGAATCAGCGCCCTCGATGATCAGTGCATCTTTGCTCGGCTTCAGACCGGCATCCAGTGCGTAATTAGTGTTGATCATGTCCAGGTCAACCTGATCAAGTACGCGCGGCAACATGGCAGATTCAAGTTCTTTAAACTTGAAATTGTGCGGGTTCTTGGCGATGTCCCTTGGGGTAGAAACAGCGTTGGTCGGGTCTTTGAGCTCGATCAAACCGGCTTTTTGCAGAAGAATCAAAGCGCGACCGCTGTTGCTGCCTTCATTCGGGATGGCGATGGTTGCGCCCTCTGGCAGTTCAGCCAGGCTTTTGTATTTTTTAGAATAGCCACCGAACGGTTCAACGTGAACGCCGATCACCGTCTCCAGATCAGTGCCTTTGCCTTTATTGAAGCTGTCCAGATAAGGCTTTGTCTGAAAATAGTTGGCGTCCAGGTGCTTCTGCGCGAGCTGCACATTGGGCTGCACGTAATCAGTGAACACCTTGATTTCCAGGTCAACGCCTTCTTTGGCGAGGGTCGGCTTGATCAGCTCAAGGATTTCGGCGTGCGGTACCGGGGTCGCAGCCACTACCAGTTTTTCGCCTGCTTGTGCCAGGCCTGCCGTTAAAGCAGCCGCCAATGCGGTAAACAACAGAACCTTTTTCATGCAATGCCCTTAAGTGAGTGACCGCTTGGGTGACGTTTTTTGGAAGACGAAGCGGACAATACCGAGAATCTTTATTCCCGAACAATAATATTTATTCAGCTTCTTATTCCATTTTGTTCACTTGCCTTTTGAGGCTTAAGCCAGCAATTTTTTTAGAGCCGCCAATTCCTGCGCCGTCGCACCTTGGACGAAGGCCTCAATCTGGCTGAGTGAATCAGGCAGATTTAAATGCTCCGGCAAAATCTCATCGCCCGTGCTCACCAGCAACGCAAAATGAATCACATTCTCCAGCTCCCGGGTATTACCCGGCCAACTATGGCGCTCCAGTACGCGTTGCGCGCTGTCACTGATAAACGGCACCGGCAGATTCAAACGCTGGCTGTAGATACCTAAAAAGTATTCGGCCAACGACATAATATCGCCCACCCGCTCACGTAAAGCCGGCAAGTCAAGGCGGCCTTCACTGAGGTAGTGGTACAACCGCTCGTGGAACTTGCCGGCCTTTACTGCTTGTGCCAGATCAATGCTGGTAGCGGCCACCAGACGTACATCCACCGGGTTGGGGAGGTGGGCCCCTACCCGCGTTACTTCATGGGTTTCAAGCGCGGCCAGCAGTTTGACCTGAATGGCCTGTGGCAAATCGCCGATTTCATCCAGGTACAAGGTGCCGCCATTGGCGGAGCCGAACCACCCGGCGCGGCTGCTGGCCGAACTGGTGTGCGCGCCGGGGGCGTAGCCGAACAGCTCCGCGTCGGCGTAAGTTGGGCTGATTGCCCCGCAGTTCACTGACACAAACAGACCTGTACGGTCGCTGGCACGGTGAATGTGACGGGCGAGCAGTTCCTTGCCGCTGCCGGTTTCTCCGCGTATCAAAACGGGCAGCGCTCGCGGGGCTAAACGCTCCAGGTCGTCGCGCAACTGACGCGAGCGCGGGTCGACAAACACCAGTGCCTTGGCGCGGATGCTTAGTGGGCTTTTTTCAGCGTCGGGAAAGGTCAGCAACGGCTGGCCAAAGGTTTCGTGCAGGCTCATGACAGGCTCCCGCCCGCCGCCGGGGGGTGGGCGCGGGCGTTACTAAAAATTACGCGCGGCGCAGGGCGTCGTGCTCGATGCGGGTTTGCAGGTGATAGAGGTAAGCGAACCCTTGCTCCCAGCGTTGATGCCCGGATTTGACGTTGATATGACCGGCACCGCTGATAATTCCGATCTTGGCGCCCCATTGCTGAGCGAAGTCCATTGCCCGGGTGGCGCTGACCGCTGCGTCATTGTCTGAGCTGACAATCTGACTAGGGAACGGCAAACGCTGAGCAGGGATCGGTGCAAAGTTACGCAAGGCCGGGGCGCAGGCGGGTCGTTCGACATCGGCTGGGGCGACCAGTAAAGACCCGCGCACCTGTCTGAGCTGGCTGGCAGGCGCACGCTGGGCCCAATGCGCGACGGTGATGCAGCCCAAGCTATGGGCAATCAAGATGACCGGTGTATCGTCGCAGGCGATGGCCTCGGCGAGTGCTGCAACCCAGTCTTCAAGGCGCGGCGTCAGCCAGTCGGCCTGCTCCACACGGGCACTGTTCGGCAAGCTGTTTTGCCAGTGGGTCTGCCAATGATCGTCAGACGAACCTTGCCAGCCCGGCACTATCAAATAGCGAATCGACTCGTTTCCCATGGGGGTGCGCCTCCTGCTGTAGGTGTGTTACCGAGTCAGTATAGGGACGCTTTTTAGATTCGCTAAGGAATAAGAAGCTATTTGTTAATAACCAAAAAGTCATTTGTTGCTAGTAATTCATCCTTCATCGATGGGGAATAGCATCACCCGTACGCTTTCACGGGTTCTGTGGATAACTGCCAAACAGCACCCATTGGGGCGTTCGATCCGGTGCACATCACCGTATAATGCGTGCTTTCTGTTTTCAGTCCCGTTCCGGAGCCCGTATGACTCAAGATCAACTCAAGCAGGCCGTTGCCCAGGCTGCTGTCGACTTCATCCTTCCAAAACTGGATGACAAGAGCATCGTTGGTGTCGGTACCGGCTCCACGGCCAACTGCTTCATCGACGCGCTGGCGTTGCACAAAGGTGCCTTCGACGGCGCCGTGGCCAGCTCTGAAGCGACCGCTGCACGTCTCAAAGGCCACGGCATTCCCGTCTACGAATTGAATACCGTGAGTGACCTGGAGTTTTACGTTGATGGCGCCGATGAAAGCGACGAACAGCTGAATTTGATCAAAGGCGGGGGCGCTGCTCTGACCCGCGAGAAGATCGTTGCGGCGGTGGCAAAGACATTTATCTGCATCGCGGATGCCAGCAAGCTGGTGCCTGTTTTGGGCGCTTTCCCGTTGCCGGTAGAAGTGATTCCCATGGCCCGCAGTCACGTGGCCCGTGAGCTGGTCAAGTTGGGCGGTGACCCGGTTTACCGTGAAGGCGTAGTGACAGACAACGGTAATATCATCATCGACGTGTTCAACATGCAGATCACCAACCCGGTGGAGCTGGAACGTCAAATCAACAATATTGTGGGGGTTGTCACCAACGGGCTGTTTGCGGCCCGCCCTGCTGATTTGCTGCTGCTGGGCACACCTGAGGGCGTCAAAACCCTCAGCAAGTAACAAGCAGCGATTTCACCTTGGATGCGAAATTATTTCAGTCCCAAGGAACTAAATCTGCCAAACACGACTCAGATTTTTTGAATGGCTGCTAAAGCCCTTCAATGCTCCTGATGTTGTGTTAAGTGTTGGCAGATTGCTGGAACAGCCCCTAACGTTCCAGCGCTTGAACCCCGAACTTCTCCCCCCAATACGAAGTCCGGGGTTTTTTTTGCCTGAAATTGCTTACTCTGCCGTCTCTTCAATCAGCTCTTCGCCCTTGTTGGGCAGCTCCATCCAGCGCGCCAGCACGGTGTAAGCCTCTTCAAGGCCCATGCGCTTAGGTGTGGAGAACAACTGGATGGTGACTGCGTCGCCCCACTGTTTGCGTATATCAGACTGAATTTTGAGCAGTGTATTTTTTGCCGCGCCGTACGTCAGTTTGTCGGCTTTGGTCAGCAAAATATGCATCGGCATGCCGCTCGAAACTGTCCAGTCGAGCATCAGCAGGTCGAAATCGGTCATTGGATGACGGATATCCATCATCAAAATCACGCCTTTAAGGCTTTCGCGGCTGCCGAAATAGGCTTCAAGGTGACGCTGCCAGTGCAGCTTCAACGGGATCGGCACCTTGGCGTAACCGTAGCCCGGCAAGTCGACCAGACGGCGTTCTTCGTCCAGTTTGAAGAAGTTCAGCAACTGAGTACGGCCCGGTGTTTTCGAAGTGCGGGCCAGGCTGGCGTGCGTCAAAGTGTTGAGTGCGCTGGACTTGCCGGCGTTAGAGCGCCCGGCAAAAGCGACTTCATAGCCTTCGTCGTCAGGGCATTGCTCCACTTTGGCAGCGCTGAGCATAAAGGTAGCCTGTTGGCACAGGCCGAGAATGGGGTTCTTGAGTTGCATGGGATTTCCGATGTGAGCGGCGTCAGGAAGGGACGCGGCGAGCGTGTCGTTTCCGTTTCAGTAGCGCCAGTATATAATGCCGCAGATTTTGTGTGTGCTTTGTCCCAGCGCAGGATGAAGTACGCGGAAGCAAAAACCAGGTTGCGCATTAGAACGCAGCCAGCTCCCCGTGTCTTGATGCCATTTGTCAGCATTGAGGCTACACCGGAATCAGAGACCGTGTTCAACCGCGTTAAATTGTCTGCCATGCAGGTCTGCCTGTAGCCCTTTAACCGGCGAACGCCCTGCTCAAGCACGGTATACAGACGCTGTTACAGCGCGTGACTCAGGGTTTCAAGGCGATGCCGCCGCGTGAAGTGTGTGCATGGACTGCTGTGCCGAGGATTACCGAAGATTCATCCTCTGGATGACGGAGTAAGCCCGGCCACAACTCTTTAACCCTTAGCCGTAGTTGGATTAGCTGATGAACAAATTATTCGTGAGTCTGCTGTTGACATTGGGCGTTACCGGGATGGCGCAGGCGGCGGGCTCCGCTGTCGTGGGCGATGCAACGGCCGGTCAGGCAAAAACCGCTGTATGTGCTGCGTGTCATGGCCCGAACGGCAATAGCGCGGCCCCTAACTTTCCGAAACTGGCCGGGCAAGGTGAGCGCTACTTGCTCAAGCAGTTGACGGATATCAAGGACGGCAAACGCCAAGTATTGGAAATGACCGGCCAATTGACCAACCTGAGCGATCAGGACCTCGCGGATATTGCCGCTTACTACGCGCAACAGAAAAATACCGTTGGCGCGGCTGACCCGGCACTGGTCGCCCGTGGTCAAGCGTTGTTCCGTGGGGGGGACTTGAGCAAAGGCCTGCCAGCCTGCACCGGTTGCCATTCACCTGATGGAGTGGGCAATGCCGCAGCCGGTTTCCCGCATCTGGGAGGTCAACACGCCGATTACATCGAGAAACAGCTGATCGGCTTCCGCGAAGGCGACCGCACCAATGATGGCGACACCATGACCATGCGCAGCATTTCGGCCAAGCTGAGTAACAAGGACATCAAGGCGCTGGCCAGTTACATTCAAGGCCTGCACTGACACTTGAGCGGTCGTCAGCGCCCAAAGACGGTGCTTTTGGCGACGTTAACGATCGTTTAATGTATGACTGTGAACCTGAAAGGGCAGCCTAGGCTGCCCTTTTTCGTAGCATCTACCGCTACACTACCGACCACAAGTTGCAACAGGCCTGTCAGACAGGTCACGTTGAAGCGCCCTCACTATGTCCAGGAGTAAAGCATGCGTAACCTGATTCTCAGCGCCGCTCTCGTCAGTGCCAGCCTGTTTGGCATGACCGCTCAAGCTGCTGATGTACCGCTCGAAGCGGGTAAAACATACTATGAGTTGAGCAACCCTGTATCCGTAGCCGTGCCTGGCAAAATCGAAGTGGTTGAGCTGTTCTGGTATGGCTGCCCGCACTGTTACGCGTTTGAACCCGTGGTTAACCCTTGGGCTGAGAAGCTTCCTTCCGATGTGAATTTCGTCCGCCTGCCCGCCATGTTTGGTGGCCCGTGGGATGCACACGGTCAAATGTTCCTGACCCTTGAAGCCATGGGTGTTGAGCACAAGGTCCATGCGGCGGTTTTCAACGCCATCCAGAAAGAAGGCAAGCGTCTGACCGACAAGGACGAAATGGCTGATTTCCTGGCCACTCAGGGCGTTGATAAAGCAAAATTCCTGCAGACCTTCGACTCGTTCGCGATCAAAGGCAAGATTGCCAAAGCCAAAGATCTCGCCAAAAAATATGAGATTTCTGGTGTGCCAACCATGATTGTTGACGGCAAATACCGCTTTGACCTCGGTACGGCAGGCGGTCCTGAGCAGGCGCTGAACGTTGCTGATCAGTTGATCGCCAAAGAACGCGCAGCCAAAACGGCTAAAAATTAAGCGGCGCCCTCCTCTATGCGACGCTGGAAAAACGAACGAATCGTTGGCCTGCATGATGCGCAGGTCAATGAGGATCATCTGTCGACCTACGGGTTGCCGGATGATCGACGTTTACGGTTACTCAGTTTCAATATTCAGGTCGGTAACAGCACGCAAAGTTACCGCCATTATCTGACTCGCAGTTGGCAGCACGTGCTGCCACACAAAGGGCGGGCCAGTAATCTGGATAAAATCGGTGACTTACTGAGTGACTTCGATCTGGTGGCATTGCAAGAAGCGGATGGCGGCAGCCATCGATCTGGCTACGTCAATCAGGTGAAGTACCTTGCCCAACAAGGCGAGTTCCCCTACTGGTATCAACAACTCAATCGCAACCTCGGTCGCTTGGCCCAACACAGCAATGGCATGCTCAGCCGGCTGCGTCCTTCAGCGATTGAGGATCATCCCCTGCCCGGCCCTGCGGGTCGTGGTGCCATTCTGGTCCGCTTTGGTGAAGGTGCGGATGCGTTGGCCGTGGTGATCATGCACTTGGCGCTGGGTACCAAAACCCGAACGCTGCAATTGGCCTATATTCGCGAGCTGGTGAGCGGCTATCAACATCAGGTGCTGATGGGCGATATGAATACCCATGCCGCAGACCTGTTACAAACATCTCCTTTGCGCGACCTTGGTTTGCTGGCGCCGCAACTGCAGGCCACCTTCCCCAGTTGGCGCCCACAACGCTGTCTTGACCATATTTTGCTCAGCCCCAGTCTGACGCTTGAGCGCGTGCAGGTATTGGATCAACCCATTTCTGACCATCTGCCTGTGGCGGTTGAAATTCGTTTGCCCGGTACTGTGGGCGTCGATTCGTTGCCGGTGGTAAGCCCGACCGGCAATGAGCCCCTTGCATGACCGCTGACGACGCCAAGCGCTGGAAAGAAAAGTACCTCAAAAGTATCGAGCAACAAGAAAAGCTTGAACGGCGTTGGGATGCCCGTCTCGACTTACTGCGCCGTGGTTTGGTGCGCAGCACACTGGCGGCCGAGGGCACAGACCGTACTGTCGACCAGTGCATGAAAGAGATGCGCGAAGCCGTGCGCACCGATGACATGGACGCTGCGCTGGCAGCGTTGCTGCCACGTCTCGAAAAAGCCGTGCTCGACTCTGAGCAGCGTCGCGAAACCCGTGTCGAGCAAATCAGCACCGCACTCACTGCCTTGGTTACCCAACTGCAAACCATGCCGCTGCCCCGAGAAGTCAGCAAGCCGCTAAAGGCTTTTGCCAAACAGCTCGACAGCCGAGTAACTCAAGCGCGCGAAATCCCCCTCTTGCTTGGCGAACTCAGCCACTTGCAAGGTTTGGTGCTGGCGCGCCAGGCGCATGAACCTGAGCCCGCCAAACCAGGGTTGTTTCAGCGGCTGTTCGGGGGTAATGAGAGCGAAAATACGCCGACCCATCCTGCTCCATTGGTTGAAGTCGCTTCATACCTGCCTTCTGCTACCAAAGAGCCCGACGAGCTTTCGCGGGTCGTCAACGACGGGCAGCAACCGTTTGTTGAAGAATACAGCACCACGTCTTTAGACGTTCAGTCGCCTGAAGCAATGTTGGCCGCGCCAGAAAAACCTGTATCTGAAACCTGTGTTGAGCAAGCTCCAATTGACGCTAGAGCGCTTGATACGCAGGACAGTGACGCAGCCAGCAGCCTGCCTGAAAAGCAGATCGATATCGCGGCCATCGAAATCATCGAAACGTCGGCGCTTGTCGATCCAGATAACATATATGCCTTGCCAGAATCGCCCGAGCCATCCTACAGCTCAGTTGCGGTGCATATTGAGTCCACTTTGCTCGGGCTACTCGGCGACCTGTCACTGCCTGAGCACCACCGTCCGCAAGCGCAAGCCTTGCGATCGCGTCTCGAAAAAGGCCTTAACTGGTACGAATTGTTGCCCATTCTCGATGATCTGGCGGTTTTGATGCTAGCCGTGACCGACAGTGGCCAGCATGAGTTCGAGGCTTACCTGAAACAGCTCAACGGGCGCCTTGAGGCCTTCCAGAACAACCTGCAAGCGGCGAGCGAAGGTCACGCAGAAGGGCGCAGCGCTGCCGCTGACCTGCATGAGCAATTGCGCGAACACGTCGACGGGTTGCAAAGCAGCATGCAAGACGCCGTCGACCTGCCGAGCCTCAAGCATCTACTGGAGAGTCGTCTTGAGGGACTACTGGGTACGCTGGACCAACACCGCCAGCAACGTGACGCGCGCGAACAAGAGGTCGCGGCACATCTGCACGGGCTGGCCGAGCGCGTGGTGCAAATGGAACAGCAGGCTCAAAGCTATCGCGACCACCTTGAAGAACAGCGTAAGAAAGCCCTTGTCGACCCGCTGACCGGTCTGCCTAATCGTGCCGCCTGGGCTGAGCGGCTGGCCTTGGAAGTTGGCCAGTGGCAAGTGCATGGCGACCCTTTGCTGATCGGCATGCTCGACCTTGACCATTTCAAGCGTATTAATGATGGTTACGGCCATTTGGCCGGTGATAAAGTGCTTAAAATCATCGCAGCTCAACTGCGCAAACACCTGCGCACGGGCGACTTTATTGCCCGGTTTGGCGGCGAAGAGTTTGTGCTGTTAATGCCGAGGACAGCGCTGGCTGAGGGCACGGCACTTGCCGAAAGGCTGCGGGCTGCCATCGAAGCTTGCCCGTTCCACTTCAAAGGCGAGCCGGTGACCATTACGGTTTCAATTGGGCTATCAGCCTTCCGAACGGGAGATCGTAATGAGCATGTTTTGAAACGTGCCGATGATGCTTTGTATCGCGCGAAGCATAAAGGTCGCAATTGCATTGAGTCACTTTAGCGCTGACTGAAGATATCAAGATTGGGTTCAATCGCTAAAAGCGGTTTGTTGATGCGTAGTCTGTATCAACTTTAAAAGTAGTCTTCCTCTTTTTTACACCATTATCAACCTTAATGGGGTGTTCGTATTTGACGGATCTTTCACTGATAACTTATATGTTACTGACAATCGGCAACGGTTGAAGAATGAAGCTTGAAGATACGATGGTCATTATTTAAATAATACTCCTTATGGCCATCGCCTTGGTTATGTAGCTTAGAGTTGTTGTGATATGCCCTCTTTCAATGCGATACATGGCGGTTGCAGGAGCTGAGTGCAACACGGTTATTGAATTGACGCAGGAGCATCATATTGCATAGCCAAGGCTTTCT
>NZ_WIWC01000039.1 GCF_009600315.1 Pseudomonas helleri | reverse complement strand
TCCCTCCGGGAGAGGGCTAGGGTGAGGGCCGGCCGCACCTTCAATCTTCCTCTATACGAGTCGACTAGGAATTCAGTGCAGCAAGTTCAGGTCAACAATGTTCTTCAATAGCCCCCATTCAGTCCCCTCTCCCTCCGGGAGAGGGCTAGGGTGAGGGCCAGCCACTCCTTCAATCTTCCTCTATACGAGTCGACTACGAATTCAGTACAGCAAGTTCAGGTCAACAGTGTTCTTCAATAGCCCCCATTCAGTCCCCGCTCCCTCCGGGAGAGGGCTAGGGTGAGGGCCGGCCGCACCTTCAATCTTCCTCTATACGAGTCGACTAGGAATTCAGTACAGCAAGTTCAGGTCAACAATGTTCTTCAATAGCCCCCATTCAGTTCCCTCTCCCTCCGGGAGAGGGCTAGGGTGAGGGCCGGCCACACCTTCAATCTTCCTCTATACGAGTCGACTACGAATTCAGTGCACCAAGTTCAGGTCAACAGTGTTCTTCAATACCCCCCATTCAGTCCCCTCTCCCTCCGGGAGAGGGCTAGGGTGAGGGCCGGCTACACCTTCAATCTTCCTCTATATCGAGCAATAGATTTTCAAGCGCTTCTTTATACTCACCCGGCTCACTCCACAGCCCTCGCAGTTGAGCTTCGAGCATCCGTTCAGTCATGTCGCGCAGCGCGTGTGGGTTGTGCTGCTGAACAAAGTCTCGCGTATCCGGATCGAGCAAATAGGCATCAGCCAACAACGCGTACTGATGGTCATCAATCAAATGGGTGGTGGCATCAAAGGCAAACAGGTTGTCCAGCGTGGCCGCCATTTCAAAGGCGCCTTTGTAGCCATGACGCTTGACCCCGTCAATCCACTTGGGATTGGCCGCCCTCGAACGAATCACTCGATTCAATTCTTCTTTAAGCGTACGGATTTTTGGCAAATCGGGCTGACTGTGATCACCGTGATAGCTGGCCGCCTGCTCACCGCTCAAGCTTTCGACCGCCGCCAGCATGCCACCCTGAAACTGGTAGTAATCATTGGAGTCGAGCAGGTCGTGCTCACGGTTGTCCTGATTTTGCACCACGGCCTGCACCTGGCTCAGGCGCTTAGCAAACTGGCCACGGGCGGCGGTGCCTTCATCACTGGCGCCATAGGCATAGCCGCCCCAGTTCAGATACACCTCGGCCAGATCCTCTCGACTCTGCCACAACCGGCCATCAATGGCGTTTTGCACGCCCGCGCCATAGGCACCGGGTTTAGCCCCGAAAATGCGCCATCCGGCCTGACGTGCCGCCAATTCCGGGGCCAGCCCTTGGCTTTCAAGTTGCGCGCGCTCGCTGCGCACTTTCGCCGCCAGCGGGTTCAGGTCGTCCGGTTCGTCCAGCGCTGCTACCGCTTGTACAGCGGCATCAAACAATCGAATCAGGTTGGCAAACGCGTCCCTGAAGAACCCGGACACGCGCAACGTAACATCGACCCGTGGCCGATCCAGCAAACTGACTGGCAAGATCTCGAAGTCGTCGACCCGTTGACTGCCGGTCGCCCACACCGGGCGTACGCCCATCAATGCCATTGCCTGAGCAATATCATCGCCGCCGGTGCGCATGGTCGCCGTGCCCCACACTGACAGGCCAAGCTGTCGCAGGTGGTCGCCGTGATCTTGCAAATGGCGTTCAAGAATCAGGTTGGCCGACTGAAAGCCAATCCGCCAGGCCGTGGTTGTGGGCAAATTGCGCACGTCGACAGAAAAGAAGTTACGCCCCGTGGGCAACACGTCCAGTCGCCCACGACTCGGTGCACCGCTAGGCCCTGCGGGCACAAAACGGCCGCCCAAGGCGTCCAGCAAGCCTTGCATTTCCGCCGGACCGCAGGCATCCAGACGGGGTGCAACCACCTCCAGCAAGGCGTCGAAAATCGAGCGAACCTCAGTCCATCCCTCGCTGTCAGGAAGTTGCAGTTCGCCCAGCAACGCCTGTTCGATCAATTGCGCTGCGTACAACTCAAGGCGCTCACGGGTATCCCCGGCGGTGCGCCACAGCGACTCGGCAACGGCTTGCAGCTCGGGAGGTTGGCGCGCAGTCCAGGGTTCGGCCAACGCACAGTCAAGCGGATCGAAACCCAGTTCAAAGGCTTTGGCCAAGGCGCGCAATAGACTCGACTGCGCTCCCCGCCCATCACCCCGCGGGATGCGCAACAAAGCCAGCAAGGTGTCTATGCGCAAACGCCCGGCAGGCGATTCTCCGAAGATGTGCAGACCGTCACGGATTTGTGATTCCTTGAGGTCACACAAATAGGTGTCCAGCCGGGGCAGCCAGATAGCCGCATCGGCGTCGCTGTCGAGTTGTTCGTCAAGTTGCAGCTCGCGGTCGATCCGGGTTTCGCGCACCAGCTTGAGAATGTCGCGCTGCAACTCACGCGCACGGCGCGGGTCCAGCAGCTGCGCTTCGTAATACTCGTCGGCCAGCAGTTCCAGGTCACGCAAAGGCCCGTAGGTTTCAGCTCGGGTCAGTGGCGGCATCAAGTGATCGATGATCACCGCTTGCGTGCGCCGCTTGGCTTGCGCGCCTTCGCCGGGGTCGTTGACGATAAAGGGATACACATTGGGCATCGGCCCAAGGATCGCGTCCGGCCAACAGTGCTCGGACAATCCGACGCCCTTGCCCGGCAACCATTCCAGATTGCCGTGCTTGCCCACATGCACCACCGCATGCGCGCCGTACGTATGGCGCAGCCAGAAATAAAACGCCAGATAAGCATGGGGCGGCACCAGATCCGGGTCGTGATACACCGCGCTGGCATCGACCTGATAACCGCGCGCCGGTTGAATCCCGACAAAGGTCAGGCCAAAGCGCAAACCGGCAATCATCATGCGCCCGTTACGGAACATCGGATCACGGTGCGGTTCACCCCAACGCTCGGTCACTGCCTGCCGATTGGCCTCGGGCAAATCGTTGAACATCGCCAGATACTCATCGAGCTCCAGACTTTGCAGGCACGGACGCAGATCAAGGCTGTCCAGATCGTTGCTCACCCCGCCCAACAACTGCTGAATCAACTCAGTGCCGGTGTCTGGCAGTGCGCAGTCAAGCGGATAACCTTCACTTTGCAGCGCCCGCAGGATATTCAACGCGGCGGCCGGAGTGTCCAGACCGACGCCATTGCCAATGCGGCCATCGCGGGTCGGATAATTGGCCAGAATCAGGGCGATACGCTTATGCGCATTGGCCACACTTGCCAGTTCGACCCAGCGCTTGGCCAGTTCGGCGACAAAATCCATGCGCTCGGGTTGCGCTCGATAGCACACCACGTCCGACTGACTGCGCTCACTGCGCCAGGCCAGATCCTTGAAGCTGATCGGGCGGCTGATGATCCGCCCGTCCAGTTCAGGCAGCGCAATGTGCATGGCCAGATCACGGGGGCCAAGGCCCTGCTCACTGTCCCGCCAGCCGGGTTCGTTATCCTGGGCGCAAATGGCCTGGATCACCGGGATATTGCGCCGAAACGGGCGCAGGTGCGGCGCTTCAGGACTGGACTGAGCAAAGCCGGTGGTGTTCAGAATGACACCGGCTTGCACCTCATCCAGCAGGTCTTCGACCACGGCCAGACAGCCCGGCTCTTTCAGGCTGGCAACGGCAATGGGCAAGGGGTTGAGCCCCGCGGCCTGCAAACGCTGGCAAAACACGTCGACAAACGCGGTGTTGGCCGCTTGCAAGTGAGAGCGATAGAACAACAGCGCGGCCACGGGTTGCCCCGCCAGCCAGTCGGCTTGCCAATGGCTGAGCTGCGGGCTGGAATGGGCCGGGTGATAGATCGCAGTCCGCGGCAGGGTCTGGGGCTCATCCCACGCATAGTCACGGCCCAACCATTGGCTGGCGAGGCAGCGATAGAGTTGCAACGCGTTGTGCCGCCCGCCCTGTCGCAAAAAATGCCAAAGGCGTTCGCCCTGCTCGGCCGGCACGGTGCTCAAACCGCTGAGTTCCGGGTCGGGGCGATCATCGCCCGGCACCAGAATCAAGGTGACGCCGCGTTCAGCCAGTTGCACGAGGCGCTCAATGCCATAGCGCCAGTAGCCAATGCCGCCGTGCAACGACAGCAGAATCACTTTGGCGTATTGCAGCACCTGATCGACATAGAGGTCGACCGAAGCATGATTTTGCACCTGCATGGGGTTGGCCAGACGCAGGCTTGGATAATCTTCAGGCAACTGCTGCGCCGCTTCGGCCAGCAGTGCCAGGCTTGAATCGCCACTGCACAGGATCACCAGCTCGGCGGGTGTCTGGCCTAAATCGGCAATGTTATCGTCCGATACAAAGCCACCGGGCTGGGTCCTGAGCAAATGCATGGCTTATACGCTCAACGCTGTACGCAAGGTGGATTCGAGCAAGGCGGCGTCAAGGTCTTGACCGATCAACACCAGCTTGGTGGTGCGCGCCTCTTCTGCACCCCAGGCACGGTCGAAGTGCTTGTCAAAACGCGTACCAACGCCCTGAATCAGCAAGCGCATCGGCTTGCCCGGGATCGCGGCGAAACCCTTAACCCGCAGAATGCCGTGCTGGACCACCAGCGCCGTCAAAGCGTCCATCAACAGGCGCTCTTCAGCTTGCGGCAGTTCAATGGAGATGGAATCAAATGCATCGTGATCGTGATCGTCGTGGTCATCATCGCCATCGTGATGATGGTCATGGTGGCTGTGACGGCCATCAATATGGTCTTCAGAACCCGCACCCAGCCCCAGCAACACGTCCAGTGGCAAGCGTCCGCTACTGGCTTCAATGACTTTCACCGCCGGTGGCAGTTCTTCCGCGACTTCGGCGCGTACTTTGGCCAGGTCTTCAGGGCTGATCAGATCCGCCTTGTTGAGAATCACCAGGTCAGCACTGGCCAGTTGGTCGGCAAACAGTTCGTGAAGAGGCGATTCGTGGTCCAGATTAGGGTCCAGCTTGCGCTGGGCATCGACTTGATCCGGGAAAGCGGCGAATGTGCCGGCGGCCACGGCCGGGCTGTCGACCACGGTAATCACGGCATCTACCGTGCAGGCGCTGCGGATTTCCGGCCACTGGAAGGCTTGCACCAAAGGTTTTGGCAAGGCCAGGCCCGAGGTTTCGATCAGGATATGGTCAATGTCCGCACGGCGTGCCACCAGCTCGCGCATCACCGGGAAGAACTCTTCCTGCACGGTGCAGCACAAGCAACCGTTGGCCAGCTCATAAACCCGACCGTTAGCCTCTTCTTCAGTGCAGCCGATGGAGCATTGCTTGAGGATCTCACCGTCGATGCCCAACTCGCCGAATTCATTGACGATCACGGCAATGCGGCGGCCTTGAGCGTTGTCCAGCATATGGCGCAGCAAGGTGGTTTTTCCCGAGCCAAGAAAGCCGGTAACGATGGTGACGGGGGTTTTGGCCAGTGTTTTCATCGGATGCCCTTTGGCAAAGCGGCGGGCATACGGGACGACATCGCGGGCCTGAGCGCGCGGGTTTTCGCCACCGGATCACCCCGCCCGGTTGAAGTAAAATTCTGTGACGAGGCAGGTCTCCTGGCTTACGGCTGGGCAGTAGCCTGACGCTACGCCCTACTCTGCGCCTTCCCGCGTGTGACGCAGTGGCATTGCACAGTAATCGACCGTTTACAGTTGCGGGGGCAGCCGCGGCATACCGCGTTCCCTTCTTAGCTTCGCAGTGCGAAGAACCTCGAAGGCGCAAGGCTACGCAGTGCCATGTAACAGGTCAATGCCAGTCGGTATCGCGGGGCGCGTTGTGTTCTAATTGGCGCCTTTTTTCGTCTTCTGCGCTTCAAGGATCTGTCCATGCCGTCCACCCCGCAAACTCGCGTCCTGATCATTGGCTACGTGTGGCCCGAGCCACGCTCCTCGGCGGCGGGCGGGCACATGGTGCAGATTATCGAGAGCTTTTTGCAGGAAGGCTGGCACATCACCTTCAGCAGCCCTGCCGGGATTGGTGAGCACAAGGCTGATCTGGCCACACTGGGCATTGATGAAGTGACCATCGAGCTGAATAACAGCAGCTTTGACACCTTTATCACTGAACTGGCGCCCGACATCGTGCTGTTCGACCGTTTCATGATGGAGGAGCAGTTTGGCTGGCGGGTCGAAAAACACTGCCCTGCTGCGCTGCGGGTGCTGGAAACCTCCGACCTGCAAAGCCTGCGTGACGCCCGCCAGCAGCAGCTCAAGGCGCGGCTCAAGCACAGCCCCGAGCAAGACGACTTCAGCAGCCTGTTCGCCCCTGCCCCCCGCGAAACCTATGAGCACATGGCCGATGCCGATCTGGCGCAGCGAGAAGTGGCCGCGATTTACCGCAGCGACCTCAACCTCATGATTTCCGAGTACGAAATCGACTTGTTGGTGGAGCACTTCAACGTCCCCAAAGCATTGCTGCACTGGTGCCCACTGATGGTCGACCACGTGCCGCAGACTTTTGTGCCCTATGAACAGCGTCAGCACTTCCTGAGCATTGGCAACTTCCGCCACGCGCCGAACTGGGACGCGGTGTTATGGATGAAGACCCATGTCTGGCCCTTGATTCGCCAGCAACTGCCCACGGCGCAACTGCATGTGTATGGCGCCTACACCCCGCCTAAAGCCACCGCCCTGCACAATCCGGCGCAAGGTTTCCTCGTGCTCAACTGGGCCGAAGATGCGTTGGCCGTCATGAGTAACGCCCGCGTTTGCATGGCGCCACTGCGGTTTGGCGCAGGCATCAAAGGCAAAATTGCCGATGCCATGCTCTGCGGCACGCCCAACGTGACCACGCCGGTCGGTGCTGAAGGTATGCACGGTGACTTGCCGTGGGCCGGAGCCATTGAACAGAGCGCCAGCGCGATTGCCGCCGCCGCGGTTGAGCTGTACCAAAACCCGCAGGCCTGGCAGCAGGCCCAGCAACACGGGCAGAAGCTGTTGGCCGAGCGTTACTTGCAATCGAGCCACGGCCCGGCGCTGGTTGAACGCATCAACGCTTGTCGCGCCAACCTTGAGCAACACCGACGCAATAACTTCACCGGGGCGATGCTGCGTCATCACCAGCATAAAAGTACGCAATACATGTCGCAGTGGATCGAGGCGAAAAACCGTTCAAATTGATCAAAGCACTTCGTAGCAGTTGCCGAAGCCGACGTTCGGCGGCGAAACCGTCGCAATTCATCGGTTGAGGCGTTTCTGATAAAACGCGGGATCTGATTTTTACGAGCGCCTCGCAACCTGGCTCGCTGAGTGGCACTTGCAAAAATGGCACAGCGAGTGAAGGTGACGCTGGATGACCTTTAGTCTTGAGTTTGACCAGCGCGCACTCAAGGAATGGCAAATCAGCTCAAGTAGTTGAGCCCTAATGATCGTCTACGGTTTCCAAACCCGTCTGAGCAAGTACGTGTCCATAATCCAGCCTTTACGTTGCCGCGCTTCCTCACGGGCGGTTTTGATCTGTTCGCACACATCCGCCAACTTGCCGGCAATCAGGATTTCATCGACGGTGCCGATGTACGCGCCCCAGTAAATGTCGACGTCTTCCCCGACAAACGCCTCAAACGCACAGTGGGCGTCCAGCATCACCACCACGTTGTCCAAATCCTCGGCCACCAGGCGCCGCCCCGTGGTGATACGAATCGGCTGGCCAATTTCATTGAGCGGTATCCGATGACGGGCCGCTAGCGCCTGCACGCTGCTGATGCCGGGGATCACCTCATAATCGAAATGGGTGCAGCCATTGGCCCGCACCCGATCAAGAATGCGCAGCGTTCTGTCGTATAAACCCGGTTCGCCCCACAGCAGGAAGGCGCCGCACTCGCCGTCCGCCAGTTCTTCGGCGATCAGCCGTGTGAACACGTCGGCGCGCTGTTCGTGCCAGTCTTCGACCCCTTGGGTGTACGACGGCGTGGCACTGTCACGCTGCGGGTCACTGACCTGTACCACGCTGTACCTGGGCTCACAGATGTAGCGCGCACAGATTTCCAGACGCAGACGTACCAGGTCTTCGGTGGCCTGGCCCTTGTCCAATACAAAGAACACCGAGGCGCGGTTCAGCGCGTTGATCGCTTGCACAGTGATGTGCTCCGGGTTGCCCGCGCCGATACCGATCAAGAGCAGCGTTTTCATGGCAGGTGATCCTTTGATATTCGAGACTGGCAGAACGCCAGTGAAGTCGGCATGATCTGGCCCATAACAACTCTAGTAAGCACTTAGCCATGACGCGACTCGCCCGAGCGACTGACCCGTCTTATGAACTGATGGACGACCATAACGGCCTGTCGATCATCTATCGCCAACATGGTTTCCCCTGCCCGTTGGTGCGCTGGCATTTTCATAAGGAATACGAACTGCACCTGATCACCGCCAGCAGTGGCAAAGTCTTCGTCGGTGACTATATCGGCAACTTCTACCCGCAGACGCTGTTTCTCACCGGGCCCAATCTGCCCCATAACTGGATCAGCCAGATTGGCGAACATGAAGTGGTACCGGCCCGCGACATGCTGGTCAATTTCACCGACGAGTTGCTGGAAAACGCCACGCGGGTGTTTGCCGAACTAAAAGGCCTGACACCGCTGTTGGAGCGAGCTCAATACGGCATCGAATTCCGTTGCCCCGCCACCATTGCACACGCGACGGACCTGCTGCACGCCATCGCCGACTCCAGCGGCGTCACCCGCCTGGGACACTTTCTGATCCTGCTGCAACGGCTGGCCGATTGTGAGGATTACCACTTGCTGTCAGGGCTGACCTCCAACCATTTGGCAGACGAGCACACCATCGACCGGACCCACCGCGCCGTTGAGTATATTTTTAACCACTACACCCGTGAGTTGCCGCTCGAAGAAGTGGCGGACTATATGGGCATGAAACCCACCTACTTTTCCCGTGTATTCAAACAAGCCACCGGACGCTGCTTTATCGAGTTCGTTAATCGGCTGCGTATCAGCAAGTCCTGTGAGCTGCTGGCCGACGGCGAGAAGCCCGTGACAGACGTGTGCTTTGAGTCCGGCTTCAACAATATTTCCAATTTCAACCGACGTTTTCAGCAACTCAAAGGGATGACGCCGTCACATTATCGGCGCCTGGCGGTACAGCGCATGACCGAGCAAAACCTGCCGCAATCGGGCGTTCGCCTGCGCAGTGCAAAATAGTATCAATGAGAGTGCTTCCAATGATTTGTCACGACGGTGTTGGCGGGCTGTAATCGGCCCACGTGCCAGCCTCAGGCTGGCAGCTATAAAAACAATAACCGTCCTTCAAATGCCTCCCTGGCAGATGAAGAGGAGTGCTCAATGAATATTCCTGTCAAAGCGCTATGCATAGCGACCTGCATGACTGTCAGCGGCATCAGCCTGGGCGCGCAGACGCTGACCATTGCCACCGTCAACAACAGCGACATGATCCGCATGCAAAAGTTGGCGAAAACCTTCGAGAGCGAGCACCCCGACATCAAACTTAACTGGGTGGTGCTGGAAGAAAACGTCTTGCGCCAACGTCTGACCACCGACATTGCCACTCAGGGCGGTCAATTCGACGTACTGACCATCGGCATGTACGAAGCCGCACTCTGGGGCGCCAAGGGTTGGCTCGAACCGATGAACGACCTGCCTGCCAGCTATGCGCTGGATGATGTGTTCCCTGCGGTACGCGAGGGGCTGTCGGTCAATGGCACGCTGTACGCCCTGCCCTTTTACGCTGAAAGCTCAATGACCTATTACCGCACTGATCTGTTCAAGGACGCGGGCCTGAGCATGCCTGATCACCCAACGTGGGAGCAGATCGCTCAGTTCGCCAAAGTGCTGAATAAACCGGAGCAAGAGCAATATGGCCTGTGCCTGCGCGGCAAAGCAGGCTGGGGTGAAAACATTACGGTGATCACCACCCTTGCCAACGCTTTCGGCGCCCGCTGGTTCAATGAACAGTGGCAGCCAGAGTTCAACGGCCCGGAGTGGAAGAATGCCCTGAACTTTTATGTGAATACCCTAAAAGAGTCCGGCCCGCCGGGTGCGACCAGCAACGGCTTTAACGAAAACCTGGCGCTGTTCAACAGCGGCAAATGCGCCATCTGGGTCGACGCCAGCGTGGCCGGTTCGTTTGTCACGGACAAATCTCAAAGCAAAGTGGCCGACCATGTCGGTTTCGCCTTCGCCCCCCATCAAGTCACTGACAAAGGCAGTGCCTGGCAGTACTCATGGTCGCTGGCCGTTCCTGCTACGTCCAAAGCCAAGGACGCGGCCAAAACCTTCAGTACCTGGGCCACGTCCAAGGAGTACAGCGCACTGGTGGCGGAAAAAGACGGCATTGCCAACGTGCCACCGGGCACCCGCGCCTCGACCTACAGCGACGCCTATCTGGCCGCCGCGCCCTTTGCCAAGGTCACGCTGGAATCGCTGAAAGTCGCCAACCCCAAAGACCCGACGCTCAAGCCGGTGCCGTATGTAGGCATTCAACTGGTGACCATTCCCGAGTTTCAGGCCGTGGGCACCCAGGTGGGCAAGTTGTTCAGCGCTGCGCTGATCGGTCAGACCAGCGTCGATCAGGCACTCGCAGCGGCGCAACAAACCACCGAGCGCGAGATGAAACGCGCGGGCTATCCCAAGTAGTCGCTGCCAAAGGCTGCGAAGGGTTGCGAAGCAACCCGTTTTCTCAAAGCCCCAACGGACGTTTGCCTTACCGCCGGCAGCCACACCAAAACACACCAGAACACGCCCCAATTAAGGTGTAATCACCATGACAATATCGAGTGTTAGCGCTGCACTTGAGCCATCGCTGCCCACGCGCAAGCCGCGCCGGTTCGACCCCAGCGGGTTGCTGGTGTCACCTTCCGTGGCATTGCTACTGCTATGGATGATCGTGCCACTGGGCATGACGCTGTACTTTTCACTGATCCGTTACAACTTGCTTTACCCCGGCGAAAACGAGTTTGTCGGGCTAGAAAACTTCACCTACTTCCTCACCGACAGCGGCTTTTTGCCCGGCGCGACCAACACGCTGCTATTAGTCGGCAGTGTGCTGCTGATCAGTGTGGTACTGGGGGTGCTGATCAGTGCCCTGCTCGAAGCGACCGATTTTATGGGTCGCGGGATTGTGCGGGTATTGCTGATCTCGCCGTTTTTCATCATGCCCACGGTGGGCGCACTGGTCTGGAAAAACCTGATCTTTCACCCGGTCTCCGGCGTGCTCGCCGCGGTGTGGAAACTGTTTGGCGCTCAGCCGGTGGACTGGTTGGCGCACTACCCGTTGCTGTCGATCATCATCATTGTGTCGTGGCAATGGTTGCCGTTCGCCATTTTGATTCTGATGACCGCCATGCAGTCCCTCGACCAGGAGCAGAAGGAAGCCGCGCGGCTGGACGGTGCCGGGCCCATTGCGATTTTCTGGCACCTGACCCTGCCGCATCTAGCCCGCCCGATTGCCGTGGTGGTGATGATTGAAACCATCTTTCTGCTGTCGGTGTTTGCCGAAATTTTCACCACCACCAATGGTGGCCCCGGCTATGCCTCCACCAACCTGGCGTACTTGATCTACAACCAGGCGCTGGTGCAGTTCGATGTCGGCATGGCCTCGGCCGGAGGCTTGATTGCCGTGGTCATCGCCAATATCGCCGCCATCCTGCTGGTGCGCATGCTGGGCAAAAACCTGACAGACAAGCCGTGAGGGCACCGTGATGACTCTTCAACAATCCCGTCGTCTGCAAAGCGTGCTGCTCGGCACGCTGGCCTGGGCCATCGCGATCCTGATCTTCTTTCCGATTTTCTGGATGGTGCTGACCAGTTTCAAAACCGAGATCGATGCATTCGCCACACCACCGCAGTTCATCTTTACCCCGACGCTGGACAACTACGTTCACATCGAAGACCGCAGTGGCTATTTCCGCTTCGCCTGGAACTCGGTGGTGATCTCCTTCACCGCGACCGCCCTGTGCATGCTGATTGCCATCCCGGCCGCGTACTCGATGGCGTTCTACGAGACCAAGCGCACCAAAGGCACGTTGCTGTGGATGCTCTCCACGAAAATGCTGCCGCCAGTGGGCGTGCTGATGCCGATCTACCTGCTGGCCAAGAGTTTTGGCCTGCTCGACACCCGCACAGCGCTGATCATCATCTACACCCTGATCAACCTGCCGATTGTGGTGTGGATGATTTACACCTACTTCAAGGACATTCCCAAAGACATCCTTGAAGCCGCTCGGCTGGACGGGGCCACCCTGTGGCAGGAAATGGTTCGCGTCTTGCTGCCCATCAGCAAGGGCGGGCTGGCCTCAACCCTGCTGCTGTCATTGATCCTGTGCTGGAACGAAGCCTTTTGGTCTCTGAACCTGACGTCATCCAACGCTGCGCCGCTGACCGCACTGATCGCCTCCTACTCCAGCCCTGAAGGGTTGTTCTGGGCCAAATTATCGGCCGTGTCGACACTGGCCTGTGCGCCGATTCTGATTTTCGGCTGGATCAGTCAAAAGCAACTGGTACGCGGCTTGTCCTTTGGCGCTGTCAAATAATAAATCGAGTGGAGGCCCGTCATGGCCCATCTGAAAATCAACAATCTGCAAAAAGGTTTTGAAGGCTTCCCGATCATCAAAGGGATTGACCTTGAGGTGAACGACCGGGAGTTCGTGGTCTTTGTCGGTCCGTCAGGTTGTGGCAAATCCACCCTGCTGCGCCTGATCGCCGGGCTGGAAGAAGTCACCGACGGCACCATAGAGCTGGATGGCCGCGACATCACCGAGGTCACGCCAGCCAAGCGCGATCTGGCGATGGTCTTCCAGACGTACGCCCTGTACCCGCACATGACCGTGCGCAAGAACATGTCGTTCGCTCTGGACCTGGCGGGCGTGAGCAAGGCCGACGTTGAGAAGAAGGTCAATGAAGCCGCGCATATTCTTGAGCTGGCGCCACTGCTGGAACGCAAACCCAAACACCTGTCCGGCGGGCAGCGCCAACGGGTCGCCATAGGCCGGGCGATTGTGCGCAACCCCAAGATATTTCTGTTTGACGAGCCGCTGTCCAACCTGGATGCCGCATTACGGGTGCAAATGCGTCTGGAGTTGGCACGTTTGCATCAGGAATTGCAGGCCACGATGATTTACGTGACCCACGATCAGGTCGAAGCCATGACCCTGGCGGACAAGGTGGTGGTCCTCAATGCGGGCAAAGTCGAGCAGGTCGGCTCGCCGCTTGAGTTGTATCACCAGCCCGCCAACCTGTTTGTGGCGGGTTTTCTGGGCACGCCGAAAATGGGCTTTCTGAAGGGCACCATCAGCCGTATTGACGCCTTGAGCTGCGAGGTTCAACTCGACGCCGGGACGCGCATCCAATTGCCCTTGAGCGGTCCTTCATTGAGCCTTGGCAGCTCGGTCACGCTGGGCATTCGCCCCGAACACCTGAACCTTGCCAAACCTGGCGAATGCACCCTGACCGTCACCGCCGATGTCAGTGAACGACTGGGCAGCGACACCTATTGCCACGTCAACACGGCGTGTGGCGAGCCACTGACCCTGCGTATCCGAGGTGATATGGCCAGCCGCTACGGTGAGCAATTGCAGTTGCATCTGGACAGTGAGCATTGCCACCTCTTCGACGCAGAGGGGCTGGCCATGACTCGTCCACTGCGCGCTGCTGCCTAACGGAATAGCCCTCATGAAATTGAATCGACTTAACCTTGAGCATCTGACTGACCGCGTAGCCAAGCCTGTTTACCTTGCGCAGGCCACCCGGCACGGCATCGCCCATATCGGCGTTGGCGGCTTTCATCGTGCTCATCAGGCGTATTACACCGATCAACTGCTCAATGCGGGTCGCGACCTGGACTGGAGCATCTGTGGCATCGGCTTGCGCGATGAAGACCGTAAAGTCCGTGACGACCTGGCCGACCAGGATTACCTCTACACCCTGTTTGAACTGGACGACGGTGACGACAGCCAAAGCCGCATCATTGGCTCGATCAGCGACATGTTGCTGGCGCAAGACGACCTTGGCGCGGTGATCGACAAACTGGCCAGCCCTGACATTCGCATTGTCTCGTTGACCATTACCGAAGGCGGTTATTGCATCGACGACAGCAACGGCGAATTCATGGCCACACTGCCGCAGATTCAGCATGATCTGGCTCACCCCGACACGCCCACCAGCGTATTCGGCGTGCTCAGCGCCGCACTCGCTCGACGGCGCGCAACCGGCACCCCGGCATTTACCGTAATGTCCTGCGATAACCTGCCGCACAACGGGGGCGTGGCGCGCAAAGCGCTACTGGCCTATACCGCCTTGCTGGATATGGAACTGCATGACTGGATTGCTGCCCATGTGAGCTTTCCCAATGCGATGGTTGACCGCATTACGCCCATGACCAGTGACGCTCATCGGCAGCAACTGCACGACCAGTTGGGCATCGACGACGCCTGGCCGGTGGTGTGTGAGCCGTTTATCCAGTGGGTGCTGGAAGATGACTTCTGCAACGGTCGCCCGGCCTGGGAAACGGTTGGCGTGCAGTTCACCCATGACGTCACGCCTTATGAAGCGATGAAAATCAAACTGCTCAACGGCAGCCATCTGGCGCTGACGTACCTGGGGTTTCTCAAGGGCTATAGATTCGTTCACGAAACGATGAATGACCCGCTGTTTGTCGCGTATATGCGTGGGTACATGGACGAGGACGTGACACCGCAACTGGCCGCCGTGCCGGGCATTGATCTGGCCCTGTATAAGGACACGCTGGTCGAGCGGTTTTCCAATCAGGCCATTGCCGACCAATTGGAACGGGTGTGCTCGGATGGCTCGTCCAAATTCCCCAAATTCACCGTGCCCACCATCGAGCAACTGATTACCCAAGGGGCTGAGTTGAAGCGTGCAGCGCTGGTGGTGGCGGCGTGGGCGCTGTACCTAAAAGGGGTTGATGAGCTGGGGCAGACGTATGCGATACCTGATCCTCGGGCGGCGTTTTGTCAGGCGCTGGTGGCGGATGAGGCTTTGATGGTGCCGCGGTTGTTGGGGGTTGAAGAGATATTTGGCAGTGTCATCGGGCAGTCGACGGCATTTGCTGCGGCGGTTGAGTGGGGAGTGAAGAGTTTGCGGGATGTGGGGGTGAGTGGAACGCTTGAGCGGTTGGTGCGGCTGTAAAGCCCCTCACCCTAGCCCTCTCCCAAAGGGAGAGGGCACTGAATTGCGCTGAACCCGAAAACACCTCGGTCAAGTCCCCTCTCCCTCCGGGAGAGGGTTAGGGTGAGGGTGAGGGTGCTTTTGATCTTGATAAGGCCATAACCATGAACAATTTGTTTTTGGGCATCGATTGCGGAACCCAAGGCACCAAAGCGCTGGTGCTGGACAGCGAGACAGGACAAGTGCTCGGTACGGGCTCAGCCCCGCACACCCTGATTCAGGGCGACCACGGCCGCCGCGAGCAAGACACCGAGCAATGGTTAAACGCCCTCGCCCATGCCACCGCTCAAGCGCTGGCCCAAGCCAATGTTAATGGCCAGCACATCCGCGGTATCAGCGTCAGCGGCCAGCAACACGGGCTGGTTTTGCTGAACGCACACGGACAAATCTTGCGCCCGGCCAAACTCTGGTGTGACACCCAATCCACCCCCGAGAACAACCAGTTGCTGGACTGGCTTGGCGGCGACTCCGGTTGCCTTGAACGCCTGGGGCTGGTCATCGCGCCGGGTTACACCGTCTCCAAACTGCTCTGGACACGCGTGCATCACCCGCAGATCTTCGGGCAAATTGCTCATATCCTGCTGCCCCATGATTACCTCAATTATTGGCTGATCGGTCGCTGTTGCAGCGAGTACGGCGACGCCAGCGGCACGGGTTATTTCAATGTAAAAACGCGCCAATGGGATCTTGGCATCCTGCGCCATATCGACCCCGGCGGGCGACTCGAACGCGCCCTGCCCGAGCTGATCGAAGCTCATCAACCCGTCGGCACCTTGCGCCCGGAGGTGGCCCGCATACTGGATTTGAACCCTCAAGCCGTGGTTGCCAGCGGCGGCGGTGACAATATGCTGGGTGCCATCGGCACCGGCAATATCGAACCCGGCATCATCACCATGAGCCTGGGCTCATCAGGCACGGTGTACGCCTTTGATCAGCAGCCGCAGGCCCACCCGGATGCTAGCGTGGCCGGCTTTTGTTCGTCTACGGGAGGCTGGCTGCCGCTGATCTGCACCCTCAATCTGACCACGACCACCAGCGCGGTGCGCGAACTCCTGTCACTGTCCCTCAACGACTTCAATACCCTGGCCGGTCAGGCACCCATCGGCGCTGAAGGGGTGAGCATGCTGCCCTTCCTCAATGGCGAGCGCGTCCCCGCCCTGCCCCACGCCACCGGTAGCCTTCAGGGCCTGACGCTGACCAACATGACCCCGGCCAACCTCTGCCGGGCCGCGCTGGAAGGCACCACTTATGGCTTGCGTTACGGTCTGGATCTGCTGCGCGCCAACGGTGTACACAGCCAGACCATCCGCCTGGTGGGTGGCGGATCAAAAAGCCGGTTGTGGCGACAACTGGTCGCCGACATCATGAACACCCCGGTCATCTGCACGGAACAAAGTGAAGCCGCGGCGTTGGGGGCGGCGATTCAGGCAGCCTGGTGCGTGTCAGCCGGCCAGCAAACACTGGCCGATATTTGCCAGCGCTGCGTGCGTCTTGACCCCACCAGCGAAAGTCGACCCATCGCCGAAAACGTGCACGCTTACGAACAACTCTACCTGCGCTACCGTCAACAGGTCGCAGCCTTATCCGAGTAAATGTTATGTATCTGGTATGTGGTGAAGCACTGTTTGATTTTTTCGCTCAGGCCGACAGCCGCGAGCAGGCCAATCGGGTCGATTTCAAGGCGATTGCCGGCGGTTCACCCTTTAATGTGGCTGTGGGTTTACGCCGTCTGGGGGTTGAGGCCGGTCTGTTTGCCGGGCTGTCCACCGACTATCTGGGCCGTCGCTTAAAGCGCGTCCTGATGGACGAAGGGGTCAGCGAGCAGTTTCTGCTGGATGTGGACGCTCCGACCACGCTGGCGATGGTGGCGCTGGACACCAGCGGCTCACCCGCCTACAGCTTTCGAGGTGAAGGCTGCGCCGACCGGCAACTGCACGCCCACCATTTACCCGAACTCGGCCCGCAAGTGCGCGGTATCCATGTCGGGTCTTTTTCATTGGTGGTGCAACCGATAGCCGACACCTTGCTGGCGCTCGTGCAGCGCGAAAGCGGTCGACGCCTGATCAGCCTCGATCCCAATGTGCGGCTCAACCCACAACCGGACATCCAACTGTGGCGTGATCGTATCAACCAGCTGATTCCTTACGCCGACCTGATCAAAGTCAGCGATGAAGACCTGGAACTGCTGTATCCGGGGCAAGATCCCGAGCAGATTGCTCAGTCGTGGCTGAAGCAGCGTTGCCAATTGGTGTTTTTGACCCGTGGTGCGGACGGTGCCAGCGTGTTCAGTCGTGCTCATGGGCAGCATGCAATCGCCGCCACCCCGGTCAGGGTCGCCGACACCGTGGGTGCTGGCGATACCTTTCAGGCGGCGGTGATTGCCTGGCTAACCGAGCACAACCTGGACTCGGTGGCAGGGTTACAGCAACTGAGCCAGACGCAGCTTCACGACCTGCTCGATTTCGCCAGCCGGGCGGCAGCGCTGACGTGCAGCAAAACCGGCCCCGATTTACCCTATCGCGCGGATCTTTAAGCCAGACGCGGTGTTTAGAAAATCGACAGGTTGTAGCTGACGATCAAGCGCGTTTCATCCACATCGCGGGCAAACTTTGAATAGTTGGTGCGATAGGTGGCGTTACGCAGGCGAAAGCTCAAGTCCTTGAACGTGCCACCTTGCACGATGTACTTGAGCTCGCTGTCGCGTTCCCACTCTTTGCCTTCTTCGTCGCGGCCCTTGACGTTAATGTGATCGCCGTTCACATAACGAGTCATAAAGGTCAGGCCCTTGACGCCCACGGCCTTGAAATCATAGTCATAACGCAGTTGCCAGGAGCGTTCCTGAGCGTTGGCGAAGTCGTTGACCTGCAAATAGTTGACCAGATACGGGTTGCTGCCATCCAGGTACGGCATCGAGGTTTCGCCGTTCATGCGCTGCCAGCCAGCTCCAAACTTGTGCCCGCCCAGCGAGTAGGTCAGCAGCGCACCCAGCGCGCGGTTATCGATGGTCGACGCCTTGGCCGAACCGGCGTTGTCACTTTTCAGCAAACGCACATCCGCCGCCAGCACGCCGGGGCCGATCGGTTGATTGGCCAACAGGCCGACAAAGTGCTGACGATAAATGTCTTCCAGCTCGCCATATTGATACTGGGCCGTCAGTCGGTCATTCACCTTGTAATCCAGCCCGTACAGGGTGAAGTGATCGGCGGTGATATCGCAGGCATAGCGCTTGTTTTTGCAGTTCAGCCGCAAGTCCTGTGAATCGCTTGAGTCTCGCGCGGTGTAGCGATCAAGGCGCGAAGCCGTGAACGTCAAATCCTTGATTTCCTGCGAGACAAGCATGGCGCCATTGAACATGTTAGGCAGCAGACGGCCGTCGTTGTACTTGAGCAAAGGCAAGTCAGGCAGTAGCGCGCCGTATTTGAACACGGTCTCGGAAACGCGCATTTTCGCGGTCAGGCCGAACTTGGCGTATTGATCTTTGGAGCGACGCGGGTCATGGCCTGTCGAAGGCATTAGACCGCTGTTGCTGTCGGCCGGGCTGGAATCCAGTTTGATCCCCAGCATGCCCAGCGCATCCAGGCCAAACCCCACGGTACCTTCGGTATAACCCGATTGCACGTTAAGGATAAAACCTTCTGCGGTCTCTTCGCGTTTGGAAGCGCCTTGAGGGCTGGAGCTGCTGCCATCGCGAAAGTCGCGGTTGAAATACACCGTACGGGCTTCCAGCTTGGCGCTGCTGTCTTCAAAAAAACCGCCCGCTTGCGTGTTAGCGGCAAAACCGGCGCACACCGCCAGCGCACCAAACCGAGCAACCCGGCAGTGAGACAATGAAAAAGGGACAACCATGGACGAGCTCCAGCAGCGAATCATTCGCACAACAAAACCAATCGAAGGTCTACCTGATGCCTGTGGCAACACGGTTTACCTCAATCCAAAAAAAGCGCGCAATTGTACGAAAGGCGTAGCCGCAGGCTTCTACGACCTTAGTCGATCATGGCGGTTAAAAACGTCGTAGAAGCCCATGTTTATGAGAAAGAAAAACGCCCAATGCGGTGCATCGGGCGTTTAGAGGCACAAGCAGGTGTAAAACTATTTATATTCTTCGAAAAATAGCCAAATGGCGTCCAGCATGACGTTTTGCAAGGCTGACCCCTCCGCGCCAGTTTGCATATTTAGTGTGTGATAGCTTGGTGGAATCAGTCCCGCTTTTTCGGACGACCAAATTTTACCGGCATAAGGAAATTGACTACCGCCGAATACGGAATAAATTTCCCTCAACTCGCTGACACTGGGAAGCCACCCCCCTCTATCATGAGCGCCTTGATTAACACCCGACCAAGTGCCTTGACCCAGGTAAGCAACATCTATCACACCTGTAACTTGTACATAATATGACTTAATGCTACCAACACTGTCCGTCACCACAACCCACCCGCCGACGTTGTCGAGCGCCCGAACATAGCCTGTAACAGGGTCAATCAGGAGGCCTGTGCCGCTACCCCTGTTCGAATAAGTGTAAGGCGGTACTCCGCCCTGGGCTGTGCGCGTAATTGATGTGCTCGAATCATACCTAGCTTCCAAGCGGCCCTTTTCATAGATGTAAATCTTGCCATCCAGAATAACAGGCGTCTCATCAATGGTGAGCTCGGGTATTTCGGCGACAACGGTAAATGCCCAAGCGTCAGAAACTTGCCCTGCTCCATACAATGCCTTGACTGTCAGGGTGTGTGAGCCAACGGCAAGTCCTGTCAAAGTGTGCGTCCATTCTTCAGCGCTGCTGACCGTCGCGGTGCCCTTGCTGGTCACTCCGTCAAAAATCTCGACACGGCCATTTGCAAGCGCAGTGCCTTTTGCCGTTACGCTGGTATCCGAAGTGCTGCCGCCGTTGGCAATGGCCCCGCCTCCAGAGCCGATAAGCGAGGTGATAAGCGGGGCAGTTTCTGCCGTAATCGAAAACGTCCAGGCTGCAGACACCTGGCCTGCCCCATACAGCGCTTTGGCCGTCAGGCTGTGTGAACCCAAGGCTAGTCCTGTGAGAGGGAGCGTCCATATGCCAGTGTCGTTGGCTAGGGCCGTACCCTTGGTGGTAACACCGTCAAATATCTCGACTTGACCATTTGCCTGTGCCGTACCCGTTATCGTAACGGCGGTATCAGAGGTTTCACCCCCGTCAGGAATAGAAATATCTGCTGAGTCCTGAACTAACGTTATGTCAGGTGCCACAGTACTCACACGACCAACCGTCAACTCGCGTGGCTTCGATCCTTGATGCAGCCCATCCAAGGCTCGAATGACGGTGTACTCGACCGTTAATGTGCCATTCAGGTTAGCGTCAACAAACCCTTTAGGCACATCAAATGTCACGTCCTTACCCGCCTCGCTACCGCTGATAGGATTGGAATCATCAAAGCTACCGCCTGCTTCGCTTCCCGCCCAACTCAAAAGGACTTCATCGTTGACTTCTACGTTGATGTCCGCGGCTTTTATCAACACGTGGGCATAAGTACCTGTGACCGCGTCAGGATCAAGTGTGCCTGCATCGTTATCCGCTTCTACTACGAAAGGACGTGGCAGCAGGCGATCACTGGCTGAACCAATAAACAGTGTCAAAACGTCGGAATCGTAGAGCTTGGCGCCACTGCGGGTGAGGGTATAAGAGACGACTATATCCCTGCCCAGACTTTTCTCGACCCTGGCCTTGGGTACCTCAAATACGATGCCGATGCCATCGGTCCGAATATTCATGAAATCAGGGAAATCACCCTCGTTCAGTGGGCTATCCCACAACATGTCAATCCGGTCGTTGGCCAGCAGGAGCACATTGTCAGGAATCTGTACGTGGGCTTTAGTAAAGAGAGGTTCGGAAGGATCCAGGAAATCGTCGTCAGGGGCTTCCAGAACATGGGGCTTGAGCAGATTGCCGACGATCACATTTTTGACACTGTAAGTCGCCACCAATGAGTCACGTGTCCCGCCCGCAGCAAAAATCACAACATAGGAGAAAAGCACTTCAGAACCGTCGCCAAGGTTCATGAATTCAGATTTATCGACAAGAAATTCGAACGTCACGCCCACATCGGCCGACTCTAGCTCCTCACCTACGCTGCCGTGGAGAGGGGAACCGTTACTGTCTTCACCTGCCCAAGAAAGGAAAATCCGGTCATGTTCCCCCATCCCCGGATAAGCTGGCAGCGAAACTCGGGCACCTGCTCCCGGTAGGGTAGCCGGTTCGAAAACACCCGCGACAAGACCGTTCTCAAGCGTGGGGGCCGGGAGGTCGGCTTGGGTGCCAATCACTGCAAACATCACGCTGCGCGAGGTTTCCAGTTTGCCTGTGGACGTTGAGTCAACCGTGTAGAAGACAGACGTGGTAGGCCCGCCTATAAAAAGCGCAACATCTTCATTCGGCACATCAAAACGCAGCCTGCCGGTTACACTCGCAACAGGAAGCTCATAATGTGTCTCAATCGCCGCCCCTTGAGCATTGAAGCCCTTCCAGTACAACGTAACCACGTCGCCCACTGTAAAAATAGGCGCCGGCGTTCTAACCATGACCAGGCTGGAATCGCTGCCCAGTGAATCGTAATTCAGGATGCCGGCATCTACATCAACGCAATCCGGCTTTTCCAGCAGGTTTACATTAGTATCCACGTTAATCAGGGTTGCTGGCGAGTTGAGAGACCAGTTGTTAACGACATCACGAATTTCATAACTGACCGGTAACTCATCGGAATTGCCGGCGGCAAGGATGTCGGCCTCCGAGACGATGATGACAAGCGTTTGATCGACTTGCGCGAGTTCCAATGGCTTCTGCTTTAGGGGGTATCCGCCCCAGTTGAGGGTGACAACGTCACCCACAGACATGTACTCCCACGCGCTAATAGTCACGATTGCGCCGCGGGCTACGTTACCCAGATCGATATCCACTGGATCAACCGTCGGTGCCGACATGGCTTCATTGATATAGATCGTTTCAGGCAGATTAGGGCCGCTGTATGGATTGCCAGGTACCGTGGTTTTTATAAGGCACGGCATCGGATCAGAGGGGTAAGTATTTGCGGCATCTGTATAGGTATAACGAATTTCGCCGAGCCCTTCTTGCGCCTCCAACGCCACGGCAACAGGTATGGGGAAGGACGCAATAATTTCATCTGCTTTAAAAGTTCGAGTGCCCACTTGACGCTCATTGCCATCACTGCCTTTCCAATACAAATCAATCCGATCACCAGACACTGCCGGGTAGAATGGACCGCAATTGATAATCACCTCAAGTGTCGGGTCGGCTTTCAAGGCGAGGTAATTCAACCCCCCATTGATGCTTACATCATCAATGAAAGGCAGAGGATAACCGGCTTGAGGCTTGCGGATTTGCTTGATAGGTAAGGACATGATCAAAGCTCCAGTCAAAGACTCTGAGAAATGAAGGGGCATAGCCAAGTGCTAGAAATTTGATTAAGTCCCTAATTAATGCGAGCGTCTGCTGTCAGAAATTACAGGTCGAGGGTGGGAAGGAACTCGTCGCGTGAAACCCGCATCTGAACGCTGGAGCTTTGTCGTCATGGCAGCGAACTCCAACACGGAATTAAATTGGGCCATCTCTGGCTTGACTATCAGGACTTCTATGAGCGCTGTATTTTCCGCCAGTCAACTCGACACCCTAGCCCACAGCCCTTTGGGCAAGGTCTCAGGCTGGCCGCAGAGTTTACGCACCAGTGCACAACTGGTGCTGAACTCGCCCATCCCCATGTTATTGCTGTGGGGTGAGCAACTGACGCAGGTGTACAACCACGCTTTTGCCGAGTTGGCAGGCCACAAACACCCTGCCGCTTTTAGTCAACCCTTTCAGCTCTGCTGGCCTGAATACAGCGCCTACAGCCAACCGATCATTGAAGCGGTGCTGGCTGGGCACAGCCTGTCATATGTTGACCAGTATTACGTGGTACCCGACCGCCAGCATGCCACCGAGCGTTGGCTGGATCTGACCTTCAGCCCGGTATGCGACGAGCAGGGGACGGTAGTTGGCATCTTGATGATTGCAGTGCAGATATCGACCCGCCGTACTGCGCTGAAGAAAACCGCTAAAGCTCTGCGCGAGCTGAACGATACGCTGGAAGAGCGTGTCAACGAGCGGACCCAGGCCCTTGCGCAGGCCAATCAGCAGTTACAACACGAAATGCATGAGCGTGAGCGGGTTGAGGACGCGCTGCTGCATGCGCAAAAAATGGAAGCGGTTGGCCAGTTGACGGGCGGTATTGCTCACGACTTCAACAACATGCTCACTGGCATCATTGCCAGCCTGGACTTGATGAAACGCTACATCGCAGCAGGCCGCAGTGACGAAATTGACCGTTTTACCGATGCGGCCGTGTCTTCAGCGCAGCGGGCGGCAGCACTGACCCACCGTTTACTGGTGTTCTCAAGGCGCCAATCGCTGGACAGAAAACCGCTTGACCCCAACGTGCTGGTCAATTCCTTACAGGCGCTGTTCAACAGTTCCAAAGGCGCGAAGATCCAGCTGGTGCTTGAACTGGGCCAGGACATCTGGCCGGTCAATACTGATACAGGGCAACTTGAAAGTGCCTTGCTCAACCTGATTATCAACGCCCGTGATGCGATGCCCGACGGCGGCACACTGAGCGTCAAAACGACGAATAGCTTTCTCGATGGCAGCGCGATCAACAGCCTGGAGGCTGTTGAGTCGGGTGATTATGTGATGTTCGAAGTGTCTGACACCGGCACGGGCATGAGCCCGCAAACCCTTGCCAAAGCCTTTGACCCCTTCTTTACCACCAAGCCGGTGGGCGTCGGCACCGGACTTGGGCTGTCGATGATTTACGGTTTTGCCCAACAGTCAGGCGGCCATGTCAGCCTCACAAGCGAGATGGGCGTGGGTACCTGCGTGCGGGTTTACTTGCCGCGCCATGTTGACGAAACTCAGGCATAATCCGCGCCCGCGCACATTGCCCCACCGTTCCAAGGTCCCAAGACATGAAAGCTCAAGCCCGCCACATATTGGTAAAAACTGCCGAAGAAGCCGAATCATTGAAGCAACGCATTGCCAAGGGCGAAGCGTTTGATGTGTTGGCAAAGAAATTTTCGACCTGCCCGTCGGGCAAACGGGGCGGTGATCTGGGCGAAGTGCGACCGGGGCAGATGGTGGGCGTGATTGACCAGATCATTTTCAAAAAGCCGTTGCGCGTGGTACACGGGCCTATCAAGAGCAAGTTTGGGTATCACTTGGTGCAAGTGTTTTACCGCGATTGATCTACGCCCCTGCGCAACGCATCGCAGTCTTCGAGGCTCGAAGACTGCGAATATGATTGTTGGCGTTACCTGTACGCTGGCTTTACATGTACAAAATGACCAGTTCGTTGATCACTGACGGACGCTCGTTGCCCAGCACATGGGTGTTGAGTTCAAGGGTCAATTGCGTACCGCTTTTAACCTGCTCAACACGTTTGACCCGCGCTCGCGAATGAATGGTCGCACCCGCCGGCACCGGCGCCGGGAAGCGCAAACGATCCGAACCGTAGTTGACCATGTTGCTGAACCCGGTGATTTCATACCCAAGATTCAACTGCATCCGCGATTGCAGGATCTGCACCAGCGCACCGTGGGCGATGGTGCCGCCAAACGGACTTTGTTTGCGCGCACGCTCAGGGTCGGTGTGTATCCAGTAATCATCCCCCGACAACTGCGCAAACGCGTCGATCAACGCCTGATCAACCTCCACTTGGTTGCTCCACGGGCTGAACGTGTCGCTGACCAACGCCTGCAAGGCCGCAGTGTCACTGAGGGCAATCTGGCGTACGGGACTTTTTCCGCTCACCACCGTCTCAGGTTCGCGGCGCACGCCCTGCAAGGCTACCGGGTCTTTGTCCAGCCCGGTAAAACGCAACAATCGGGTGCCTTTGGCATCCACTTCAGCAAACACCGGCTGTAAAGGCATGCCGATTTTCACTTCGGTCTCGTCCAGCCCCACCAGGTTACTGTTGATCCGTACCCCTTGCTCCAGCTCGATCACCGCCAGTAGCTGCGGCATTTCGTCGGCAAAGTCCGGCAGTGTGGCAATGCGCGTCACGGTGTAGCTGTACAGCGTGGCAGCACCGCTAACTTCACGCCAGGTCAGTGCGTGGGCGAAACACGCCGGGCAATGCCGGCGCGGGTAGAACACCCAGTGATTGCAGTCATCGCATTGTTGAATCAGTAAACGCTCGGCCTTCAAGCCTTCCCAGAACGGTGCAGAAATCTCGGTCGGAATCGGCATGGGTTTGTTGTTTGACATTGAATTTATGCTCCCTGAAGGATCAAAGCGCCCTGCTCACTCATCACCCCACCGGTGCCTGAGACGTATACCGTGTCGCAGCGCGATAGCTGACGCTCACCCGCATCACCGGCAATTTGCGTCACCGCTTCGATGACTTGCGACATGCCCCCCGCCGCACCCGCCTGACCGAAGCTGAGCTGGCCACCGTGGGTGTTCATCGGGAAATCACCGCGCCAGGTCAGGTCGTGTTCGCGCACAAAACTCATGCCTTCGCCTTTGGCACAGAAACCTGCGTCTTCCAGGGTCAGCAAGGCGGTGATGGTGTAGCAATCGTAGATTTGTGCGGCATCGACGTCTTTGGGCTTGAGCCCGGCCATGTCGAATGCTCGACTCGAAGCCGGCCCGATCGGGGTTTTCACCATGTCCTCGGCGTAGGACGGCGATTTAAAGGCCAGATGCTCGCCAAAGCCTGTGATGTAGGAGGGACGTTTACGCGCCCGCGCGGCCACTTCTTTGGAGGCGATGATCAACGCCGCACCACCGGCCACCGGCATGACGATCTCCAGCACATGCAACGGGTCAGCCACCTTTTTGCTGGCCAGTACCTGTTCGATGGTCAACGGCTGACCACAAAACATGGCTTGCGGGTTGTATTGCGCGTTGGTGCGTTGGTCGACGGCAATTTTGGCCAGCGCACGCGGATCATAGCCATATTGAGCGGCATAACGCTGGGCAATCATGGCGTAACCGGTGTTTTGGCCCATGTGGCCGTAAGGCAAATCAAACTCGGCTTCCGGGGCGCCAAAGGCCGTACTGTGCCCGCCAAAGCGCATGGCCCGGGCCATCCAGCTCGGGTCTTCATCCGGCCCCATCGGCGCCATACGCGCGGGCAGCACACAAAGGACGGCCTGACACAGGCCCAGTTCGATGGCAGCAGCAGCACGCCAGACCATGCCCACCGAAGTGCAACCACCGAGGTCGACAACTTCGGCAAAGTTAAGGCGCAAGCCCAGGTACTCAGCGGCCATAGCGGGCACAAAGACCGAGGCTTCATGAAAGTGCGGGCCGTTGATGACCAGACCGTCAAGGTCCGAGGCCTTCAACCCGGCATCGCGCAGGGCCTGTGCAGCCAGGTCGGCGACTTGTTCGAGATGGAACATGCGCGGCGCCGTGGCGTATTTTTCCGGTTGGTATTGAGCGCTGCCGACAATGGCCGCGTGACCTTTAAGACCCATAGGTTTCTCTCTCTTTTTGTCAATTCATAACGCTGTTGTCGGTCAAGCAGATGAACGCTAAATCACGTAGCAGCTGACGAGTAATGCGAGGCTGCGTTCGACGATGCAATCGTCGCAAATGGTTTGACGACGGCTTTGCCGCCGATCGCAGCCTCGCAAGCTCGTCAGCTGCTACAGGTTTTGTACCCCTCGCATCAGAACGTGTACTTCATCGAGAACGTGGCGTAGTCACGGTCTGCCAACGGGCGGTGAATCGGATCGGGCGAGCCCAGGTACGCGATGTACTTGAACGACATTTCCAGGTTGCTCAAGTATTTGAACGTAGTGCCTGCACTGAGCCGCCGATCTCCGGCCACCCCGGCAATCGTGCCGGACATCGGTGCCGCGCCGCTGAAGACGTTGGAGAAGGTGAACGGCACTTCAAGGTCCCAGCCCTGGAACACCCCCGGATAGCTGAAGGAAGCACCCACGGTGTACGCACTGGAAGAGCGGGATTTCCAAGCCGAGGAGGTTTTATAGGTGTAGTCATTGGACGGCTGGATTGCGCCTGCATACGGCGGGGCAATCGGCAGGCCCACGAGGTTTGGCGCGCCCGAGACGTCATCCACATCGTCCACGCGCACGGTGACGATTTCGCCGGTCAACGTGGTCTGGCTGGCCCACGGGCGGTCTCCCAAAATACGCATGCCGGAAATCTGCAACTGCTGGCCCTTGCCACGGGTCGGCACAGGCCCCAACCCGGTATTGACCATTACCGGTGCGCCGTCACGGTAAGACCACTCCGCGCCCAACTGGTATTCGCCAATCTTGGTGGTGGCGCTGAGCCCCGTCAGTTTGATGTCTTCGAAGTACTTCACCTTGTAGCCATTGGTGGTGTACGCATACTGGCCATTGCCCAAGGCCAGCGGCTGATAGCCGACCAGCGCGGTGGCCGGGTTTTTGTCGTGATAGACCACATGGAACAGTGACAGCTCAATGTCGGTGATCGGCCGGAAGCGGATTTGTGCACCCCACTGCCCGCTGTCACGGGGATCGTCGGTGCCGGTGTAGTTGATGCGTGAACCGTTGGCCCCGAGGATAAACTCGCGGCCCGGGCCAATCACATCAGAGGTCGACAGGTAGCTGCCCACTGGCGGCAGTTCGGTGCCTTTCCACTCGTACTGCACATAACCGCCCAAGGTGAACTGCGGGTTGATGCGGTAAGAGGCCGAAACCTGCCCCACCGGCAGCAACACTTCCTTGACCTCAACCCCCGGCTGCGCGGCTTTAACCGCATCGGACGGGTTCTGTACGCCGTTCACGCCAGGGTAGTACAGACTCTCGCCCCATGATTCGATGTGTCGACCAGCCTTGACGTCGAGCATGGTGTCGTTGTCAAACCGCCAGCCGCCAAACACATAGGCGTCGAGCAGGCGTGTGCGCCCGCCGCTGAAATAGCGGGTTTGGCTGGTGAACTCATCGTTGTCGCCGGTTTTGTTGACCGTGCTGGGTGAATCGTTGTCGTTTTTGCGGTGGTAAACATCGTCGTAGAAGGTACTGGCGCGCACCACGGCGCCGTAGTTGTCTTTACGCAAAATCATCTCGCCCAGTGCGCCCACCCGGTTGGTGGTCAGGCTGTGCTGATCGAAGTTGCGGTTCGGGTCATCGACGTTGATGCCCATCAGGCGATTGCTCGGATCACCCAGACGCATGCCGATGCCATAGCTGGTGGTGACGGACCAATCGATGGTGGTGCCGTCCTCGAATTCTATTGTCTCCCCCGCCCACGCCGGGCTGGATACCAGCGCCACGGCGGCTGCCAGGCCGGTGAACTGGAAACTTTTATTGTTGTTTTTATTGATCACTCTGGCTCTCCTGATTAGCGACCCGGTGGCCGCCTCGATGGGTTCAAGCGTCATTGCATTGCACGGCGCATAGCCCCGGCTCAAAACAACTGAAGCGGGTCGAACTTCACGACTCCTGTCGCGCACCGTCGATAACGGTGCAACCCTCCTTGCTCCTCACGGACGAGCGCCCCCTCGGCCATCAGGTAATTGGCGTGGGCCAGGGTCTCGCCCACGGCCATCAATTCATCGAAACGACCAGACAGTTTTTTAAACAGCACCGCCATCATTTCCAACCCGGTCAATGGCTGCTCACAGGCCTCCAGTAACTGCTGCAAGTGATTGAGATGGTGATCGCGCAGTTGATCCAGACGCAGGTGCAGGTTGAAAAACGGTCGCTCGTGGGCCGGCAGCACCAGCACGCTGTCGGGAATCACCCGTAGCCGTTCGATCGAGTCCAGCCAGTCACGTAGCGGATTGGCTTCGGGCTCCGGCACATACACCGAAATGGTTGACGTGATACGCGGCAAGACCTGATCACCGGAGATCAGCAAGCCGTCATCGGCGGCATACAGACAGGCGTGTTCGGGGGAGTGGCCGTTGCCCATCACCACCTGCCAGCGGCGCCCGCCAATGGTCAACTCACTGCCGTGACTGATGCGGGTGAAACTGGCGGCTAATTGCGGCCTGAAATGCTCGCCCTGAATCAGCGGCAGCAATGAGGCGGCACGCTCAGCCGTGAAACCGGCCTTTTGGTAAAAGTCG
This sequence comes from Pseudomonas helleri, assembly GCF_009600315.1. Lineage (GTDB taxonomy): Bacteria > Pseudomonadota > Gammaproteobacteria > Pseudomonadales > Pseudomonadaceae > Aquipseudomonas > Aquipseudomonas helleri_A. Next base: position 21,698 of record NZ_WIWC01000039.1, on the reverse strand, counting down.
AGAAACGCCCACTCAGGCTCGGCGGCTTTGGGCGGGCCGTGGTGCAAGGCATCGAACTCACCCAAGGTCATCAGCACCGGGCAACGGAAGCGCTCGGCCAACCAGCCGACCACACCGGTGTGGTCACTGTGAAAGTGCGTGCAAATCACCGCTTTGAGCGCCAGACCACCCAGCACTTCGACAAATACCTGCTCCCAGACAGCGCGACACTGTTCGCTGTTGAGCCCGGTATCGACCGCAACCCAACCGTCACCGTGGCGCAGCAAATACAGGTTGATATGGTCAAGCCCAAACGGCAGCGGCATGCGCAACCACAAGACGCCTTCAGCCACCTCTTGCACTTGGCCATTGGCGGGCGGTTGCGGCCACGGATAGCGCAGACCGTCGCGCCATTCATGGCCATTCACGTCGAGGTCACTCATGGCCACTGCCTGCGAAAGGGGCCAAACCGGCGCGTGCCAACACTTGCAACGAATAGGGTTGATAGGTGCGCGTGCTTTCATCACGCACGAACAATGGGTCGGCAAACAGGGACGGCGCATAGCCCTGACGCTGCAAATCGACCTTGCGCAGCTTGAAAGTGCTGGTCAGGTCTGCCGCCGCCGAGACCCGCACAAACATCGGCGCGGCATAACGTGGCAAGCGGGCTTCGGTCAGCGCATAAAATGCCTGCGGGTCAAACACCTCACCGGGCTGCATGAGGATCGCGGCCATGCCCGCCCGTCCTTCGTGATCCGGTACTTGCACGCCATACACGTTGATCAGTTCAAGGCCCGGCAAGTCACTGAGGGTGTCGGCCACTTCAAGGGTCGACACGTTTTCGCTTTTCCAGCGATAGGTGTCGCCAATACGGTCGACAAAATAGCAATAGCCTTCGTCGTCGTAGCGCAGAAGATCGCCCGAGCTCCAGTACGCATCGCCATCCTGAAACACGTTGCGGCGGATCTTGCTTTCGGTGGCCGCCTCGCTGGTATATCCCTCAAAACGCCCGCCACCGATGAGCGGGTGATTGACGATAAAGCCCATAGCCTCGCCCACTTCGCCCGGCTTGCAGAGCTGGTAAAAACCCTGTTCATCCCGTGGATGGCTGTCGCTTTCAACGTCGTAGCGCACCAACCGCAGATTGGTGCGGTTCCAGTCCGGCACACGGCCGCACGAGCCGACGTAATTATCGACATTGATCACGCTGGCGTTGGCCTCGGTCGCTCCCCAGCCTTCAAACACCTGAATCGGGCCGAAGCGCTCCAGCCAGCGTTGCCAGGACTCCGGCGTCAGTCCGGCGCCGAGCATAATGCGCAAGCTGTGCTCACGCTCGCCCTCCTGAACGGGCTGGTTGAGCAGGTAACGGCAAATTTCGCCGATGTATTGAAACACGGTGATCTGATGGCGGCGCACGTCCTGCCAGAATTCACGCACGCTGAACTTGCGCCGTACCACGATGCTGGCCCCGCAGCGCAAAGCGGTGGACGTCACCGATGTCGCTGCGGCGCCGTGGTAAAGCGGCAAGCAGCAATAAAACACGTCTTCGCAGGTGGTGCCCATGGTGACTTCCATCACATCGCCGGACGACAGCCAGCGCATGTGGCTGTAGCGCGCAGCTTTGGGCAAGCCGGTGGTGCCGGACGTGAAGATCAGCAAAGTGGTGCTTTCAGCCGTAATGCCGGTGCGTACGGTTTTGGGAAACGGAGTCGCGGGCGCGTGGGCGATCAGTGATGCCAGACCGACGTCTACCCGTGACGGCACCAGGCTTTCATAGGGATTTTGCGCGTCTTCAATCAGCCACAGCGGCACATCAGGCAAGCCTTCGCTGGCCAGCACATTGCTCAGGCACTCCTCGCCCACCACCAGCGCCTTGGCCGCGGTGGTCAGCAAGGCATGGGCCAGCGGCTTGCCGCTGACTTGGGTATTGATGAACGCCACCACCGCGCCCAGTTTGACCAGCCCAAACCAGCTGAAGAAGAACTGCGGGCGGTTTTCCATGGCAATCGCGCAGACATCACCGGGGCGCAAGCCTTTGGCATAAAACACATGGGCCATGCGATGGGCCTGAGCATCGACTTGGGCGTACGTGAATGACTGATCGCCGTAAATCAGGAAGGGGCGTTCAGCAAACTGTCGGGCCTGATCTTCCAGACGATCCGCCAGGGTGTAGAGGTCTGCCGGTTTAATCTGGGAGCTGGCAGCCGAGCGCAGATCAAGCAACGCCTGGGTTTGTTCGCGCGGCACAGGTTGTTGGTTGAACTGGGTCAATGAGGCTATACGGGACATGTCATTCATGACGCCACCGCTTCGGCCAGTGGGTAATCGCTGTAGCCTTCGGGGCCGGGCGAATACAGGGTCTTGCGATCAAAACGGGCCAGCGGCAAGCCGTGGCGCAGGCGCTCGACCAGATCCGGGTTGGCAATAAAGTGCCGTGCAAACGACACCGCCTCGCCCTGCCCGGCCTTTAACGCCGCCTCAGCAGTTGCGCCATCAAAACCGTCATTCAAGATCAATCCGGCGCTGCAATGGCGCTGTGCCAGAGCGAAGGCATCCAGCTCGCTCAATGGCGAGCGCATGATATGCACATACGCCAGATTCAGCGGCTCGGCCGCAATGCACAGAGCCTCGGCCGTGGCCAGCGGATCGTTGTCTTCGATGTCATTGAACGGGTTACCCGGACACAGGCGCAGGCCCACGCGGCCTGCACCAATGGCCGAAGCCATGGCCTTGAGCACTTCAGTGGGGAAGCGCATACGGTTTTCCAAACTGCCGCCGTAGCGGTCGTCGCGCAGATTGCTGCCCGAGGCCATGAATTGCATGGGCAAATAACCGCTGGTGCAGTGCAGCTCAACCCCGTCAAATCCCGCCGCGCGGGCGTTCAAGGCGGCCTGACGGTATTCGCCGATCACCGCTTCAATGTCTTCTATCGTCAGTGCTTGCGGCTCATCGGAGTCAACCAGTCCTGCGCGGTCGGTAAACAGTTGGGTGCGTGCCCGTATGGCCGAAGGGGCCACCGTGGCCGCGCCCGCGGGTTTGTTCAGAGCACTCGCAGCCCGGCCCACGTGCATCAATTGCAACACGATCAAACCGCCTTCGCCGTGTACGGCATCGGTCACGGCCTTCCAGGCGGCCATCTGTTCGGCGCTGTAAATAGCCGGTGTGCGGCAATAGCCCAAACCGCTGGCAGACGGCGCAGTGCCTTCGGCCACGATCAGCCCGGCAGATGCCCGCTGGCGGTAGTAGTCGATCATTTCAGCGGTCGGCACACCCCGATCATCGGCGCGGCTGCGGGTCATGGGCGCCATGACAATGCGGTTGGCCAGCTCAAGCTCACCCAACCGCACAGGTTCAAACAAAATGCTCATAGTGGCTCCTTAGCGCACGCGGATCTTCGGCGCGCCAGCCCCACGGCGCAGGGTGGCAAGAAAGTGTTCGACCGGTGCCGCCGTCGCCACCTGTGGCAATTGATCCTTGTCCGGGCGATTGGCCCAGAACTCGTGCCATGACGGGAATAGATCGTGAAAGGTGCCTGCGTAAGGCTCGCGCCCCGGCCAGCGCATTTTCTGCGTGCCAATCGGCGGTTTGTTGAGGTCGCTGGCGTACCAGTAGCACGGCAGACGACGACGGAAATACCAGCGCCCCTGCAGGCGCTCATAGTCATCCCAATAGAGCATTTGCATGGTCACCCACTCAGGGCCGGTCTCGTGTTCGTTCTTGGAATACACCACGCCCACGGCATGATCGGGGTCGGTAAACTCAATCAGGTGCTGGCCCAAATGATGGGAGGTGCCGTGAAACTGGTCACGCAACGTGCTGTCAACCCAGGCTTTAAGGTGCGCCCGCCCGGTTTTTTCACGCCCGACACGGATGTCTTCGGCAAACAGATTGACGTGGGCATCGAGGTCACGCATGTCCAGCGACAATGAGTATTTGCCGGCCAGCTGGCGAATTTCTTCAATCGACTCCAGCCGGTCAAGTCGGGCGAGCAAGGCGTTCTGTTCCATGTGCGGTGTCCTTAAAGCGGTCTTTGAATGCCCGAACTGATTACTCAAGAACGGTGTACAACTCGCTGCTGCGGCCACCATCGACTGGCAGGCTGGCCCCGGTGATGTACGAGGCTTCATCGCTGGCCAGAAATAGAATGGCGTTAGCCACTTCCACGGGTTGGCCGACACGTTTGAGCGGGATCAGTTTTTCGGTGTTCAGACGGGTTTTGTCATCGGTCAACATGCCCGCGGTGGCCGGGGTCTCGACCACGCCGGGAATCACCACATTGCAGCGAATGTTGTGGCTCGCACCTTCGCTGGCAGCGGCGCGACTGAAGTTGATCACGGCCGCCTTGGCGGCTGAGTAACCGGCCATCCACGGCGTGCCGAACAGGCCGCAGATCGACGCGATATTGATGATCGAACCGCTGCCCTGCACGCGCATCAGTGACATGGCCGTGCGTGTGCCCCAGAACGTGCCATCCACGGTGGTGGCGAAGTTGGAATGCCAGTCAGCGGTCGAGGTGCTGTCGATTGCGCCCCAGCTGTAGGCCATCGCGTTATTGACCAAAATATCCAGACGGCCATTGCGCTCTGCTGCTGCCGTGATGGCCGCCACATAGGCCGCTTCGTTACTGACATCGGCCACCGCGCATTCAGCGCGGCCACCGGCATCACGAATCTGTGCCGCCACCGCTTCCAGTGGCTCGATGCGCCGACCGCAGAGCACCACCAGCGCGCCCTCTTCGGCAAAGCGCAAGGCGGTGGCTGCGCCGATGCCTGAACCAGCCCCGGTGATAAACGCTACTTTGCTGTTTAAACGAGTTCCCATGCCGCTCTCCCCACCCATCTGCTGCGCTTAGATAAAGGCCATGCCGCCGTTGACCGCGAGGTTTTGCCCGGTGATAAAACTGGCGTCATCACTGGCCAAAAAGGCCGCAACGCGAGCGATTTCATCGGTTTCACCCATGCGGCCCAATGGAATGGCCTTGAGCATGCTTTGCATCCAGTCTTCGGGGATGTCGGCCATCATTGGCGTGTTGGTCGGGCCAGGCACAATGGTGTTGACGCGAATGCCATTGCTGCCCAGTTCCCGGGCCATGCTGCGGGTAAGCCCCATCACTCCGGCCTTGGCCGCGCAGTAATGGCTTGGGCCTTCGCCGGTGACGGCGGCGGTGCTGGAGATATTGATAATGACGCCGGGCGTGGCGGCCTTGAGCATCAGCTTGACCGCTTCGCGACTACAGAAGAACGTGCCGGTAAGGTTGACGCCGATGACGCGTTGCCAGTGTTCGTCCGGGGTGTCTGCGAAGGCATCGATGGAACCGATACCGGCATTGTTGACGACCACATCAAGGCTGCCGAAACGCTCCTGTACGGTGGCCATCGCGGTCGCGACCGAGTCACTGTCGGCTACGTTGCAGCTCACGGCCAGCGCCTTGTCGCCCAGCCCTTCGATGGTTTGGCGAGCGGCTTCAAGATTGATATCGGCCGCAACCACTGTTGCGCCCTGCTCGGCGAAATGCCGCACAATCGCCCGCCCCATGCCTTGCCCAGCCCCTGTCACGAACGCCACTTTATTCAGCAACTTCATAAAAAACCTCCCACCAGCCAGAGTGCGCCCCGCTCTTTAGGTGAGCGGTGTATGGGAGCAATCATTGACTGGGGGGAAAAGCTGAACATCGTCCGATAAGACTAAGCACTGGATTGCCCAGGGCATAAGCGAAGGTAAGGTTGAAAGGACACAGGGGAGGAACGAGGGCTGCGATGGGGGCAATGGCATCAACACCCTTCAATCGAGGTTTACACCCCTGACATCAACCCATACACAGTAGGCCGTGAAATATTCGCCTGACAGCGAACCACCTGCGCCACGCGGGCGTAATCACGGCCCTGCCCGGCCTTGAGGCTGAACACTCGTCCGGTAAAGTCATGGGCCCAGCGCTTTTCCTCCTGACTTTCATGGCGCCCAAGCTGAGCCATCAACTGCGACTGACGCGCGTTCAATTGTTCAAGCACGTCCTCGATTTTTACCAACCCCTTGTCAAGGGTTTCATGCAGCTCGCGCAGGGGGCCATGCTCAGCGGTGACAGGCACCACCAGGGGGGTGCCCAGAAGGTTGTCCTCTCGGGTTTCAACACGGGTAAAACCGGATTTGGCGAAGAGTTTATCTTCACCCTGTATGGACAGCTGGTCTTTGAGTCGCTGCCACTGACTGTCCACCGCCGAAAACCGCAGAGCCTCCTGAGCATTGACTTCAACATGCAACCCCGCTTGAGCCAGGCTGGCATTAAAACGTTGCAACAACTGGCGCTCACTCATGCCGTCATCCAGCACCACGGCAATGGGACCAGGCAGATGCCTGCCGGCATTGAACAGCAACGCCTCACTGCCGGAGGCCAGCACGCGGTGCAGTGACTCAAGCCCCTTGATGCTGAAACGGCTGCGCAACGGCGCTTGCAGGCTGAGGTTCAACTCGCCATCCAGACTGGCCGACGACAGGCGGCTGCGCTGATCGAGCAAATCATTAAGGCGAGCAACCGAACGGCCAATCACCTCAAGATCAGGGGCCACCTGTTTAGACGGGGCGGCCAGACTGCGGCCCACGTCGCGCTTCAACCCAGTCATGTGTTCGGCCACTTCACTCAGGTAAAAGTGAGCGGATTGCAAGGCCGAGGACTGACGATTTAATTGCAGGCTCAGCTCAGCCAGCTTGCCCGCCTGACGGGGCGCACCGCCTTGCGCGAGCGGAACGCGCTCGCGTCGCAGTGCTGTGGTGTCACGCAACTGGGCCTGCGCTCGCACGCCCACGTCATAGGCCGCAAGGTTTGAGCGCTCGTTGACAACTTTCATGACTGACCTTCCGCTTACATCAGGTCAAACAGCGAAATGGTTGCCATGCGGCTATAGACTTTCTGGCTGGCCTGCATCGACAGCTCATACGCTTGCACTGCAAGGAAGGCGCCGCCCATGTCGAGTTGGGACAGGTCGCCCTGTACTTTCTGGTTGGCCAGGGACACGTCGGCATTGCTTTCGGCAAGCAGGGTCAGGGTATTTTGGCGCCCCCCCATGTCGGTCATTGCACCCATCATGTGGCCGTGGGTCACATCAAGTTGCTCCAGCGTGTCTTTGAGTTGCTGACGGGTGGCCGGGTCGTTGGGGGCATTTTTCAGGCTGTCGACCAGGCTGTGCAAGTCATTGAGGAAGTCCGCATCAGCGCCGAGCATCTGCTGGGCCGTCACGTTATCCCCGATCAGCACACCATTGCCGACCACGGCCTGACGCTCTTCATTGTTGCCCGTCATGGTATAGGTGCCCGTGGCCGGGTCAAAAGTCACGGCAGGCACATCGTTGCGTGTGCCGGAAAACACATAGTTCCCGGCTTCGTCCCTGGCGTTGAAATAACTGACCAGACTGTCTTCAAGACTGGACAGCTGGGTGGCGATGGCCGACAGGTCCTCAGGGCTATTGCTGTCATTACCCGCCCACAGCAGCAGGTCACGAATACTGCCCATGGCATCAGAGCCTGACTGCACATAGGTCTCTTGCAATTTTAGGTTGTCCGACACTTTTCCAATGTTTTCGTTGTACTGCCCCAAGCTCGCTTGCTCACGCTGGATGAGCATCAGACGGGCGCTGGCAATCGGATCGTCAGAGGGTTTCTGAATGCGCAAGCCACTGCCGATTTGTGCTTGCAGCTGGGCAATGGCCTGGCTATTGCGGTTCATGTTGTTGTGCATCATTGCACTGGTTTGCGCGTTGCTGATTCGCATAGGGGTACGCCTTGTGGCCGGGGTTTAAACGGAAGCCAGAATGGTGTCAAACAACTCATTGGCCGTTTGCACGACTTTCATGTTGGCCTGCAACGCTTTGTTGTATTCCATGATCATTTGCGCCTCTTCGGTGTCACTGACGGCACTCACCGCATCGCGCTGACGTTGGGCTTCAACCGTCACAGCGGTGGCCGAGGTGAGGTCAGCCTGATTTTGCCGACTGGCACTGGCCACGTCCCCCAGCATCCCGCTGTAGGCTTCGCTGAGGGTCACTTCACTGCCGCCAATGGTGACTTTCTTGTTTTTCAACTCGATCAGGGCCAGCAGCACCTGGTTGTTGCCGTTGTCACCGGGCACACCGGAAAACGCCAACTCTTCGGGCGTCACGTCATTCATTTGCAGCAGGTTGCTGCTGCCCGCATTGAACGTCAGTAAGGGTTTACCAGGATTGCCATTGAGGTCGTAGCCGGTGGCCAGAGTGTCATTGATCATCCGGGTCAGCTCTTCGGCCATGTCCACCAGGTTTTCGCGGGCAGGCAGCAAGTTGTTATGTTCAACGTCATACAGCCCGCCAAATGAACCGCCCAGACTGTCCTGGCGGAGCGGAAACGTATTGCCGGCAAAACTCAACGAGACTTCCTGCTCCCCCGCCGCGTTGGTGGTGATGGACAGCTGGCCAGCCGTGCTGCCCGAGACCAGCGGCTGGCCATTGTTGAGGGAAATGGTCAGCGAACCGTCGCGGGCTTCGTGTACCCGCACATCGGTGAATTTGCTCAGTTCGCCTACCAGCAACTCGCGTTGATCGCGCAAGGCTGAACTGTCGCCGCCAGTGGACTCGGCTTCGACGATTTTTTTGTTGAGCAACGCCAGGTTGTTGGCCAGACCATTGATCTCGGTGCCCATGGCCGTGCGCTGTGCATGCAGGGCATCGAGCTGGCTGTTGATGCTGCTGTTGAGGCCATTGAAACGCTGGGTCAGGTTGCGCATTTCAGACAGTACTTGCTGACGTTGCGGAATGTCGCCGGGGCTGTCGCTGGCGGCACTCAATGCCGCGTAGAAGTTATCCAGACCGGTGCTGATGTTCGAGCCCTCGCCTCCCATGACACCCTCAAGAGAGCTGAGATAATCTTGCCCGGCCTGGTAATACTGCATGTCAGTGGTGGCCCGCCACAGTTGCTGGGTTTTGAAATCGTCGCTCATGCGCCGCACGTTGGTGACAGCGACACCGCCGCCGACCTGTTGATTGCTGGTGCCGGACAGCGAGCCCAACTGTACGGTCAAACGGCTATAGCCGGGGGTGAACATGTTGGCAACGTTCTGCGCCGAGGTGTTGAGCGCAATTTGCGCGGCATTCATTCCGGAATAACCAATCTGGCTCATAAAACTCACGATTCAATCTCCTTGCGCACCAGACGCATGTTCGGGGCAAATGCCGCAGAACTGAATGCAGCCGCCGTGCTGATAGTGGAAGTAGCAACTTGATCTTCTAAAGCGACTGGATCGGGCAAGGGCTTAAGGCCGATTGTCTTCATGGGCAAATCAGCGCGGGCTGGCGGCATGACTGCGGCCGCCAGAGGGACTGCTGCCGGCTCAAGATCCGCCAGAATCGAGCGGGTGTAGTTGCGCGTTTCTGCGAACGGAATGCGCTCCACCCACTGGCTGACGCTGATCGGGCCCCGTCGCGGGTCGCCGTTGACCTTCAGCCATTCATCCACCCGCCCCGGCCCGGCGTTATAGGCGGCTACGGCAAGCACCGTAGCGCCCTCGTAGCGCTTGATCAGTTTGTCCAGATAGGCGACGCCCAAGCGCTTGTTGTAAGCGCCGTCGGTGATCAGGCGCTGCTCGCTGTATTCCACGTTCAGTTCATGGGCCATTTCTCGCGCGGTGTCCGGCATCAACTGCATCAGCCCGCGCGCGCCTTTGGACGATACCGCCGCAACCTGCCCGGCGGACTCATGGGCGATCACCCGCTCAACCAGTGCCATGAGTGCGGCGGCACCCCGGGTGACGGTGGCGACGCCGCGCTGCCAGGTGTTCACAATCGGGGTCAACAGGCTGTCGGCCATCGGTGGTGCGGCAGGGGCTGGTGGCATGTCCCGATGCCCGGCGTGCACAGAGTCCGCAGCAGCGGCTTCGCCCCGCGACAACTGTTTGACCAGCAGGTCGGCGATGCCCGTTTGCCGATGTGTGGCCAAGGTTTGCGCCATGGCTTCATCATGCATCTCGCGCAGGGTATCGCCTTGTCGGCTGCGCATTGAGCTGCCTTCTGACAACACGTCGCCCGCCTTGCGCATTTGTTTGAGCATTTGCTGCAAGAACATCGCTTCAAACTGCTCGGCAGCGTCTTCTAGCCGGGCTTGGCGCACGATGGCAATGTCTTGAGGGGATGCAGGCTGAGGCTTGGGTGTGGCAGGAGGGATGCTCATGGTCAATGGGCCTTAAATCACGATCAGTTCAGCGTTCAGGGCACCGGCGGTTTCGAGCGCCTGAAGAATGCTCATTACATCATCCGGGGTGGCCCCCAGGCTGTTGACGGTTTTGATGATGCTTTGTAAATCGGCACCGTCAGGCCAGGCAAACATCGGGTTGCGCTGTTGATTGACGGAGACATCCGAACGCGGCACCACCGCCGTTTCACCACCCGAGAATGCACCGGGCTGACTGACTTGCGGGGTTTCGCTGATCGTCACGGCCAGGTTGCCGTGGCTCACAGCGGCCGCTTTGACACGCACGCCCTGGCCGACCACCACGGTGCCGGTACGGCTGTTGAACACCACCTTGGGCCGGGTTCGGCCTTCCTGCACGTCAATGGACTCAAGCAAGGCCATGTAGCTGATGCGCTGGTTGCTCGGCAACGGCGCACGCAACGACACTTGCGTCCCGCTCAAGGCGGTGGCGGTTCCGGGGCCGAACTGCTGGTTAACAGCTTGAGCTACGTGGCTGGCCGTCTGAAAACTGGGTTGGCGCAGGTTAAGCATGACCTCGCTGCGCTCACTGAAATCACTGGCAATCATGCGTTCGATGGTGGCGCCGTTGGCGATCAAACCGGTGTTGGCACTGTTGATCGAAACGCTGGAACCACTGCGCCCTTCTGCCTTTACCCCGCCCACCACCAGCGCGCCCTGCGCCAGGGCATACACTTCACCGTCCACGCCCAGTAACGGGGTCATGAGCAACTGCCCCCCGCGCAGGCTTTTCGCATCCCCCAGCGAAGACACGGTGACATCCACCGTTTGGCCGGGGCTGTAAGACGGCGGGATTGACGCCGTCACGGTGACCGCCGCGACGTTTTTGAGCTTGGGGTCCACATTGGGCGGCAAGTTGATGCCGAACTGTTTGATCAGGTTGGCCACTGACTGATTGGTGAACTTGACCTGACTTTTATCACCGCTGCCATCCAGCCCCACGACCAGGCCATAACCGATCACCTGATTGGCGCGAACCCCCTCAACGTCAACCAGATCCATCAAGGGGGTGGCTAGCAACGGCATGTGCGACAAGAGGCTATAGAGCGTCAACAGGGTTAACAGAGCGCAGCGCATAAATAAGCTTTCTACTCACAGGGGGAAAATGGGGTGGGTGAAAAAACGCGTCAACCAGCCCGCCGAATTACTGTCATTGAGCACACCCCGCCCGGCATAGGAAATCCGCGCATTGGCCACGCTTTGCGATGACACCTGGTTGTAGCGGTTGATGTCATCGAGGCGCACCAGCCCGGCCAGACGAATGAACTCGTCGCCCTGATTCAAGCGCAGTGATTTCTCACCTTTGACCAGCAACGTGCCGTTGGGCAGCACCTTGTGAACCGTCACGGCAATCGAGCCGCGCAACGTGTTTTGCTGCGAGCTTTTGGCCGATCCATTGAAGTCGCGCTCGGCATCTACCTGAGTTTCCAGACCGGAATAGGCTTTACCCAGCACGGTGGGCGTATCGATGCCGATGCTTGAGGATTTGCCAAAGCTGGTGCCCGCGCTTTTGCTCGACTGAGTCGACTCATCAAGGACGATGGTCAGAATGTCGCCGACCCGTAACGCGCGCTTGTCCTGATACAACGAGCCTGCGTAACCGGGCCGATAAAGCCCGCCACCCTTGGCAGGCGGCACGCTGTAATCCAGAGGTAAAGGCTCATAGGCGCTGGAGTCCTCGTCGGGCAATAACTCCGACAGGCTTTGGCAACCGGCAAGGGCCAGCCCCAGCGCGCACAGGATGAAATTACGCATTGAACTGCTCAGACCGTCTGATTAAGGAACTGCAACATGCCGGATGACGCATCCAACACTTTGGCATTGGCTTCATAAGCCCGCTGAATGGCCATCATCGAGACCATGGCCTCGACCACTTGAACATTTGATCCTTCCAGCTGACCCTGCTTGATAACACCTAAGCCATCCTCACCGGCGATGCCCTCGACAGGCTCCCCGCTGGCAACGGTTTCCTGATACAGGTTGCCGCCCAGCGCCTGCAACCCCGACGGGTTGGCGAAGTTGACCAGCATGATCTGGCCAATTTCGACCGGGCCTGCACCGCCCGGCAGTTCGGCGGTGACAATCCCGTCGGTGCCCACCTTGAAGTTTTTATGGCCCACCGGCAGTTCGATGGGCGGCGACAGAGGCAAGCCCTGCGTATTCACCAACATGCCCTCGGCATTGAGCTGTAACTGACCGCTTTCGGTGTAGTAAATATCGCCATTGGCGGACTCGACCTGAAAGAACCCTGGCCCGCTGATGGCCAGATCCATCGGTTGCCCGGTGGTTTGCGTGCTGCCTTCGGTGAAGACTTTTTGCGTACCCACCACCCGCACCCCGCTGCCCAACTGGATACCCGACGGCACCGTGTTGACCGCATCGGCCTGGGCGCCGGGCGGCACTTCAATGGTGTAGAACAAGTCTTCAAACACCACGCGATCGCTTTTGAAACCGGTGGTGTTGACGTTCGCCAGGTTATTGGCGACGGTGGACATGGCTTTGTCCTGGGCGGCAAGCCCGGTTTTGCTGATCCAGAGTGCAGAGCTCATGGGGTATGTCCTGTCAGTTTCAAACGCGAATCATGCTGTTACCCGCCGACGACAAGTCTTCGGCAGCTTTCATCATCTTGACCTGGGTTTCGAACAGCCGGCTCAGGCTCATGGTGCCCACCAACTGATCAATCGCCGAGACGTTGCTGGACTCCAGAAAGCCTGCGGCCAGCACGACGTTGTCGTCTGCCGCCGCCGGAGCGCCATCTAGCGTGACCAACAACCCGGCACTGTTTTTTTGCAATTGCCCGGCCGCGAGGTCGACACGTTTGATCTGGTCGACTTCAACCATCAGAGGTTCACCGCGGGGCAACACCGAAATCCGGCCATCGACCGCAATATGCACCGTGTCGAACTCCGGCAACTGAATCGGACCACCCTCGCCCAACACCGCGCGACCGTTGATGGTCAATTGCATGTCGGCATCCACCTGCAAACTGCCGTGGCGGGTATAGGCTTCGCCTTCATCGCCCTGAACGGCGATCAAACCGGCACCCTTGATGGCGAAATCCAGATCGCGGCCTGTGGCCATCAACGCACCCGGCGCCATGTTCACGCCGTTGCCTTGAACCCGGGTCAGGTGCCGGCTTTCATAGCCATAGCCTTGAACCGGCACACTCTCGGCCTGTTCAAGGTCGGCTCGAAAACCCGGCGTGTTGACATTGGCCAGGTTGTTGGAGCGCACACTCAGCGCGGTCATCGTTCGACTGGCGGCGGTCATTGCCGTATAGCCCAAGCGGTCCATGGGTCAGCCTCAGATAGCGTTAAACAGCACTTGGGTCAGTTCCTTGTCAGTGGACAGCACTTTGCTGTTCGCCTGATAGTTGCGCTGACCTTCCATAAGCCCGACCAATTGCTGGGTCATGTCGACGTTGGAGCTTTCCAGCGCCCCGGCCGTCAATTCGCCAAACAATCCGGTGCCCGGAGGCCCGATCAACGGGTTGCCAGACTCGCCGGTGGCACTCCAGCGCGTTGCGTCTTCGTTTTTCAGCCCGTTGGGATTAGCAAAGTTGGCCAGCACCACCTGCCCTTGCAGCAGCCGCTCGCCATTACTGTAGGTGGCGTAGACCATGCCGTCTTTCTCGACGGTCACGCCAGTGTTTTCACCTGCGGCATACCCGCTCGGGTCATTGGTCGTGACCACAAAGTCCGAGGCGCTCTGGGTGCTGCGGGTGTAGTCGATGTCGATGCTCATGGCCTCGACACCGGGCAAGGGGAACGAAATATTGACCGGGCCCAACGGCGTCACTAACCCCCCGCGTTCATCGAAGACCATCGGCTCAGGGCCACCGACGATGGTTTTGTCCACGGCGTAATGGACTTCCCAAGTGTTGTCCCCGGTTTTCACGAAATACTGGGTCAATGTGTGCTGTTTGCCCTGGGAGTCATACACCGCTGTGGTCTGGCTGTCGGTATAGGAGTCCAGATTGTCAGGATCGAACGGCGTGACCGTGACCGGCTCCTTGCCTGCATCCAGGTTGGTGACAAATTCAATCCCGTCAGTGGCCTTGGCGGGCAGATTGCCAGTCTGCAAACGCAGATCGCCCACCGTGCCGACCTGCAAGTTACCCGCCGCATCCACCGTATAGCCCTGCAAATACTGGCCGCTGGCGTCCACCAGATAGTTATCACTGTCTTTGCCAAAAGCACCGGCGCGGGTGTAGCTGATGTCGCCGCTGGCACTGCGGGTCACAAACAGTCCGCCGCCCGAGATGGCCAGGTTAAGGCTGTCGCCCGTGCCGACGTGGGCGCCGCCCAGGCTCATGCTCTGGGTATGGCCCAGTACGCTGACCCCCATGGCCTGAGTGCCCGAGTACAAACTGCCGAATTCGGTACGCGATGATTTGAAACCGGTGGTGCCCACGTTGGCGATGTTATGGCTGATGGTGTTGAGCTGTTCGGTCACAGCATTCAAACCGGTAAGTGCAATGTTAAAACTCATGGCGCGGGCCTTGTATAGATTGGCTGAGTGAGCGTTGCCCAGGGGTTTGCCCAGGCAGCATCAGGTTGCTGAACATTGAAGCTTCACTGAATTCAGTAATTTCATAGAACGGCACATCACCCACACCGGCGATGTTCAACACCGGCCCGTCACTGCTCAGGCGCACGTTGTTGACCTTGCCCTTGGCCTCCACGACAAAGGTCTCGTCCGTATTGGATTTGACCTCAATCTCATACTTGCCGGGCTTGAGCCCCAGCGCTACAGGGTCAATTTCGAACTCCACCCGGCCCGGCCCACTGGCAGGCAAGGCAATTTCGGTCTTTACACCGTTTTCATCGGTGAGGGTCACCATCAACTCATTGGCGCTGTGTTCCAGTTCAATCTGGGCCTCGACCTTCTGGTCAGTAAGGTCCAGCTCTTCGACCCGAACCTTGACCATCTGTCCCACCAGGCTGGCAGCGCTGAGGTATTGCAGGTTCTCCAGCAACACCATGTTGTTTTGCGTCAAGGCCGACATTTTTTCCAGGCTCTGAACCTGAGACATGGATGCGAACTGGCTCAGGAACTCGCTGCTGTCCACCGGCTTGGTCGGGTCCTGATTGCGAATTTGCGCCACCATCAACTGAATGAAGGTGTTCTGGATTTCATCGGCGTCAGAGTTGCCATTGACCTGATCACCGGGTGGCGGCGTACTGCGCGTGTCGTTCTGGATCTGGCTCATCAGGCTTCTCCCAGTTTCAGCAGCCCTTGCTGCATGCTTTTGATCCGGTTGAGGACTTCGACCCCCGTTTCGAAACTGCGGGTGGCCGACATCATGTCGGTCATTTCTTCGATCTCGTTCACGTCGGGATAGAACACATGGCCACTGCGGTCGGCCAAGGGGTGGTCAGGTTCATAGCGTTTGTGCGGCTCGCGGCCGGAGGCAACGACATCCAGCACCTGAACATGCGCCCCGCCCATGCCGACACCGCGTGTCAACTGGTCGTTGCCATACAGGGCGGCAAATACCGGTTTGCGCGACTGGTAAACATCCCCGGCATTGCCCGCCGCCGAGTCGGCATTGGCGAGGTTGCTGGCCACCGTGTTCAAGCGTACGGTTTGAGCATTCATCGCAGAGCCGGCAATTTTGTAAATAGCGTCAAAAGCCATAATGATCAGCGTCCTTCGATGGCCTGTTTGAGGCCTCGAAATTTCATGGAAAGAAACGTCAGACTGGTTTGAAAGTCCGCTGCACTTTTGGCAAAGGCGGCCTGTTCCACACTCAACTCCACTGTGTTGCCGTCCTGAGAAGGCTGGGCGGGCACCCGGTACTTCAGTTCAGCGCCGAACCCTTCAGCGAGCGAAGGTGACGATCCGTGCCGGCGCATCTCGCCGGCAAAATCCAGATCCCGCGCCTGAAACCCGGGCGTGTCTTCATTGGCCAGGTTGGCTGCCAGAATCTCACTGCGCTGCATATGCAAACCCAGTGCGCGCATGTGCACCCCCATCGCGTCTTCTATCCGTATACTCATTGCCCGACACCTTTGATCAATGTTCAGCTCGCAAGCATGATTTGCAGGAACCGTGCCCGGTTTCCGAAACCATTCCAGTCCATTGATTTCAAAGGCTTTTATGAACAAAAGAGACTGCTCTGATGCCGTATCACTTCCGCCTTTAGGGCGGTGCGCCCAACGATGCGGAAACGGGATTTCCGCTTTCGCTGCGATCAGTTTGATCGCCCTGTTGCTGAGGCCCGAAGCCGTGAGTGCGGACGACACATTCAGCGCCCAAATTAACGACGCCGTTCATCGCTACTTCACCCAGCGACTCAGCGAAAAGGCCTCTGCTGAAGCGTGGAATGGACTGCGATTCACGCATAAAGTGTTTGCATTGCCCGCCGACTTGCCGCAACGAGCCTGCCCGCAACCGTTGCAGGTTGAGACCGAACAACAGCCTTCATCGGTGCTGGGTCGCAAGCGAGTACGCCTGACGTGCGTCGGGCAACCCGATTCATCCATCACCGTTACAGCTCAGGCAACGGTATTCATCAGGGCCGTAGTGGCGACTCAAATTCTTGAACGTGAAGAGCCCATCACCGGGGCCATGCTGGCAGTGCGCGAAGTCTCGCTGGGCAAGCAGGATCAGGCGTATTTCAACCGGATCAATCAGGTCGAGGGTTTGAGTGCCAAGCGTCGAATTCGCGCCGATCAGGCGCTGACTCAGGAGATGTTGACCTCACCCTGGCTGGTGCGTCGTGGAGAGCGAGTGGTCATGCAGGCGCGCCATGGCGCCATACAGGCGAACACCGATGGAGAGGCGCTGGCTGATGGCCGCAAGGGCGACGTTATTCGGGTAAAAAACGTGACCAGCGGCAAGGTCATTGAAGCTCAAGTAACGGGTACCGGAGTGGTGAGCAGTACGTTTTAACCTGTGAAACGTTGACCTGTAGCCGCTGCCGAATGCTGCGATCGAGCGCGAAGCGTTCGCACAATGGGACGCCTCGGCAGGTCAGGATTTACGACGGCTTCGCCGCCGATCGCAGCCTCGCGGAGCTCGTCAGCTGCTACAGGGATTCCCCCCCGTAGCAGTTGACGAGTTGTGCGAGGCTACGTTCGACGATGCAATCGTCGCAGAGCGCCCAAGCCCTACACCCGCCAGGCCCTGCGCCATTGCTCACGGCCGATCTCATCAAGCATCCAGTCCTGGCGCACCCGTTCACGCAAGGCATCTCCAGCCCGCTCAGTCGCATCAAGGTCATTGATATGCATGCGAATGGCATCCACCCAGTCACGAAAGCGATTCCTGACCCGCGTGACCGGCAAATCCCCGCGAAAGGTCACACTGTCACTGCACACCACCGCATATCCACACATGCCGTATTCCAACAGCCGCAAATTGCTTTTGCAGGTGTTGAACAGGTTATCTTCCAACGGGGCCACTGCCAGATCCAGATTAAGCCGGGCCAGCGCCGCCGGGTACAGATCAATCCGTACGCCGGGGTGAAACTCCCTCACATAAGGACGCAGCCGGTCTGGGCACATGCCCATAAACACCCAGTCCACCTCATCTGCCAGCGCCTTGATCACGTCCACGATCATTTCCAGGTCGCCCGTATGTCCTGCGCCGCCTGCCCAGCCGACCCTTGGCTTGGTTGACGTTCTTCGCGCACTGACAGGCAGCTCACCCCACCAGCCAGTGTCCAGGCGATTGTTTACAACCACAATGTCGTGATGAAAACCGCTCAACGCTTCCGCCAACGCCTCTGTGGATACAACGAAACGATCCACATAAGACAACCCTCTACGCAGCGAGCGCATCACATCTTTGGGCATTTGGGCCTTGTGCACACTTTTGACAGGCAGATTGGGTAAATAGTCGTCCAGCTCATACACCTTGAAGGCACGACTGAATGCACTGATCTGCCGCGCTGCTGCCAGATCGGCCTCCCTGAGAGGACGTTGCATGATCAGCGTGTCCGGCGCATAACGCTCAAGGTGCAACACGCTCGGCACGCCAAACGTCAAGGCGCCGTCAACCACCCCTTCACGCTTGAGGGCATTCAATGGCTGAATGACCCGATAGTGACCGCAACCGTGCACATCACAGGGCTGCGCGAGAATCACCGGCATAGGTTTCCAGGCCAAAGGTCGCCACGACAACTGGGCATCGGCCAGTTTGAAACCGCCGGCATCGTTCAATGACAAATTCTGGTTATAGGCAGGATCGCTGGTCAAAAATTCGGCCCAGCGCTGTTGAAAGACTTCGCGCACAGCGTCCGGGATCGCTGGCTGTGCAACGTCGTTGATGATCGCCGCATGGGGTGTCCATACGTTCAAGTAACCCAACTGCCCCACCCGCAAGCACAGATCGACATCGGCACCACCCTGCGCAAAAGCCTGCAGGTCCAACCCGCCTACGTCATCGAACACCGCTTTGCGAATCAATAAGCAGACATCCGACACCGCGCTGTAGTTTTGGTCCACCCACAAACGGTTCATATAGCCCGGCGAGTTTATGGACTGCCCGACAAAGGCATGGCCGGCATGACCCTCAAGACCGAGGATAATCCCACCATGCGTGATTTTGCGTGAGGTCGATATCGCCTTGGCACCGACAACACCGACTTCCGGCCGCTGCCCATGATTGAGCAGCTCATCAAGCCATTGCCTTTGCATGAGCACCGTATTTGCTCGCAGCAGCAACAGATAATCGCCCCGCGCCTGCGCGGCTGCCAGGTTAATGGCCGCCGCGTGCGTCAGCGGCCGAGGCGCAGGGATGACCTGCAATCGATCCCCCATCAGCGCCTTGATGCCCTGCAACCATAGCGGTGCGTCCGGATGAGCGCAGGCATTGTCGACCAGCACCACCTCGTAATTCGGGTATTGGGTGTATTCCATCAGGCTGATCAGGCAGCGCTGAATGGCCTCCAGATCCGTTGCCAACACCAGCACCACCGATACACGGGGTTGTAGCGGGTGACCATAGGCAATTTTGAAATGCCCTTGCCGTGGGGTCGTCAACACCGCCTGCTCATACCCGCGTGCCTGCAAATGCTTCATCAACGCCGCAGCCAGATGAGGACTGTCGGGCAGACAAGGGATCTGATTGATGACCAATGGCTCACTGACATGACCGAACCCGACCAAACCATGCTGATCAATCATGCGCAGAATCAATTCAAACTCGAGTGCGCCCGCGTATTCAGGATTGAAGCCACCCGCGACTCGCACTGCCTCACAACGCAACAACCAATTACGCGCCAGGATGCCCGGCAAACTGAGCAGGTAATCCAGATTGAAGTCGGGGCGCAAGGCCACACTCAACTCACCTTCAGCCCCCTGCACCCACGCATCGCCATAAATGGCCCGGCAATCCGGATCATCCAGCAGTTCCAGGCCGCCTATCAACAGGCCGCAGGGTGTCAGGAGATCACCCGCGTCTATCAGCATCAGCCAAACGCACTGAGTGTGCTCAATAACCGTGTTGATCTGGGCGATAAAATCCGGCGGCTGACACTCGAAATACTCAACGTCAGCGTGCATCGACTCCCGGCAAATCCGGGGACTTATCACATATCCTTGCGCCGCCCCATAGCGTTTACGCACGCATTCCAGGCTGTCGAGCGTCGTCTCAACCGCTTGCACATCGCCCGAGCGGTCCAGCACCACAATAGCTATGCCCGGCCCACCGTTGTAATGCGCCAATCGCTCATCGACAAGCCGAGCCTGCAAAGGGCTGAGCACCCGTGCCGCCCTCCAGTCACGCTGCCGAGCTTGACTGATCACATCCTCACGGATTTCCATCAATCGTTGATAAATGTCCACCGATTCAACGCTGTCAGCGCATCCTAGCGCGGCCACCCGCACCCGCCGTGTACCGGATGTTTCCTGGTACCAGCCCAGCGCCCGAATCTGCTCACGAAAGATGTCATGCCCCTGATTTCCAATGCCCGGCAGGTCGCGGCCTTGCTGACTGAATTGCTCACTTGAAACCCGGAACATGCACAGCGGTTTGGCCAACAGCGCAAGATTGCCTTTTTGTAAAAGCTTTACGTAAAGACTCAGGTCACCTACCCAGTCAATCCCGTGGCCATTGAGCGACATCAACTGATCACCGAACGCCATCAGGTCATCCCGGCGACATAACACACAACTGGGCTCGCCAATAAAGTTCAGCGTGTGATCGACCAACCAGGACACCAGTTCTTTGCCATTAAGCTGCACATCCATCGGGAACAACGGTGTCGTGGCCAGAATATCGGGCATGGGCTGCCCCTCACTGTCGATACGGGTGCGCCGCGACGAGGCCATTGAAATGCCGGGGTTATCCTCCATCACAGCGACCAACTGCTCTACACAATCGGGATGTAAAACATCATCGTCATGAAGAAACTTGACGTAATGCCCGCGTGCCAACCGAATGCACTCGACGGTGTTATGCAGTTCAAACAAGGCGTTCGGGTTACGTTGGTAGCGGATTGGAATAGCCGTTGTTTCAGCAACCCGCTCCACGACACTGGCGATCAACGGGCTTGCACTGTCGTCGCACACGACTATTTCCAGAGCTTCGTAGGTTTGCTGGCAAGCACTGAGCAGCGCGGTTTCAAACCAGGTCGGTTTATAGGCGGGAATGACAACACTGACGAGTGGGCGAGCAGGCATCAGTTCGTTCCTTTTTTGATAAACACAACGCTGGCTGGATTGCCCACCATGGTTGCGCCTGCCGGCACATCGCGCAGCACTACGGCGCCCATGCCAATCACGGCGTCATCGCCCACGGTGATGTTGCGTGCCAGCAGTGCGCCGGAATGGATAACGACGCCATGGCCAATGGTGACGTAGCCCGCAATGACACAGCGAGGGCTGATGTGGACGTAATCGCCGATGGTCACGTCGTGGCCGACGAGGGTTTGCTGCTCAATGAAGCCATGATCGCCCACACGGCAATCCACCCCGAAGCTGACGTCATAACCAAAGAAGGTCGCGCCGTGGCTGGTGCGTAAATCCAATTGGCAGCGTGTGCGTATGGAGATGAAGTGTGCGCCTTTGGCTACCAAGGGTTCGACTTGCAGTCGGCGGCTGGCAGGATTGCCCACCGCACTGATAAACACATGCTGTGGTTGAGGGCAGAATGTGTGGGGATAGCCCAGCCAGGGGAAAGCGCTGTTGGCGGCTATGGCGTCAGGGCCACGTTCGTCCAGAAAGCCTGCGATTAGCCATTGGGTTCCATGGGCGAGGTCGGCGGCCAGTTGGGTCAGGGCCTGACGCCCTAACCCGCCGCCGCCCACGATGATCAGTTGCTTCATGTTCACTCCTGAAATGGCCCACGAGTACCGAGCCGGCGATACGGTGTTTTTTATCTATTTGTTTTTTGCTGTTTGCTGTTTGCTGTTTGCTGTTGCATTAGGCGTCATCACTGTTGCCACCTAAACAGTGGGAACGACACGAGGCCCCTCACAGGAGGCTGAGCGCAGGTGCTGTTATGGGGGTGGCGAGGCAGGACGCCGAGCCAGCCGCGATCGG
>NZ_WIWC01000038.1 GCF_009600315.1 Pseudomonas helleri | reverse complement strand
ATCGACATCTTGACGTTGGCGAGGTCAACGCCGGAGTTGTCCGCTTTGACGCGCACTTTAACGTTGTAATCGACCACGCGCTTGATACAGGCCAGCACCTTCATTGCTTCTCCCCCGATAGATCCCGTGAGTACAGACACGGCACCATAACGCTGGCCTCTGCCCTGCGTATCGACCATTCGGATTAGGTGGCACGGCCTTCGGTGGCGATATGATCCAAACCACTGAATGATTCAGTCACACAAAAACAGCTGTAATTACCTCATCGCGTAGGCCAAATCGTCATTTGACGTAAGTAGAATCGAACCAATAGTGGAATAGGCGTCTAATAAACACTTCATTAAAAGGAAGGAAAGCAACAGGACTTGCGTTAACGACAGGGATCAACACACGACGCAACCCGCTCGATGTGCCAGGCCGGTCGGCCTTAATAGCAGTAGACAGAAGACCCTCATGAACCTGTCCGTCTGGATCAAACCTCGACTCAAACCGTATGCACTGGCGCTTAGCTCGCTGTTTCTGATCACAGGTGCAACCACCCTCGCGGTACATGCCGATAAAGTCTTTGCCCATCCAGTGGACGGTGTGCAGACGCTGGTATTTATGCGTCACGCTGAAAAACCGTCCGATGGCCTTGGGCAACTCAACTGCCAGGGTTTAAACCGGGCCATCGACCTGGCCACTTTGCTGCCACAACGTTACGGCAGCGCTGACTATGTCTTTGCCGCCAATCCCTCACGGGAAGTCGAAGAAGGCGCAGCGGATGATGCCTACAGTTATGTACGCCCACTGATGACCATCAACCCCAGCGCCATAAAATTGGGCTTACCCATCAATCTGCAATACTCCGCCAACGACACCCGCGCCCTCGCCAACGAATTGACTGACGACAAGTATCACAACTCGACCATCTACACCGCCTGGTCCCACGGCTACTTGCCCGAACTGATCAACAGCGTTGCTGGCAAGGCGTTGGGCAAGAAGACCACATTGACCGAAGATTGGTCTGGCGATGACTTTGACTCACTGTACGTGCTGACCCTGACCTGGAAAGACGGCAAGGCCACGCTGGTCAGTCGCCTTGATAAGCAAGGCCTTGATCATGGCACGCAGGTTTGCCCAACCTGAACAGCTCACTAACAGTTTTGAATTCATACGTGAAAACGACCACAATCTGACGCACTCTTAGGAAAAATCGCTGTCATACCCGGCAATTACTGTTTCAAACAGTGGTTGAAGCGATTCTGGCTCGATCTCCCCCTAATTATTTGCGAACGACTCAAGGACTGGCATGAAGCTCAACGTTATTGGTTTGCCGTGGGTCATGGTGGCGGCATTGGCATTGGCGGGCTGCGCCACCCCCACCGTGGTGACCCTGCAAAATGGCACGCAATACCTGACTAAAGATCTGCCCAAAACGACCAACAAGGATGGTTTTTACGAGTTTGTAGACATTGCCGGCAAACACATCAAGGTCAAGGCCGATGATGTAGCCACCGTCAAATCCGAATAGGGCAACGCCTCGGCGGGTTCGTTTACGTGGTTTTCCCGGCTCGGATAAGGCTTGCAAGATTGCTTTGTGCCATCATCAAACCCCCGTTCCAGAGCGGTTAATTAAGGTTTAGTTAAGTTTGGCCCGCTACTGTGGCCTTGAGTCACCCCTGACTCGAACTTACTAGGGTCTGTACGAAATGTTTTCGAGCGAAGGTTAGGCGAGCCTGTTTTCAACGCCGTATAACCGAGCGCAGATACAATTTGTACAGAGCCAAACCTGACTCCGCGAGAGGATGCATGATGGATCATAAAGTCACACAGCTGTCGGCTGCAGCACCTGCCCATCCCGCAACGGAGCATGTCGACGCAGCGCTGCAGCAGATCGTAGAAGGATTTCTGCATTTTCATCACGAGGTCTTTCCCCAACAGAAAGACCTGTTCAAAAAGCTGGCGACGGCACAACGACCACGGGCCATGTTCATTGCCTGTGCCGACTCCCGAATCGTTCCCGAACTGATCACCCAAAGCGCCCCCGGCGATTTGTTCGTCACCCGTAATGTTGGCAATGTGGTGCCGCCCTATGGCGAGATGAACGGCGGCGTCTCCACGGCCATTGAATACGCCAATCTGGCGCTGGGTGTTCAGCACATCATCGTCTGCGGGCACTCTGACTGTGGCGCCATGCGCGCCGTGCTCAATCCACAAAGCCTGAGCAAAATGCCCACCGTCAAAGCCTGGCTGCGCCATGCCGAAGTCGCCAACAGCATGCTGCAAGACCACTGCAACTGCACCACTGAAGCGGACAGCATGCACGTCCTGACCGAAGAGAATGTGATCGCGCAGTTACAGCACCTGCGAACTCACCCCTCAGTGGCGTCGCGCATCGCCAACGGCCAGTTGTTTATCCACGGCTGGGTCTACAACATCGAGACCAGCCAGATCAAAGCCTACGACGCAGAACTGGGGCATTTCCTGCCCTTGGACAATGCACAGGCAATCCCTTGCGCGACCCCTAAGGCGCGCTTCTAAACCATCACCCACGGGTTAAGGCAGTGGCCGCTATTCAAGCCGCCAGGTTTCGCTGCGCCTCAACAATCCTTAGGGAGAATCATCATGCGTGCTGCCCAATTAAAAGCGGTACTGCCACGGGAGCTGTTGGCCTCTGTGGTTGTGTTTCTGGTCGCCCTGCCCTTGTGCATGGGCATTGCAATCGCCTCCGGGATGCCACCGGCCAAAGGCTTGATCACCGGCATCATCGGCGGTCTGGTGGTGGGCTGGCTGGCCGGTTCGCCCCTGCAAGTCAGTGGCCCGGCAGCCGGTCTGGCTGTGCTGGTGTTCGAGTTGGTGCGCCAGCATGGCATCGCCATGCTCGGACCGATTCTGCTATTGGCCGGTTTTTTACAACTGGTGGCCGGGCGACTTCGTCTGGGCTGCTGGTTTCGTGTAACCGCCCCGGCCGTGGTCTACGGGATGCTCGCGGGTATTGGTGTGTTGATCGTGTTATCGCAAGTCCATGTGATGCTCGACGGTGTGCCCAAACCGTCAGGGCTGGACAACCTCTCGGGCTTTCCGGCAGCCGTCGCTCAAGCCATTCCAAGCCTTGGCTGGCAAGCTGGCCTGCTGGGCCTGGGCACCATGCTGGTGATGTGGACATGGGATAAGTGGCGCCCGCAAAAACTGCGTTTCGTGCCCGGCGCCTTGCTCGGCGTGGGCTTGACCACCGGGGTCAGCCTGCTGCTGGCCTTGCAGGTTAAACGCGTTGAAGTCCCGAACAATCTGGCCGAAGCGATTGACTGGTTGCGCCCTGCCGATCTGTTGAACCTGGCCGATCCCAACCTGCTTATCGCAGCCTTTGCGGTCGCCTTTATCGCCAGTGCTGAAACCCTGTTATCGGCGGCTGCGGTAGATCGCATGCACAACGGTCAACGTTCCGATTTCGACAAGGAACTGACCGCCCAAGGCGTGGGCAACATGCTCTGTGGCATTGTCGGTGCGCTGCCGATGACCGGGGTCATTGTGCGCAGCTCAGCCAATGTTCAGGCCGGTGCAACTACGCGTTTTTCCGCTATTTTTCATGGGGTGTGGCTGCTGGCCTTTGTGTTGCTGCTGTCCAGTGTGCTGCAAAGCATTCCCATTGCGAGTCTGGCGGGCGTGTTGGTCTATACCGGTTTCAAGTTGGTCGATCTGAAGGCCTTTCGCGGTTTGGCACGCTATGGTCGCATGCCGATGTTTACCTACGCGGCCACCGCGCTGGCAATCATCTTCACCGACCTGTTGACTGGGGTACTGGTGGGGTTCGGCCTCACGCTGGCAAAACTGGCGTGGAAGGCATCGAGGCTCAAAATCAGTCTGGTTGATTTGCCGCAGGCAAACGAAATGGAATTACGTTTGAACGGTGCTGCGACCTTTCTCAAAGTACCCGCCTTGACTCAGATACTGGCCCAGGTGCCTGCTGGAAACACCCTGCATGTGCCGCTCAACTACCTGAGCTACATCGACCACGCCTGCCTTGAGCTGTTTGAAGAATGGGGCCGGGCCAATGCGGCCAAAGGGTCTAAATTGATGATCGAACCTCGGGGACTTAAACGCCGGCTGGAGGGACGGCTGCGAACCACGCGCAGCATGGCCACTTAAGGTAGCAGCTGCCGAAGGCTGCGTTCGGCGGCGCAGCCGTCGTAAATCCGGAATGTGCGGTGTGACAGGTCTACGACTGCTCCGCAGCCGGACGCAGCCTTCGTTCCTCGTCAGCTGCTACAGGAATATCTGCAACCGCCGACGAGCAGCGCGAAGCGATCGTAAACCGGGCACTGACGTTTTATCTGCTGTACCGGATTGAATGGCTTTGCGACGGCTGCGCCGCCGATCGCAGTCTTCGTTCCTCGACAGCGACTACAGGTTTGCGGTGCGCGGGTTAGCCAAAATCAAACTGCGGTAATGCCCCGGATTAGACCCGCTCCATTTGCGGAAGGCCTTGTAAAACGAACTGGTGTCAGCAAAACCCAAACGCTGGGCAATGTCGGCAAAGCTCAATTGCGGCTCGCTCAGCCACTGGATCGCCAGTTCCTTGCGCACGCCGTCTTTAAGCCCTTGGTAAGTCTGCCCCTCGTCGGCCAAGCGCCGACGCAGGGTGGACGCTGACATGTGAAGCCCTTGTGCCACACCCTCTGTTTCCGGCCACTGCTGAGCAGGCAACACCCGCAGATCCTGTTTGATCTGGCTGGCCAAACTGAGCGGGTCACGGTATTTGACCAGAATGTTGGCGGGCGCCTCTGCCAGAAAGCATTGCAGCTCCTGTGCGCTGCGTTTGAGGGGCGCATCCAGACAGTCAGCCGCGATAATCATGCGCGTGCGCGGACGATCAAAACGCAGGTTTTCGGAAAACATCACGCGGTAATCATCGCCGTATTCGGGGGCCGCACAGCGCAATTCGATGGCCAGAATCGGAATTCGTCGCCCGGCCAACCAGCAGGCCACGCCATGCACGATCATCCAGTAGGTAAAGTAGGTGAACGCCCGATTCGGCTCTGTCTCTGGCTCGTGCAAGACGATTTCTGCCAAGCTTTGCTGGCGAACCAAACGAGCGGGCAGACGTTCCAGCATCAACGACAAAAAACCCAGCATCAGGTCCAGCCCCTGCGCCAGGGTAGGCTGCGCCATGGCCGCGCGACACATGAATTCAAGGCTGCCGGCCCGCAGCTTACGCGGGTCCATGGCAAAAAATTCATCGTCCAGACGCCGCGCCAGCAGTCGCCACAGCCGTGCATAAACCGTGGCCGGCACACGGGCATCCGACAGGTTCAAACGCGCCGGGTCGATGCCGACCTTGAGCAACACCTCGTCGCGGATACTCGCTGACGCACAACTGTGCAACAGCGCTTCGCGCACCAAGTGCATGGAGATGGTGTCTTTGTTCAACATTGGCCTTGATCCAAGCCCGATGACCGGCAGATGCCGCTCATCTTAAAAGGCTCGGATCAAAAAGCCAGCACCGCTGCGCAACTTGGCTCAATCAGCGATTATCCACCGTGGTGATTTCACGGCGCTCGGCCATGCTTGCCGGTACGCTGGCTTCATCGGTGAAGAACTGCTGATACCACTCGCGCAGTTGATAAACCGGGCCATCACCTTCGGCCAGCACCGGGTTGTTGATGCGAATCTTGTGGGTCCAGATGTCCACATCCTGATAGAACGAGTCACGGTTGCGCTGCACGTAGTCGATGGCCAGTGCTTCGTTTTGCTCATCGGTCCAGCCCGGTACTTTTTTCACCATGCAGCCGAAACGCAGTTCAAAACTGTTGGGCCCGATCGGTATGTGGCAGTTGAGCAGGATCGACTTGATTTCCATCCCGTCGAACATGGCACTCATGCGCGTGAAGTGCGTGGCCGGGCCAAAATACGCCGACTCTGCAACCAGATCACCGCCCAGACGCTCGGAGTCACCATGAAAAATCTGATGGGCGATGTGCCCTTCAAAAATATTGTGGAAGTACTTGGTCGGGGTGCCGTGAACCGGGCCGAAATGCTGGGCATCCACCAGGTTGTCGACCAGCTCGCGAGGGTTGGTGTTGATGATCAGCTTGTCCATGTGCCAGGAGTGCAGCCACTCGTCGCTGTCAATTTCCGGCAGGTGCGGGATCACCACGTCATCCGCGGGCGGCTTGCCTTCAGGGTTGTTCCAGACAAACAGCAGCTTATTCACTTCGCAGGTTTGCCAGGCACGGGTTTTGGCTTTGGGCGGAATGCGCTTGCAGTA
This sequence comes from Pseudomonas helleri, assembly GCF_009600315.1. Lineage (GTDB taxonomy): Bacteria > Pseudomonadota > Gammaproteobacteria > Pseudomonadales > Pseudomonadaceae > Aquipseudomonas > Aquipseudomonas helleri_A. The sequence continues at coordinate 44,730 of NZ_WIWC01000038.1, read as the reverse complement.
CGGAATTTCAACGCATTTGCCACTGGCGTCGTACTGCCAGTGGTGGAACGCGCACACCACACGGTCGTTTTCAATCGTGCCTTGGGACAGGTCAGCGCCCATGTGCGGGCAGTGGGCGTCGAGCACACTGATTTCGCCCTTGGAGGTGGCGAATGCGAGTAGACGGGTGCCGAACACATTCAGGGTATGCAGCTTGCCATCACGGTACTCATCCGCATCCCCCAGACAATGCCAACCGCGGCCAAAGCGCGGAGCCAAGGCATTCTCGACGTGGATTTCAGCGAGTTTAGTCATTTTTATTATTCCTCAGGTTAAAGGGCCAGGGCGCCTGCCTGAGTGATCTTCTCCGAGGAGGCAAGTGAGCTCATCGTTCACTTGGACTAGATATACGCGCGACCGGAACGTCTTCGTAGCAGCTGACGAGTAATGCGAGGCTGCGTTCGACGATGCAATCGTCGCAAGTGCCGGGCGTGCGATGGATCTGAAATGCCACACCCAGCAAAAGCGATATGCCTGATGCACTGAAGTGAATGGATGGGCGACGGCTTTGCCGCCGAACGCAGCCTCGCATTACTCGTCAGCTGCTACGGTCAACAGGCTGCTTCACCGCCAATCAGCCACGATCCCGTGCTCGCGGGCAAAGGGCTGGCAGTGAATGGTTTTACGCTGATGATCCACCGCAGCCTCATCGGTAGCCAACCACAGCATGACCGCCGCAGGGACTTCAGGCGGCGCCGAGCCTGCACGCAAGGCAATCACCCCTTTGTCGCCAATAGTGGCGCGCAAGGCATCGGTGGTCACTACACCCGGATTGAGGGTGTAGGCGCGAATGCCCTGATCGCCCAGCTCCACTGACAAAATACCCGACAACCTCGACACCGCCGCTTTGCCTGCGCCATAGGCATACCCCCAACCGCCCTTGCCTGCCGCCACCGGCGGATCCGTTTCACCCGCCCCCGAGGTGACATTGATGACCACGCCGCCGCCCTGCTCCAGCATCTTGCCGACTACAGCGCGGGTCAGCAGAAACGGCGTCATGACATAGCCTTGAAACACCCGTTCCAGCGTCTCGGGCTGCAACTGCATAAAGGGCAGATTCAGGTCACTGCCCTGATAGATCGCGTTATTGACCAACACATCGACCCGGCCATATTCGGCAAACACCGCTTCACTGGCCGCCAGCACCGAGTCACTGTCCAGCAAGTCCATGGGCACCACCAACGCTTTGCGACCCAGTTCGCGGACCGCCGCTGCAGTGCCGTTCAAGCTGCCGGGCAGCGCAGTGCCGTCCGGGTTGCGCAGGCCGTGAGCATGGCTTTGGCCCTCTTCCAGACTGCGTGCGCTAATGGCCACATCAAACCCTGCACGGGCAAAAGCCAGCGCGGTTTCGCGACCAATACCCCGGCTGGCGCCGGTAATAAATGCCACTTTTCTCATGGGTTGTCCTTAACAGTCAGAAACGTTGCGCACGCACCATCGCGTCCATACCGCCATCGACGAACACCACGCTGCCGGTGACAAAACTGGCCTGCGCGGATTGCAGAAACGCCACCACATTGGCGATTTCTTCCGGATGCCCGGCACGGCCCAGAGGCGCCACAAACTCGCGTACCGACTTGCCATACCGCGCGTCATCCTTGGACGCCTGATGCAGCGGGGTTTCAACCGCACCGGGGGCAACGACGTTCAAGCGAATGCCTTGAGCGGCCCATTGCACCGCCTTGAGCCGCGCCTGACAGGTCACAGCGTACTTGGAGCAGGCGTAGGCAATGTGCGGCTGAGCCAGTGTGTCGGCCAACGTCAGGGCTTGCGCCTCATCACCGGCCAGCATCGCACTGACCATCGGTTGCGGGTCTGCACCGACGTGGGTCGCCGCCACCGAGCCAATCACCACCGCGGCCGGGTGCTGACCTTTGGCCAAGGCGTCGGCAAAGCCGTCCAGCAATTCACTGACGCCAAAATAATTGACTGCCAATACCAGACTGCTGGACGTGGCTGTCACCCCCAGGCCCGCACAACAGACCAACCCGTCAAGCACCCCACCGGACTGTTCGAGTACCTGTGCTACCGCCGCCTGACGGCCCTCGCGGGTCGACAGATCAGCGACCACCTCGGCATTGGCGCGGTCTATTCCAATGATGCGATGGCCTGCGGCGCGCAATTGGGCACACACCGCAGCGCCGATTCCAGACGCAGAACCGCTGACAGCTGTAACGGGCATAGGACATTCCTTGATGATGCAGGCGCGGATTGGCCTGACTGACGGGCAACCGACAGGGGGGGATAAGCCCCCCTGTCGGCCAGTGAACAATGCTTAAGCGCTTTGACGAGCCGAACGCGCCAACTGCGGCGCCGGGACAATTACCGACTCAACTGCGCGCAAGGCGCACTTGGGCTTTCCCAGGGCGACCACACTGTTCAGTAAAATCCTCACCAGCTCGGTCTGACGACGCACGCCGGTCTTGGAAAAAATCGAGCGTAGATGAGCCCGCGCCGTGTTGCGGCGTATGTTGAGGTTTTCCGCGGCTTCTTCCAGCGACAAACCGTTGGCCAGTTCCATCGCCAATGCGGTCTCCGCTTTGGTGAGGTTGAACAGTTGCTTGGTGACGACTTCACTGGCCAGCGATTTGCCCACCGAGTCGCGAATGTAGATCACTGCCGCCGGTTTGCTTTTGCCTTCGGCCCATTCCAGCGAGGGAATCGCTTCCACCACCAGGCCCAGACTGACCTGCCCCGAAGGCCGAGTTACCGACATGGCGTCTGCCGTCACCCCGCCATCGCGCACTTCAGGACAAAAGGCGTGCTTGATCAGGCGCTGCAACTCGCGGTTGTCACTGGGGTAAGTCGCTTCGAGACGGCCACCGACCACCTTCAGGCCATCGGCGCTTTTAAGCATGTCTTCGGCGACAGGGTTGAGGCGCAGCACCTTGCCGCTCTCGTCCAGCACAATCGTGGCCACCGAGAGTCGATTGATGGCTTGCGCGTAAAGCTCGCTCATGGATTCACTGCGGTCGAGCAAGTTGTGCAGGTGCAAGGCCCGACGCAAATGCGGCAAGAACATGGCACACAGCGCACGTTCTGCATCGGAGAATTTGGGCGATGATTTAGGCCGGGTGATGCGAAAGCGCAACTTGCCGCCGCCCGGCGTGGAGATGTCGGCGCCCATCACGTGAAAGACGTTTTGCGGGCCGCAGTAGGCTTTGAAGTAGGCCGAGTCTATCCAGTCGGCCTCGGTCATGATGTCTTCAACCGTGAACACCTGATCCAGCGCCTGACCCACAAAAGGTGTATTGGCCTGCGGGTACGTCTGGTAGCTCAGCTCACCTTCTCCTTCAACGTCGCCCGCCACAATCATCAGGCCCAGATCAGGCTGGTCGGGAATGCGCAAAATCAACGTCGCGTAGTTGGCCGCAAACATGCTCCGCACGGCACACAGGGTCCGACCCATCACCTTCGGGTCCAGTGCACCATCATAAAAACTGCCGACCATTTGATCGTAGTCGGACAATTCGAGCCCCAGACTGGCCAGGGTTTGGTGATTCAAGGTCACTTTATCCACGGACTTTCCCTCGCAACGGGCAAGGCTCAATGGCCTGCCCTTTTTATTGTTCTTATTACTCGCGTTCACAGCGTAAGAAAGTTCCCTTACAGCTGTGCGAAAAAACCAAGCGTGTCTTTATGCTGCTTGCCACTCCACGCCGTCAAGCTCTCTAATTCAACGGTTTGACGCGTCTTTAGCGGCCACGCTCTGCTTGAGCGGGTAATGGCCCGACGCTGCACTTTTAAGGGGCACGTTTACCTTGACCAGCGGGCGTCCCAAGTTGAACCAGGCGGCTAACGCCGGCAGCAGGAAGATCGCGCCTAACACATTGACCAGGAACATAAATGACAGTAATACGCCCATGTCTGCCTGGAACTTGAGGGGGGCGAATGCCCAGGTACAAACACCGATAGACATGGTCAGTGCAGTGAATACTGCGGCGGTTCCGCGCTGACACATTGCCTCATAAAAAGCATGGCGCAGGTCCTTGCCGTCACGCATTTCGTGAGCGATCCGTTCGTACAGGTAAATCCCGTAATCCACCCCTACCCCGACACCCAATGCCATCACCGGCAAGGTGGCCACTTTCAGGCCGATGCCCAGCGTGGCCATCAAGGCATTGCACAAGATGGCCACAATCGCCAAAGGCACGAGGATGCACAGCACGGCGCGAAACGAGCCGAACGTCAGCCAGCAAAACAGCGCCACTGAACCAAACAAGGCCGCCAGCATGATCACCTCGGCCTGTTTGACCGCTTCGTTGGACGCGGCCATGACGCCTACATTGCCGCCCGCCATCAAGAACTGCACTTCATCGCTCTGCAGGCCGGCGATGATGCGCTGAGTCTCGTTCACCACATGGCTGACCGTGGCCCCTTCATGATTGGTCAGGAACACCAGAATCTGCATACGCTGACAGCCTTCGGTTACCAGCCCGTCATCCGGCATATAAGCGCGCGCGCCTTGACTCAAACCGCGCTCGGAGCCTGGAATGGCCGACCAACGCGGGTTGCCTTCGTTGTTGCCGGCAATCACGTTTTTGCCCATGCCAGCCACGCTCTGCACCGACTGCACGCCCGTCACGCTGCGTATTTGAAAGTCGAACGACTCGATGGCGCGCATCACTTGCGGCGCCAGGCATCCCTCTTCAATGCCCTTGACCTGAACAAACACCGACATCACATCCAGACCGATGGAGTAACTGTTGATGATCTTCTGGTTATCCTGGTTGTAACGCGAGTCCGCACGCAGCTCGGGTGCACCGGCGCCGATGTCGCCGGTGGCCAGATCCCGCGCCTTGTAAGCCCCCACACCGAGCAGCAGCAGACTGATCGCAAACACCGCCAGCGCAGGTTTAGGCTCGGCCAGCGCCGACAACCGCCACCACAACGCGTGCTTGCCTTGCGCCGCTTTAAGGCCCTGAGCCATGGCCCGGGGTTCAAGTTGCAGATACGACAGAATGATCGGCAGCATCAGCTTGTTGGTGATGATCATCAGCATCACGCCGATGCACGCCGTGACTCCCAACTCATGCACGATGGGGATATCGATCAGCATGATCACGCCAAAGCCCAACGCGTTCATCAGCAACGCCAGCGAGCCGGGAATGAAAATCTTGCAAAAAGCCGTGTGCGCCGCCTGCACCGACGGGCTACCGGCGAGCACGTCCTGTTTCCAGGCGTTGGTCATCTGCACCGCATGGGACACCCCGATCGAGAAGATCAGGAACGGCACCAGAATCGACATCGGGTCGATGCCCAAGCCCAGCAACGGCAACAGGCCCAGCAACCACACCACGGGCAACAGCGCCACCACCAGCGCAACCACCGTCAACCGCCAGGAGCGCGAGTAAAACCACAGCATCACCCCGGTAATGACAAAGGCGATCACAAAAAAGCCGATGACCGTGGTTAACCCCTCAATCACATCGCCCACCAGCTTGGCGAAGCCGACGATGTTGATCTCGATATCGTCATTGCTGTACTTGGCGCGAATGTCTTCAAGGTGCTGGGCGACGTCCGCGTACGACACCGACTTGCCGGTTTGCGGGTCAAGATCCTGCAAATCGGCACGCACCATCGACGAGGTTAAATCGTTGGCGACCAATCGCCCGACCTGCCCCGAGCGGCCCACGTTATTGCGCACCTGAGCTAAATCTTCACCAGAACCCGTGAAGCGTGGCGGCACCACCACATCACCGAAAAAGCCCTCTTCGGTGATTTCGATATAACGCACATTGGCGGTGAACAACGACGTCACACTGGCGCGGCTGACGCCATTGATGAAAAACACATCGTCCGTGACTTTGCGCAGGGTATCGAGGTACTCCGCGTTATAGATATCACCCTCGCCTTTCCACTTCACACTGACCAAAAATCGATTGGCGCCCGTGAAGTACTGACTGAAATTGAGGAAGTTGACCATGAACGCATTGCGCACCGGGATCTGCTTGTTAAAGCCCGGATCGAGTTGGGTGTGCGTCGCGCTATAACCGAGCGCGACGGTCAACACTACGAACAGCGCCAACAACCCTTTACGCCATTCAATCAACAGATCAGCCATGCGTTCGACCACCCGAGTGGTCGCCGATTTATCAACACTCATCGGCTGCCTCCCAGCGCGGCAACACTGCCGTCAGTGCCCTGGAACACCCCGCGCTCGCCCCCCACCAGCAAGCGTTGAGCACCTGCCAATACCGCCGACGTCAACGTGCCCAAGCCCGACAAACGCGTAGCGCTGACCAGATGACCATTGCCGTCCAGACGCACCAGTGAACTGCCAGCCCCGACAATCAACAAGCCGGCGCCATTGGGCAACAGTGCATGCCCGTACAACGGCAAGGTATTACCCACCTCGACCGCAGACCAGCTCTTGCCGAAATCCTGGCTGACAAACACATGCCCACGCATGCCGTAAGTCACCCAACGATCTGCACTCAGACGCACCACTCCAAACAGCGAGCCGTTATAGAAAGCCGGGAGTTTCTCCCAGCTGGTGCCGCCATCGGTGCTGCGCATCACCAGCCCCTGCTCGCCCACCAGCATGCGTCGGCCGTCACTGCCGCCGTCCATGCCATTGAGGTGTGCGCTGTCGACTTCCAGCGGCTGGGCTTGCCAGGTACGGCCGTCATCCACGGACTGATAAAACTTGCCAAAACTGCCAAACGCCATGACGCGTTTACCGCCTGCGTTCCAGATGCCCAGCAAAGGTTCGGCGACCTCGGCGTCGTAACGCACTTCAGTCCAGTGAGCGCCCTCGTCTTCGGAGCGCAGAATCCAGCCATCGTGGCCCACCGCCAGAAGACTTTTATCGGCCAGTGCCACCAGCGCGGTCAGGGTCAAATCCCGTTGCGGCGTGACCACGGCGGACTGCCAGGACGAGCCTTGGTCATCGCTGAGCAAAATATTGCCGCGTTCGCCCACGGCCACGACCCGTTGATCGAGGTAGAGCATGCCATTGACTTGCAAGCGATCGGGGCGCAGTTGAGCGGACGCCACGTCTTGAGATTTGTGAGGCGTAAAGGTGAACGCGATGGTTGCCGCGACGATCAGGCACACCAGATATCCGATCATCGAACGCATGGTCGGCACCTCGCGGCGGGAGGCAAATGCTGGGCAAAAGGCATGCGGCCAGTCCTCTTTTTATTATCGTGGATGCTCGAGCGACCTCGGGGTTGAGGTGGCGGGAACCTGCCTTGGATAATCGGACTGGTCGGTCATGGACACATCGTCCATATGGCCTAGCTGAGCGCGGGATGCTGTTATAGGGTGGCGAGGCAGGGAGAGATCAGAAGCCCTCTTACCTTCCTCATGAAGCCGCTGCCGAGGAATGAAAGCGGCGTTCAACGATGCAATTATCGCCAGGTCTGTGCGCGCGGCGTCTCTCAAAACTCGACCCGGCCAATGTAATGTGAGGGATGTGCAGAGCTGAACGCCAGCTTCGTGGTTCGTCAGCGGCTACCGCTCCCTGTAGCCGCTGACAAAGACTGCGATGGGCCGCGCAGCAGCCCGCCTGTCAACCCATCGGCTGCAACACCAACACCCCCAACGGCGGCAAATTCAATGCCACCGAACACCCTTGCCCATGACTGGGCAAGTCATCACTGACCACCCCGCCGCCATTGCCATAATTGGACCCGGCATACAGCCCTGCATCACTGTTTAACACTTCATGCCAGGTGCCCGCGAACGGCACCCCAATGCGATACCCCTCACGCGGCACCGGGGTAAAGTTGGCCACCACCAACAGCGGCGAGCCATCCTTGCTCCAGCGCAACCAGGCATAAACACTGTTGGTCGCATCGTCACCAATCAACCATTGGAATCCCTGCGGCGCATCGTCCTGATCATGCAAGGCCGCAAAATCGCGGTAGAGCCGGTTCAAATCCCCCACCAGCTTCTGCACGCCTTGGTGCTCCGGGTATTGCAGCAAATACCAGTCCAGTTGCTGATCGTGATTCCACTCTCGCCACTGGCCGAACTCGCAGCCCATAAACAGCAATTTTTTGCCCGGATGGGTCCACATAAAGCTCAGATAAGCGCGCAGGTTGGCAAACTTCTGCCAGCGATCACCCGGCATTTTGTCGATCAGCGAATGCTTGCCATGCACCACTTCATCATGGGAAATCGGCAGGATAAAACGCTCGCTCCAGGCGTACACCAGACCAAAACTCAACTCATTATGGTGATGGGCTCGGTAGAGCGGGTCTTGCTGGATGTAATGCAACGAATCATGCATCCAGCCCATGTTCCATTTGTACGAAAACCCCAAGCCGCCATGCTCGGTGCTCTGACTGACACCCGGCCACGCCGTCGACTCCTCGGCAATCATCAACGCACCTGGCGCTTCCAGCGCGACTACGTCGTTGAGGTGACGCAAAAAATCAATCGCTTCAAGGTTTTCGCGCCCGCCTAGACGGTTAGGCACCCATTCACCCGCTTTACGCGAGTAGTCGCGATACAGCATCGACGCGACGGCATCCACGCGCAGGCCGTCGATATGGAAATGCTTGAGCCAGTGCAGCGCCGAAGCCAGCATAAAACCGTGCACTTCGGTGCGGCCCAAGTTGTAGATCAGCGTGTTCCAGTCCTGATGAAAGCCTTCGCGCGGGTCGGCGTATTCATATAAGGCCGTGCCGTCAAATTGCGCCAGCCCGTGGGCATCATTGGGAAAATGCGCGGGCACCCAGTCCAGAATCACGCCAATGCCCGCCACATGACAGGCATTGACGAACGCGCCGAAATCATCCGGCGAGCCGTAACGTGCGGTCGGCGCAAACTGCGACAACGGCTGATAACCCCACGAGCCGCCAAACGGATGCTCCATGATGGGCATCAGTTCGATATGGGTGAAACCCAGTTGCGTGACGTACGGGATCAGCCGCTCAGCCAGTTCCTGCCAGCTGTACTGGCGCTCAACGTCGCCCACATCGTCGACTTCGCATTGCCACGACCCCACGTGCAACTCATAAATGGACAGTGGCTTGTCGGGGCGATGGTATTCGGCGCGGCCTTCCATCCAGGCCGAGTCCTGCCAGTCCACCGCCAGTGGCGACGCGACTTTGGATGCTGTATCGGGCGGCAGCTGAGTCGCCAGCGCCATAGGGTCAGCCTTGAGCGGGAGGATGCCGTGCTCGCCGAGGATTTCGTATTTGTACGCTTCACCGGCTTCAAGGCGCGGAATAAAGATCTCCCACACACCACTCGGGTGGCGCAGGCGCATGGGGTGGCGACGGCCATCCCAGATGTTGAAGTCGCCGACCACCGACACCCGACGGGCATTTGGCGCCCAGACCGCAAACCGCACACCCGGTACGCCGTCGACACTCATCACCTGAGCACCCAGGCAACTGCTCAAGTCACGGTGATTGCCTTCGGCAAACAAGTACAAGTCCATTTCGCCCAATAAAGGGCCAAAGCTGTAAGGGTCTTCACTGGTCTGCTCGGCCCCGGCCCAATTGATCCGCAGGCGGTAGGGTTGCGTGTGATCAAAATGAGCGGCAAACAGTCCGGCCACGTCCGTGCCATGCAAGCTGCCGAGCAGGTCATCGCTGTCGCGGGCAACCACTTTGACACTCAAGGCGCCGGGCAGGAATGCCCGAATCACCTGCCCGCCCTGCCCGTCCGGGTGCGGCCCCAATACGGCAAACGGGTCTCGATGCTGGGCGCTGATCAAAGCCTCAATATCCTGCTGCTCAGGCAACAATGCCTGTTTTACTGCACCCAGATCCTTGCTAGAACTCATTACTTCTCTCCATCCGGTAAAGGCTTGGCCCTGCTTGGCAAATGGGCGAGTAATTCGCTTAGGCCCTGCAAGGGCACGCGCAGCCACGCAGGCCGATTGGCCGCTTCATAGATAACTTCGTAGGCCGCCTTTTCCAGGCTCATGAGCGCCAGCGCAGACTCTTGACCGCGTGGCGATTTCATTTGAAAGCTAAGGCTAGCTGTTGCCAGCCGATATGCATCGATCAAAGCATGACGTGCATCATTTAAGTAGCGCTGAACGACCCGTTGCCGCGCCTCGTCCGCCTCGGGTGAGTGGTCAGCCTGTTGCACGTTGCTGATCGCCATCGCACCGGCGTAGTCGAAGGAACGCAATAAGCCGCTGACGTCCTTGTAAGGGCTGTGTTTGGCCCGTCGCTCTGCGAGAGTACGCGACGGCTCGCCCTCGAAGTCGATAAAGAACGCATCGCCCTGCACCACCAGCACTTGCCCCAGATGCAAGTCGCCATGTACGCGGATGTTCAGCCCGCCTTGGGTGTCCGCAGCCAGTTGTTGGATATAGGCGTTGATCGCCCCTTGCTGGTCGATCAGGTGCTTGACCCGTTGTTGATCGGCGGCGGGCAAATCGCTCAGGTGCGCCTTGAGCTGTTGCAAAGCCTGCTTGACCTGCGCCGTGATGTGCGTAGCCAGCCGTTGGGTGTCTTTTAACGTGCTGAAATGCGGCGCAAAGTCCGGGTTGTCGTGAGCCTGCGCAAGAACGCTGTGCATCTCGCCCAGTCGCTGGCCCAGCACACGGGCAAATTCAGCCAGCTCGACCAACGCGTTGTAATGCTGTTCGTTCTCGGATTGGGCATCGGCCAGTTCGTCGCGAATCGCCCGCTCAAGGGTGTTGTGGGTCCAGCTCCAGGCATCGCCCTGATTGCTCAAATACCCTTGGGCAATCATCAGCAACGTGTCTTCACCCTGAGCATCACGGCGTAGCACCGACCCGAGCAGCGGGGAAATATTCGGATAACCGGCGCGGGTCAGGAAGTCCCCCATTTCCAATTCAGGGTGCTGGCCGCTGTGGAGTTGGCGCAGCAGTTTGAGCACCAATACCCCACCCACCACCACCGAACTGTTTGATTGTTCGCCCGTGAGGTAGCGCACTTCGCTGTGTTCATCGAGGCCCAGCGTGGCCAACTGTTGCGTTGCGCTGAAGTGAATGTCACCGGCACTGCTGCTGACCGTCTGGTTGTTTGTCAGGCCCGATAACACGGCGCGCACAAAGGCCTCCTGTGTGAACGCATCAGTTAGGAAACCGACATGACGCCCGCGACGCATGCGTGACACGACCTGTTGGGCCACAGCAGTATTCGCTTGCTCCTCACCCAGTGTGCCCAATGGCACCTGATAACGGTGCGGCTGCCCGGCGCACGTGACCTCCAGCTCCGTCAGTAATACCGGCGATTCGGCAGCGCCAAAGGCGGCACCGTCAATAATGTTGACCTGCTCAATGGGCGCCTCTTTGTGCCCGAACCAACGGCGATTGGGCAACCAGCCTGGCAACACGGTCTGCTCCAGCACCGTGCGCACAGGCGGCTTAAGCACATCTTCTAGGCCTTCTTTGAGCACCAGCGTCACTAGCTCCGGCACGCTTTGCGAAGGTGCTGTGTGCCAACCGGGCATCTGGTTTTCGCTGGCCAGCAGAAACCAGAAAAACCCATAGGGCGCCAAGGTCAGCATGAACGGTGTCTGGCCAATGGGCGCAAAGGCGTTACCGCCAATCATTTCAACCGGCACTTGGCCCGTAAACTCGGACAGATCCAGTTCGACCCCTTGAGCACTGCGGGACACATTGGCCACACACAAAATGGTTTCAGTCTTGCCATCGCTGTCAGTGAACGCGCGGGTGTAGGCCAGAATGCGCCGATTGCTCGGCGAGAGCATTTTCAGGGTGCCACGGCCGAAGGCCTTTTGCTGCTTGCGCACGGCCAACAGGCGGCGGGTCCAGTTGAGCAAGGAGTGTGGATCGCCCGACTGCGCTTCCACGTTAACCGACTGATAGCCGTACAGCGGGTCCATGATCGGTGGCAATACCAGGCTGGCCGGATTGGCCCGCGAGAAGCCGCCGTTGCGATCAATCGACCACTGCATGGGCGTGCGCACGCCATCGCGGTCGCCCAGATAAATGTTGTCGCCCATGCCGATTTCGTCGCCGTAATACAGGGTCGGCGTTCCGGGCATCGACAGCAGCAAGCTGTTGAGCAATTCGATGCGGCGACGGTCGCGTTCCATCAGCGGCGCCAGACGCCGACGAATGCCCAGGTTGATGCGGGCGCGCCTGTCAGCGGCGTAATAGTTCCACAGGTAATCGCGCTCCTGGTCGGTGACCATTTCCAGCGTCAGCTCATCGTGGTTGCGCAAAAAGATTGCCCACTGGCAATTGGCAGGAATTTCCGGGGTTTGGCGCAAAATATCGGTGATCGGGAAGCGATCTTCCTGCGCCAGTGCCATGTACATGCGCGGCATCAGCGGGAAGTGAAATGCCATATGGCACTCATCGCCGTTGATGCCGTCGCTGTCACCAAAATACTGCTGGGTGTCTTCCGGCCATTGATTGGCCTCGGCCAACAACATGCGATCAGGGTAATGAGCGTCGATTTCAGCGCGGATCTGTTTAAGAATCTGATGGGTTTCAGGCAGATTTTCGTTGTTGGTGCCGTCGCGTTCGATCAAATACGGGATGGCATCCAGACGCAGGCCATCAATACCCATGTCCAGCCAATAGCGCATCACCGCCAACACTTCTTTCATGACCAGCGGGTTGTCGAAATTGAGGTCGGGCTGATGGGAGTAAAACCGGTGCCAGAAGTACTGCCCGGCCACCGGGTCCCACGTCCAGTTCGAGGTTTCGGTATCCAGGAAGATAATTCGTGTGCCATCGTATTTTTCGTCGGTGTCCGACCATACGTAGTAATCCCGTGCTTTGGAGCCGGGTTTGGCGCGACGGGCTTTCTGGAACCACGGGTGCTGGTCGGAAGTGTGATTGATCACCAGCTCTGTGATCACCCGCAAGCCACGAGCATGGGCCTCCTTAATAAAGTGTTTAACGTCGGCCAGCGTGCCGTAGTCCGGGTGTACCCCGCGATAGTCGGCAATGTCATAGCCGTCATCGCGCCGTGGCGAGGGATAGAACGGCAGCAACCACAGGGTGTTGACACCCAGCTCGGCGATGTAATCGAGCTTGCTGATCAACCCCGGAAAATCGCCAATGCCGTCATTGTTGGCGTCGAAAAAAGACTTGATATGCACTTGGTAAATCACCGCGTCCTTGTACCAGAGCGGGTCTTTGATAAAGCTTGCCGATGCGGGTTTCTTCGCCATGTGGACTCCCTGCCAATGCATGTGGGTCGGGCCTTGCAGCCGTTGCCTAAAGAGGTTTGATGCGCCAGATTCCGAAGGGCTGTTGCCAGGGCTCAAGGCGCATCCATTGAGTCTTGCCGTACCAGGTCCAGCGATGACCGTTCATCAAATCTTCGCCTGAGGTGTGTGCGTCATCGGCCAGACCCATCTCCCACAGCGGCAATTCGAAATGCGCTTCCTGTGCGTTATGCGGGTCAAGGTTCACCGCCACCAGCACAAAGTTGCTGCCATCGACGCTGCGTTTGCCGAAATACAGGATGTTGTCATTCCACGCGTTGTACAGCGTGAGGCCCAAGTGCGTATGCAGGGCGGGGTTTTGCCGGCGGATGCGGTTGAGCTGGGCGATTTCAGCGACGATATTGCCCGGTGCGCCGTAGTCCCTAGGGCGAATCTGGTACTTCTCGGAATCCAGATACTCTTCCTTGCCGCCCAGCGAGGCCGACTCGCACAGTTCAAATCCTGAATACATGCCCCATAAGCCCGAGCCCATGGTCGCCAGCGCAGCGCGAATCAAAAAACCGGCGCGGCCGGACTCATGCAAAAACCGCGGGTTGATGTCCGGGGTATTGACGAAAAAATTGGGCCTGAAGCATTCACGCAACGGGCTCTGATTCAGCTCGGTGAAATACGCCGCCAGCTCGGCCTTGGTGTTGCGCCAAGTGAAATAGGTGTAGCTCTGCGAATAGCCGATCTTGCCCAGTCGCGCCATCATCGCCGGGGTGGTAAAGGCTTCAGCGAGAAAGATCACTTCGGGGTGGCGGGTGCGCACATCCGCAATCAACCACTGCCAGAACGGCAAGGGCTTGGTGTGCGGATTGTCGACACGAAAAATCTTCACGCCCTCTTCTACCCAACCGAGCACGATGTCACGCAGTTCCAGCCACAGGCTGGGGATCGCGTCAGGCGCATAGAAATCGACGTTAACAATGTCCTGATATTTTTTCGGCGGGTTTTCCGCATAGCGAATGGTGCCGTCAGGCCGCCAGTTGAACCAGCCGGGGTGCTGTTTGAGCCAGGGATGGTCCTGGGAGCATTGAATGGCAAAATCCAATGCGATTGCCAGCCCCTGGCGCGCTGCGGCAGCCACCAGCCGACGGAAATCCTCACGGCTGCCCAACTGCGGATGAATGGCCTCGTGCCCACCTTCCTCACTGCCGATGGCATAGGGGCTGCCGGGATCGTCCGGGCCAGCCTGCAATGAATTGTTGGGGCCTTTGCGATGGCTGCGACCGATGGGATGAATGGGCGGAAAATACAGCACGTCAAAACCCATGTCGTGGATCATCGGCAAGCGTTCGAGCACATCATTGAAGGTGCCGTGACGGCTGGGGTCATCGGTGGCTGAACGGGGAAACAGCTCGTACCAACTGGCAAACTGCGCCAGCGGGCGCTCCACGTCCACCGGGAACTCGGGGCTCAGGCTGACGTATGCATGGTGTTGGGCCTGAGCCATCAATTGCGCACTGTGTTCGTGCACAAACAGTGCTACCTGCTCGTTTTCCAACAGGGCAGACAGCTGGCGCAGCAACACCTGCAATTGCTCATGCAATTCACCCTGACTCAGCTCTATGGCGTGCTGCACCAGAATGCGCCCTTCCTGAAGCTCCAGACTGACGGGAATCCCGGCCTGATGCTTCTTTTCCAACTCATGGCAAAAGCTGGCAAAGCGATCGATCCATGCCTCGATGCAAAACACATAGCGGCCCTGCACCGGCACCGTGAACTGGCCACTCCACGCGTCATTGCCCACAAAGCGCATAGGCGCGGCCGACCACTCGTCGCTACTGGCCAAGCGCCAATGCAGCGTCACCGCCAACTGGTCATGACCGTCGCTAAATACTTTGCTACTCACCTGCACCGTTTGTCCGACCACCGCCTTGACCGCAAACTCGCCGCCATCCAGCACCGGCGACGTGGACTCAATGGCAATGCGCGGCATCAATAGCGCTTTGGACAGCGGCAGCGTGGAAGACAGATCGGGGTCCAGCGGGAAATCAGCATTCATCGAGCCTCACTCCTCACGCCCTGAGACGCTGATGGGTGGTCGTTTCACAGCACATTCCGGCATCGGCACCGGGGGACCTAGGTTGGGAGCAAGGTAGGCGCTTAAAAGTTCAGACTATTTGACGATAGGCCGTTGGTCATGGCACGGGAACCGTTGCGGCACAAACAGGGTCGACCGGCTACACCTTCCATGCAGCAATGAGGCCAACGCCATGAACATCCCTATCCCCGCTGAGACCCCCGATCCCAATATAGATAACCCGGTGTTACCGCCTGTCGACCCAAACCACATTCCCGAGGAAGAACCGCCGGTGAGTGATCCAAAGCCGATTGGCGATCCGCCGGGTGAGCATCCGCCAATAAAGACTCGGCTATAGACAGTTAGCGCTTATCGAACAGGTTCACCACTTTGGGCATGACACTGAAAATGCCCAATGCCAACAAGGTGCTCAGTACGGCCGTGGATTCACGGCCCATCCCCGCCGCGACACCAATGGCGGCGGTCATCCACAGGCCGGCGGCGCTGGTCAGACCTTTGACTTGCTCATCGTCTTCGCCATTGACCTTGCCTTTAAGAATGGTGCCCGCCCCCAAAAAGCCAATGCCGGCGATAACACCCTGAAGCACCCGGCTCATGGCGTCCGCCTGAGACCCGGACATCTGCGGCACCAGCACAAACAGCGCCGCTCCCAACGCCACCAGCATATGCGTACGCACCCCGGCGGCCTTGCCTTTTTGCTCACGCTCAAAACCGAGCACGCCACCCAACACGGCGGCAATCAATAAGCGCACAGTGATTTGGGTCAGCTGTTTTGCATCCGTGATATCGGCGAACTCTGCGATCAGGGTCAACCACACCTCATGCCACCATGCGTCCATGTTCTAGCCCTCTGATTACGTTCTACTAGGTTTAACACTCGTAGAAACAAAACGTTCATACCGAGATAGCAGAGCCTGCTATGTACTGGGTTGGCAAGCCCCTCACCCACACACCTCTGAAGCGGCGCAGTTCTTGTAGCCGCTGACGAGGAACGAAGGCTGCGATCGGTTTGATGCGCCACTGCGACGCGCAGCCGTAAACCATTCCTCTCGGTATTTTTGGGTACATATCCATTACTGCGGTAACGACTACTTAAGATTCCGGCCTTACGCCGTGCCACTTTGAAAAGCGCAAAGTGGCCAAACGCTTTCGCCCCTACCACTCGGTGCCTCGCTGTGGCTCGGCATGTCCTCACTCAGGCCTTGCTCCGTGGGCCCGCCGCGATCGGCCATCCTTGGCCGTGTCGCGGCTAACCCGGCGTCCTGCCGGGTTACCCACTGCGCAAAACCTGTGTGAGGCCAGCGTGGTTTAAGGGGGCCCTTAGATCAAAAGCAAATCAACAGCTCGGCGACCACCGCATGCGGCACCTCACAATCGAGGTCACATTACAACCCTATTAAAAATACATTTCACATCTAGAAAATTCTTACAACTTACTAGAACTTATCCCAAATAACATTGCTCAATATTGACAGCACAAGTGACACCCATTAAATCTATGCCCACCCATAACCCAAGACGATAGTTTTATCCTTGGCGTAGCGAGCCAAATAATGGCGTCCTTTCTTCAGAGAGTCATTCATGATGAGAAGCCTATTAATCAGCGCCCTCTCGCTAGCCGGAATATTTATAAAAGAGCAACTCAAAGAACCCAGCGCTTTTTTCTGGATACTGCTGTCTCCAGCCGGGTTTTTCTATTTGCTGGCTTATTCAAAAGGCCCTGACTACTTTCTACAGCCCTACAGCAGCGCGACGGCTTGGTTTTACGCATACATCTCGTTGAACGTTGCACTTTTCGGATTTTCCTTCTACATCATAGGCAGAAGAGAAAGTGGTTTTATGCGTTCTTTTATTTACACCCTGCGCGCCAAACACATTTTTGTCATCGCCCAGGTCTTGGCTTATTCAACTATCGCCCTCATGTACTGCTTCGCTTTCTACCTCATGACCCGCCTGCCCTTCGGCACTTATTCTGCAATTGAGGCCCTGCATATTGGCTTGAAGTTCTACAGCTGTTTTATATTATTCTGCATTCCGGGCGCCCTACTTACTCTGCCCCCACTAAACTTTCAAACCTCCAATACTTTATTTTCCATCATCTCTTTTACTCTGCTCGCGCTAGGCATCGCTCAGACAGCACTTCCCGACACCGTTGAAATCATCATGCACTCGGTCAATATTTTGAACATTGGCAAAGGCATTATGCACGATGATATTCAATTATCTCGGAGACTCATTGCCATGATTTTTATAGTCTTCGGCATTACATTAATAATCGTGTGCAAGCACTTGCGTATCAATCCCGTCTGGAGCCGTTATTAATGAGTATTCTCAGCGCTGTCGACATTCATTTTGAATACCCAAACAAACCATTATTTGTCCAGACATCGTTACAGGTTGAGGCCGGACAGATCGTCGGTATACTCGGGCCCAACGGAGCCGGGAAAACCACTTTTTTTGATATTGTATGCGGCTTGAAAAAAATCTCGGGCGGACTATTGACCCACTCTTTCACCCAGCAACTTTATTTATCACAGACCGTCATGACGCCTCCCGCATTGCGGATGTTTGATATTTTCAGAATGACTGAATTGTTGTGCTCTACTACGCCGCTCAAAAAGCAGCATGTTTTGGACAAACTGTCCCACTGGAGCCCGCCGATGCTTCAACGTTATAACGAAATCTGGGACAAAAAATCCTCGCTGTGCAGTTACGGTGAAAAGCGCTGGTTCTTCACGGTGTCATTACTGGCCCTATCGGCAGAGTTGATTATTTTGGACGAGCCCACTGCAGGGGTAGATCCCGAGTTTCGCTTTTATATCTGGGAATGTCTTCGCGGCGCTGCACAAGAAGGCGCAGCGATTCTGGTGTCTTCGCACAACGTTGAAGAAATCAGCGAGAACTGCAACGGCTTTTATATGATCAGTCAGAAGCAATTTATACATTTCGACGATGGTGACAGCTTCAAAAAACGCTATCAGGCGGATAGCCTTGACCACGCATTTATAAAGGCTGCCGCCGCCATTTGAGTGATCCCGTCTCGGAGATATTCACCTCACTGCGCACATCACACTGAAAACAGGCAACACAGCCCCTACCGGCAGCGTCTCCACACGTGGAATCAAAACGTTCATATCCAAGCTGATCTGCTGTTTAATGCGATAGCTGAGCCTGTTATGTCAGTTGACAAGGGATAGTGGTCGGCGCGGACAAGCCCCTCACCCTAACCTTCTCCCAGAGGGAGAGGGGACTGATTTTTGGTGTGTCTGAAAGGGTCTGAACGATCCGAGCCTGATAAAACGTTAGAGACAATTTTCTAGCGTTCATACCCAAGCTGATCTGTTGTTTAATCCCCTACCTGAGCCTGTTATGTATTCAGTTCACAAGGGATAGTAAGCCCCTCACCCTAACCCTAACCCTCCCCCCAAGGGAGAGGGGACTGATTTGGGTATGACTGAAATGTTGTGACGGAACCGAGCTTCTAATGAAACGCTACGAACAATTTGCCGATGAGATTGCCGAACTGATCCGCAGCGGGGTGCTCGGCCCCGGGCAGCGCGTTCCCTCGGTGCGTTATGCCAGTCAAACCTACGGCATCAGCCCGTCAACGGTGTTCCAGGCCTATTACTTGCTCGAACGCCGGGGTCTGATCCGCGCCAAACCGCGCTCCGGTTATTTCGTCAATGTGCACACCCCTACCCCGTTCGCGGAACCGGTGGTCAGCAGCCACGGGGCCGAGTCAACACAGGTTGATGTCAGCGGTCTGGTGTTCTCGGTACTGGACTCGATCAAAGACCCGCACACTGTGCCCTTCGGTTCGGCATTCCCCAGCCCGATGCTGTTTCCACTCCAGCGCATGGCCCGCTCTATGGCCAGCGCATGCCGTGACATGGACCCGCACCTGGTGGTCACTGACCTGTCGCCGGGCAATCCGCAATTGCGGCGCCAGATAGCCCTGCGCTACATGGTCGGTGGGCTGATGCTGCCCATGGAAGAATTGTTGATCACCAATGGCGCACTGGAAGCCCTGAACCTGTGCCTGCAGGCGGTGACGGAGCCGGGTGATCTGGTCGCCATTGAGGCCCCGGCGTTTTATGCCTGCCTGCAAGTGCTCGAACGGCTCAAACTCAAAGCGGTCGAAGTGCCGGTACACCCCCGTGACGGCATTGATCTGGAGGCACTGGCCGAGACCCTTGAGCGGCACCCGATCAAGGCCGTGTGGTGCATGACCAGCTTTCAAAACCCAATTGGCGCCACCCAGCCCGAAGCCCGCAAAAAGGCTTTGGTTGAACTGCTGCGCAAGCACCAGATGCCCTTGATTGAGGACGATGTGTACGCCGAGTTGTATTTCGGCCTGCACCCGCCAAAGCCGGCCAAAGCCTTTGATACCGAAGGATTGGTGATGCATTGCGGCTCGTTTTCCAAGAGCCTGGCCCCCGGCTATCGTATCGGCTGGGTCGCGGCCGGGCGTTATGCGCAAAAGGTCGAACGGCTGAAACTGATGACCTCGCTCTGCGCTTCAATGCCTGCGCAAGCCGCCATTGCCGATTACCTGCAACACGGCGGCTACGACCGTCATTTGCGTAAATTGCGCGATGCGCTGGAGGAGCAACAAAATGCCATGCTGGGAGCCATTGCCCGCTACTTTCCGGCGCAGACAAGGGTCAGCAAACCCTCCGGCGGCTACTTTTTATGGCTGGAACTGCCCGAGCAGATGGACTCACTCAAGCTGTTCGAAATGGCCTTGGCCCAAGGCATCAGCCTTGCACCGGGGCCGATTTTTTCGCCGACCCAACGCTTTCGCAACTGCATTCGCCTGAACTACGGCAGCCCGTGGGACAGCACCAGCGAAAAAGCCATGGAAACCCTGGGCAAAATCATCAAATCGTTTTAGCGATATCGACGATCAACCCGGCATGCAGTTGAAGTCCGCCGTGTGCGCCACTTCCTTGCCGTGGGAGTCCACCAGCCGTGCGCTGACTTCTGGCCCCAGGCTCGACTCAATCAACTCGTAGTGTTCACCGGCCTTGAACCCGGTGTAATTGAGTTTGCCCTGGCAATCGACCTCGTTTTCATCACCCGTGGCGCCTTCATACAGGGTCACGTCCAGACGATGCGCGCCGGGCATCACTTCGAAGAACCGACCATCTTGCGTGTTTTTACCGTCCACACGCTCTGCCATCAGGTCGCTGTTGCCCTCTTCTTTAAAGCCGATCCAGGCTTCGCTCGGGTCTTGTTTGGGCATCGGCCCGGCACAGGCCGACAGCAGCAACACCAACCCCAGGGCGGGAATCAACAGCAGCGGTTTAAAAGTCTTCACACGTACACCTCGCAAGGGGAACCAAAGAGTGCGACAGACTCAAACACCGGCCCGTCGATGGTCACTAGCTTGGTGCTCATCCCGCCTTACGCCTAATGAACGAACGTGAAGGGATTTTCAGCGCTTATCTAAAGGAACCTTCACGTTTGTGAAAGGTGATCGTTAGGTGCGGGCGGTAAGACTGCCGAGGTTTGCAATTCCACTCCCCGGAGGTTCAGGCATGCTCGGGCTGGTAAAGACCGCACTGCACAAGCCCTACACGTTTATCGTGTTGGCGATTTTCATCTGCATCATTGGGCCGCTGGCTGCCGTTCGTACCCCCACTGATGTATTTCCTGACATCGGCATTCCGGTGGTCGCCGTGGTGTGGCAATACACCGGCCTGGCACCCGCCGACATGGCGGGTCGAGTGATTTATACCTACGAGCGCTCACTGAGTACCACGGTCAACGACATCGAACACATCGAGTCGCAGTCATTGCCCGGTATGGGCATCGTGAAAATCTTCTTTCAGCCCGGCGTCGATATTCGCACGGCCAACGCGCAAGTGACCGCCGTGTCACAAACCGTACTTAAACAGATGCCCCCCGGCATCACCCCGCCGCTGATTCTTAACTACAGCGCCTCCACGGTGCCGATTCTGCAATTGGCGTTTTCCAGCCCCACGCTGTCTGAAGCAAAAATCCGCGACCTGGTGCAAAACAATATTCGCTTGCCCCTCAGCTCACTGCCCGGTCTGGCCATGCCGACGCCGATGGGCGGCAAGCAACGCCAGATTACCCTCGACCTCGACCCGCAGGCATTGGCCGCCAAGGGCCTGTCGGCGCAGGACGTGGGCGCAGCACTGGCCGCGCAAAACCAGATCATCCCCGTGGGTACAGCCAAATTGGGCACCTACGAATACACCGTGATGCTGAACAACAGCCCCAAGGCCATCGACGAGCTCAATGACTTGCCGATCAAGACCGTCAACGGCGCGCTGATCACCATCGGCCAAGTGGCCCACGTGCGGGATGGCTCACCGCCACAGACCAATATCGTACGGGTCGACGGCCACCGTGCGGTGCTCATGCCCGCCTTAAAGAACGGCAATATCTCGACGTTGTCGATTGTCGACGGTATTCGCGCCATGTTGCCGCGCATCAACGAAACCTTGCCGCCGTCGCTGAAAACCTCGCTGCTGGGCGATGCCTCGGTGTTCGTCAAACAGTCGGTGGGCAGTGTGGCGCAGGAAGGCATTATTGCCGCGCTGCTGACCAGCGCGATGATCCTGCTGTTCCTCGGCAGCTGGCGTTCCACGCTGATCATTGCCGTGTCGATTCCGCTGGCCGTGTTGTCCGCCATCGCCCTGCTCGCTCTCAGCGGTCAGACCCTGAACGTCATGACCCTCGGCGGGCTGGCCTTGGCCGTGGGGATATTGGTGGATGACGCGACCGTCACCATCGAGAACATCAACTGGCACCTTGAGCAAGGCAAGTCGGTGCGTGATGCCATTCTCGACGGGGCCAGGCAGATTGTCGGCCCAGCCTTTGTGTCGCTGCTGTGTATCTGCATCGTGTTTGTGCCGATGTTCATGTTGCAGGGCATTGCCGGTTATCTGTTCCGGCCGATGGCGCTGTCGGTGATTTTCGCCATGGGCAGTTCGTTTATTCTGTCGCGTACTTTGGTGCCGACGCTGGCGATGTTTCTGCTCAAGCCCCATGTGCCGGAGCAAGGTGCGGGCCATCACCCGGAAGACGGCTACATCAACCACCATGAGGGCGATCACCCGGCCAAGCCGCACTCGGCGCCGGTGCGCGCCTTGTTGAGTTTTCAGCAAGGTTTCGAGCGCCGCTTCTCGGCGGTACGCGACGCCTACTACGGGGTACTGGAGCTGGCGTTGGCCCACCGCAAACGCTTTTTGCTGGGCTTTATGGCCTGCGTGCTGGCCTCGTTTGCCCTGCTGCCCAGCCTCGGTCAGGACTTCTTCCCGGCCACCGATGCCGGTGCGCTGGCGCTGCATGTGCGCCTGCCGTTGGGCACACGCATTGAAGAAAGTGCTGCCGCTTTTGACCGGATCGAAGCGCGTATACGGGAAATCATCCCGGCCGATCAGTTGGACACGGTAATCGACAACATCGGTATTCCGTTGAGCGGGATCGATATGGCCTACAGCAGCAGCGGCACCATCGGCCCGCAAGATGGCGATATTCAGGTCAGCCTCAAGGCCGATCACAGCCCGACGGCGGACTATGTCAAACGCTTGCGTGAAGCGCTGCCCGAGAGTTTCCCCGGCAGCCAGTTTGCCTTTATGCCTGCGGACATCAGCACCCAAATCCTCAACTTTGGTGCCCCGGCGCCGCTGGACATCAAGGTGTCCGGGCGTGATGACAGCGCCAACCGGGCCTATGCGCTGGAGCTGCAACGGCGCCTGCAACATGTGCCCGGCATTGCCGACTTGCGTATCCAGCAGTCCGTGGGCTATCCGTCGCTGCAAGTCAATGTCGACCGCCTGCGGGCCAACGGGCTGGGGATTACCGAGCGTGACGTCACCAACAGCATGGTTGCCTCGCTGGCGGGCAGCTCGCAGGTGGCCCCGACCTTCTGGCTTAACCCGCAAAACGGCGTGTCTTACGGCGTGGTCGCCGCCACTCCGCAATACCGACTGGACAGCCTGCCCGCGCTGGAGGCCTTGCCGGTGACCGGCAGCAACGGCCAGTCACAAATTCTTGGCGGGCTGGCGACCATTACCCGGGTCGACAGCCCGGCTGTGGTCACCCACTACAACATCCAGCCGACACTGGATCTGTACGCCAACATACAGGGCCGCGATCTGGGCTCGGTGGCGGCCGACGTGCAAAAGGTCATTGACGGTGCCGCCGACCTGCGGCCCAAAGGCGCGACCATCAGCCTGCACGGGCAGATCGACGCCTTGCATGAAGCCTTTAGTGGTTTGAGCTTTGGTCTGCTGGGCGCGGTGGTGCTGATCTACCTGCTGATTGTGGTCAACTTCCAATCCTGGCTTGACCCGTTTGTGATCATCACCGCCCTGCCCGCCGCGCTGGCCGGGATTGTCTGGATGCTGTTCCTCAGTGGCACCTCGCTGTCGGTGCCGGCCCTGACCGGGGCCATCCTGTGCATGGGCGTGGCCACCGCCAACTCGATTCTGGTGGTCAGTTTCTGCCGCGAACGGCTGGCCGAACATGGCGATGCCCTCAAGGCTGCACTGGAAGCGGGCTACACGCGCTTTCGCCCGGTGTGCATGACCGCCCTGGCCATGATGATCGGCATGCTGCCTCTGGCCTTGTCTGAAGAACAGAACGCGCCACTCGGACGCGCCGTTATCGGCGGCCTGATGCTGGCCACCGTTGCCACCCTGCTGTTCGTGCCCGTGGTGTTCAGCCTGGTGCACGGCCGTAAAAAAAATCGCGCTGCTGCTGGAGAAACTTCCCATGTCGTCTAATCAAAAACCTTCGCGCAAGCGTTTGATGTTGCTGGGCATCGGTGGCCTGACCCTGGCAGCCCTGCTGGTGGCCAACGGGCTGGCAGCGCGCAGCCGGCATGAGCAGGCCGTCGCCAGCTGGACCGAAACCGCGGCCTTGCCTGTGGTCAGCGTGTTCCAGCCGTTGCAGAACGCCCACGGCGACACCCTGCGCTTGCCTGCGCACCTTGAGGCCTGGAGCAAGGCGCCAATTCATGCACGGGTCAACGGCTACCTGAAAAGCTGGCAAACCGACATCGGCAGCAAGGTCAAAGCCGGGCAAATTCTGGCCGTGATTGACAGCCCCGACCTTGATCAGCAAGTAGCGCAAACCCGCGCCCATATGTTGCAAGAGCAAGCCAACGCCACGCTCGCCGCGACCACCGCCAGCCGTTGGCAAAACCTGCTGGCCAGCCACTCCGTGTCGCGTCAGGAGGCTGACGAAAAGCGCTCGGATGCCGCGGCGGCCAAGGCCAATGCGCAAGCCGCCGAAGCGGACTACGCACGGCTTTCGACGCTGGAGGACTACAAAACCATTCGCGCACCGTTCGCGGGCACCATTACCGCGCGCAACACCGATATTGGCCAGCTGATCAAGGCCGACACCGACAGTGACGCCGAGCTGTTTGACATTGCCGACACCCATCAACTGCGCCTGTACGTGCCGGTGCCGCAGAACTACGCCAGCGTGATTCGTCCCGGCATGCAGGTGCAACTCAGCGTTCCCGAACATCCGGGGCAAACCTTTACCGCGCGGCTGATCGGTAATTCGACCTCGGTTGATCCGCGCTCGGGCACCTTGATGGCGCAATTTGTCGCCCTCAACCCCGGTGACGCGCTGATGCCCGGCGACTATGCCGAAGCGGTGCTATCGATTCCGGCCGACACCCACGGCGTCAGCATCCCGGCCAGCGCCCTGATCTTTCGAGCTCAAGGCACGCAAGTGGCGGTGCTCGACAGTGCCCAACACGTGCACTTGCAAGACATCCACATCGGTCTGGATCTGGGCGAACGGCTGGTGATCGATCAAGGCCTCAAGCCCGCCGACCGGGTGATCGACAACCCGCCTGACGCCTTGCGCGAAGGCGACTCGGTCAAACGTGCCGACACAGGAGCCACCCATGCAGCCAACGCTTAAACGAGGCGCCGTGTTGTTGGCGCTGGCCCTACAGGGCTGCTCACTGGCGCCGAGCTACACCCCCCCGACCCTGAATTTGCCACAGCATTACCGTGAAGCCACCCGTGACGGCCCGTGGCACAGCGCGCAACCTGCCGACCAACTGACACCGCAGTGGTGGCGCGAATATCACAGCGAGCGCCTTAACGGCTTGCAACAGCGTTTGCAGACCGCCAACCCGGATCTGGCCGCCGCGCTGGCGCATTACGATGCCGCTCAGGCCTACGCCGGCCAACTGCATGCCGGACTGTTCCCGCAAATAACCGCCAGCGGCCAGCCGCTGCGCCAGCGTCAATCAGACAACCGCCCCTTGCGCGGTACCACCCAGCCGTCGATCTACAACAGCAACACGGCGGGTTTTGCGCTGAATTTCGACCTCGACCTGTGGGGCAAGATTCGCAATCAGGTGGCCGCCGGCGATGCGCAGGCGCAGGCGTCCGCCGACGATCTGGCCGTGGCGCGGTTAAGCCTGCAACGCCAGTTGGCCAGCCTCTACGTGCAGCTGGACGGGCTGGACGCGCAACAGCGCATCCTGTCCACATCGTTGGAGGATTACAGTCAGGCACTGGAACTGACCCGCGCACGCTATCAGGGGCAGATTGCTTCAGAAATGGACCTTACCCGCGCGCAAAGCCAACTGGCAGAAGCCGAAGCGCAATTGGATGACGTTCGTGGCCAGCGCAACCTGACCGAACACGCGATTGCCGAACTGGTGGGCGAACCCGCGAGCACCTTCCAGCTGCCACCCAGTGAGCACCCGCTGAACCTGCCCACCGCCCCCGACACCTTGCCCAGCAGCTTGTTGCAACGCCGTCCGGACATTGCCGCGGCGGAACGCAGACTGTTTGCCGCCAATGCCGGAATCGGCGTGGCCAAGGCGGCGTGGTATCCCGACTTCAGCCTGACCGGGCTGCTCGGTGGCCAGACTCAGGGCAGTGGCAACTTGTTGGCTGCGGCCAATCGGTTTTGGGCGTTGGGGCCGCTGGTGAGCCTGCCGATCTTTGACGGCGGCCGGTTAAGTGCACAAGAACAGCAAGCCAAAGCCGAATTTGAAGAAGCCTCGGCCCATTACCACGGTCAAGTATTGCGGGCGGTGCGCGAGGTCGAAGACAACCTGGCGCAACTGCGCGACCTGCAACAGCAAAACCTCGACGAACAGGCCGCGGCCAATGCCGCTCGGCATACCCAAACCCTGGCCACCAACAGCTATGAAGCGGGCGCGGTGAGCTATCTGGATGTGGTGACGGCGCAGACCGCGGCCTTGCAGGCCGAGCGTCAGGTGCAGGCGCTGCACACCCGCCAGCTGCAAGCCAGCGTTGGCTTGTTGACGGCACTGGGCGGGGGTTGGCAGGGTTAACAGCCATGTAGCCGCTGGCGAGGCACGAAGGCTGCGATCGGCGGCAGAGCCGTCGCAAAACTGGCACACTGCGGTGCGCTCGATCGCAGCCTTCGGCAGCGGCTACAGGCCCCGCGCGAAATCTGTCGTCGCGGCCGCCAGCATCGCCTTGAGCAATACCGCACACCCCGCTGCCAAATCCTTGGGGTCGGCATTTTCGATTTCGTTGTGGCTGATGCCGCCTTCACACGGCACAAAGATCATCCCCGCCGGGCCCAGTTCGGCCACAAAGATGGCGTCATGCCCTGCACCACTGACGATGTCCATGTTGGACAATCCGAGTTCATTGGCCGCATCGCGCACCGCATTGACGCAATCGGGGTTGAAGTACAACGGCGGGAAATCAGCCGTCGGGGTCAGCTCAAAACTCAGGCCATGGTGCTCGCAGGTGGCTTCGATGACCTGACGGACTTGCGCAATCATCGCGTCCAGCCGCTCGGGCAACAGATGACGAAAATCGAGGGTCATGCGCACTTCGCCGGGGATGACGTTGCGCGAGCCGGGATAGGCTTGCAAGCAGCCGACCGTGCCGCAAGCATGGGGTTGATGGCTCAACGCAGCCTGGTTGACAGCCGCGACCACCGCCGCCGCGCCGACCAGCGCATCCTTGCGCAGGTGCATCGGCGTTGGCCCGGCGTGCGCTTCAACACCACGCAGGTTGAGGTCGAACCATTTCTGGCCCAAGGCCCCGAGCACCACGCCGATGGTTTTGCGCTCGTCTTCCAGGATCGGACCCTGCTCGATATGCGCCTCAAAATAGGCACCGACCGGGTGCCCGTTAACCGTTCTACTACCCGCATAACCGATAGCATTCAGTGCCTCACCAACGGTTACGCCGTCGGCATCAGTTTTGGCCAGGGTTTCTTCCAGGGTGAATTTATCGGCAAATACCCCGGAGCCCATCATGCACGGTGCAAAGCGCGAACCTTCTTCGTTGGTCCACACCACGACTTCCAGCGGTGCTTCGGTCTGAATGTTCAGGTCATTAAGGCTGCGCAGCACTTCAACTCCGGCCAGCACGCCATAGCAGCCGTCAAACTTGCCGCCCGTGGGTTGGGTGTCGATGTGGCTGCCAGTCATCACGGGCGGCAAGTCGGGGTTGGTGCCCGGTCGCCGGGCAAAAATATTGCCCACCGCATCGACGCTGACGGTACACCCCGCCTCTTCGCACCAGCGCACAAACAAGTCGCGGGCCTGGCGGTCTAGGTCGGTCAGGGCCAGGCGACAAACGCCGCCTTTGACCGTGGCACCCAATTGCGCCAATTCCATCAAGGAGGCCCACAGGCGTTCGCCATTGATGGTCCCCTTGCGATGCTGCTGAAGGTCGTGTGCTGCGTTCATGGTGGTTTCCTCAGGCAGTTTTTATTGAATGGTTGAGGCTTCAAACAACGCCTTTGACGGCCGCCGTCCGTGGGCTGCTCAGGCGAAACAAGGCGTAATAAATGGCCGCACCGAGCAGTGACCCGGTAAACCAGCCGAAATCGTAGAACCAGCTGAATGCACTGCTGCCCAGCGACAGCAACGTCAGCACCACGGGCACGCCGAAAGCTATGAAACCGTTCCAGTTCCAGGCCGGGTACACGCCATCGACATAAAGCCCGGCAAGGTCAAGCCGTTGCTGGCGGACGATGAAGTAGTCCACGACCATGATCCCGGCGATGGGCCCCAGCAGGCTGGAGTAGCCCAGCAACCAGTTGGAGTAGACGGTTTCGAGACTGACATCCGAAACCAGCAGGCCCAGCTTTTTCAGTAACTCGTGGGCCATCAGGGCCAGCCCGACCAGACCGGTCAACATCACGGCTTTGGTGCGGTTGATCAGCTTGGGCGCAATGTTCTGGAAGTCGTTGGTCGGTGAAACAATGTTGGCCGCGGTATTGGTCGACAAGGTCGCGATGATGATCAAGGCCATGGCCAAGGCCACCCAGCCCGGACTCTGGATGTGGCCGATCAGGCTCACCGGATCAGAAACCGTCACCCCCACCAACTTTTCGGAGGCGGCGGTCAGCACCACACCCAAGGCCGCAAACAGGAACATGGTCAGTGGCAAGCCAAGAATCTGTCCCAGAATCTGGTCTTTCTGGCTTTTAGCGTAACGGCTGAAATCCGGAATATTCAGTGACAGGGTCGCCCAAAATCCGACCATGGCGGTCAGGCCCGCAAAGAAATATCCATACACGCTGGCCCCTTCAGGGCGCTTGGGCGGTTGAGCCAGTAATTCGGTCATCGATACGTTAGGCAATGCCCAGACCAGCAAGCCAATACCCACCAGAACCAGCAAAGGCGCGGACAGGGTTTCGAGCCATTTGATCGACTCTGCACCGCGCAACACGACCCATAGATTGAGGGCCCAGAAAATCATGAATCCAATCACCTCACCAGTGCCGCCCAGACTTTTCCAGCCCTCGAATACGGAACCCAGAAACAGGTGAATGGCCAGACCGCCAAATAGCGTTTGAATACCGAACCAGCCACACGCCACCAGCGCGCGAATCAGACAGGGAACATTGGAGCCGATAATGCCGAACGAAGAACGCAGTAATACGGGAAAAGGAATGCCGTATTTGGTGCCGGGAAAGGCATTGAGTGTCAGCGGGATCAACACCACGATATTGGCCAACAAGATGGCCAGCAGTGCCTCGCCCACACTTAATCCGAAGTAAGCGGTTAATACACCGCCCAATGTATAGGTGGGCACACAAATGGACATGCCCACCCATAACGCGGTGATATGCCATTTATTCCAGGTGCGCTCATGAACTTTGGTGGGTGCCATGTCGTGGTTATAGCGAGGACTTTCAAGAACTTCAGGGCCAGCGTCCAACTCGTACAAACCGTCCCGTTCGGTGACGTGTGATCTGCTCGATTGCATGCGCGTTCACTCTCTTTTTTATGTTCTTCAAGCCCTGCGTTTTAACGCAGTGCGGCTCACTTGGCTGACCCGGTGGTTCCGGTTGCGGCAATCACAATCAAGAACTGTGCCGGGTTGCCCGTGCCTTGCACTATTCCACGGCCCAACCCTGCAACTCCCTGGTTTAACAGGCTTTAGTTCTTGGCCGAAATAGCACTCATTCTTATTAGTCCCGCCTTACTACCCGTTTTGAAAAAACTCATATAACAAAACGAAACAAGTCGGTGCACGCTTATTTATTTTAAGTACCAATCCCGTTGCACTCAGGGCACCTCAAACACCTGATTTCACATAAGAAACTTCGCTTATATTTGATTCCTGTCAAGTGCGTCAAAATGGTGAGGCCCTGCACCATTTTGGTTATACACAAAATAAATATATAAAAAACAATGAGTTAAACGATTAATAGTTAATTAAAAATAAAGTTTGATCATTTCCCGACAACCCACTAGATTTCATTCCTGACACCAGTGACAGGAATCTCACCTGCACCGTGCTGGTAATAACAACACTTAGAACCGGCACTTAGTCGGTCTGCCTGCGAGGAACTCCGTATGTCACTGTTAATCCGTGGCGCTACGCTTGTGACCCATGATGAAAGTTATTGCGCGGATGTTTATTGCGCCGACGGTCTAGTCCGCGCCATTGGAACCGATCTTGATGTTCCGGCCGGGTGTGAAGTGCTCGATGGCAGCGGTCAATATTTAATGCCCGGCGGTATTGATCCGCATACTCACATGCAACTTCCGTTTATGGGCACAGTGGCCAGCGAGGACTTTTTCACGGGCACGGCGGCCGGTCTTGCAGGCGGCACAACGTCCATTATTGATTTTGTCATTCCCAATCCACAGCAATCTTTGCTGGAGGCATTTCATCAATGGCGGGGCTGGGCGGAGAAGTCTGCCTCGGACTACGGTTTTCACGTCGCAATTACCTGGTGGAGCGAACAGGTGCGCGAAGAAATGGCCGAGTTGGTCAGCCACCACGGCATCAACAGCTTCAAACATTTCATGGCGTATAAAAACGCCATCATGGCCGCCGATGACACCTTGGTGGCCAGCTTCGAACGCTGCCTGGAACTGGGCGCGGTGCCCACGGTGCATGCTGAAAACGGCGAGCTGGTGTTTCATTTGCAACGCAAGTTGCTGGCACAAGGCATGACCGGCCCTGAAGCGCATCCGCTGTCGCGCCCTTCGCAGGTGGAAGGCGAAGCCGCCAGCCGGGCGATCCGCATTGCGCAGACCATCGGCACCCCCTTGTATCTGGTGCATGTGTCGACCCGCGAAGCGCTCGACGAAATCACCTACGCCCGCAGTCAGGGCCAACCCGTGTATGGCGAAGTGCTTGCGGGGCATTTGCTGCTGGATGACAGCGTGTACCAGCACCCTGACTGGCAGACCGCCGCCGGTTACGTGATGAGCCCGCCCTTCCGTCCGCGCGGTCATCAAGAGGCACTTTGGCACGGCTTGCAATCGGGCAACCTGCACACCACCGCCACCGATCATTGCTGCTTTTGCGCCGAGCAAAAGGCCGCCGGACGCGACAATTTCAGCCTGATCCCCAACGGCACAGCTGGGATTGAAGACCGCATGGCGGTGCTGTGGGATGAAGGGGTCAACACGGGTCGCCTGTCGATGCAGGAGTTTGTCGCCCTGACGTCCACCAACACCGCGAAGATTTTCAACATGTACCCGCGCAAAGGTTCAATCCGGGTCGGCGCCGATGCCGATCTGGTGCTCTGGGACCCGGCGGGCACCCGCACCATTTCAGCGAAAACCCACCATCAAAAAGTCGATTTCAACATTTTTGAAGGCAAAACCGTGCGTGGTGTCCCGAGCCACACCATCAGCCAGGGTCGCGTGGTCTGGGCTGATGGTGATTTACGGGCAGAGCGCGGTGCGGGTCGTTATATCGAACGACCGACCTACCCGGCAGTGTTTGACCAACTGAAAAAACGCGCCGAGCAGCACATCCCCGTGGCGGTTAAACGCTAACTACAAAAACCACTGTCCGACAGAGGCAGAAGCTTCCCACAACCGTGAGGCACTCACTGTGATCAAATCCCTGAATCATTTGCCGCATCCTCATCAAGATGCGCTGGTATTGGCCAGTCAGTTCACTGATCTGGCGCCGCCATTGACCGCTCGACAGGCCGTACTGGAAAGTTCGCGCTGCTTGTATTGCTACGACGCGCCCTGCGTCAATGCATGCCCCAGCGACATCGATATTCCGTCGTTCATTCGCAATATCCAGCAAGAGAACGTGCAAGGCGCGGCGCATAAAATCCTCTCGGCCAATATTCTGGGCGGCAGTTGTGCCCGCGTATGCCCCACCGAAGTTCTGTGCCAGCAAGCCTGCGTGCGCAACAACGAGCAGGAGTGCGCGCCTGTATTGATCGGTTTATTACAGCGTTATGCCGTCGACCACGCCGAGTTCAGCGAACATCCGTTTAAACGGGCGGAGCCGACCGGCAAGCGTATCGCCGTGGTGGGCGCAGGGCCTGCCGGGCTGGCCTGCGCTCATCGGTTGGCGCTGCATGGCCATGAGGTGGTGATTTTCGAAGCCCGGGAAAAAGCGGGCGGGCTCAATGAGTACGGGATCGCCAAGTACAAACTGGTGGACGACTTCGCCCAGCAGGAAGTGGACTTTGTACTGGACGTTGGCGGAATCGAAGTTCGCCACGGTCAGCGCTTGGGTGACAACCTCAGCCTCAGCGAGCTGCATCAACGCTTCGACTCGGTCTTTTTGGGCCTTGGCCTGGCCGCCAGCCGTCAGTTGGGCCTGCCCCACGAAGACGCGCCCGGCCTGTTGGCCGCGACCGATTACATCCGCGAGTTACGCCAGAGTGACGACTTGACCCAATTACCTTTGGCTGAACGCTGCATTGTGCTGGGTGCCGGTAATACGGCCATCGACATGGCCGTACAAATGGCCCGGCTGGGTGCGCAAGAAGTGAATCTGGTGTATCGCCGCGGGTTGGCAGACATGGGCGCCACCGGGCATGAACAAGACATCGCCAAAGACAATCAGGTGCGATTGATGACGTGGGCACAGCCCGACGAGGTGTTACTGGATGAGCACGGGCAAGTGCGCGGCATGCGCTTTGCCCGGACCCGCCTTGAAAACGGGCGGCTACAGACCACCGGCGAAACCTTCGAGCTGGCTGGCGACGCGGTATTCAAAGCCATCGGCCAGGCGTTTGACGAAACAGCGCTGAATGATCCACTGGCACGTTCACTCAATCGCATCGGCGACCGCATCGAGGTTGACGAGCAATTGCGCACCAGCGTGGCCGGTGTGTACGCCGGTGGCGACTGCACATCGCTGGGCCAGGACCTGACCGTACAGGCTGTGCAACACGGCAAGCTTGCCGCCGAAGCCATTCATGCCCAACTCATGCTCAATCAGGAGGCTGCGTAAATGGCCGATCTTTCGATTAACTTCGCCGGTATCAAAGCGCCTAACCCTTTCTGGCTGGCTTCTGCCCCGCCGACCGACAAAGCCTACAACGTAGTGCGCGCCTATGAGGCGGGCTGGGGCGGCGTGGTCTGGAAGACATTGGGTGAAGACCCGGCAGCCGTCAACGTGTCTTCACGCTATTCGGCACACTTCGGGCCTAACCGCGAAGTCATGGGCATCAACAATATCGAGCTGATTACCGACCGTTCGCTGGAAATCAACTTGCGCGAAATAACCCAGGTGAAAAAGGACTGGCCCGACCGCGCACTGATTGTGTCGCTGATGGTGCCGTGCGAAGAAGCGGCATGGAAACACATTTTGCCGCTGGTTGAAGCCACGGGTGCCGATGGTATCGAACTGAACTTCGGTTGCCCGCACGGCATGCCAGAACGCGGCATGGGCGCCGCTGTTGGCCAGGTGCCCGAGTACGTCGAGATGGTCACGCGCTGGTGCAAAACCTATTGCTCGCTGCCGGTCATCGTCAAGCTGACGCCCAATATCACCGATGTGCGCCTCAGTGCCCGCGCGGCTCACCGTGGCGGTGCTGATGCGGTGTCGCTGATCAACACCATCAACTCAATCACCAGCGTTGATCTTGAGCGCATGGTGGCGCTGCCGGTGGTGGGCACTCAAAGCACCCACGGCGGGTATTGCGGCTCGGCAGTCAAGCCGATTGCATTGAACATGGTGGCGGAAATCGCCCGTGATCCTTTGACCAAAGGCTTACCGATTTGCGGGATTGGTGGCATTGGCAGCTGGCGCGATGCGGCAGAGTTCATCGCATTGGGCTGTGGCTCAGTACAGGTGTGTACGGCCGCGATGCTGCACGGATTTCGCATTGTCGAAGAGATGAAAGATGGCTTATCGCGCTGGATGGACAGCCAGGGCTATACCAGCCTGGATGATTTTTCCGGTCGGGCCATGGGCAATACCACCGACTGGAAATATCTTGATATCAACTATCAGGTGATCGCCAAGATTGATCAGGACGCCTGTATTGGCTGCGGACGCTGCCATATTGCTTGCGAAGACACTTCGCACCAGGCCATTTCCAGTGTGAAGCTGGCGAACGGAACCCATCGTTACGAAGTGATCGACGATGAGTGTGTCGGTTGCAACCTGTGCCAGATTACATGCCCTGTGGCTGATTGCATCGAGATGGTGCCGCACAACAACGGCTTGCCGTTTCTGGACTGGAACCATGACCCGCGCAACCCCTACTGCGTGGCATCGTAAACGGTAGCCGCTGCCAATCGTGGACTTTGGCAGCGGCGCATACGACTTAAACAACGCCCGTAGCAGTTGACGAGTAGTACGAGGCTACGTTCGACGATGCAATCGTCGTAAACCCTATGAGGCAGGAACCTCGAAGCTGAACAAATTTTGCGACTGCTACGCAGCCGGACGTAGCCTCGTACTACTCGTCAACTGCTACGAGATGCGCGCCCTGATCTTCAGGGCTCCAGCCCGATCCCCCGCAAAATCACGCTGGTCACGGTCTGCACAGCGCGCTCGAACTGAATGTCGGACAAGGGCTGATGGTCATTGAGGATGTTCACTTGATGATCAAAGTCGGCGTAATGCTGGGTTGAAGCCCAGATCATGTACAACACACTGGCCGGTTCTACCGCCAGAATGCGTTTATCAGCCACCCACTGGCGGATTTTCGCTTCTTTCATCTTGGCCCAGTCATACAGGCTGGCATCCAGCGCCAGGCCCAAAGACGGCGCTCCATGAATGATCTCGTTGGCCCACACCTTCGAACCATAGGGCCGGGTGCGCGAATGATTCATTTTGGCGCGGATATAACTGCTGAGCACCAGACGTGGGTCATCGTAGGTTTCGAAGCACAGTGCGTCCTGTTTCCACACGTCGAGCAAGCCCAATAACACTGCGCTGTACAGCTCGGTCTTGGTGCTGAAGTAGTAATGCAGATTGGAACGCGGGAGTTGAACTTCCGCGGCAATGTCCGCCATTGCAGCGCCCGCAAAGCCCTTTTCTGCGAACACTTTCTCTGCGCCGATCAAGATTTTTTCAATATTGCTTCGACGAATCTGGATCTTGTGATTGCTCATGCCATTAATGCCCTTAACGTCGTGCATCGTCGGCGAACACCCGGACAGATCCGCGAATATATAAACCGTAAAAGCGCCAGCAAGCAGCTAGACGCATTCTGCGTATGGCGCTGTTTGCTTATGGCTTGCTGGCGGGCAGTTCAATAATGTTGGTTTCAATGCCGTCCAGCTTGGGTTTGAGCTTGATCTTTTCCTGGGTCTCCAGGGCTTGAGCCTGGGTCGCGAACGGCCCGATCAGGAAATGCTTAACACCATCATGTTCGTAAATATAGGGCGTGAAACCATGCTCCATGAGCCTGCCCGTAGTGTCGGTGATGGTTGCGCGCTGACCTTCAGTGATCTCCAATGCCCAGTGAGCAACAGGCGCCTGTGCTACCGTTGACTCAGAAGCTGCTTTAGCCTGCTGGATTTTATCGTTAGACTCCTGACCGCAAGCCGTCAAGGCCAATATTGCTGTCATCACGATGACTTTGCGCACTGCATTTCCCCTATCTGTTTGAGTGGGTCGATTTTATCACCGGGACAGTGCATTTGCTCTCCTTGAACAAATCCAATACGCCCTTATTAAAGGTCTGTACCCAAGATATTCCCTGAGTCAGGGAATTTAACCCTTGGTGAGGACGTCTGTAATGAGCGGGGCATTTATATCCACTTAGCAGTATTCTGTAGCCATGAACGAAGCCGCACCGTCTCAGAGACGTGCCTTACAAAGCCATCAAGGAGAAAAAAATGCTGATACTCACCCGTAAAGTTGGTGAAAGCATAAACATCGGTGACGATATTACGATCACTATTTTAGGTGTCAGCGGGCAACAGGTCAGAATCGGTATCAATGCGCCGAAAGATGTGGCTGTCCACCGTGAAGAGATTTATCAACGCATCCAGGCTGGCTTGAATGCTCCAGACAAGGTAGATCTGTCCTAAGCGTTCGAGGTATCAGCCCTCGAACTGAGTGTCAGGGCTGCTCAGCCAGCCCTTCTTAATCACACCCTCCCCTGCAATGACGCTCCCAAGCCCATTGTTGCCAAAGCGCTCGCAGAATCCTCCTCTCGACTTGACCGTTTCAAGGTTAGCGACCACGCTCATTCCTCGCAGAAGGTCAAACCGTCCAGCGGGTGACTCACCTTCACAAGCGTCAGCCCGACCTTGGGCTGGACCTGTACAGTCAAGGAATGAAAGACATGTCAGATTTAATCGTTGTGGGATTTCCAGATACCGAAACAGCCGACCGCGCCCTTACCAAATTAGCCTCGTTGGGCAAAGAGCATTTGGTCGAGCTTGAGGATGCCGTCATTGTTGTACGCAACGCTGAAGGCAAGGTTCATATCAAGCAAAGCGTCAATCTGAAAGCCTTGGGGGCAACCTCGGGTCTGGTGACCGGGGGACTGTGGGGCGCGCTGGTCGGTCTGTTGTTTCTTAATCCATTGGCCGGCTTCGTCATCGGCGGCGCCGCGGGTGCGGGCATGGGCGCACTGTCAGGCTCGATGGCCGATTACGGCATTGACGACGACTTCATCAAAAATCTCAGTGAAACCATTCCTAAAGACTCGTCTGCCCTGTTCGTGCTGTTGCGCAAGTTCCAGCCCGAAAAAGTCCTACAGGAACTGGAGCAGTCAGACTTCAAAGGCAAGGTGCTGCGCACTTCCCTTTCGCCTGAGCAAGAAGCCAAGCTTCAGCAAGCCCTGTCAAACCATGCCGCTGCGGCACCAGTAGCGACCACGATTTAAGTCACAGCTCCTTCAGCTGCGTGCGCATGTATCGGCTGCCCGTCAGGGCAGTCGAATTTATCACCCCGTTCACAGCGTTAACTTCCAATCCGAATATTCCCTGTCACGCCCTGATCAGTTCAACCGCACCGCCGTGCCCGTGACAAACACCACCAACATGCCACCCCGCCCGGAAGGCATGCTGATTTCAAAGTTCAACCCCACAATGGCATCGGCTTGAAGATGCTGCGCCCGGTCGCGGATTTCGTCCGTCACCTCGGCACGCGCCTCTTTCAGTGCCCGCTCAAGGGTCTGGGAGCGCCCACCAAAAAAATCCCGCACGCCGGTAAAAAAATCGCGCACCACGTTAATGCCGTGAACGGACTCGGCACTGACAACCCCCAAGTACTCGGTGATCTGGCGGCCTTCAATCCTGTTTGTCGTTGTGATAATCAACGGCGTTCCCCTTGGTAGATGCTGATTTTGAACCGAAGCTTATCTCAGACACTCACACCTGTGTCGCGATCCGGCAATGGAACAGGTCGATACTGGCCTTATGCGCTTGCAGTGTTACTGTAGGCAAAACCGCAACCAGCCTCATCTGCGGCGACTATGCTGATAGTGAAAACAACCAAAAGCCGTAAGAGTTGGGACCTCTCGCCCGGCACATGCGAATCGCTGACAGGGATTAAACAGCTACGCCACGCCATGCCAATTTCGTTCCCGCTCACAGGAAGCCCACAATGGTTCAAAGACACGTCATCAATGCTTCGGTTAGCCCCAAAGGCAGCCTGGAAACTTTATCCCAACGTGAAGTTCAGCAACTGAGTGAGGTTGGCTCGGGTAGTAGCTACACGCTTTTTCGTCAATGTGTACTGGCTATTCTCAACACCGGCGCCCACGTCGATAACGCTAAAACCATTCTTGAGGCGTATCAGGATTTTGAAGTGCGGATTCACCAGCAAGACCGGGGGGTTCGCCTGGAATTACTGAATGCCCCGGCCGATGCCTTTGTCGATGGCGAAATGATCGCCAGCACCCGCGAAATGTTGTTCAGCGCCCTGCGTGACATCGTGTACACACAAAGCGGTCTCGACAGCCCGCGCATCGACCTGAGCAGTTCGGCGGGCATCACTGACTATGTGTTTCACCTGCTGCGCAATGCCCGCACGTTGCGTCCCGGCGTCGAGCCCAAAATAGTCGTGTGCTGGGGCGGCCACTCGATCAACACCGAAGAATACAAGTACACCAAAAAAGTGGGCCACGAACTGGGCCTGCGCAGCCTGGATATCTGCACCGGCTGCGGGCCCGGCGTGATGAAAGGGCCGATGAAGGGCGCAACCATTTCCCACGCCAAGCAACGCCTGACAGGCGGGCGGTATCTGGGACTGACCGAGCCGGGCATTATCGCGGCCGAAGCACCCAACCCTATCGTCAACGAGCTGGTGATCCTGCCGGACATCGAAAAACGTCTGGAGGCCTTTGTACGCGTTGGCCACGGCGTGATTATCTTTCCGGGCGGCGCCGGAACTGCTGAAGAGTTCCTGTACCTGCTGGGGATTTTGATGCACCCGGACAACCGCGACGTGCCCTTCCCGGTGATCCTGACGGGCCCGCGAGAAGCCGCGCCGTACTTGCAACAGTTGCATGAGTTTGTCGGCGCCACGCTGGGCGATGCGGCCCGGCAGCACTACCAGATCATCATCGACAACCCGGCGGAAGTTGCCCGGCAAATGACCGCAGGACTTAAAGCGGTTAAACAATTCCGCCGCGAACGCAATGATGCGTTTCACTTCAACTGGTTATTGAAAATCGATGAAGGGTTCCAGCGCCCTTTCGACCCGACCCACGCCAACATGGCTGATCTGCAATTGCGCAGTGACCTGCCGCCCCATGAATTGGCGGCCAATTTGCGCCGTGCCTTTTCGGGGATTGTGGCCGGTAACGTGAAAGAAAAAGGTATTCACCTGATCGAGCAATACGGGCCTTATGAAATTCATGGCGACCCGGCCATCATGAAGCCTCTGGATAAACTGCTGCATGCTTTCGTTGAACAACACCGTATGAAACTGCCCGGCGGCGCGGCCTATGTGCCGTGCTATCGCGTCGTCAGTTAATACCCGCTGACAAAGCTCGCCAAGCGAAAAGCGCAGATTCACTTTGCACTTTGCCTGGCGGGCCTTTCAATCAAATCCGAGGTTTCAGGATAAAAGCCCCAAGGCCCTCTCAAACACCGCCAATCGCTGTACATGGCCATTAAGCCCGCCATTGATCGCTCGCGTCAGGGCTTCGAAATCTTGCCCGTCAGCCCGTGCATTGAGCTGGCGCGACGACCAGTACCACCCCGCAGACGCCACCGCTCCAGGCCACTGTTCCAACAGTTGTGGGGTCTCTAACAATCGTTCGTCGCCATACAGGCCGAGGCTGCAATGCTGATAGTTGCTTTTGCCGGTAATCTGGATCAAACCCCTGCCGCGATACAACCAGCCCTCTCCTGACGCTTCAGAACCATTACCCAGTCGATTGCTGTACACCCGATTGGCAATGGCTTCGGGTTGGCGGTGCAATTTTTGCGCATCGCTGTTGGGCAACCTGCGCACACGCCCGCCGTCCATGACCGTAATGTATTGACCGGCACTGGTGCGTTGTGCGAATCGTGCGCCCCACGTTGCGGCCAGACCGTCAGCGCTGTAGTTGAGGTTTTCTATGAGCGCAGTAAAGCCTGCACTTTCGTGACCCACTTGGGCCATGAATGCCGCCAGACGTCGGGGAGTATCGATATTATTGGCCAGCGTGACGGCTTGCACGATGGGTAAATAAACATCTACAGATGCTGCACTTTTGGGAAATAACGTTATGAACATTTCACGGTTCAACATGAGGGCCAACTCTTAATTAATGAAAACTTAAAAGTTAACCACTCATGCTTTTTGACCCAAGGCAGGAATTAAGCCGGAGAACAAACCTACGCAATTAAGAGAGCTGACCCACCTTCGCTCACCAACTAAAGAACGGATTCAGCCCGGCGGAATGGTCGCCAAAATACCGATGCCAATAGTCAACACTAAAAAGCCGCCCAAAAACCATCCCATCTTGCCCATGCTATTTCCCCTGGCACACGTTCGTAAAAAAACAGGCGCAGAACATCAGCTGATCCCATGCGAGCGTTGCTGTTTACTCAACGTTCTGGCTGTCTTGAAAGGTTGTGGCTCATTCTGCTCCGCTGTCTGCACACATAACAGTCGCAGATAACACGAAAAAATACGGATCAGTTGCTCGGCAAGATGAGATGTTCAGGCAGGACACTGCGCTGATAATCAGCCACCACCGTCTGGCTCAGGAGGACCACCGCTTCATTCAGCTCCAGACCCGCCCCCACCCGCCAACTGGCGTACACCGAAAAACCCGGTGCAGCCTCAATCGCCAAGGCACGCAGCGCGCCGCTGTGCAGTTCACGACTGACCAGTACCGGCGGCAACGCGCCAATACCAAAGCCATCAGTGACCAGCTTGATAATCGCTGCCACTGAATTGATACAACTGATGCGCGGTGTCGCGATGCCGTGCTGATGCAAGTAGTTGAGCATGTCCTGATGCGGTCGCGAGTGCCTTGAAAAGGTCAACAACCGCTCCTCACACACGTGCGCAAGGCTGTCATAGGGCCTGTCCAATGCGCCATTGCTTGCTACTACCCAGCTCAACGGATAGCGGGCCAATTGCACATTACGCACCCCGTCAGCCCTTAACAGGTCAGTCTGAAAGATCAAGTCCAACTGCCCCTTGAGCAACTGTTCACTGAGGTTCAGCGCCGTGTCGGCTGTCAGTTCGACTTCGACTTGAGGATAGTCACGACTTAATGCGCTGACCAGTTCGCTCAGCCAGCTGTGAATCACGGTGTCCATCACCCCGATGCGCAACCGCCCGGTAAAACTGTCCGCCTGCCCCAAGGACTGAAGCAAGCGCTGTTGGGTGGCGAGCATCTCTTCGGCGTAACCCAGCACTTTATGGCCTTCGCGCGTCAGGTTCACACCCCGCGAATCACGCAAGAACAATTGCACGCCCAGCTCGGTTTCAAGCACTGAAATACGGCTCGAAATGGCCGCCTGTGTGCTTGAAAGCTTTTCTGCGGTGAGTCGGAAGCTGCCAAGGCGGGCCACCCAGACGAATGTCAGAAGAAATCGCATATTCATGTAGGACATCCCACCCGGTCAAAACAGTGTGCCACTGTAAACGCTCACCGTGCCTTCAAGCCAGACCGCTTAAGTCGGTGATTGATAAAACTTTTTTGTTCGGCGGCGACAACTTTTTTTGACTGAACGCATCGCCAAAAGCCCCCAACCATGTGGGTCAAGTCGCCATTCCATGAGCGTCAACAATAAAAAAACACGCTGAGTCCGGCAGCGTACCGATTTTGTGAAAGTGTGCCTGACCGCTTTCGCCTTGCTCACACCAGCCTGCCCTGGTGAGTCGCAATCAGCTAAGAGACCTCACCCTCATGCAAACCGTCGTAAATCTTTGGCCCTTGATCGGCGTGCTCGTCATCATCATGGGCTTTTTGCTGCGCTTCAATCCTCTGCTGGTGGTGAGCGCGGCGGCCATTGTCACCGGGCTTGCGGCCAACTTTCCGCTGGAAAAAATAATCAGCGAGATGGGTGAAGGGTTTCTGCAAACCCGGGCCTTGCAGCTCATTCTGTTATTGCCGCTGGCGGTTATCGGCTTATTGGAGCGCCATGGTCTGCGCCTGCACGCACAAAAATGGATCGCAGGCTTTCAACGGGCCACCGTGGGACGTTTGTTGATCATGTACCTGTTTTTGCGCGAAACCACCGCAGCGGTAGGCCTGACCAGTCTGGGCGGACACCCGCAAATGGTGCGCCCGCTGCTGGCGCCCATGGCCGAAGGCGCTGCTGAAAACACATACGGCAAACTGCCGCCCGCCGTTCGGCAAAAAGTACTGGCCATGTGCGCGGCCACAGACAATATCGGTTTGTTCTTTGGCGAAGATGTGTTCGTGGCCTTTGGCGCGATTGCCCTGATGCACACCTTTTTGCTGGGGTCGGGGCTGGATGTCGAACCGCTGCATATCGCGTTCTGGGGTATTCCCACGGCCATTTGTGCCTTTATCGTGCATGCACTACGGCTTTATCGCTTTGACCTGATGCTGGCACGTAGCCTGAGCGAAGTGGCCCACGCTGACGACTCCAGGGAGCTGGCCCGATGATTGTTTCTATCCAGTATTTCTATTGGCTGGCCGGTGCGCTGTTGCTGATCACCGCCGGCATGATTGTGTCGGACCGCAGCCATCCCAAGCGCTGGACCAGCGCACTGTTTTGGGCGTTGTTCTCGATGGTGTTTCTGATCGGTGATCGTTTGTCGCCCTTTGTGGTCGGTGTGGGCGTACTGGTGATGGCGGGTATTGCCGGCATCGGCGGAGTCGGCCGCGGTGCGCATGCCGAATTGCCGGTCAAAGCGGCCCGCGCCAGCGCCGGGCGTCTGGGCCACAGGTTGTTTATCCCGGCCTTGTCGATCCCGCTGGTGACGGTGATCGGCACGGTAGTGCTCAAGCATGTGCAGATCGGCGGCGTACCGCTGCTCGATCCAAAGAACACCACCTTTGTGTCGTTGGGGCTGGGTTGTCTGGTCGCCCTTATACTGGCCTGCATCCTGACCCGCGATACACCGCTGCAAGGCTTGCGCGAGTCTCGCCGCCTCACTGAAGCCTTGGGCTGGACCATGGTGCTCCCGCAAATGCTGGCCATGCTCGGCCTGCTGTTCAATGACGCCGGGGTCGGCACAGCCGTTGCTCACGTCACCACGGCGTACATCAACATGGACTATCGCCTGATCGCGGTGATGGTCTACGTGCTCGGCATGGCGTTGTTCACCATGATCATGGGTAACGGCTTTGCCGCCTTCCCGGTGATGACCGGCGGTGTCGGCGTGCCGGTACTGGTGGGTATTTATGATGCCAACCCCGCCGTGATGGCCGCGATTGGCATGTTCTCAGGTTATTGCGGCACGCTGATGACGCCAATGGCGGCCAACTACAACATGGTGCCCGTCGCGCTGCTGGAACTGCCGGACAAGTACGCCGTGATCAAGGCGCAAATCCCCACGGCGCTGGTGATGCTGGCGGTCAATATTGTGCTGCTATACGTGTTGATGTAGCTCAATACCCCAGAGCCGCCGGGGTCAGAAGTGGTAAGCCACACCCGTGGTGACGTTAAAGGGATCGCCTGGAAAGAAATTCGCCGAGTCTTGCCCTTTGGCGTCATAAGTGGTGTTAGCCGCCGTGGCGTAGCGTTGATTGGTCAGATTGCGCGCATCGACAAACACCTCCCACTTTTTGCTCGGCGCTTCATAGCCAATTTTGGCGCCCCACAGCACATAGGACGGGGCGCTCAAGGTGTTGGCAAAGTCGACGAAATAGCTGGACGCGGCGCGGGCATTGAGTTGCGCGTAAAAGCCAGTGGCCTGACGGTATTGCAGCTCGGCCTGGTACACCTGACGCGGCAGGCCCGGCAGTTCATTGGCGCCGAAAACCGGGTCGTTGCGGTAGTGGAAATCGTTATAGGTATAGGCCTGACGCAACGCTACGCTGTCGCCGTTCTGATTCTCCCAAAGCACGGTATTGAGCCCCGCCTCAACCCCTTGGTGGATGGTGGCGCTGCCATTGGACGTCGCGATCAGTTGATCCTCAGTGGCACTGGCCGGGCGTACCACCACGGAGAGCAATTCCTTTTGCACCCATGAGCGATAGACCGTCAAGCTGCCGTCGAAGATACCGTGCCCGCCACGAATACCGAACTCCACGGTGTTGGCCTTTTGCGGGCGCACATCACGAATAT
Source organism: Pseudomonas helleri (assembly GCF_009600315.1). Classification (GTDB taxonomy): domain Bacteria; phylum Pseudomonadota; class Gammaproteobacteria; order Pseudomonadales; family Pseudomonadaceae; genus Aquipseudomonas; species Aquipseudomonas helleri_A. Next base: position 1,171 of record NZ_WIWC01000038.1, on the reverse strand, counting down.
ACGGCGTGCCGGTGCTGCCCAACTGCCAGGTCACAGGCGGGTCAATGGAACGGCTGACGTTGCCGAACAGTTCGAACTCGGGGGTTAACTGATAGCGCAGCCCAAGGCGCGGCGCCCAGTCGTATTCACTGTATTCAACACCACTGGGGAACTCGCTGGTGTTGGCGCTGGTGGTGTACTGAATATCGGCCTTGCGTTTGATATCGACCCACGATACGCCGCTGGACAGCCAGGTGCGCTCGCCCAATTGCAATTCGTTACCCACCGAGAACACCGTATCGCGGGAGCCGGTGTAATCGGTTTTTTGCAGCGTCTGACCGGTAGTGCGGCTGTGGGATTTAACGTCGGCCAACCAGGCACGGGTGGTACTGAAGGTCAGGTTACTGTCGCTCGGCAAACCAAAGACCGTATCGCCGGTGCGCAGGTAACGCAGGGTCAGATTGAGGTCTTTGGAGCGCCAGTCCTGCGGCTGGGCCGCATAGCGCCAGCCGTTGAGCAACGGGTAATCGTTGTAGCCAAGGCCGACTTCCAGCTTGGCATCGTCATCGAAGGTGTAAGTGGTTTTGCTGCCGAGCAAGGTCGAGCCATCTTTTTTGCGCCCGAACGGCACTTCGTTGCTCTTGGGATCATGCTTGAGCTGATACTTGGTCAACGCATTGCCTTGGGTGAGGGTTTCCTCGCGATAACGTAAGAAAAAACGGGTTTGCAGCTTGGGGCTGAACACATACCCGAAGTTGGCCACCAAGCCCTGTCCTTTGTTGGACGTGTCGTGCTGATAACCGTCGCGCTCGTTGTGCAGCACACTGACGTAGTAATCACTGTCGCCCACCACCCCGCCCGTGCTGAGCTGCTGTTTGCGATAACCAAAACTGCCCGCTTCCAGACGCACGGAGTTACCCGGATCGGTGCGCCCGGTCTTGCTGACCATATTGATCGCGCCCCCCAGCGACAAGGCGGAATACAAATAGGCATTGGCGCCATAGAGCACTTCGGTGTGATCGACCGAGGCCATGTCGAGCATGTCTTCCTGAGTCCCCCCTGGCCCGGTCAGTGGCAAACCGTCAAACAGGAACTTAATGCCCAACACATAGCCTTGGCGGCGGCAAAAACTGAGTGCAACACCTGACCTTTCCGGTACGGTGCTGCCCTATGTCTTATTCCGAACTCAGCG